>NZ_VJZP01000001.1 GCF_007097265.1 Flavobacterium gawalongense | reverse complement strand
CAATTTAATCAAAAGGATGGTAAAGGCAGATAATATTTGCCATAGAGAAATAATATGTGGTTAGATACCGACCTCAAAACATTCTTAATGCTAAATTGTCTTTCTTTTTTATAATAGTTTAAGAATTAAGTGATTAATAAAAATAATAGTCACATAAATTTAACAAATTATGAATCAAGTAGTTATTGAAATAAGTAATTTATTTTAGACAATAATTGTTGGCAAAATTTAAATCCCTTCATTTAAAGGTAATTCGGCTACTACGAAGGTGCTACCGCCAATAAAAATAAAATCATTTTTTGTAGCATTATTCTTAGCGGCGTGATAAGATTCTGCTACAGAGTGATATATGTCTCCTTTGAGATTGTATTTTTTTGCTTTTTCTTGTAAAATTGAGGAGTCTAAACCACGCGGGATGTTCGGTTTACAGAAATAATAAATTGCATTCTTTGGAAATAAAGGTAAAACTTCATCTAGATCTTTGTCATTCACAACTCCTAGTACAATATGTAATTTTTCGAAAGTTTCTTTTTGTATTTGATTCAAAACAATTTCTAGGCCGTTTTTGTTATGTGCTGTGTCGCAAATGACTTTTGGGGATTCACTTAATTGTTGCCACCTTCCTTGAAGTCCGGTGTTTTTAACAACCTGTAATAAACCGGATTTACTATTTTTAGGAGTGATTTTAAATTCTTTCTGGGCATTTAATACTGCAATGGTTTGCAAAACGGTTTTCTTATTATGCAACTGATAATCGCCAATTAAATCGGAAGGATATGTTTCTGAAATTAAATCAGAAGCAAAATAGATTTCGGAGTTGCATTCTTTGGCTTTAGCCAAAAAAACGGGCTGCGTTTCAGGGGTATATTCTCCAATTACTACGGGAACGTTAGACTTTATGATTCCAGCTTTTTCAAAAGCGACGGATTCCAGTGTGTTTCCTAGAAATTGGATATGATCCAATCCAATATTCGTAATTACGGAAACGAGCGGTGTAATAACATTAGTAGCGTCTAGTCGTCCGCCCATTCCAACTTCAATAATGGCTATGTCCACTTTTTCTTTTGCAAAATAATCAAAAGCCAATCCAACGGTCATTTCGAAAAAACTCATGTCATTTGCCTCGAAAAAAGTTTTATGTGTATTGATGAAATCAGTAACAAATTCTTCAGAAATTTCAATTCCATTAATTTTGATGCGTTCCCGAAAATCTTTTAAATGTGGAGAAGTGTATAGTCCAACTTTATAACCCGCTTCCTGAAGTATGGAAGCCAGCATGTGAGAAGTGGAGCCTTTTCCGTTTGTTCCTGCTACATGAATGCATTTTATTTTATCCTGGGGATTATCAAGATGATCGATAAGCAAATGGGTATTGGTTAAATCTTTTTTGTAGGCGGAAGCGCCCTGAAGTTGGTACATCGGGAGTTGGTTAAACATCCAATTTATAGTTTCCTGATAGTTCATTTTTGTAATAAAATAGAGTTGTTTAAAATATTTTTCGATTTTTTTAGTTTAATAGTACATCGAAAAGTATCTTTATTGCAAAATTGAAATAATTTTTAGAATTAATGATTAAAATACAATAATATTATATGTTTAGTTTTATACAATTACAGGCCGACACCATTACCAACGCTGCATCAAACGTAGTTATCGAAAAAATTGCCCCAAACACTGAAATATCTACTTTAGGATTTCTTTTAAAAGGTGGTGTGTGGCTAATCCCAATTGGAATTCTATTATTTTACACTTTTTATTTGATTATAGAGCGCTACTTGTATATCAGTAAAGCATCAAAAATCGATAATCTTTTGATGAGAGATGTACGTGATAATCTAAATTCAGGGAATCTCGATTTGGCTCGATCTATTGCGGAAAGAAATAATACAGCTTCAGGAAATATTGTAAAAGAAGGTATTCTTGTTATTGGGAGACCAATTATTGAGATTGAATCCAATATGGATCGCGCTGCAGATATCGAAATAGGAGAAATGGAAAAGCATTTAGGCCATTTGGGACTTATTGCCGGAATTGCACCTACGTTAGGGTTTATTGGAACTATTTCAGGTGTAATTAAAATATTTTATAGTATCTCAGTTACTGAAAATATCAGTATTGGTAATATTTCCGGAGGATTATACGAGAAAATGATCAGTAGTGGAGCTGGATTAATAGTTGGTATTATTGCTTATAGTGGATATCATTTATTAAACGGTAAGATTGATAATTTTGCTTTAAAAATTCAAAAACAGATACTGGAGTTTGTGAATATTATTCAAAGATCTTAATATATGTCTATAAAACGAAAAAGAAGATTTCATGCCGAGGTAGCGACTTCCTCATTAAGTGACATTATGTTTTTCTTGTTGTTGTTTTTTCTAATTATATCCACTTTGGCTAATCCCAATGTTATAAAAATGACTTTGCCAAAAGCTAAGTCCAATGAAAAAACAAACAAGCAATACATAAGTTTGTCCGTTACCGAGGACAAGAAATTCTATATTGATAAGCAAGCTGTTTCATTTGAAGAATTGGAAACAACTTTAATGTCTAAAATGAACACAGAGAAAGACCAGACGGTTATTGTGAGAATCCCATTCAATTTACAAGTACAAGACTTAGTTGACGTATTGCAAATTGGGGTAAAGAATAATCTGAAGTTTGTGATTGCCACGAGTCCAAAGTAAGTGTCATTGCGAGTTTTTACGAAGCAATCGCATTTTTGGGCGTGACCACAATAGAAAAAGGGGCTAATCAGTTTTGTGTTGATTAGCCCCTTTTTCTATTGCGGTCGGGCTAACCGCAGTACTTTGGTACTTGCTCATATCCCTCACGCAAATTCCTAAACCACTAAATCGATAAGAAATTTTTTGTCATTCCGACGAAGGAGAAATCACATAGCGAGAGCAACAAATGTGATTCCTCCTTCGTCGGAATGACAAGTTTAAGGGGTGTTTCATTCCTGTCAATTCGTGTTATAGCTTTAATTCAAATTGAAATTATAAACAATCTTGCCCACTTGTTTTTCTGGAGCATCGCCACTGGCATCCCATTTAGTATTCATCGCTGCGATTCTGGCTTGGTCTAATAAACATTTTGCTGTATTAGTTGTCCCTTTTATACCGGCAACGGCATTTATTGTTCTTCCATTTCTATCTACGGATACTTCTACCACAACTTTTCCTTGCTCATTACAAGTGTATTTTGGTGCGGGTTTAGAAATTGCTTTCCTGTTTCCTAAGGAATATCCAACTCCACCGCCAGATCCGCTTCCGGTTCCTCCACCGCTGCCAGAGCCGTATCCACTTCCAGTTCCTATTCCGGTTCCAGTGCCATTTCCGCCGCCTGTTCCGCCACCGGAACCTCCAGTTCCATAGTAGCCATTAGAGCTTAAACTTCCGTTTGATTTTCCTTTATTTCCGGTTGCTTTGTCATCACCATCACCGCCTTTATTAGAACCTTTTAGAATACTGGATAACGCATCATTTGTATTATTGGAAACTTTAGGTTTTACAACCACTGGTTTTGGTTCCTCTTTTACAACAGTAATAGGTTTTTTAGTTTTTTCTTTTTGCGGAATGACAACGCTTTCTTCATTGCTGTTTTCCTGAGATAAAATAGCTTCGTCTGGAGTCGTTTTTGTTGGCGTTTGTTTAGTTTGGTTTTTTACTTCCAGAACTTCACTTTTATAATTTGCCCCGGAACCTAAATCGCTGTCTCCGAAATTCACGGTAACACCTCCGCCACCTCCTCCGCCGGCAAGTTCAGCCATGTTTGATGGAGGCCAAAATCGGATGAAAAATAAAATTAACAACATTGTCGCATACAAAAGAATGGATATGGCTAAAGATTTCTTTTGGTCTGATGAAATGGTGGAACTCATTTGTATTTTAAATTTAAAAAAGTGTATTACTAAAAAACGTTGAAAAGTACTAAAAATTGTCAAGAGTAAAAAGCTAGGGAGAGAATATAAATAAACCCGCTGGGTGTAATTAGTTTTTGATGATAATTTTCGTCAGTTCGAGTGATTTTCTCCCGAAGCCTCGGGAAGAAAATTATATCGAGAACTAGAAAATTAGTATTAAAAACGGTTCTCGATACATTTTTTGTTCCGTTTTACTCCACAAAATCCCGAAGCGTCGGGACGAACTGACGTTCTGAATAATTGCACCCAACGGGTTAATTAAGATTGCTTTTATTTAAAATTGAAAATAAGAAAAGGGATTAAATAGATTTAATAAAATCTGCTTAATCCCAGTTCCGATAAATGGTAAGAATACTATTTTTTTAAGTAAGCTGTTTCAATGCAATTTCAAAAGCAGTAGCACTAATATTTGTTTTGCTTGGATTCAGATTGTGTGCTTTTTCAATTGCCTTTTTAATGGTTTCCGATGTATCCTGAAAGATAGCTTCATCCGTCATTTGTACTTTCTTTTCCATGAAATAAGCAAAAACGCGAGCCATTCCACAATTAGAAATAAAATCTGGAATTAAACTCACTTTATGATCCACATCTTCCATAATTGGACCAAAAAATATGGCGGAGTCGGCAAAAGGAACATTGGCACCACACGAAATTACTTCGAGACCATTAGCAATCAAGCTGTCAATTTGAGACTGAGTCACTAATCTGGAAGCTGCGCAAGGAGTGAATATTTCAGCACCGATTGTCCAGATTTTTTGATTGATTTCTTCGAAAGGAATCATGTTTTCGGCAACCAGTTTGTTTCCGTCTTTAGCAAGGAATAATGCTTTTATTTCTTCGAAAGTAAAACCTTCTTCATTTATCAATCCGCCATCTCTGTCAATAATACCGATGATTTTTGCTCCCATTTCAGCCAGATAAAATGCTGCAGCTGAACCTACATTCCCAAAACCTTGGACAATAGCTTTCTTGCCTTTTACATCTCCACCATAAATAGTATAATAACTACGAACTGCTTCAGCAACGCCAAAACCAGTAATCATATCTGCAATTGTATATTTTCGAGAAACGTCTGGAGAGAATTTCGGATTTTCAATCACTTTAACCACACCTTGACGCAATTGACCGATTCTATTGATTTTATCAGCTTCGGTAGGTTTGAAATGCCCATTAAAAACACCTTCTTGCGGATGCCAAACTCCACATTCTTCAGTCATTGGAATCACTTCATGAATTTCATCCACATTCAAATCACCACCAGTTCCGTAATAACTTTTCAATAAAGGAGAAACTGCTTTGTACCAACGTTGCAAAACACCTTTTTTTCTTGGATCATTTGGGTCAAAATTAATTCCGGATTTAGCACCGCCGATAGCAGGTCCTGAAACTGAAAATTTCACTTCCATTGTTTTTGCCAAAGATAAAACTTCATTCATATCTAACCCTTTTCTCATACGAGTTCCACCGCCAGCAGCACCACCACGAAGAGAATTAATTACAGTCCAACCTTCGGCTTCTGTTTCGGCATCTTTCCAATGGAAAACTATCTCAGGTTCTTTATTTTCGAATTTCTTTAATAAATCTTTCATTTGTTGCGATATGTTTAATTTTGACAAATATAAAAAATAGAATAATGCGAATTATGTATTTTTAATATTATTTTGAGTAATAAATATTTCCAGAGCTATGATCCATTTCAGAACCCGTAACACTGCTCAAAACATTGATTTCTCCTCGCAATTTTAATACACCAAGCAACGCAAAAATCAACGCTTCTTTGAATTCCAGAATTTTAGTTGAAGGAATTATGATTTTCATTTCCGGTAAATAGTACTGAATACGTTCGATAAGAAAATTATTGTAAGCGCCGCCACCAGTTATGAAAAGACTTCCTTTTTTATTTGGCAAAGCCAAAGCGATTTGCTGTGCTACATGTTCAGTGAAAGTGCATAATTTGTCTTCAATAGCAATTTCGAAACTTTCGATTAAAGGTAAAACGATTTCTTTTACAAACTCAAAACCTAATGATTTCGGGTATTTCTTTTGATAAAAATCTAAAGCATTTAACTCATTTAGTAAATTAGTATCGATTTTTCCAGTTCTTGAAATGTTACCTTTATCATCATAATCTAATCCCAATTGATTAGCATAAAAATTCAAAACGGTGTTAACTGGTGAAATATCAAATGCAATTCGTTGCTTGTTTTGTTCAAAAGATACATTCGAAAAACCGCCTAAATTCATGCAATAATCATATTGAGGAAATAAAATTCGGTCGCCAATAGGAACCAAAGGAGCACCTTGACCACCAAGTTGAACATCCTGTACTCTAAAGTCGCAAACTACCGTTTGGGGAATTAAAGAGGCCATTTCGGGTAAATTACCAATTTGGAGTGTAAAACCATTTTGTGGTTGATGCAAAATAGTATGTCCATGGGAACAAACGGCATCCAGGTTTTCGATTTTATGTTTTTCGATAAAATCTGTAATAATGGAAGCGAGAAGTTGCGTATAGTTCTGATTTAATTTTTCGAGTTGTTCTTTAGAATAATCTACCGCAGATTTTAGGCTTTTTATCCAACTTGAACTATAGGCTATAGTTTCACTTTCAAGAATTTCGAAAGTCCATTTATTGTTCTTTACACTAAATTGAATATGTGCTAAATCGACTCCATCAAGCGAAGTTCCTGACATTACTCCGATAACGTTATAGTAATCTTCTTTCATTGAATAAATTTATAAATCAAAATTGATAATTTCATAATAAAAAAGTATCTTTGGATGCTTTTTTTAAATAAAAAGTAATTTAATGTGTGCAACTCAAAATAATCATCAATTTTAAAACAAAAAGTAAAAAATATAAAAAACTTTCTTAAGCTGTAAATTTAAGGATTGTAATTGAGTAATTTTACTTTTATTTGTAGAGTTGAAATTTTAATAAAATAAACGATATATAGTTATGGATTTTAATCTAACCGAAGAGCAGTTAATGATTCAGCAAGCAGCTAAAGATTTTGCTCAAAACGAATTATTGCCAGGTGTCATAGAAAGAGATGAATTTTCTAAATTTCCAACGGAGCAGGTGAAAAAAATGGCTGAGCTTGGTTTTTTAGGAATGATGGTGGATCCTAAATATGGTGGTTCCGGATTGGATAGCATTTCTTATGTTTTGGCGATAACTGAAATTGCAAAAATAGATGCATCTTCTGCAGTTGTAATGTCTGTAAATAACTCTTTAGTTTGTGCAGGTTTAGAAAAGTATTGTAATGAAGAACAAAAAATGAAATATTTAGTTCCTCTTGCCAAAGGAGAAGTAATAGGTGCTTTTTGTTTGTCTGAACCTGAAGCGGGTTCTGATGCAACTTCGCAAAAAACGACTGCAATCGATAAGGGAGATTATTACTTATTGAATGGAACCAAAAACTGGATTACTAATGGATCTTCAGCTTCAACATATATTGTAATTGCTCAAACCGATATTGAAAAAGGACATAAAGGGATTAATGCTTTTATTGTTGAAAAAGGTTGGGCAGGTTTTGATATCGGTCCAAAAGAGAAAAAAATGGGAATTCGTGGTTCGGATACCCATTCTTTAATGTTTAATGATGTTAGAGTACCAAAGGAAAACCGAATCGGAGCAGATGGATTTGGATTCAATTTTGCGATGAGTGTACTAAATGGCGGAAGAATAGGAATTGCTTCCCAAGCATTGGGAATTGCCACTGGTGCTTATGAATTGGCCTTAAAATATTCACAAGAACGTAAAGCTTTTGGAAAAGAAATTTTCAAACATCAAGCTATCGCTTTTAAATTAGCGGATATGGCAACTCAAATTATGGCTGCCAGAATGTTGTGTTTTAAAGCCGCTTCTGAAAAAGATTTAGGAATGGATATTTCTCAATCTGGAGCAATGGCCAAGTTATTTGCTTCCCAAACTGCGATGGATACTACTATTGAAGCAGTTCAAATTCATGGTGGAAATGGCTATGTAGCCGAGTATCATGTGGAGCGCATGATGCGTGATGCTAAAATTACTCAAATATATGAGGGAACTTCTGAAATTCAACGTATAGTAATTTCAAGAACACTAGTTTCTTAAATAAAATTTTATAGCTATTAAAACCCTTTCCAATTTCGATTGGAAAGGGTTTTGTTTTTCAAATCGTTTTTTTAATATATTTACTGAAAGATTTACTTTCATGTACGAAGATTTAAAATATTGGTATTTGCGCGATTATAAATTGTTTCGGACTTTGAGTTTTGGACAAATCAAGCAATTGTGCATTATTACCGGTTTTAAAAAAGCCCAGAAAGGCGAAATTATTTATTTTTTCTCTTCAGATGTGCCAAGAATTTTTCTGCTGAAAAAAGGAAATATTAAAATCGTAGCAGTTGATGAAGACGGAAATGAAACTATAAAAGATATTATTCAAAAAGGGGATTTATTCGGAGAGCTGACTTTAGAAACCGATGATCAAACGAATGAATATGCAAAAGTACTTTCTGATGACGTGGCTATTTGTAGTTTTCTAATGGCTGACTTTGAAGATTTATTGTTGCGAAATCCAAGTTTGGCACTTTCTTATACCAAATTTGTGGGTTTAAAAATGAAACGGATCAAGAACAGTTATTCTAATTTGATTTCTAAAGATGCCAAAACCAGATTGTTTCAGTTTCTAAAAGATTGGGCTGAAAAAGCAGGTAAAAGGATAGGGAATAAAGTAGTGATTGAAAATTATCTGACACAAAACGATATTGCACAGATTATTTGTACTTCAAGACAGACTGCGACTCAATTACTCAATGAAATGGAAACTAACGGAACACTGATTTATAACCGAAAAGAAATCATTATTTCGGATATCTCAAAACTGTAGTTTCAATTATTTCGTATCTATTGTAAAGTAGCTGACAAATGGCTTTTTTGATTCTAAATATCTTTGTTTAAGAAATAAACGAAGTTTCTTTTTAAATTAAAATACAATGAAATCGAAGATTCATGAATGCCAAAAAAGCAATTTTAAATTGTGGCGTAAAAAACAAATTCTCTATATGTTCGTTAGTATTATTTCATTAACAACAGTTGCACAAAACGAAAATAGTCGATTAACTCATTTCAATTTAGAACGTAAAGTTGCCTTACAAGGTTACGACCCAGTCGCTTATTTTAAACAAGGTAAAGCTGTGAAGGGGAAAAAAGAATTAACGGCATCGTATGAAGGGATTACATATAATTTTTCGATACCAGTAAATAGAGAATATTTCTTGAAAAATCCTTTAAAATATGAACCACAATTTGGAGGCTGGTGTGCTTATGCGATGGGGATTCCGGCGAAAAAGTGGAGATAAACCCACAAACTTTTAAGATTGTTGACGAAAAATTATATTTATTTTATAATGCTTATTTCAATAATACATTGAAAAGTTGGAATAAAGACCAAGCTGATTTAAAGTCAAAAGCAGAGAGTAATTGGAAAAAAATAATCAAATAAAACTGGAATCATGAAAACAACTATTTTATCTTGGGTTTTACGTATTACAGTGGCAGTAATTTTGTCACAAACGTTATATTTTAAATTTACTGCCGCCGAGGAAAGTATTTATATTTTTACTGCTTTGGGAGTAGAACCTTATGGAAGAATTGGTACTGGAATTTTAGAATTGATTACTGTAATTCTAATTTTAATACCCAGAACTACATTGTTTGGAGCATTATTAGGTTGCGGAATAATGGTTGGTGCTATTTTTTCACATCTATTTGTTCTTGGAATTGAAATAGAAAATGATGGTGGAACGCTATTTGCGTTGGCTAACATAATCTTATTTAGTTGTCTTACTTTAATTTTTTTAAATAAAGATAAAATACCAAATTTGTTAAAATTAAAACTCTGATATGCTGATACCTTCTATTAATAATAGTCTAAACGAATTGATTAATTTGCTCAATCAATTATCTGAAACTGAATACTCAAATTCATGTGCTGAATTGAGCAATGCCAGTATTGGTGAACACACGAGGCATATTATAGAAATGTTTCAGTGTCTTGAAAATCAATACGATTTAGGGATAGTGAATTATGATAAGAGGGAGCGTAATGTTTTGATCCAGAACGATGCAAACTTTGCAATTCAGCATATTTTAACTATTCAAAACGATTTAGAAAAACAGAATAAAAATATTGAGTTGCAACAGATTATTGATGGAGAGGAAATTCGAATTCAAAGTAACTATTATAGAGAGTTGCTTTATAATTTGGAGCATTGTATTCATCATCAGGCGCTGATAAAAGTAGCTATTTTACAATGTGAAAATGTCATTGTTGATGAAAATTTTGGTGTCGCACGTTCTACAATCGAATATAGGAATCAATGTGCACAGTAAGTTTTGTCAATGTCAATGATACAATTATCATTACCTCAAATCGAGATGAAAAAGTAATCAGGCCAAGTGCAATACCACCTAAAGATTATACCATTAACGGAAAAAATCTAATTTTTCCAAAAGATTCAAAAGCTGGAGGAACTTGGTTTGTTGTCGATGCAAATGGGGCAGTTTTGGTTTTATTGAATGGAGCTGACGAAAAACACAAAGTAGAACTTCCTTATAGAAAAAGTCGGGGTTTGATTGTTTTGGATATTATTAGTAGGGTGTCACCAAAGGACTTTTGGAATGAAATTGATTTGGAAAATATAGAACCTTTTACATTGGTTTTATTCCAAAATATGGAGCTGTTTCAATTGCGATGGAATGGTAATCAGAAAGAAGCGACTTCTTTAGATATTCATAAAAATCACATTTGGTCTTCGTCAACCTTGTATCCGGTTGCAATTCGGGAAAAACGTTCCGATTGGTTTTATACTTTTTTGGATGCAAATCCAGAAATTTCAGAAGCCGAGATGCTTCATTTTCATCGCTATGCCGAAGAGAAAAACCAAGTAAACGGATTGGTTATCAATCGAAATGACGAAATGAAAACCTTGAGTATTACCCAATCTGTAATCGAAAAAAATAAAGTCGCTATCTTGCATTGCGATTTGATTACACAAAAAGATTATAGGACCTCATTTATCACTATTTAAAATTTTCTCAATTGAAATTACTTTTTCATAAGATTACGCATTGGGAATATTGGCCGTTTCAGATTGTTTATATTCCAATTTATTTTCTTTGGGCATTTTATTCGCTTAAAGCAAAATCGATTTTTTTCTTCAACGCTTCTAATCCAACCATAAAAAATGGTGGATTTATGATGGAGTCTAAAAAAGCTATCTACGATTTAATTCCACAACGGTATTATCCAAAAACCGAACTCATAATAGAAGGAACTTCACTGGAAGAAATTTTAAAAATAATCGAATTTTCGGGAATAAAATATCCATTGATAGCAAAACCAGATATTGGTTTGCGTGGTTCGGGAGTCAAGAAAATAGATACTGTTGCCGACTTAAAAAGATATGCAGAAAAGGCAAATTTTGATTATGTAGTACAAGATTTAATTCCTTTCGAAAATGAAGTTGGAATTTTTTATGTGCGTTATCCACACGAGAAAAAGGGTGAAATAACTGGTATAGTTTCCAAAGAATTTCTGATTATTTCGGGAGATGGAATTGCAACTATTGAACAGTTAATCAGGAAAAATCCGCGTTACGAATTGCAACTTAAAGTATTGAAACAAGAATACGGCAAGAAATTATTGAAGGTTCTCCCAAAAGGTGAAAAACTAAATTTAGTGCCTTATGGGAATCATGCCCGTGGCGCGAAATTTATTGACGGAAGCCATTGGATAACCCCAAAATTAACCGATACCATTAATGAAATGTGTTTGCAAATTCCGGGTTTCTATTTCGGAAGATTAGATGTTATGTATACTACTTTGGATGAATTAGAACAAGGAAAAAACTTCTCTATTGTTGAGTTGAATGGAGCTGCAAGTGAACCCACACATATTTATGACCCGAAGCATTCTTTGCTATTTGCTTGGAAAGAACTCGCCCGCCATATTACGTATATGTATGAAATAAGTGTAGTAAATCATAAAAATGGAAGTCCATATTTAGCGCACAAAGCAGGTATGAAAGAATATTGCTTGCATTTAGAGCAAAGCAATAAAATTGTAAATTTCTAATAAAATGAAAGTTGTAAAAAATATTCTCGTTGGTTCCTTAGTGAGCTTTATTGGCTCAGTTCCACTGGGATATTTAAATATTATTGGGTTCAAAATTTACTCTGAATTAGGTATAAATAGTTTGATTTTTTATTTGTTGGGTGTTATTTTGGTTGAGTTTTTTGTCATTTACTTCACGTTGATTTTTGCAAATCAATTGGTAAACAATAAAAAATTGATGAAAGTGATCGATTTTTTTGCTGTTTTCTTTTTGCTGTTTCTGGGGTATTCTTTTTATGCTCATTCGAATCAAACAGTAGAAAATCATAATGATTTAGAAAAATTTATTATGTATTCGCCTTTTCTCATTGGTATGTTTTTGAATGGTATCAATTTTCTTCAATTACCATTTTGGACAGGTTGGAATCTCTATTTGATTAATGGGAATTATATTGCTATCGAAAAAAGACTTAAATATTATTACGTTTTTGGAACTTTAGTAGGGACGTTTTTTGGAATGCTGGGGTTAGTAACTATTCTAAATTTGTTTTCCCAAAACACGGCTAGTTTCTCAAGATATATATTGCCTGTAATTATTCCGTTATTTTTTGTAGTTTTAGCTCTAATTCAAATGTATGCGGTCTACAAAAAATATTATAAGAAATAAGATTTTGATCCTATCTATTTAAAGAAGATTTACTCCTTAACCAAAGAATTATAAACTATGAAAAATACACTTTTACTTCTTCCATTCGTTTTATTCGGATGTTTATCAACTTCTTCTATCACGGCCCAAGCCACAAACGATACCCGATTAAAACTATTAGAAGCTGAATATAAAGTCAAAGAAAATGATGTTGCAGAAACGTTGAAATATTTGACTTCTGACGAGTTAGAAGGTAGGGAAACCGGAACAAAAGGAATGGTAAAAGCGGCTGATTATTTGGAGCAGTTTTTTAAAAACAACGATGTAAAGCCTTATTTTAAATCGTATCGCGATACGTTATCAACTTTCAAAGAAACGGCATTCAATATTGTAGGTTTTGTTGAAGGTACTGACGCTGTTTTGAAAAATGAATTTATAATTCTAAGTGCGCATTATGATCATATTGGAATTGATAAAAAGGGAGTCAATGGAGATTTTATAAATAATGGTGCCAATGATGATGCGTCAGGAACAACTGCAGTTGCTGAAATGGCTAAATATTTCAGTGCTGTTAAAAACAATAAAAGAAGTGTTCTTTTCGTGTTTTTTACAGGAGAAGAAAAAGGATTGTTAGGTTCTAAACATTTAGCTAAAAAGCTGAAAGCACAAAACTTTAATTTATACGCGCAATTCAATATTGAGATGATTGGAGTGCCAATGAAAAGAGATTATCTAGCTTATATTACTGGTTTTGATAAATCGAATATGGCGAGTAAAATCAATGAATATACCGGAAAAAATACGATTGGTTTTCTTCCAAAAGAAGCCGAATACCAATTGTTTTACAGATCAGATAATTATTCTTTTTACAATGAGTTTCATGTGCCTTGTCAATCTGTGAGTACTTTCGATTTTGAAAATTTCGAATTCTACCATCATGTTTCGGATGAATTTAAAGCTATGGATTTATCTCACATGACTTCGTTTATTCAGGAGTTATTACCTGCGGTTACGCAAATGACCAATGCTCCAACACACGAAATTCACATGAATTAGTGAGTTTTAGATAACGGGTTTATTCATGTCATAAGCCAAAATAAAATAATTGTTATTGTTGAATTGAAAATCAGCGATGATCGTCCATTTTAGTTTTTCGGTATGCGCTTTTGTAGATGGAATATTGGTTTTATTGATAAAGGTCAAAGCCAATGGATATCGTTGTACAATATTGATTCTCATAAATTCGAAAAGTGGTGTTATTAATCCTTTTCCTCGATATTCCTTATGAATACAAATAGGTCCATACTGAAAGCTATTGGTTGTAGTAATATCGAAATCTAAAAATTTAAGATTAGGAAATAATGTAGTCATATAATTGAATATGGACCATTGGTTGAAAAAATCCCAGCCTCCTGCAAAAATATAAGCGATGATTCTAGTATTGTCTTTGGCGATAAACAAGCCTTGTTGTCCTATGACTTCGGTTAGTTGAGGGATTGAAAACGGCGTAGTGACAAACCCTGAAGCTTTTTCTTCTTCGGATAAATTAGATACCAGATACAATTCCTGTAATGCCAAAATTCCATCAATATCATGCAGTTTTGCTATTTCTAATTGTATGTTTTCTGTCATTTGCTGCGAATTCAAATAGTATTTTGTTTCGGCAAAATTAAGCATAATTATAGAAAACCTTATTTTTATATTTGAAACAATACCTACAGCTAAAATGATGCTTTTTTTAGTGTTTTTGTTTATTTTTGCTACATGAAAAATATTATTATTACAGGAACTAGTAGAGGGATAGGATATGAGTTGGCATTGCAATTTGCCAAGGCTGGACATCAAGTGTTAGCCATTTCAAGAAAAATTCCGCAAGCTTTATTAGGGAATGAAAATATCACTTGCCTTTCGGTTGATTTATCTAATGAATCAGAATTAGAGAAAGTGCAAGATTTTCTTTCTAAGTCTTGGAAACAAATTGATGCGGTCATTCATAATGCAGGAAGTTTATTGTTGAAACCATTTTCAGAAACAACTCAGGAAGATTTCGAAAATATCTATAAAGTCAATGTTTTTGGAGTTGCTAATTTGACTCGCATTTGTTTGCCTTATTTACAAAAAGGAAGCCATGTAGTAACAATAAGTTCTATGGGCGGAATTCAGGGAAGTTTGAAATTTGCAGGACTTGCAGCTTATAGTTCCAGTAAAGGTGCTGTTATTACATTATCAGAATTATTAGCTGAGGAATATAAAGAAAGAGGTATTGCTTTTAATGTTTTGGCTTTAGGTTCGGTTCAAACAGAAATGTTAGCTGAAGCTTTTCCAGGCTATCAAGCTCCAATTACAGCGAGTGAAATGGCGGATTATATTTTTAATTTTACGCTGACTGGAAATAAATATTTCAACGGAAAAGTGTTGCAAGTATCTTCTACGAATCCGTAACTTAGAGTTATAAATTTTAAGTTATGAATTATGAGTGAAAGTATTGTAAAAACAAAGAGTTTTGAGTTGGCAATTAGAGGTGTGAATTTTTACAAATACTTGGTCGCTGAAAAGAACGAATATATTATGAGTAAACAATTTTTGCGTTCAGTTACTTCTGTTGGAGCAAATGTCCGTGAAGCGGTAAATGCGCAAAGCAAGCCTGATTTTATTCATAAGTTGTCAATAGCTCAGAAAGAATGTAATGAATCTCTTTATTGGTTAGAGCTTTTAAAAGAAACCAATTATATTTCCGAGATAGAATTTGAATCAATTTACAAACAGAATAATGAAGTTTTGAAAATTATACGAAGTATTATAATAACCTCAAAGAAAAACTCATAACTTATAATTCCTAACTCATAACTATTTTGAGCGAAACCTTAGCAAGATATATTCCAGAACATGCTGTAAAACCAGTTTTTGAACTTATTGTTGTCAATCAAGTGCATCTTAAGATTGTAAATGAAAGACAAACGCGTCATGGTGATTATCGAAAAGGCTTAAATGGGAAGCATGAAATCACGGTAAATTCAAACCTGAATAAATACAAGTTTCTGATTACGCTGATTCATGAAATTTCTCATTTGGTTGCGTTTGAAAAATTTGGAAGGAATATTAAGCCTCATGGAAACGAGTGGAAGTATTCATTTCAAAGGTTGATGATTCCATACATTCGTCCAGAGATTTTTCCAAATCATTTATTGCCGTTGTTGGCGAGACATTTCAAAAACCCAACAGCCAGTAGCGATACCGATGCTACTTTAGCATTGGCATTGAAGCAATTTGACCAGCAAAACGACAAAAATTATGTGTTCGAAATTCCTTACGGCAGTGTTTTTCGAATCCAAAACGGAAAGATTTTCAAGAAAATAGCCATAAGAACCAAGCGTTTTGAATGCCTTGAAGTGAGTTCAGGGAAAACCTATCTTTTTAATCCAAATGCGGAGGTAGAGTTATTAAAAACAAGTTAAATTTGGCGTAATTTTTATTCCTTCAAATAAGCTTCTCGTACTTTTTTGAATAAATTCGAAGAATAGACAAAGTCCACTACAGCTTCGTTATCGGTTCTGAAAATTTCTTCTTTAGTTCCTTCCCAAGCTTTTAAACCATCTTTCAAGAATAAAATTTTCTCCCCAATTTCCATAACCGAGTTCATATCATGCGTGTTTATTACGGTTGTGATATTGTACTCTTCGGTAATTTCTTTGATAAGATTATCTATCAATATAGCCGTGTTTGGGTCTAATCCAGAATTGGGTTCGTCACAAAACAGGTATTTCGGATTGTTTACGATAGCGCGGGCAATTGCCACACGTTTTTGCATTCCTCCTGAAATTTCCGAAGGTAATTTTTTATGTGCGTCAGTAAGGTTAACTCTTTTTAATACAAAATCTACGCGTTTCTGAATTTTTGAATTATTGTCTTTGGTGAACATTTTTAACGGGAAACCTACGTTTTCAGCTACGGTCATGGAATCAAACAAGGCACTTCCTTGAAAAACCATTCCTATTTCAGTTCGTAAATCTCGTTTTTCCTCTGGGCTTAATTCAGAATATATTCTACCGTCAAATGAAATTGTTCCAGATTCGGGTGTATGTATGCCTAAAAGACTTTTTAGCAGAACGGTTTTGCCAGATCCACTTTGTCCAATAATTAAATTTGTTTTTCCGGTTTCAAAAACTGTCGAAACACCTTTAAGAATTTTGATGCCGCCAAATGATTTTTCTACGTTTTTTACTTCTATCATGAGCCTAATAACAGTTGTGTTAATATATAATTGAAAGAAATTATTGAAACCGATGTCCAAACAAATGATACGGTACTTGCTCTTCCTACTTCAAGTGCACCGCCCTTCATGTAATATCCGTGAAAAGAAGGAATGGTTGCTAATAACATCGCGAAAATCAATGTTTTTAGAAAAGCATAAACGATATGAAATGGAATAAAATCCAATTGCGCACCATTTATAAATTCGGCGCTTGAGGTAAAACCACCATAAACACCAGCCATCCAGCCACCTAATACTCCCAGGAACATACTGATTCCAATGACAAATGGATATAATAGTAAGGCAATTATTTTTGGAAAAACTAAATAGTTTAACGAATTAACGCCCATGACTTCTAGTGCGTCAATTTGTTCTGTCACTCTCATGGTTCCAATACTTGATGTGATAAAAGAACCCATTTTTCCAGCCATAATCACCGAGATGAAAGTGGGTGCGAATTCTAATATTACCGATTGTCTGGTTGCAAAACCAATAAGATATTTTGGGATTAATGGATTGGTCAAGTTTAAGGCAGTTTGAATGGCAACAACACCTCCAACAAAGAAAGAAATGAAAGCCACAATACCCAAAGAACCAATAATTAAATCGTCAATTTCCTTGAAAATTAGATTTCTCATCACAGACCATTTAGTTTGTTTATTGAAAATTTCTTTCAGCATTAAGAAGTATCTTCCTATCTGCGTTATATATCGAATGAGCATCATAGTTTTGCGATTATGGGCTAAATTACAAAAATAGTTATGAGTTATAAGTTTTGAGTTCGTAGTTTTCGTTAGAAAATTTTTTCTTTCATTTTCTTCAAACGATAATTCCGAATGAATTTTGCTTGTTCTGCAGTTACCAATAAAGGGGTTTTAGCAGCTTTGGCTTTCCAAAAACCTTTGATGTAATCTAAAAAAAGGAAAGGTTTCTTTTTCATCATAGCCAGTTTTGCCGAGGCAATCGCCGTGATTAAAAAACCGTAACCTAAGGTGTAAAAAGCTTCACCTTGTTTGTAACGTGCTGTTTTGTTATAATTAGCTCCAGTTGGTTTTAGATGTTTTACGATTAATGAAGCATCAGTAGCTATTTTCCAGCCATAAAATTTAGACAATAATTCATCAACGGTGTCCCAACCCATTGCAGGTTTTAAGTTGTCTATTTGTTGAAAACATGCTTTTCTATAGGCTTTGAATGCGCCTCGAATATGGTCTTTATCGGTTAGGTTTTCCAGAATCCATTCGCCGTTTTTTTCGATATAGGCAAATCCGCCGGCCATCCCTATTGTTGCATCTTTTTCGAAAATGTTTAAAATAGTTTCAAAATAATTGTTAGGTAGAATTAAGTCGGCATCCAGTTTTACTATGACGTCATAATCTTCGTCCAATGTTTCAAAACCTTTGTGAAACGCCTGAATGACTTTACTTCCCGGAAGATGTATCGCACTTGAAGTTTTGTTTACCAAAGTAATAAACGGATTTTCTTTGACGAAAGCTGTTACGATTTCGGCTGTTTTGTCGGTAGAATTATCATTGACCACCACCACTTTTTTTGGTAAAACAGTTTGCGAAATCAAAGATTCCAAAGTTAAAGCAATAAATGCTTCTTCGTTATGAGCCGGAATAACAATGTAATAATTCATTTTTCTTGAGGGACTAAGTTTCTAAGATGCTGAGATTTTTAGCTTAAAAATTGTAGAGTCTAGGCTCCCTTCCCTTCGGGGAGGGTTGGGGAGGGGATTTTTTCAGCGTAAACAATATAATATCGGTTGGTGAACTTACGTAATAAGGGACGAATGCCAAATTTCTTAACGGGATTGGTCCATTTTTCTCGGTCGATTATTTTCCAGCCTGTTTTTTCCAATAGCCAGTCCAATTGCCAATCTTCAAATTCATGGTAATGTCTGTCCCACATATCTGTTTTGCTTCGATATGCTGGTGAAAACCACAAACGCATTGGGATAGATATAAAAAGCTTATCGGATTTTATTTCTTTTAAAATAGTAAACGGATTGAGTAAATGTTCAAAGATTTCGAAAGCAGTTACGACATCCTGTTTTTCATTTGAAAGTACGGTTTGGTCGATATCTAAGTCTTCTCCTGTTGTGTTTTTAACAGCAAATCCTTCAGATTTCATGATTTTAGAAAAAGGGTTTTCTACGCCTAAATCTAATATGGTTTCATCCGTGGAGATGTGTTTTTTTAGAAATTCTAAAGTGTGTTTGAATCTTTTATTGGGAAACGTTTTTTCGTACATGTTTTTTTGATTTTGCCGCAAGGGCACGAAGCCACAAATATAGTAATAAATGTGTTTTTGGACATTGTTTTTTAGCCCGGATAGGAATGAAAATCCCGGAGCTTCAAAATGTAGTTTTTCAAGGTGTAAAAAGCGACTAAAAGAAGCTTTCTTACACCTTAGAAAAACAAGTTTTGTAGTGAGGAATTGTAATGTATAGCCGGATTAGCTCCTGATTACCAAATTCATTATAATGATTAATATCTGTAAACAAATGCGTTGATATTCATTCCCGCTCCAACGGATGCAAAGATAAGAACGTCGCCTTTTTGTATGGATTGGTTTTCTATTTCTCCACGAATTAACAAGTCAAAAAGGGTAGGAACGGTTGCCACACTGCTGTTTCCCAGTTCGTGAATGCTCATTGGCATGATGTCTTTGGGTACGGGTCTGTCGTATAATTTGTAAAAACGTTGGATTATCGCTTCGTCCATTTTTTCATTGGCTTGATGGATAAGGATTTTTTTTACGTCGTCAATGTCTAATCCGCTTTTGTCCAAACAACTTTTCATTGCAGCCGGAACTTGGCTTAATGCAAATTCATAAATCTTGCGACCATACATTTTTATGTAACGAATGTCTGGATCTAAATCAGGATTGTATGATTTACCAAAGAACAAATAATTGGCTTCATCATTTGCATAAGTAGCACTTTCATAAGCCAACATTCCTGTTTCATCATCAGAAGCTTCAATAATAGAAGCGCCTGCGCCATCAGAATAAATCATGGAATCCCTGTCATGCGCGTCGACTACTCTCGAAAGGGTTTCAGCGCCAATTACCAGACAGCGTTTTGCCATTCCCGATTTGATGAAAGCATTGGCCTGCATAACCCCTTCTATCCAGCCTGGACATCCAAAAAGGATATCATAGGCAACACATTTTGGGTTCTTTATTTGGAGCTTGTGTTTCACACGGGTGGCCAAACTTGGAATCATATCGGATTGATTTGTTCCGCATTTTACATCGCCAAAGTTGTGTGCAAAGATGATATAATCTATTGTTTCTGGATCAATTCCAGCATTTTCTATTGCTTTTTGGGAGGCAAAAAAAGCTAAATCAGATGAGGTGTACTGATCTTCGGCATAACGTCTGTGTTCAATTCCTGTTATTCCCTTAAATTTATTAATGACAACTTCGTTAGGATAACCAAAGGCGGTTCCATCTTCGTTTAAAAAAACATGTTCGCCAAAGTCTGTATTACTTACTTTTTTCTCAGGAATATAACTTCCTATTCCAGTTATTTTTATTTTCATCGGGTTATTTTTCCAAAAATTCAGGCTAATTTAATGATTAAAAAGTTATTACACTCATAATATTTACTATGCATGCATATAATTATGAAATAATAATTTATTGGCAAAAATATTGATTATTTTTTTACAAATTGCAAAAATCGATGCGATATTTCTTTACTAATTGTTGCGATTGATAAAATGGATATTTTAAGAATTTGCATTGTACTATTTTCTGAATTTTGTATAAATTTTGAGGTATAAAAAAAATGTCCCGATTTCTCGAGGCCACTGAAAAAGTCTTTTTACGAATATATTGTTAATAAAAAGGAGTAGAAATCAAAGTTTTCTGCTCCTTTTTTTCGTATTTTTAACTGTAACCATAAGGCCTTTTAGATGTTAGTTCAGCAACAAAAAATTCAGTTCAGTTCGTATTCTTCGTTATATGATTTAATTGTTCCCAAGGATAATATGCTAAGGAAAATTAATGAGTTGATTGATTTTTCATTTATCTACGATGAGTTGCTAAATAAGTATTGCGCCAATAATGGTCGCACAGCAGAGAGTCCTGTGCGTATGTTCAAGTATTTACTTCTGAAAACAATTTATACCGTTTCAGATGTTGATGTAGTTGAGCGTTCCCGTTTTGATATGTCTTTTAAGTCTTTTTTGGAAATGGCACCAGAGGAAGATGTCATAAATTCAAGTTCCTTGACAAAATTTAGAAAACTACGTTTGAAGGACACCGACCTATTAAATCTATTGATTGGTAAAACGGTATCTATAGCTGTTGAAAAGGGCATCATACGCTCCAAGTCTATTATAGTTGATGCCACACATACTTTATCGAGATCAAATCCATTTTCGGCAATTGAAGTATTGCGTGAACGTTCCAAACTACTACGAAAAACGGTTTATTTATTTGATGACCAATGGAAAGAACGCATGCCAGAGAAGAACAACACCAATGAATTGGAAAAGGAATTGGCCTATTGTAAAGAGTTGGAGAAACGGCTGGAAAAAGAACAATCTTTATGTTCCATACCTGCCGTGAAAGAAAAATTAAACTTGCTAAAAGAAACGATAGAAGACACTCAGGAAAATTTTACGTTATCAAAAGATACAGATGCTAAAACGGGTCATAAATCCGCTGATAGTTCCTTCTTTGGATATAAGACTCATTTAGCAATGACTGAAGAACGTATCATTACAGCAGCTGTAGTAACATCAGGAGAAAAAGGAGATGGACCAGAATTACCTAAACTTTTAGAAATTAGTCAAGAAAATGGAATTGATGTAGATACAATTATTGGCGATGCAGCCTATTCAGGGAAAGAAAATCTTAAACTCACAAGTGAACAAAACATTAAAGTAGTAGCGCGTCTAAATCCTTCCATAACACAAGGATTTAGAAAAGACGAAGATAAATTTGATTACAATAAAGATGCCGATATGTTTGTTTGTCCTGCAGGTCATATGGCTATACGAAAGGCTCTTCAGGGTAAAAAAAACATTGGAACGAATCAAGTACAAACCTACTATTTTGATGTCGAAAAATGCAAGTCTTGTCCTTTAAAAGAGGGTTGTTATAAAGACGGAGCCAAGACAAAAACATATTCTGTATCGATAAAATCAGACTTACACCAAGAACAAATCAGCTTTCAAGACACTGACTATTACAAAGAAAAAGCAAAACACCGATACAAAATAGAAGCGAAAAACAGTGAATTAAAAAATGTACATGGTTATGATAGAGCAATATCGTATGGCATTACCAATATGCAAATGCAAGGAGCGATAGCAATTTTTGCAGTCAACTTAAAAAGAATACTGAAATTAATGTAGGAAATGCAAGCTACACGCGCATTATGCAAAATGAACCTCTATCAGTCAAAAATCGGCTGATACAACCTACAATAAAAAACAGTTACAAAAAGAAAAACGCTTGTAAGGGATGTTTAAAAATCCTGTTACAAGCGTTTTTTTATTGTCTAAAAAACGACGCTAATCAAAATAAGCGATGTTTTTCAGTGGCCTCCATTTCTCGAGACATTTTTTTGAATTAATTTAAAAATTAATTTTCCATATAGGCCTCTATGGGCGCACAAGAACAAACTAAATTTCTATCGCCATAAGCATCATCTGCTCTGCGAACAGTTGGCCAGAATTTATTTTCAGCAATATAATCCAATGGGAAAGCTGCTTGCTCACGAGTGTAAGGGAAGTCCCAAACATCAGTAGTTAGCATGGCTAAAGTATGTGGAGAATTTTTTAAGACATTATTTTTGTCTTCCAGAGTAGAAGCTTCAATTTCTTTACGTATTGAAATCATCGCATCACAAAAACGATCTAATTCCTCTAAGTTTTCACTTTCAGTTGGTTCAATCATTAATGTTCCCGCAACTGGGAAAGAAACGGTAGGGGCATGGAAACCATAATCCATTAAACGTTTTGCAATATCAGTAACTTCAATTCCTTTTTGTTTGAAAGGACGACATTCCAAAATCATTTCGTGAGCTGCACGACCCATTTCTCCGGAATACAACGTATCATAATGGCCGTTTAATTTCTCTTTAATGTAGTTCGCGTTTAAAATCGCATATTGAGTAGATTGTTTCAAACCTTCAGCACCTAACATTGAAATGTAACCATAAGAAATTAAACAAACTAAAGCGGAACCCCAAGGAGCTGCAGAAATAGCCGAAATAGCATTTTCTCCTCCCGTTGGAATTACTGGGTTTGATGGTAAAAATGGTACTAATTGTGGAGCAACACATATTGGTCCTACACCTGGTCCACCACCACCGTGAGGAATAGCAAACGTTTTGTGTAAGTTCAAGTGACAAACATCAGCACCAATAGTTGCAGGGTTCGTAAGTCCTACCTGGGCATTCATATTGGCACCATCCATATAGACCTGTCCGCCGTTATCGTGGATCAATTGTGTGATTTCTTTAATAGCACTTTCAAATACACCGTGAGTTGACGGATACGTTACCATCAAACAAGAAAGATTGGCTGCGTGAAGAATTGCTTTTTCGCGTAAATCTTCTACGTCGATATTTCCGTTTTCTAAAGTTTTGGTAACAATAACTTTCATTCCCGCCATAGCTGCTGATGCCGGATTAGTTCCGTGAGCTGATGATGGAATTAAAGCAATGTTTCTATGATGATCTCCTCTTGACTGGTGGTACGCACGAATTACCATTAATCCTGCATATTCTCCTTGAGCACCTGAATTGGGTTGTAAAGTCGTTCCTGCAAAACCGGTGATAACATTTAATTGTTGTTCTAGTTTGGCTAACATTTCCTGGTATCCTTGTGCTTGATCAAGTGGTGCAAATGGGTGAATGTTATTCCATTGCGGCATGCTTAAAGGCAACATTTCTGAAGCTGCATTCAGTTTCATGGTACAAGAACCTAATGAAATCATCGAATGATTCAAAGCCAAATCTTTTCGTTCCAACATTTTGATGTAACGCATCAAAGCGGTTTCCGAATAGAATTTGTTGAAAACATCATGTTGTAAGAACGTTGATGTTCTGTTTACGCTTTCTGGAAAATGATTGGTTTCTGATAAACTTTCAATTGTTGTTGCCTGAGTCTCTTTTGCGGAAGCAAAAACAGCAATAATTTTATTTAGATCAGCAACGCTTGTCGTTTCATTCAAAGAAATAGAAACGGTATTTTCGTCAATGTAATAAAAGTTGATTTCGTTTTGTTCAGCAATAGCTTTCACTTTTTTGGCATCAGCCTTAACAACAATAGTGTCAAAGAAAGCAGTATTAGTTTGTTGGAAACCTAATTTTTCTAATTCGTTTGCCAATGTAGCTGCCGAAGCATGTACTTTATTAGCGATATATTGCAAGCCTTTTGGGCCATGATAAACCGCATACATTCCTGCCATAACTGACAATAAAACTTGTGCGGTACAAATATTTGAAGTGGCTTTATCACGTTTAATGTGTTGCTCACGCGTTTGCAACGCCATACGCAACGCACGATTGCCATTAGTGTCAACAGTTACACCGATGATTCTTCCCGGCATGCTTCTTTTGTATTCGTCTTTTGTAGCAAAATAGGCAGCGTGTGGACCACCGTAACCTAATGGAATTCCGAAACGTTGTGTAGTTCCTAAAACTACTGCAGCGCCCATTTCTCCCGGAGGAGTCAATTTTGCCAAACTCAAAATATCAGCAGCAACAGCCACTTTTATTTCGTTTGCGGCAGCTTTAGCGATAAAATCGGCATAGTCATGAATTTGTCCAAATTTCCCTGGATATTGAAGAATAGCTCCAAAATAGTCCGTTGAAAAGTCGAAATCTTCATGATTTCCAATTACTAATTCAACACCAATTGGCGTAGAACGCGTTTGTAAAACTGATAAAGTTTGAGGTAATATTTCTTCGGAAACGAAGAATTTACAAATATTATTTTTCTTTTGATCACGAGAGCGAACATCAAAAAGTAATGCCATAGCTTCTGCAGCAGCAGTTCCTTCGTCCAATAAAGAAGCATTGGCGATTTCCATTCCGGTTAATTCGATAACCATAGTCTGGAAATTCAAAATTGCTTCCAAACGGCCTTGAGCAATTTCTGCTTGATAAGGTGTGTAAGCAGTATACCAACCTGGGTTTTCAAAAACGTTTCTTTGGATAACTGCAGGGATAATTGCTGCATTGTAACCCAAACCAATGTAGGATTGAAAAACTTTATTTTTATTCCCTAATTTTTGAATGTGATTTGCAAATTCATATTCGGTCATTGCAGGATCTAAATCCAAATCAGCTTTTAGACGAATATCACTAGGAATTGTCTCGAAAATCAATTGATCCAGCGTCTCCGCTCCAATGGTTTTCAACATATGTTGTAGGTCGTTTTCTCTTGGACCAATGTGTCTTAAAGCAAAAGCATCTGTTTTCATATAAAAATGTAGGTGTTGTTTTTTTAGTGGTGCAAAATTAAGTATTATTAATAATCTAAAAGGTATTTTGGGTCTCCTTTTTTATTGATTTTTCAGCTAAATGACAGATTTGCTCACAATTGATTAATTTTGTCTCATGAAGATTTTCAAAGAACTATTCAATTTTTATATCAATAGCAGTATTCACGTGGGATTGTCGTGTTATGCCTTAGTGCGAATGACACAACACATGTTTCACATTGCTGCGGATGAACCAATAGCTAATTTTGTTTTTTTTGGAACAATTGTAGGATATAATTTCGTAAAATATGATGCTTTGGCCAGGGCCAAAAAACTAATGATGCGCAAGGAGTTAAAAATAATTGCCGTATTTAGTTTTTTTGCGCTTCTTTTGGTTGGTTTTTATTTTTTTCAGCTGCAACGGATTACTCAAATCGTAGCAATTGCTTTTTTGAGTATCACTTTGTTGTATACGCTTCCGTTTTTTCCAAATAAAAAAAATGCCAGAAATTGGGCAGGAGTTAAAATCTATATTGTGGCGTTGTGTTGGGTAGGAGTAACTTTGGCTTTGCCTATTTTGAATGTCAATGTGTCGATAACGCTTGATTTCTATCTAAAATGCATTCAGCGATTTATCTTGATTTTTGTATTGGTGCTTATTTTTGAAATTATTGATTTGGCCAATGATGACCCGCATCTGCAAACCGTACCGCAACAAATAGGAGTAAAGCGAACCAAAATATTGGGATTGTTACTTTTAATTCCGTTTTATTTTCTGGAATTTCTAAAAAGTAATTTTGATGAAAATCAATTAATTGTCAACTTGATAGTAGTGGTTATGATTTTGTTATTTCTGCTTTTTGCCAATGAAAAACGCTCGAAATATTATACTTCGTTTTGGGTGGAAAGCGTGCCAATTGTTTGGTGGTTGATGGTTTTGTTGTTTTAGAAAAACTCAAATTCGGTGAATATGTTCACCAAAAACAGTATAAATTTGGTGAATACGTTCACCAAAAACAGTATAAATTTGGTGAATACGATATAATTGTACTATATTTGGTTAAAATTTACGGTTATGATTAGTAGAGATTTAATGCCAATAATAGAGAAGAATTTAGGGAAGGGCAAAATTATTGTATTAATAGGCCCGCGACAAGTTGGTAAAACTACATTGATTAACGCTTTATTAAAGGATATTCCGTTTCTATTTCTTGATGGTGATGATGCGGTTGTAGTTGATACTTTAGCAAAAGCAAATACCGAAACCTTAAAAAGTATTATTGGAAATTATAAATACGTTTTTATTGATGAGGTACAGCGTATTCCTGCGATTGGTTTAAAACTAAAGATTATTGTTGATCAAATCAAAGATGTGCAAGTGCTTGTTAGTGGTTCTTCGGCTTTTGATATTAATCATGTCACACAAGAACCATTGACGGGACGCAAATTTGAATACCGTTTGTATCCCATTTCCTGGAATGAATTTGAAACGAATGTAGGTTATATAAAAGCGCAGCAGCAATTGGAGTTGCGGTTGCTTTATGGAATGTATCCAGATGTGATAAATAACTTTGGTAATGAATATGAAATTTTGAAAAACCTTGTTTCTAGCTACTTATATAAAGATGTTTTGAGTTTAGCGGGTATCAGGAAATCGGAAGTTTTAGAAAAAATATTACAAGCCTTAGCTTTTCAGGTTGGTTGCGAGGTAAGCTATAATGAAATAGCACAATTAGTTGGTGTAGATAAAAATACGGTTAATAATTATATAGATTTGTTGGAGAAGGCTTTTGTGATTTTTCGACTAAATAGTTTTAGCAAAAACTTGAGAAATGAGATAAAGGCAAACAGAAAAATCTATTTTTACGACAATGGTGTTCGGAATATGTTGATTGGAAATTTTAATTCCTTAGAATTTAGGCAGGATAAAGGGGCATTGTGGGAAAATTTTTTAGTTTCAGAGCGAGTAAAACAGTTGTCCTATTCTCAAAGTTTATCAAAACCTTACTTTTGGAGAACCACACAACAACAGGAAATAGATTATATTGAAACTAATGCTGATGCAGTGAGTGCTTTTGAATTCAAATGGTCTTCCACTAAAAAAGCGAAGTTGCCTAAATCATTTCAAGAAGCGTATCAATCCAGTTTTTTGGTGGTAAGCAAGGAAAATTTCAGGGAGTTTTTGAAATAAATTTAAATAGTATCGTCTTTTTGGGTGGAAAGCGTACCAATTGTTTGGTGGTCGTTACTGCTCGTTTTCAGATAAATTTTTCAATATTTTATTTCTTTCGATAAGAAAATTGATTAGATGATTTTTCTAGTCGAATTTTTACGGCAGCCATCAAAATTTAGATTTTTCGTTTGTTTTCAATAGTGATTTTAGAACCAATGGCAAGAATGACTGATGTAGGTTTTAAATCCCTGATAAAAGCAAATTCTTTTCCATAAACGCTTTCGAAATCAATCAAGGATGAATTGTTGATTACTTCCAGTTGTCGCCATCTGGGATGAGTAACTTGGTATTCAAAAGTTTCGTTTTCATTTATTTTGTTATAACCAAAATAATGCTCGGTGATAAATTCAGCTTCAGAGCCTGGTTCAATCGCAATGGGATTTTTATTGGTTTCTACATGAATGGTATTCCAGTTATTATTCACTTTCCATTGGTAAATAAATTCCATGGTGTTTTCATTAACTTTCAAAGTGTGTTTCATGGGTAAAGTCTGATAATGCTCGTTGTAGAAGGTATTTGCCACGAATGATATGGCGTATTTTGGGACAATTTCACTAATAAAAACCGTACCTCTTTTCCAAACTCCATTTTCAAAGCGTCTCACATAAAACCGAAGATTGATCTCTTCAAAATCAGAATGAAAAGGGATTTTCATTCCTAAAAATCTCACGTTTTCAAATAGGAAACCAATAAAACTAACATAACATTTGCCGTTATAGAGATCTATTTCGGTTCCTTTTGGAACATATTGTTCTAATATTTGAGGATTAACTTCATAATTAATCATTGCTAAATTATTCCATTCGGCTTTTAGAAAACTCATAGTTTCTTTACGTTTAATTTTCAGAAAAATTAAAAAACCCGAAGCACTTGAACTTCGGGTTTTAAATAGTTGTTGTTTAAACCAATCCCGCTCTTTTTAACAACGCTTCCGGTTTTGGTTCTTGTCCTCTAAAACGTTTGTACAAAATCATCGGGTGTTCTGTTCCGCCTTTAGAAAGTACATTTTCCTTGAACTTGGTGGCCACTTCTTTATTGAAGATGCCGCATTCCTGGAAATATTCGAAAGCATCAGCATCGAGAACTTCTGCCCATTTATAACTGTAATATCCAGAAGAATACCCACCTTGAAAAATATGAGAAAAGGAAGTGCTCATCGCATTTTCCTTTACATCAGGGTATAGTTGTGTAGCGGCAAATTGTTCGGTTTCAAAAACTTTGATGTCTTTAATATTTGAAGGATCTTGTGCGTGCCATCCCATATCTAACAATCCAAAACTCAATTGGCGCATCGTTGCCATTCCTTCCTGAAAACTGGCGCTTTCTTTAATTTTATGGACTAATTCCATTGGAATCATTTCGCCAGTTTGATAATGATAAGCGAATAAAGCTAATGCTTCCGGTTCGTAACACCAGTTTTCCAGAATCTGACTTGGTAATTCCACAAAATCCCAATATACACTTGTTCCAGATAAACTTGGATAAGTTGTGTTCGCTAACATGCCGTGTAAAGCGTGACCAAATTCATGAAACAAGGTTGTGACTTCATTAAAAGTTAATAATGATGGTTTTGTTTCTGTAGGTTTTGTGAAATTACACACAATGGAAATGTGTGGTCTTTCGTTGATTCCTTTTTTTATGTATTGCGATTTAAACGACGTCATCCAGGCTCCGTTACGTTTGCCTTTTCTTGGAAAGAAATCAGCATAAAATACGGCAACTAATTGGTCGTCTTCATCTTTTACTTCGTAGGTTTTTACTTCTTCATGGTATTTATCCACTTCGAAAATTTCTTCGAAAGTGATTCCATATAATTTTTGCGCTACTGCAAAAGCACCGTCCAACACTTTCTCTAATTGGAAATAAGGTTTTAATATTTCATCATCTAAATTGAATAACTGCTGTTTCAATTTCTCCGAATAATAGGCGCCATCCCATTTCTCCAATTGTTCAATGCCGTTTAACGCTGTTGCGAAAGTGGTTAATTGTGCAAATTCTTTCAAAGCTGCCGGCTTGGCTTTTTCCAATAAGTCATTCGAAAATGTTTTCACTTTCTCCGGGCTTTCTGCCATTCTTTCTTCAAGTACAAAATGGGCGTGAGTGGCATATCCTAAAACTTGTGCTCTGTCAAAACGCAATTTAGCAATTTTAAGCACGATTTCTTGGTTGTCAAATTCGTTGTTTTGAAAACCTTTGGCGCCAAAAGCGATTGCCATTTTCTTGCGCAATTCCCGATTATCGGCATACGTCACAAACGGAACATAGCTCGGGTAATCTAAAGTAAAAATCCAGCCTTCCTTTTCTTGGCTTTTGGCCAATGAATGAGCGGCTTCTATAGTTCCTTCCGGCAAACCAGCTAAATCGCTTTCATTGGTAAGGTGCAATTGAAAAGCATGGGTTTCATCCAAAACATTTTCGCCAAACTGCAAACTCAATTTCGATAATTCTTTGTCGATTTCTCTTAATTGGCTCTTTTTGTCTTCCGGCAGATTAGCTCCGTTTCTGGAGAAACTTTTGTATTTTTTATCTAAAAGTGTGGTTTGCTCGGGATTTAGATTCAATTTTTCTCTTTGCTCGTAAACTGTCTTTACTCGCGCGAATAAATCAGGATTAAGACGAACATCATTTCCAAATTCAGACAATAAAGGAGAAACTTCTTGAGCGATTTTTTGAATTTCATCATTTGTTTCTGCTGAATTCAAGTTGAAAAAAATACTTGAAATTCTATCCAAAACATCGCCACTAAATGCCAATGCTTCAATAGTGTTTTGGAAAGTTGGTTTTATAGGATTTCGTACAATGGCATCGATTTCAGCTTTTGCCAATTCGATTCCTTTTTGAAAAGCAGGAAGAAAATCTTCGTTTTTGATTTTCGAAAAAGGGGCTGTATTATACTTTGTATTGAAATGGTGGGTTAAGATGCTCATTGTGTTATTTTTTATCCTGCAAGGTTTTTGAAACCTTGTAGGTATGATTTTAATTGTCAAAAAAACTTATAAGGTTTCAAAAACCTTGCGGGATTCGGAAACGAGATAATTTTGTAGCCCCGATTACTTCACTTGATTTCTATTTTCATCGGAGTTCAGTGAACTTCGTTTGCAGTGAAAATCCTTTTATTTTTTTCTTTAAAAAATAAAAGATTGCAACGAATAGCGGGACACGAGCGATAGCGACTGGCGAAGCAAATAGCTCCTGAAAAAGAACAGAGTAGTTTTGAAATTATTTATTCTTTTAGACTCTCGGAAGCTATGTCTACGGCTTCTTTCAATCCTGTTTTATATAATAGTATTCGGTCAAGGACACTTTTGTTGTGACTTCCTATGATTTGAGCGGCAAGAATTCCGGCATTTTTTGCACCGTTTAACGCAACAGTCGCTACAGGAACGCCACCCGGCATTTGAAGAATAGATAAAATACTATCCCAACCATCAATTGAATTACTGGATTTTACAGGAACGCCAATTACTGGAAGTGGAGACATCGAAGCCACCATTCCGGGTAAATGTGCGGCGCCACCAGCACCAGCAATAATAACCGAAATCCCACGATGATGTGCATTTTTACTAAAATCGAATAATTTTTCTGGGGTTCTGTGCGCAGAAACAATATCAACTTCTGTTTCTATGTCAAATGCTTTTAGAATATCTATGGCTTCTTGCATTACGGGCATATCAGAAATGCTTCCCATTATTACGGCTACTTTGCTCATTATATTTTATTTAAAGATTGAAAAATTTAAAGATTGAAAAATTAATATCAAGTTTGATGAAAATCTTTTAATCTTTAAATCATTAAATTTTTTTAATTATTTGAAATTACTCGAATCGTGTTTTTTACTTTTTCAGCAATTTTTCTTGCCTCATCAATATTTTTATTTACAATAGTAACATGCCCCATTTTTCTAAAGGGACGTGTTTCTTTCTTGCCATAAATGTGAGGCGTAACGCCATCCCAACTTAATATTTTTTCAATATTTTCGTAAACTACATCTCCAGAAAAGCCTTCTTCACCAGATAAATTTACCATAATACCGGCAACTTTACTATCTGTGTTTCCCAAGGGTAAATTGAGAATAGCTCGTAAATGATTTTCAAATTGTGAGGTGTAACTGGCTTCTATAGAATAATGCCCAGAATTGTGCGGGCGGGGAGCAACTTCATTAACTAGGATTTCATCATCTTCAGTTTGAAACATTTCTACGGCTAAAAGACCTACATGATTGAACTTCTCAGAAACATTCAGGGCGATTGCTCTTGCTTTTTCAGCAACTTTTGCATCAATTCTAGCAGGACAAATCACATATTCTACCTGGTTTGCTTCTGGATGAAATTCCATTTCTACTACAGGATAAGTTTTTATTTCACCTGATGGATTGCGACAAACAATAACCGCCAATTCATTTTTGAATGGAACCATTTCTTCAGCAATACATTCTACATTGGCTAAATTATCTAAATCTGAAATTTGTCTAATGACTTTTACGCCATTTCCGTCATAACCAAATTCAGTGCATTTCCATACAAAAGGTAATTTTAATTTGGAATCGAGAATGTTAACAATTAAGCTTTTTAAATTGGCAAATCGTTTGTAATTTGCTGTTGGAATAGCATGTTTTGTGTAAAAATCTTTCTGAATTCCTTTGTTTTGAATCAGTTTCAATGTTTTAGGAGAAGGATATACTTTTAATCCTTCTTCCTCGAGTTTCACTAAAGCCTCAAGATTAACCAGCTCGATTTCAAAAGTCAAAACGTCAACTTTTTTGCCAAAGTTATACACGGTTTCAAAATTCATTAAATCGCCTTTGAAGAATTTATCACAGGCTATTTTACATGGAGCTTCATTACTTGGATCAAGAACATAAGTTTGTATGTCGAATTTTCGGGTATCAAACAACAGCATTTTGCCGAGTTGTCCGCCACCGAGAATTCCCAGTTTGAAATCAGAAGAAAAATAATTCATTATGTTGTTGTTTGTTAAGAGCAAAGATACTTCATAATGATTGAATAGGAAAATGCTATTTTATTTTCTTCGGAATTTATATTGCATCATTTATTACTTTTGATACATTTTAAGTTGGTTTTTTGTGAAATTTACTTAAAATTACAAATTAATGCCCATTTATCAATTGTCAAATCCGAATTCTGTATCTTTGCGCATTATTTTAAACACGAAAATAATGATACAACTTCACGATAAACAATTTGTTCCGTTTATTTCTGCCAAAGAAATTGACTTTGCAATCGCAAAAATGGTTACGCAAATAGAAGACGATTTTGCTGATGAAACACCAGTATTTGTTGGTGTATTAAACGGCGCTTTTATGGTGGTTTCTGATTTTATGAAACTGTATAAAAAACCATGCGAGGTATCTTTTATAAAAATGGCTTCTTACGAAGGGACTTCTTCCACAAACGAAGTGAAACAATTAATTGGGTTGAACCAAGATTTGACTGGACGCACCGTTATTATAATAGAAGATATTGTAGATACCGGAAATACTTTAGTAGAGCTGAAAGAATTATTCAAAAAGCAAAATGTAAAGCATTTTAAAATTGCGACACTTTTTTTCAAACCGGAAGCCTACACAAAAGACATGAAGATAGATTACGTTGGGATTAGAATTCCTAATAAATTTATTGTAGGATATGGCTTAGACTATGATGGTTTAGGAAGAAATTTACCCGAAGTATATAAACTAAAAGAATAACTACGCAACAACATTATGACTAACATTGTTTTATTTGGAAAACCAGGAGCAGGAAAAGGAACTCAAGCAGAATTTTTGAAAGAAAAATATAAATTAACGCATATATCCACTGGTGATGTATTTCGCTTTAATTTAAAAAACGATACAGAACTTGGCAAACAAGCAAGAGTATACATGGATGCTGGCGATTTAGTACCAGATGAATTGACTACAAAGATGCTGATTGATGAGGTAAATAAACATCCGGATACAAACGGAATTTTGTTTGACGGTTACCCAAGAACAATTTCACAAGCCGAAGCTTTAGATGCATTTCTTACTTCAATTGGTTCCAAAGTGGCTGCAACAATTGCACTCGAAGCCGATGATGAAATTTTAATTCAACGCTTGCTGGAAAGAGGAAAAACAAGTGGTAGAATTGACGATCAAGATGAAGAAAAAATCAGAAATCGCTACCAGGAATACAACGAAAAAACAGCGCCATTAATGGGGTATTACAATGAACAAGAGAAGTTCTACGCAGTAAATGGAATAGGAACTATTCAGGAAATTACGGAACGCTTAAGTAATGTGATTGATAATTTATAGGAGCAATTCCAGCTGTACATTACAAGTCCTCGTTAAAAAACTATTTTTCTAAGTCATAAAAGGAGCTTCCTTTGGTCGCTCTTTTTTGACAAGAAAAATTAGCCTTTTTAACTCCGGGCTTTTCACTGCCATCTGGGCTAAAAATCCAGATTGTAGACAATAGATTTCAGAAAGTAAAAATCCAGAAATCAGATTTTAATAAAAAAACGAATCAACTAAAAAATTGGAAATACTAATAATATTTTTCCTAATACTATTAAATGGGGTTTTCTCTATGTCAGAAATCGCATTGATTTCAGCACGAAAGAATAGATTAGAGACTGCGGCAAAAAAAGGAAATAAAAGCGCTAAAATCGCATTGGATTTAGCGAATTCACCAAATAAATTTTTGTCAACAGTACAAATAGGAATCACCCTGATAGGAATTCTTACCGGTATTTATAGTGGTGATAAAATAACCAAAGATGTAGAAGCATTTATAATAGGATTCGAAATGATAAAATCTTATGCACATTCTGTTGCCGTAGGTTTAGTTGTTGTGATTTTGACTTTTTTCTCCTTAGTATTGGGAGAATTGTTACCTAAAAGAATAGGCTTGAATCATCCGGAATCCATCGCCAAAGCCGTGGCATTACCCATGAAAATTGTTTCGATTGTTACAGCGCCATTTATTTGGTTGTTGACTCATTCAACTGATTTTTTATTGGATGTTTTGCAAATAAAACCCACCGCTGACGGTAAAGTAACCGAAGAAGAAATAAAAGCAATTATCAAAGAAGGAACTGAAGGAGGAGAAGTACAGGAAATAGAGCAAAACATTGTGGAGCGCGTTTTTCATATTGGAGACCGAAAAATAAACTCATTGATGACGCACAGAAAGTCGGTGGTTTTTTTACCTTTGCATTCTGATAAAGAACAGGTTAAGGAGTTTATGCTTAAGGAATTACATTCTATTTATCCTGTTTTTGATAAAAATTATGATGATATTGTAGGTGTCGTTAACCTAAAAAATATTTTTGCTCATTTTGAAAATGAAAATTTCAATTTAGCGGATATAATGACAGAAGCTCCTTTTATGATGGAGCAAACTACGGCATATATAGCTTTGGAAAACTTCAAAAAAACAGGCATTCATTATGCATTTGTCTCTGATGAATATGGTGTTTTTCAAGGTGTAATTACTTTGAATGATATTTTGGAAGCCTTAGTTGGTGATGCATCTGACTTTTATAAAGATGATTTTCAATTGATTGAAAGAGAAGACGGATCTTGGTTGGTTGACGGACATTATTCGTTGCATGATTTCTTAACTTACTTTGAATTAGATGAATTAATCAATGATTACGAAGTGACCACGGTGAGTGGATTAATAATGACGGAACTCTCTCATATTCCAAAACAAGGAGAGAAATTAATATGGCAAAAATTTGAGTTGGAAGTCATCGATATGGATGGCGTGAAGATTGATAAAGTGATGGTGAAAGCCATAAAAGGTTAAATTTAGTTTAAAGTTTAATGTTTAAAGTTGTTGTTGTTCACCCAAACTTTAAACATTAAACATTAAACTTTTAAACAAAAAAAAATGACTGAAGGGAATTTTGTAGATTACGTTAAAATATATGTTTCTTCCGGAAAAGGAGGAAAAGGATCTACGCATTTGCATAGAGAAAAGTTTATTGAAAAAGGTGGTCCTGATGGTGGTGATGGTGGTCGTGGAGGACATGTTTTTTTGGTTGGAAACAAAGGTCTTTGGACATTGTTTCACCTTAAATTTGCACGACACATCAAAGCAGGTAATGGTGGAGATGGTAGTGGAGACAGAAGTACGGGTGCTGATGGAGATGATAAATACATCGAGGTTCCACTAGGAACTGTCGTAAAAGATAAAGAAACCGGAGAAATATTATTTGAAATTACCGAAGATGGTGAAAAACAAATACTTTCTCGTGGTGGAAAAGGAGGATTAGGGAACTGGCATTTTAGAAGTTCAACCAATCAAACACCTAGATACTCACAGCCGGGATTACCCGGAGCAGAGATGGACGTTATTCTAGAATTGAAAGTTCTTGCAGACGTTGGTTTGGTAGGTTTTCCTAATGCAGGAAAATCAACATTGTTGTCAGTATTGACTTCAGCTAAGCCAAAAATTGCTGATTATCCGTTTACTACTTTAAAACCAAATCTTGGAATTGTAGCGTACAGAGATTTTCAATCTTTTGTAATTGCTGATATTCCTGGAATTATTGAAGGTGCTGCGGAAGGGAAAGGGTTAGGACATTATTTTTTACGTCATATTGAACGTAATTCGACTTTGTTATTTTTGGTTCCTGTGGATACGCCAGATATTAAAGCCGAATATGATATTTTGGTAAACGAATTGACGAAATATAATCCGGAAATGCTTGATAAAGAGCGTTTATTGGTGATTTCAAAATGCGATATGCTTGATGATGAGCTAAAAGCGGAACTCAAAACAGAATTAGACGTTGCTTTCAAAGATATTCCTTATATGTTTATTTCTTCTGTGGCTCAACAAGGATTGACAGAGTTAAAAGACAAGTTGTGGAAAATGTTGAATGATTAACGACAAATGTTTTATACAAAAGAGATGCTCTGGAAACAGAGCGCCTTTTTTGTTATTTGTAATTTATTTGATTAGTTACTGTTATAAGTGTCAAATAAGAATTGCAAGGTTTCGGGGATATTATTGGCTTGTATCTTCGGGTATTTTATAGAGGAATCAAGCCAGTTTTCTATTACTAAATAAAAATCATCACCAACATCATAAAGGACAGGAACCCCCAATTTTTTGAGAGCAGCCGCATTGCATTCTTGTTCATAATGCTTCCGAATAGGAATAGAGAGTATTTTTTTTCCTAGATATAAAGCTTCAGCAGGAGTTTCAAATCCTCCACCAGTGATAACTCCTTCACACTTTATTAGACTTTTATTGAAGTATTCTTGATTAACGGGATAATAGGTGACGTTTTTTATAGTGTGTTTGGTTTGTACATCATTCAAAAACCAGTGAAAAGATAAATTAGGTAGTTTGTTGAATGCCTTCTCTAAGCAATCCTGTTGAAAAGAAGGTAAATAAACAGTAATATGGCCCTTGTTTTTGGGTTCGGCATTTACGATTTCATCTTTGATAATTGGAGGAAATATAAAAGAGTCGTATTTGTCAAAATGCAATCCAATATATTGTGGAGAAGGGGCATAATGTTTCAGAATCATTTCTCCCATAATACTTTTCTTTTCCGGTCTTGGAGTCGATTCTGAAATAAAACTGGCTTGGTGTCCAAATTGTACCGAATGTACTTTTTGTAATTTACAGGCAAGCGAAGTAATGGAATCAAAATCATTAATCACAACATCATAATTTTTTAAAGGCAGTGACTTTGCATCGTTGAACATCTGTAGCGGTTTGATGTTTTTTGCAATATCCCAGTAATTCAAACCGCCACATTTACTGTAATGCAGGCTGCAGCCGTCGCTTTTGTACTTAACGGGTAAATCAATATCCAGACTGGCATTATTTCCACTCATGAAAAAATCCACGGTGCCAAACTTTTGTAAATAAGGGTATAATTGAATCGCTCTGCTGATATGTCCATTGCCAGTCGCTTGAATAGCATAAAATATTTTCATGTGTTTTATTTAGATTGTATTGAATACAAATTTCTATTTCAAAAATGTATCGTTAGAATAAGAAAACTTAATGGTTTGATAAGTAAGGTGCCTGAAATAGCTAGGATAAAATTTTGGTGATGATGTCATTGACAATTTTCTCTTCTTTGTTCTCATGGTGTAAATAGTCGGTTTTTTTGTATTGATAAATACTCCACTTCTCTTTTTTGTACTCCAATGCAGTTAGGTTTTCAACCCAATCGCCGCTGTTTAAATACATAACTTTCCCATGTTCGTTTTCGACTTCCTTCATTTGAGGTTTGTGTATGTGTCCACAAACTACATAACTGTATTTTTTTTGGATGGCAATTTCTGCTGCGGTAGTTTCAAAATTGGACACAAATGAAACCGCTTTCTTGACACTGTCTTTAATCATTTTAGAATAGCTTCTTTTCTCTTTTCCCAAAAGCACTAAAACCCAATTGATAAAGCTATTAATCAAAATCAATAAATCATATCCTTTTCCGCCAAGTTTGGCCAATATTTTTGCATATCCTTTTGTAGAGGAATCGAAGACATCTCCGTGAAAAATCCAAGTTTTTTTTCCGTCTAATTCCAGAATTAATTTATCTGCCAATTCAAAATTTCCTAAAATAAAATCGGAATATTTTCTCAAAGCTTCATCATGATTTCCGGTAATATAAATAACATGGGTTCCTTGATTTGACATTTTTATGATTTGTCTCAATACATTCATGTGTGAGGCAGGGAAATAGCTTTTGCTAAAACTCCACATATCAATGATATCCCCATTTAAAACCAACATTTTTGGTTGAATTGATTTTAAATATTGGAGTAATTCTTTGGCTTGACAGCCATATGTTCCTAAGTGCACATCACTTAATACAACTAAAGGAATTTTTCTCTTTCTTTTCATAATTTGTTTTGACGAAATTAATTACTCTATGTTATGGTAATGTTTCTTATGTATTATTATTTCTCTCAAGATGATTTGGTTTGTTAACTTTTTTAAGATTAAAAAAAGCTGTTTAATACTTTAAAATTTCCTTATTTTTGAAAGATGAAAAAAATGGCATACTTCTTTTTATTACTTCCTTTGATGATTTGGTCTCAATCCAATTTTGATAAAGCAGAGAAATTTTTCAAAGAAGAAAAATTTGATCAGGCACAGTCAATTTTTGAATCAATTTTAAAGACTAACCCTTCTGATTTGAAAACCATTGAATATCTGGGAGACATAGCCGGACGAAATAAATCTTGGGATAAAGCGATTGGTTATTATAAAGAGCTAAAACAATCGAAACCTTCGGAAGCCAATTATTATTATAAATATGGAGGGGCTCTTGGAATGAAAGCTACTCAGGTCAATAAATTCAAAGCACTTGGCATGATTGACGAAGTTAAGGGGTCTTTTGAAAAAGCAATAGCTTTCAATCCTAAGCATATTGAAGCACGCTGGGCATTAATAGAATTGTATATTCAGTTGCCCAGGGTAGTTGGGGGCAGTGAGTCTAAAGCTATAAAATATTCAAATGAATTATTGCGATTATCACCCGTTGATGGTTATTTGTCAAGAGGGCATATTGACGAATATTTTAAAAGATATAAAGTTGCAGAACATCAGTATAAAAGGGCAATAACTGTAGGCGGATCAAAAGCAAGTTATCTAAAGTTAGCTAATTTGTACAAAAATAAAATGAACGAACCAGAAAAAGCCAAATCTGTTTTAGCAGAATATAAAAATAAAAAAGGATAAATGAGTTAATAAATAATTGATTTTGACTTATTTCGAATACAACAACTATAAACCATAAACTAAAATGCGTACACATTTTATAGCTATCGGTGGCAGTGCCATGCACAATCTCGCTTTAGCATTACACAACAAAGGATATCAAGTTACAGGAAGTGACGATGCTATTTTTGAACCATCAAAATCAAGATTAGATAAAAAAGGAATTTTGCCGCCGGAATTGGGTTGGTTTCCTGAAAAAATAACTAAGGATATTGAAGCAGTAATTCTGGGAATGCATGCCAAAGCGGATAACCCAGAATTGTTGAAAGCACAGGAATTAGGTTTGAAAATATATTCTTATCCCGAATTCCTTTACGAACAATCCAAAAATAAAACACGTGTAGTAATTGGTGGTTCTCACGGGAAAACGACCATTACTTCAATGATTCTTCATGTGATGCATTACCATGATATAGCGGTAGACTATATGGTTGGTGCACAACTGGAAGGATTTGATACGATGGTGCATCTTACTGAAGGAAATGATTTTATCGTATTAGAAGGGGATGAATATTTGTCTTCACCAATAGACAGAAGACCAAAGTTTCATTTGTATCAGCCTAATATCGCTTTGATTAGTGGTATAGCTTGGGATCATATTAATGTTTTTCCAACGTATGAGAATTATGTGGAACAGTTTGAAATTTTTATTGGTAAAATTACCAATGGTGGAATTTTAGTTTACAATGAAGAGGATCCTGAAGTGAAACGTGTCGCCGAAGCCGCTACGAACCCAATCCGAAAACTAGCGTATCATACTCCAAAATACACAGTAAGCGATGGAGTGACGCTTCTTGAAACTCCTGAAGGCGACATGCCAATTGAAGTTTTTGGAGCGCATAATCTTAATAATTTGGCTGGAGCCAAATGGATTTGCCAAAATATGGGTGTCGATGAGGCTGATTTTTATGAAGCTATTGCCAGTTTCAAAGGCGCTTCAAAACGTTTGGAGAAAATTGCCGAAAGCAAAACTAAAGTTGCCTATAAAGATTTTGCCCATTCTCCAAGTAAAGTGGCTGCAACTACAAAAGCGGTGAAAGAACAATATCCAAACCGAACTTTGGTCGCTTGTTTAGAATTGCATACGTACAGTAGCCTGAATGCTGAATTTTTAAAAGAATACGAAGGCGCATTAGAATATGCGGATAAAGCCGTTGTTTTTTATTCACCAGATGCTGTCAAAATTAAGCAACTCGAAGAAGTGACTTACGAACAAATTGCTCAGGCTTTCAATAGAGAAGATTTAATCATTTATACGAATCCAAAAGATTTTAAAGAGTATCTGTTTAATTTAGATCTTGATAATTCTGCTTTGCTGTTGATGAGTTCTGGTAATTACGGTGGTTTGAATTTTGATGAAGTGAAGGATTTGATAGAGTAAAATTTTTGTTATGGAAGAAAGATTAACATTTCTAAATTTTTCAAAAAAAATTAGTTCTGCTTTATTAAAAAAAAGCGAAAAACTTATAGTTAGGGATATAGATGAAGAAAAACCAAATTCATTTGTTGCCTATGTCGATCAAGATAAGGATAGTTATGATGTTGCAATTGAAGTTTCTGATAAAAATGAAATAATAAATTCAAGTTGTGAATGTAATAGTAAAGGTTTTTGCATTCATAAAATCGCATTTTTAAATTATTTATCCAAAAAAAATGCAAAAAAAGTCAAATCTCCCAGAAAGAAGAAACGTACTCAATCAGAAGAACTTATCGAAGAGTTAGACCAAAATGCTTTGAGAAATTGGGTAATTCAATTATTAAAAAAGAATAAAGATTTAGAGTTGCTTTTTGTCAATGAATTTTCAATTTCAAAAGTAGAATATAGCAAATCTGATGTTAAATTATTGATTGAAAATTCTATAAAATCTGTTATAAAGAACAAGAAAAATGTTGAAATTAATGAACTAAAAAAAATAATTGAATTATTAGAGATCACTTTAAAACCTGTAATAGAATATTGCAAAGCAGATCTTTCTAATAAAGAAAGATTAGAGATGATACTGTTTGTTATTGAGGAGCTTATAGATTTTAATAATCGAATTTTTACTACTAGTGTGCGATTGATTCGCTATATAGAGAAAATTCCTAATGAAATAATTGCTGAAATTACCTCGATTACTGATGAAAATAAATGGGAAGATGTTATTGATTTGAATTTTAAAATTATTTTTTATGATTCTAAACAATCTATAAGTAATATGATTTTTGATTATATGGTTTCGCTTTATAGAAAAGAAGAATCTAATATAGAACGGAAAAAATATTATGCTAAAAAACTAAAGGAATTTTTCTTGTACGTAAATAAAAATGAAATAAGATTAGGTATTGCTATTTCTAATTTCGTAATAGAGGTTATTACAGAAAATAATCTTTTCGAAGAATTATTCCAGTATTTTAAGCCTGTTAGATATGAAAATGATTTTAATCTAACTTTAATAGACAGTTTGATTGCAATAAATCAAATTTCCTTAGCTGAAAATTATGCCACTCAGCAAGTAGCTAATAATTATTATGTAGAATTTAATTTTGAATACTGGAAACGTTTAAAAACTATTTATACTCTACAAGAGAATGAAAAAAAGCTAGTAGCTATATTAATGAGTACCATAAATATCGATTTTAACTTTGAGGACTATCTGAAGATAAAAGACTCTATTCCAGTATTAGAATTTAAAAAATTTAGGTCGAATTTATTGGGTAAAGCTAAAAGGGGTTTTGACAAAAATAAACAAGCGGTTGTGTTTTATTTTAAAGTTTTATTTTCTGAAAAAAGTTTTAATAAAATGATTGAAAATATTTGTTGCTATACAGATTATGAGTTGGTCTATCTATATAAAGAAGAATTATATTTGACTGATAAATTGGGTTTCTTGGATAAATTAACCACTATTGAAAGTAAATGGTTTTCTCAAAAAGGAATCAATATAAATTTTGAATATAGAGAAAAACTTATGGATTGGGTTTTAACTAAATACGATGAAATAATTCTCACAACATTTTTAAAAAACAAGTATAATTATGGTAATACTGTTTTCTATAAAGAAATGGTTAAAAAAATAAATTATTGATTTTAGTAAATTGCTAATAAAAGTCGCTGCAAAATATCTTTTTCATGTCTTATAGGCAAATGGTTAAAGACCAAGAAGGTTTGAGGTTATTTATTAAAATTGAATTGTAATGATGTAAAGGAATTTTAGCTTAATAAAGATATGAATAACAAAATAGAAATTATTAAAACTACCAGTGAGAATCCAGATTTTGTAACTCTCATTGCGGCATTAGACAAGAGTTTGTGGGAGCGTTATCCAGAATTAAAAACAAATTATTGGGGGAATAATGTAATTGAATTAAATCCTAATGTTATAATTATTTATCTCGAAAATAAACCTGTTGCCTGCGGTTGTTTTAAGAAATATGATAAAAATACGATTGAAATAAAACGTATGTTTGTTTCTCCCGAAGCACGGGGTTTGGGTTTAGCTCAAAAAATATTACAAGAACTGGAATTTTGGGCTCATGATTTAGGTTATGCCGCATCTGTTTTAGAAACGTTATATAGACAAAAAGAAGCCATTAGTTTGTATCAAAAAGTGGGCTATGTTATTGTAGATAATTACGAACCGTACGTGGGTTTAGAAAATAGTATTTGTATGAGAAAACAAATTTAAGAGAAAAGCCTATGTCCGAAAATTCTTTTTTTCCAATAACCAATTGGTCCGAAGACGACAAACCACGTGAAAAATTGATGCTAAAAGGCAAAAGTGTTTTGAGTGATGCGGAACTGATTGCTATTTTGATTGGTTCAGGAAGTCGAAATGAATCTGCGGTTGATTTGAGTAAACGGATTTTAGCGAGTGTCAATAATAATCTGAATGCATTAGGAAAGTTGTCTATTTCACAGTTAATGAATTTTAAAGGAATAGGAGAGGCTAAAGCCATTTCGATTATTGCAGCTTTAGAATTAGGAAGACGAAGAAGGGCAGAGGATGCAGTTGAATTAACAAAAATTACTTCCAGCAAGACAATTTTCGAAATCATGCAGCCTATTATTGGTGAATTGCCACACGAGGAATTTTGGATTGTATATTTGAATAATTCAAACAAAGTCATTTCAAAATCACAATTGAGTAAAGGTGGTATTACAGGAACTCTGGTTGATGTACGATTAGTTTTCAAAACGGCGCTTGAAACGGGTGCAACGGGATTGATATTATGCCATAATCATCCTTCGGGAACATTGATACCAAGTGACGCCGACAAACAAATCACCCGGAAGCTAAAACTAGCCGGAGATAGTTTGGAGATAAAAGTATTGGACCATCTTATTGTGACTGAAACTAATTATTTTAGCTTTGTTGATGAGGGAATATTTTAGAAATTAAAAATGAAACATACCATTATAAAAGACGTTTTCTTTGATTTAGATCATACGCTTTGGGATTTTGATAAAAATTCGGAGTTGACATTTGAGACTATTTTTAATAGAAATCACCCAACAATTGAAACCAAAGAATTCATTGAAAAATATGTTCCCATAAATCAAGCGTGTTGGAAATTATATCAATACGACAAAATTTCCCATGATGAATTGCGTTACAATAGATTGAAACATTCTTTCGATGCATTAAACTACGCTATTTCCGATGAAGAGATAGAAAGTATTGCTCAAGAATACATTCAGTTATTGCCTGAAAACAACCATCTTTTTGACGGGACTTTTGAGGTTTTGGATTATTTAAATCAAAAATATAAACTTCATATCATTACTAATGGTTTTGCTGAAGTGCAATTTAAAAAATTAAATAATTCAAATATTGGGAGTTACTTTCAAACGATTACCAATTCGGAAATGGCAGGAGTGAAAAAACCAAATCCTATTATTTTTGAATATGCTCTTGATTTGGCCAAAGCCAAAAAAGAAAACAGTATTATGGTTGGGGATTGTATTGAAGCGGATGTTCAAGGAGCTCTTGATGCAGGATTAGATGCGATTTTTTTTAACGAAAGTAACGTTCCTATAGAACAGAATATTAAACAAGTCAATCATTTGTTAGAATTAAAAAAATATTTATAAATTATGAAATCGCCATGATTCAAAAAAACACAATCATAAATGAAGAATGGCGATACCATATTCCATTAAAAAACAAATATTATATACATATGAAAACAAGATTCCTATTTCTAGTAGTATTAATTTCGAGTTACTGTTTCTCGCAATCTGTGAATGATTATAAAGTCGTACTTATACCTTTAAAATTTGATTTTGTAAAAAGTGATAATCAATATCGACTTGCCACTTTGTCTAAGTTTAATTTAAGCAAGGCTGGTTTTCAAGGGTTTTATGATAATGAGCCATTGCCAAAAGAAAATAATGATAGGTGTAGTTTGTTGTATTTTGATGTTGTGAAAGAAAAATCATTTTTAACAACGAAACTGTATATCACTTTCAAGGATTGTAATGGGAAAATCATTTTCAAATCTGATATTGGTATAAGCAAAGAAAAAGACTTTCAATTGGCTTATACCGAAGCATTAAACAAGGCTTTTATATCTGTTTATGCTTTACAATATAAATATAATGACGCTGGTAATAGTAATCCAATTGCAGTTTCTAAACCAAGTCCATCACCAGTTTCCCAAGTGGCGCCAGTGGCTTTACCTATAGATGAAGCTGATAATTCACAGAATGTAATTGTTGATAATTCGAAAATGCTTTACGCACAGCCTACAGCTACTGGTTTTCAACTAATCGATAGTGCACCAAAAGTTATTATGAAAGTATTTAATACTTCTGGAAAAGATTGTTTCATTGCAGCAAAGGGAAATATCCAAGGTGTTTTAATTGCAAAAGACAATCAGTGGTTTTTTGAATATTATCTTAATGACAAATTAATTTCAGAAAAAATAGAAGTTAAATTTTAAATCTTTTATAAAATGAATCAGTTTGCCGTAGAGATGCACATCAGTGCATCTCTTCTAATTTTAATACCCATATTTATCTTTCCAACGGTTTTTTAGGAATTCACGGATCGTGTTTTCTCTAGAATTAGTTCCTGGGACATAAATAGCCTTATTGCTTATCTCATTGGGTAAAAATTCTTGTTCTGCGAAATTATTGGCAAAATCATGCGAATATTTATATTCCTCACCATAACCCAATTCTTTCATTAATTTGGTAGGAGCATTGCGCAAATGAATCGGAACTGGCAAATCGCCTGTTTGTTTCACCAGTTGTTGTGCCGTTCCTATCGCAAGATAAGAAGCATTGCTTTTTGGGGATGTTGCTAAGTAAATGGCACATTGGCTTAATATAATCCTGCTTTCAGGATAACCAATAGTTGAAACTGCCTGAAATGCATTATTGGCCATAATAAAAGCTGTAGGATTGGCATTTCCTATGTCTTCACTGGATAGAATGAGCATTCGTCTGGCTATAAATTTTACATCCTCCCCGCCTTCAATCATTCGAGCTAGCCAATATACAGCTCCGTTTGGATCACTTCCGCGAATTGATTTTATAAAAGCCGAAACAATATCATAATGCTGTTCACCACTTTTGTCATATAAAACGGTATTTTGTTGCACCAATTCAAAAACCCGATCGTTGGTGATTATAATCTCAGCTTCATTCGAAGCGTTTACGACAAGTTCAAAAATATTTAATAGCTTGCGTCCATCACCTCCGGAAAGTCGCAAAAGTGCCTCTGTTTCTTTCAAAACAATGTTTTTTGTTGCTAGAAATTCATCCGTTTTCATGGCGCGTTCCAATAAGGTTTCCAAATCAGCTTTAGTAAAAGCATTCAAAACATAAACTTGGCAACGCGAAAGCAATGCGGGAATAACCTCAAAACTCGGATTTTCAGTAGTGGCGCCTATTAATGTAATCCAGCCTTTTTCTACGGCAGCTAATAATGAATCTTGTTGGGATTTACTAAAACGATGAATCTCGTCTATAAACAGAATAGGGTTTTTTGCAGTAAATAATCCGCCGCTTTGTTTTGCTTTTTCAATAACATCACGAATATCCTTCACGCCTGAATTGATAGCACTTAAAATATAAAACGGTCGCTTAGATTCTTGCGCAATAATTTGTGCCAAAGTCGTTTTTCCCGTTCCTGGCGGTCCCCAAAAAATCAGAGAAGGAATTATTCCTTTTGTAATTTGTTGTGTCAATGATCCGCTTGGTCCTACCAAATGGGACTGACTGATATAGTCTTCTAATTTTTGTGGTCGAATGCGTTCTGCAAGTGGTGCTTCCATTTTGTAAAATTACTATTTTTCAAACTGAACTTGTTTCAGTTTCTAATTTTTTTTAGGAGCTAATTCCAGCTGTCCACTATATCTTTTTATCTCGTTAAAAAAACGAGATAAAAAGGATGCCGTTTCCATCTGGGCTAGGCATCACAATTTAAAATGTCTTTTTAGTTTTAGTATGACAAAATAGCATTAAATTGCTTTTGGATAAATTTTTGATTTTAATTTAAAAAGAACACGAAACTAAAACTAATGGATAATCATTTCAAATTTACTAATTCGGTTGTTGGACTTCCACTTTTTTTTGTAGTGTTCCTGTGGTTTGTTTTTTGGCTTGAAATCCGATTTGATTTTGATTTTGTTGAAAATGGTATTTATCCAAGAGAACTTTCCGGTTTACAAGGCGTCTTATTCAGCCCTTTCATTCATGGTGATATTGAGCATTTGTATAATAATTCAATTCCATTATTAATTTTATTGGCAGCTTTGCAATTTTTTTATGCGAATCAGTCTATAAGAGTCATTGGATTTGGAATTTTACTTTCGGGAATTATTACTTGGGTTATTGGAAGGGATAATTACCATATTGGAGCTAGCGGATTGGTTTATGTCTTGGTGAGCTTTATTTTTTTCAAAGGAATACAAACAAAATATTATCGCTTGGTCGCTTTGTCGCTTGCTGTTATTGTTATTTATGGTGGTTTAGTTTGGTATGCTTTTCCTAGTCCCGAGACCTCGGGAGACAAAAAAATTTCTTGGGAAGGTCACTTGGCCGGATTGATAACGGGTTTTGCTCTTTCTTTGATTTATAAAACACCAGAGTATAAAAAGTTAATTAAATACGATTGGGAAAAACCAGATTATAATCCTGAGGAAGATCCATTCATGCAACGTTTTGATGCCAATGGAAACTTTATGAATCTTCCAAAAGAAGAAACAATTGAGGAATTAGTTTCTTATTATTCCTCAGATTTTCCTGTAGATTATACAATCGTCTTAAACGAAAAAAACGAATCAAAACCGCAGTCTTGATTCGTTTTATTTGTTTATCTAGGCTCCCTTCCCTTAGGGAAGGGTTGGGGATGGGATTCTTTGTCTTACCGCTTCATATAAAAAAGCACCGCAAGCTACCGAAACATTTAAAGAACCAATAGTTCCAAACATAGGTAGTTTTGCCTTTTCATCAACTATTTTTAAAACCGAAGGATTTACCCCGCGATCTTCTGATCCCATAATAATGGCGACAGGTTCATTTAGCGAAATGTCATAAATATTTTGATCTGTTTTTTCAGTTGCAGCAACAGTTTTAATGCCACTGGCCTGTAAAAGAAAAATAGCGTCTTTAATGTGTTCCACTTTACAAATAGGAATGTTAAAAACGGCTCCGGCGGATGTTTTTACAGTGTCACCGTTGACAGGAGCAGAACCTGCTTTTTGAACAATGATTCCGTTTACTCCGGTACATTCGGCTGTTCTGATGATAGCACCAAAATTACGTGCATCCGATATTTGGTCCAAAATTAAAAATAACGGTTTCTTTCCATTTTCTATTACTGATTCTATCAATGATTCTAAATCAAAAAAGGAAATTGGAGAAATTGTCGCCACTGCACCTTGATGGTTATTTGGTGTCAATCTGTTTAGTTTTTCAACAGGAACATAAGAAAAATTAATATTACCACGCTTCATCACTTTCATCAAGTCTTTCATCAGTTCGCTGCTAGCTTCCTTTTGAATATAGACTTTGTCTACTGTTGCGCCCGCTTGTATGGCTTCAATTATTGCTCTAATCCCGAATATTTGGTGTTCTTTTTCCATGGTGCAAATATATAAAAAAAACCATCCCGAATAGTGGGATGGTTTTTCAAATTTATTATTTAATTTCTAGTATTCATCTTCTTTGAAACCAGTTCTTTTGTGACCTTCATAAAGAATATCATATCCGTCAGCATCATAATCAAAATGAGCTCTGAAAGAAATTTTATCTACAACATGACCTGCTTTAGATAATCCTGCTCCTTTTTCAATTTTACCGTCAGTTATAGTTACAACACTATCATCAATAAGATTAGGTTGTGCTACTGCTGTAAATGTTCCATTGGCAACATCCATGGTTATTTTACATTTAATCCAATAGCCACTTTTTGCATCGTCAATCCACATGGTATTATCGTTAGCAGAAGTGTTATAGGTATGATGTAAAGCATGTGTGCCTAAAGAAGCACCATCGCTGTCCGAAAGGTCAATATACCAATCTCCAGCAAATTTTTCCGTAGTTGTTCCGCCTGGATTTGGATCACCACCCTCATCACAAGAAGCGAATGAAGTAAATATAAGAATACCGAAAAGTATTTTTATAATATTATTTTTTATGTTTCTCATTTTTAATATATTAAAGTTGAACTTGAGTTAATGTGGATACAAATGTGTATGCAGTTGGGGCAAGCCAAGAACAGGTTAGGACAATTTTCTTTGCAACCGGATCAACATTCAAACCTGTTATATTGGCTGTTCCTCCAAAACCACTGTTGGTTAGAGGATTTCCTGGGAAAGTAAAGGTGTTGGTTGCAATATTAACGGCATTGATTGTTCCTCCAGGCGTAATGTAATCTATACCGAACCCTCTATGGTATTGATACCAGCCTCCAAAAGCGTCTGAAACTTCATAAGTGCCGTTAGCGTTTTTCCAGATGTAAATATATTTGATGTTTTTTGCAGTGCTAGGTGATGACCCATTTCTGCTTACATTACAAGTGTATACACCTTCGATGCTATTTACCAAATCGCCTGTTTTATACACAATTACCCTTCTTGTGGCACTCGCTTTGAAACCATCTTTATTGGTTGCGGTATAGGTTTGAGAATATTCATCAGCAATATTAGTGTCAATAGAAGTACCTCCTCTATAATTACCAGATCCAACACTGGTGAATGGTATTGGTGCGTCATTTTCAGTTGCTATTGCGCCTGGATCAGTGTAAGTGCTGCCTAAGGCAACAAAAATCGGGTCACTTCCTAGAACTGTAATTAAAGGATAGTTTGTTATTGAAGATACATTTGCAGTATCGACATCATCACAAGCCACAAAAAAAGTGCTTGCAACTATTAAAAGAGCTATTATTTTTTTCATGATTTTGATTATTTATTCCACCAAACTGGGGTTGTTATTGGTATCAAAGTTGGTGCGTTCGGATTAGCATTTCTTTCAGAAAGAGGGTAAGCAATTCTTTTAGGGAATAAACCTGCAGTTGTACCATTTACTGCATAAGCAAATTGTCCTGACACATAAGATGTATTAGATTGAGCAACTGCAGAAGTTTTAGGATAGCCTGTTCTGTTTTTTTCGAAAAATGCTTCAAAACCATTACCAGGAAAACTAGCTACCCATTTCTGTGTAATTATTGCTTCCAATTTTTGATCAAAAGTACCAGCCGTTGGATAGGCATAAGCACCAGAAACAAATGCAGCACCATTTAAACTATATCTGCTGAAATTAGCACTTATAGCTGCGTCATATAAAGCTTTTGCGCCAGTTCCTGATTTGTATCTTTCTAATGCTTCGGCTTGTAATAAGAAGCTTTCTTCTTTGGTCATCAAATAAGCAGGGGTAGTAGCACTTAGTTTTACAATTGCGATGGTACCAGCACCTACCGGATTCGTGAAATCTCCTTGATTTAGAGAATTTCCTGGCAAATAATATGCTGCTTTTCTTGTGTCCGCATTGTCATCAAAGAAAGAAGCTAGCGTAGTACTCATTCTTAAATTGGTAGCAACATTTAATCTTCTGTTATTGTATTCAAACAAAGGGTTACTTTGATTGATAGCATCTGTAAATTGAGTCATTCCAGCATCAACATCCAAAAACGTTACTCCATCAGCTAGCATTTTAGTAATACCTGCATCTGCAACAGCTTTATTTTTTTCTGTTTGTCTCATGTAGATTTTCAACTTTAAAGTATTTGCTAATTTTGTCCATTTGGTCATGTCACCAGCAAATATAAAGTCATCACTTGCAGGATTGGATCCTGTTGAAGCTGACAAATCTTTTGAAAGGGCATCATTCAAATCTTGAATCATGAAATCATATACTTCTTGACCAGTATTGAATTTTGGCTCTAAGATTGAATTATTATTGGCTTCTTTATATGGAATGTTTCCGTAGAAATCCGTTAATATCTGAGAAGCTTGTACTTCTAAGGTAGTCGCTATTAAATAGTATTTCCAGTTTCCTTCTGTCAAGGCTCTTTTCTTGACATTTCTAATGTCTCCTAAAGCATCAAACATACCGTCCCAAGCAAAATTGTAGTCTGCAGTTCCAATAGAATAATTATCAATGTCTTTGTATTGATTTGCCGCATTACTTTGTGTCCAGTATTGTGACCACATACCGCCTATGATTGCTAATGAAGCTCCTTCAGATCCTATTAATCCTACAATGCCAGAAGGTAATTGTGCTGAAAGTGGAGCGCTGTTTGGGTCTAGCAAATCCGGATCCCTATTGATGTCTAAATCAGTGCTACATCCTATAAATGTAGTTGATAATACTAATATACTTATTAAAAACTTTTTCATTTTTGTTTTTTTAGAATGTTAATTTTAGGCTAGCTCCATACGATCTTTGTGATGGATTCGCACCAAACTCTCCTTGTTCACTTAGTAAACCATCACCAAATGTTGACAATTCTGGATCAATATACGGGTTTTCATCTGGTGTCCATAAAGCTAAATTTTTACCAAATACACTAAATGCCGCATTAGTTAATCCCATTTTTTTAATAATAGACGAAGGAACATTGTAAGTCAAAGAAATGTCTCTCAACCTAACAAATGTTTTGTCAATAACATGAAATTGTTCTACTCCAGGATTATTTCCTGTATTGTAAAAATCTGTTACGTTTTCTAAACTAACTGAAGTCGTGTTTTCAGCATAACCAGTTACATTACCGCCAGCATCTACAACTTCTACTACAGAATTAGGTATGATGAATGGGTTTCTGTCGTTATAAGTTGTCTCGATACCGTTTCCTGTAAAGTGTGAAAGCCTTTTAGTATAAGAATACATTTCGCCACCTTGTTTCCAATCGATACCAAATGAAAGCGCTAAATTTTTATATGATAGTTTGTTTTTGAAACCCATAATGAAATCCCTTTGAGAATCTCCTACGATTTGTTCATCATCTGTAACTTTATAATATCCAGTTGCACCATCAATAATATATTGTCCTAAATCATTCGTTTTAGGCACAAAAGTACTAAATACACCCAAAGGTTGTCCAACTTGTGCATTAAAACTAACACCATAATTAGAAGCAAGTTGTATTTTATCAACATTACCTACAACGTCAGTTACCTCAGAATTATTTTTTGTAAAAGTAGTTGTAAAATCCCATTGAAAATTATTTGTTTTTACAGGAATTACATTTAATACAAGTTCAATACCTTTGTTTGTTACATCTAGAAGATTTGTTGTTTGAGTAGTAAATCCTGTAGAAGTTGCTACTGGTCTTCTAAATAATAAATCGGTGGTAGTCTTGTTATAAATAGAAGCGTCAATATTTACTCGTTTGCTAAATAAATTAGATTCAAAACCAAACTCTAATTCGCTTGTTCTTTCAGGCTTTAAAGCTGAATTTCCTAGATTTGAGGCATACTCATATCCATTTACCCCTCCAATAGGCAGTAAGATTGCCGCTGAACCCGCAACTTGATTCCCTAATGCGCCAAAGCCCTGAGTTAAAGCAGATTCTGTTTGATACGATCCTGTGTCATTTCCTATTTCTGCGTAACCAGCTCTTAGTTTTAAGAAATACTCGGGAGTGTCAAATACGATTCCACTTACACTTACTGAAGGATAAAAATAAGAATTAGCTCCTTTAGGTAAAGTAGAAGTCCAGTCATTTCTTCCTGTTAAAGTCAAAAATAATTGATTTTTATAAGAGGTTTCAAGCGAAGCATAGGCTCCAAAAGATTTTCTCATAAAGTCATTTTGAAGAACGGCAGGTTTAATAGATGAATTGGATAGTTCGTAAAAATTAGGAATGTCTAAATTAGTAATTTGACCAGTTAATGAAGAACCTTTTCTTTCATTTGAATTGAAACCTAAAAGGGCATTTAAGTTAAAATCTTCAGAAAGGGCAGTGTTATAATTTAAGTTTAAATTAGTGTCAAATTCTGTATTTTCATTTGTTTGTTCTGTAACTCCTCCAACTACTGCATTAGCACCTGCATTCGCTTGAGCCGATCCCGGTTCAAAAGATACAACAGCACCGTAAGATTTGATTTTTTCTGTTCTATAATCACCACCAGCTTGGTAGTTTAGAGAGAATTTCTCGTTTATTTTGTAACCTAAATTAACGTTTCCAAAAAAACGATTTCCGTCAATTTTTGTTGCATTCTCGTAAATCGACCAATATGGATTGTTTGTGTATGGAGAGAAATAGTTACTGTTGTTGTTGTATGGATTATTTTTATAATCTTCTAAATCCACAACACTAACATCTCTTGGGATTTGTAACATTTCCTGAGTTAATGTATTACCTTCTCCGGCATCTGCACCTTGACCAGTATTAACAGCATTTTGATCTTTTTTGATGTAGTTAAAACTAATTTTAGCACTAAGTTTTTCACTAGTTATACCTGAATTAATTCCAAGTGTTTGTCTGTTATATGAGTCAGCACCTGAAGGAATGATTCCGTCTGAATTTACATCTGAAAAGTTCAATGAGAAATTTGAGTTTTCACCACCACCGCTTAATCTCACACTATTTGTAAAGGTGTTCCCGATTTCATAAAAATCTTGGATGTTATTTTCAAGGGCTATGTAAGGTTTGATTTGTTGTGCATTATTTAAAATTGCACCCCATGGTCGAACTTCTCCATTGAAAGCAGGTCCCCATGAACCATTTTCGTTACTGGCATTGTTTGGACTACCGGCCCAACTAGACCAAGATTTTCCATTCCAACCTTGACCAAAATCGTTTTGTAAATGAGGAACTCTGGCTACTTCAGAAAAATCTGATGAAGTTAGGAATTCTACTGAAATTTTTGATTTGTTTTTAGCTGATTTTGTGGTAATTAAAATTACACCATTCGCAGCTCTTGATCCGTATAAAGCAGATGCCGCAGCTCCTTTTAAGATCGACATACTCTCAATGTTATTAGGATCTAAATCACTAACTCCATTTCCTGCGTCAAAACTTCTAGTGTTGCTGCTTGAGCCATTACTGCTATTATTGATAGGTGTGCCATCAACAACGTACAAAGGACTACTGTTTGATAATGAATTGTATCCTCTAATGATCACCTTTGAAGAAGCTCCAACTTGTGCAGGAGCAGTAATGTCTACACCGGCAACTTTTCCAGATAAAGATTCAAATACATTCACGTTAGGGACTTCAGTAAGTTCTTTTGCACCTACGTTTGCAGTGGCATAACCCAAAGATCTTTTTTGTTTTTTAATCCCTAGAGCTGTAACCACTACACCTTCTAATTGTACTGAATCATCTTTCAACTTTACATTTACAGTTGATGAACTAGCCATTACTTCTTGGGTTTTCATCCCAATGTAGCTAAAAATCAAGACTTGGCTTGATGTTGCTTTGATAGAAAATTTTCCGTCAAAATCAGTTTGTGTTCCAGATTTAGTTCCTTTCACTAATACACTCACGCCTGGTAAAGGCAATCCTGCATTGTCAGAAACGACTCCTGAAACAGCTCTTTCTTGCGCAAAAGTTAGTTGCGCCACAAGTACTACTAATAGTACTAAGAATCCATTGAACTTTAGTTTCATTTTTAAATATTTTGAATTAGTGAGACAAAAATCTTAATAATTTGTTAACTTTCCTAACGTTTGAATGATTTTTTATGCACGCATTCAAAATTTAACATTATAACATATATGAATAATAGTGTTATAAAAATTTAATTTTTGGTTTTTCGTGCTTCCTTTTGTTAAGGCTAGTTTTAGTGTTCCGTTTTTTGTTTGCAGCCCCAGTCCTAGTCCCACGCCTATTAAGTTTGTTTTTTGATTGTTTTCTTCTTGAATTGTTTTTTCTTTGTATAAGCCATAATCTAAGATGGAGTGAAGGTATAAACTTGGAGAAAGTGCATAGCGATATTCTGTTAAAATTGATGTTAAAAAATGTGCTTGCAGACTGTTTTCTTCGAATCCTCGTATGGAACTGACTCCTCCAAAACGAAATAGCTCATTTATAATGTAGGTGTCGCTTTGTAAATAATAATTTTGACTTCTGATATTGATGCTGTTTTTGTCATTCAGATAAAAATTATGCATAGCTTCGAGATTGACGTAAAATTGTTGGTTCGCGGTTGTTGCTTCGGACGCATTGTTGGAATCTCTTTTTCCAAGTCCAATGGCAAGGGAGATTGTTGTTTTTTTTGGAAATTTAGAATTGTTGTTGTCGTTTTTCGTGTATTCGAAAGCTGAAGTCAAAAACGAATTTTTATAATCACTCAGTTGTTCGCTGTTGGTATTCTGAATGTCGCTGGATTCGGTTGACAGGTAGCCCAGATAAATTCGGGTGTTGTAATTGATGAAATAACCTAAGTCGATTCCGGTTTTTGTGTTTTGATAGGTGCTGTCTTGTTTGAAAATGGTAAGGTTGGCTTTGAGTGCGATTGGGCTTTTGAATAAATACGGTAATTCTATGCTGGTTCTAAACGTTTTTTGTTTGTTTCCGTCGCTTTTCCAATACAATGAAAATTGTTCTCCGACTCGTAAAGTGTTTTCGAGGTTTATATCTAAATAACCATTAAATACTATTTTTTTGTTCTCATTGTTAGAAAAGCCTATAAAGCCGTCAAAAGTATTTGATTTTCTTTTTTCTAGGTAGACATATATTTTTGTAGTGTCTGTTGTGAGTAAAATTTCTGGATATTTTACCTGACTTACGAATCTGAATTTTTCGAATTCATTATGCACTTGTTCAACAATGTTCTGGTTGAAAGTTTTGTTGTAGTATTTTCGATTGATTTGGGCTATATGTCCTTTCGGAAAGTTTGTTTTGTTTTCCTTTTCGGCATATTTAATTACTATTGCGTTTATTTCTCTTTTTTTGTCAGCTGTGAATTCTAAATCAGCGTAAAGTGTTTGATTATTATTTTGGATGTGAATCAGTTTTAATTTGGCTAATGCAAATCCTTTTTGTTCTAACTTTTGTAAAGCCTTGTTTAAGAATGCTTCTGTTTCTTCATATCGGATAACGATGGTGTCTTTTGTTTTGTTAAGAGCAATCGTGTTTTTTAATTCGATATTTCTACCTATATATATATGTATCGATTTGATTCTGTTTCCGAGCGTTAATTTTGCGATATAGCTGGAATCGTTTATTTTGATATTGTCAGTTACATTGTTTTCAATAAATCCTATTTTAGATAGTTTATCGGACATTCGAATAGTTTCGTCATGGATGGATTTTGTGTTTTTGTGATTGGAATTATACTGCAACGAATCAATAGTTTTCGTTTCTGATTCAGTGTTTCCGATTATTTGCAATTGAAAATTTTGAGCAGAACAACACCATCCAAAATTTAAAAATAAAAATAAAAATAGCAAAGCTTTCAAATCAATATAGGTTTTAATAAATGTAATGCAAATATCTGTGGTTTGGGATAAAAATCAAACGGCAAAATAATCTTATTGAAAATTAATAGTTTAACGTTTGTAGAGTGAAAAATATTTTCTACATTTGCAACCCCGTAAAAAGCGGGAATTTAATATAATAAGAAATTTTTAGTATTAATTATGCCAACAATTCAACAATTAGTAAGAACAGGAAGAACTCAGATAACTAAGAAGAGTAAATCGGTTGCTTTAGATTCTTGTCCTCAAAGAAGGGGGGTTTGTACGCGTGTTTACACTACAACGCCAAAAAAACCAAACTCTGCAATGCGTAAAGTAGCGCGTGTACGTTTGACAAATGGTAATGAAGTAAATGCCTATATCCCTGGTGAAGGACACAATTTACAAGAGCACTCGATAGTATTAGTTAGGGGTGGAAGGGTAAAAGATTTACCAGGAGTTAGATATCACATCGTTCGTGGTGCGCTTGATACGTCAGGAGTAGCAGGAAGAACGCAAAGAAGATCTAAGTATGGTGCTAAACGCCCAAAAGAAGCAAAAAAGTAATTTAAAAAGTTGTTCTCATAGGAATGTGGTTAATCGCAATTGTATGGGTATGACATTTTATTAAAAAAAAGACATGAGAAAAAGAGCGGCAAAGAAAAGACCACTTTTACCAGATCCAAGGTTTAATGACCAACTGGTAACACGTTTTGTGAACAACTTAATGTGGGATGGAAAAAAATCGACAGCGTTTAAAGTATTTTATGATGCAATTGACATCATTGAGTCTAAAAAACAAGATGCAGAAAAACCATCATTAGAAATCTGGAAAGATGCGTTAACCAATGTTATGCCTCACGTAGAAGTACGTAGTCGTAGAGTAGGTGGAGCTACATTTCAGATTCCAATGCAAATTCGTCCAGACAGAAAAATTTCTATGGCGATGAAGTGGTTAATACTTTATTCTAGAAGAAGAAATGAAAAATCTATGGCTCAAAGGTTAGCTTCTGAATGTTTAGCTGCGGCTAAAGAAGAAGGTGCTGCTGTTAAAAAGAGAATGGATACTCACAAAATGGCAGAAGCTAATAAAGCGTTCTCTCACTTTAGATTTTAATTCGTAAGAAATGGCTAGAGATTTAAAATATACAAGAAATATAGGAATTGCTGCTCACATTGATGCTGGTAAAACAACAACAACGGAGCGTATATTATTCTATACTGGAAAGTCACATAAGATAGGTGAAGTGCACGATGGTGCTGCAACTATGGACTGGATGGCACAAGAGCAAGAAAGAGGTATTACAATTACGTCTGCAGCTACAACTTGTGAATGGAATTTTCCAACTGAACAAGGTAAAGTTTTGTCAGAGACATTGCCTTATCACTTTAATATTATTGATACCCCGGGACACGTTGATTTTACTGTTGAAGTAAATCGTTCTTTACGTGTACTTGATGGGTTGGTTTTCTTGTTTAGTGCTGTTGATGGTGTCGAGCCACAATCAGAAACTAACTGGAGACTTGCTGATCAATACAGAGTGCCACGTATTGGATTTGTAAACAAAATGGACCGTCAAGGTTCTAACTTTTTGATGGTTTGTCAGCAAGTTAGAGACATGTTGAAATCTAATGCGGTTGCTATTACTTTGCCAATTGGTGAAGAAAACGACTTCAAAGGTGTGGTTGATTTAGTGAAAAATCAAGCTATTGTATGGCATGAAGAAGGACTTGGTGCGACATATGATATCGTGCCTATTCCTGAGGATATGGTTGCGGAAGTGAAAGAATACAGATCGATTCTTATTGAGGCAGTTGCTGATTATGATGAGAATTTGTTGGAAAAATTCATGGAAGATGAAGACTCTATTACAGAGGAAGAAATCAACATTGCTTTAAGAGCTGCTACTATGGATATGGCTATCATTCCGATGATTGCTGGTTCTTCTTTCAAAAACAAAGGAGTTCAATTCATGTTAGATGCAGTATGTAAATATTTACCATCTCCAATGGATAAAGAAGGTATCGAAGGGATTCATCCTGATGATGCTGATTTATTAGAAGAAGATCAAACTAAAATTTTGCGTAAGCCAGATGTTAAAGAGCCATTCGCTGCTTTAGCATTTAAAATTGCTACTGACCCATTCGTAGGTCGTTTGGCTTTCTTCCGTGCTTATTCAGGACGTTTAGATGCGGGTTCTTATGTTTTGAACACACGTTCAGGAAATAAAGAAAGAATCTCACGTATCTATCAAATGCATGCGAACAAACAAAACCCAATCGAGTACATCGAGGCTGGTGATATTGGTGCAGCAGTAGGATTTAAGGATATTAAAACAGGAGATACATTGTGTGATGAAAAACACCCAATTATTCTTGAGTCTATGAAATTTCCAGCACCGGTAATTGGTATTGCAATTGAGCCTAAAACTAAAGCTGACGTAGATAAAATGGGTATGGCTTTGGCTAAATTGGCTGAAGAAGATCCTACATTTACTGTTAGAACAGATGAGGCTTCAGGGCAAACTATTATATCAGGTATGGGTGAGCTTCACTTAGATATCCTTGTTGATAGAATGAAACGTGAATTCAAAGTTGAAGTGAACCAAGGTGAGCCTCAAGTGGAATACAAAGAAGCATTTACTAAATCTGCTCAACACAGAGAAACGTACAAGAAACAATCAGGTGGTCGTGGTAAATTCGGTGATATCGTATTTAGAATCGAACCAGCAGATGTTGTGGACGGTAAAACTCCAGTTGGATTGCAGTTTATTAATGCGGTAAAAGGTGGTAACGTTCCTAAAGAATATATCCCTTCAGTTGAAAAAGGTTTCAGAGAAGCTATGAAAACAGGTCCTTTAGCAGGATACCAAGTAGATAGTTTGAAAGTGACTTTATTAGACGGATCTTTTCACCCTGTAGATTCAGATGCGCTTTCTTTTGAGTTAGCTGCAAGAATGGGTTACAGAGAGTCAGGTCGTGCTGCAGGTGCTGTTATTCTTGAGCCTATCATGAAAATGGAAGTGATTACACCAGAAGAAAACATGGGAGATATCGTAGGTGATATCAACCGTCGTAGAGGTCAGGTGAATGACATGGGTGACAGAAATGGTGCTAAAACTATTAAAGCTGATGTACCATTATCAGAAATGTTTGGTTATGTTACTACTTTAAGAACTTTGTCTTCAGGTCGTGCAACATCAACAATGGAATTTTCACATTACGCTGAAACTCCTTCGAATATTTCGGAAGCAGTTATCAAAAAAGCAAAAGGAAACGCTTAATCTTTAAGAAAATGAGTCAAAAAATCAGAATAAAATTAAAATCTTACGATCACATGTTGGTAGACAAGTCTGCTGAAAAGATTGTAAAAACTGTAAAAAGTACAGGTGCAGTAGTAACAGGACCAATTCCATTGCCAACTCACAAAAAACTTTTCACTGTACTACGTTCTCCGCACGTTAACAAAAAAGCGAGAGAGCAATTTGAAGTAATGTCATACAAGAGATTAATTGACATTTATTCATCTTCATCTAAAACTATTGATGCTTTAATGAAACTTGAATTGCCAAGTGGAGTTGAAGTTGAAATCAAAGTTTAAGTAGTTTAAGAGTAAAAAGGAACGCTGTTTTTAACCGAAAAATATTTTTTTGGATTGTGTGTAAATAAGTTATACTTTTGCACCACTTTAAAAAAATAGGATTGGGTTAAAAGCTGCGTTCTATATTTATATTTAATAATTAATAATTAATAATTATGTCTGGGTTAATTGGTAAAAAAATCGGCATGACTAGCATTTTCGACGAGAACGGGAAGAATATTCCTTGTACAGTAATCGAAGCTGGACCATGTGTTGTTACCCAAGTCAGAACCAAAGGTGTTGACGGGTACGAAGCGTTGCAACTTGGTTTCGATGACAAAAACGAGAAACATTCCACAAAAGCGGCTTTAGGTCACTTTAAAAAAGCGGGAACTGTAGCTAAGAAAAAAGTCGTTGAATTCCGAGATTTCGCAACTGAACAAAATTTAGGAGATCTTATAGATGTTTCTATTTTTTCTGAAGGAGAATTTGTAGATGTACAAGGTGTATCTAAAGGTAAAGGTTTTCAAGGGGTTGTAAAACGTCACGGTTTTGGTGGTGTTGGTCAAGCAACTCACGGTCAACACAACCGTTTAAGAGCGCCGGGTTCTGTGGGAGCTTCTTCTTATCCATCTAGAGTATTCAAAGGAATGCGTATGGCTGGACGTATGGGAGGAGACAATGTAAAAGTTCAAAACCTTAGAGTTTTAAAAGTAGTTGCTGAAAAGAACCTACTTGTTATAAAAGGATGTGTTCCTGGATGTAACAACTCTTATGTAATCATTCAGAAGTAATGGAAGCAAAAGTATTAGATTTCAACGGAAAAGATACTGGAAGAAAAGTTCAACTTTCTGATTCAGTATTTGGTATAGAACCAAACAATCACGCAGTATACCTTGATGTAAAGCAATATCTTGCTAATCAAAGACAAGGAACGCACAAAGCTAAAGAAAGAGCTGAAGTTGCGGGAAGTACACGTAAGATTAAAAAACAAAAAGGAACTGGTACTGCTCGTGCGGGTAGTGCAAAGAATCCATTGTTTAAAGGTGGTGGAACAGTTTTCGGACCAAGACCAAGAAGTTATTCATTCAAATTGAATAAAAGCTTGAAACGTTTGGCTAGAAAATCTGCTTTCTCAATTAAAGCAAAAGAGTCGAACATTATCGTTCTTGAAGACTTTAATTTTGAAACACCAAACACTAAAAATTTCATCAACGTTTTGAAAGCTTTAGAGTTACAGGATAAAAAATCCCTGTTTGTGTTGGGTGATACAAATAAAAATGTATATTTGTCGTCACGCAATTTAAAGGGCTCTAGCGTGGTAAGTAGCTTAGAATTAAGTACTTACGCTATATTAAACGCTAATAATTTAGTGCTTTTAGAGAGTTCTTTGGAGATAATTGAAGAAAATTTAAGTAAATAATAGGATATGAGCATCATAATTAAGCCTATAGTAACGGAAAAAGTAACCAAAGAAAGTGAAGTTTTAAACCGCTTCGGATTTGTTGTTGACAAAAAAGCAAATAAAGTACAAATTAAGAAAGCTGTTGAAGCTGCTTATGGAGTAACTGTTTTGAGTGTTAACACAATGAACGTAAGACCGGATAGAACTACTAAATACACTAAAAGTGGTTTAATCAGTGGAAAGACTAATGCAATTAAAAAAGCAATTGTTCAAGTACAAGAAGGAGAAACAATTGATTTTTACAACAATATCTAAGATAAAATGTCAGTAAGAAAATTAAAACCTATTACCCCAGGTCAGCGATTTAGAGTTGTGAATGGTTATGACGCCATTACAACTGATAAGCCGGAACGCTCTTTGATAGCGCCGATAAAAAACTCTGGTGGTAGAAATAGTCAAGGAAAGATGACCATGCGTTATACGGGTGGTGGTCACAAGCAGAGATATCGTATCATTGATTTTAAGCGTACAAAAGAAGGGATTCCTGCGACGGTAAAATCAATTGAATATGATCCAAATCGTACTGCATTCATCGCTTTATTAGCGTATGCTGATGGAGAGAAAACATATGTTATTGCTCAAAACGGATTGAAAGTTGGTCAGAAATTAGTTTCTGGTCCTGAATCTCAGCCTGAAATTGGTAATACATTACCTTTAAGCAGAATTCCATTAGGAACTGTTATTTCTTGTATTGAATTGAGACCAGGTCAAGGAGCGGTAATCGCTCGTTCTGCTGGAACATTTGCTCAATTAATGGCAAGAGATGGAAAATATGCTACAATTAAAATGCCTTCTGGTGAAACAAGATTAATCTTGTTGACTTGTTCGGCTACAATTGGAGCGGTTTCTAATTCAGACCACCAATTAGTTGTATCTGGAAAAGCAGGTAGAACAAGATGGTTAGGAAGAAGACCTAGAACAAGACCTGTTGCAATGAACCCTGTCGATCACCCAATGGGTGGTGGTGAAGGACGTTCTTCTGGTGGACATCCACGTTCAAGAAATGGAATACCAGCTAAAGGTTATAGAACTCGTTCTAAGAAAAACCCGAGTAACAAGTATATCGTAGAACGTAGAAAGAAATAATAAGATATGGCACGTTCATTAAAAAAAGGACCTTTCGTTCATTATAAGTTAGACAAGAAAGTTCAGGAAAACATTGCAGGTGGAAATAAAGGAGTGGTTAAGACATGGTCTAGAGCTTCTATGATTACTCCGGACTTTGTTGGGCAAACTATCGCAGTTCATAACGGTCGTCAATTTGTACCAGTTTACGTAACAGAAAACATGGTAGGTCACAAATTAGGAGAATTTTCACCAACTAGATCTTTTAGAGGTCATGCTGGAGCAAAAAATAAAGGTAAAAAATAAGAAGCAATGGGAGTTCGTAAAAGAGAAACAGCAGATGCAAGAAAAGAGGCTAACAAGTCATTGGCTTTTGCAAAGTTAAATAACTGCCCTACTTCACCTAGAAAAATGCGCTTAGTAGCAGATCTAGTAAGAGGTCAGAAGGTAGAAAGAGCACTTAACATCTTAAGATTCAGTTCTAAAGAAGCTTCAAGAAAATTAGAAAAATTGGTTTTATCAGTAATTGCCAACTGGCAAGCTAAAAACCCTGAAGCTAATATGGAAGAAGCTGGTTTATTTGTTAAGGAAATCCGAGTTGATGGTGGAATGATGTTGAAAAGACTTCGTCCAGCTCCACAAGGAAGAGCACACAGAATTAGAAAACGTTCTAACCACGTAACAATCGTGCTTGGAGCTATCAATAACACACAAAGCAATTCTTAAGCAGCATGGGACAAAAGACAAATCCAATTGGAAATAGACTTGGTATCATCAGAGGATGGGACTCGAACTGGTATGGTGGAAATGATTACGGTGATAAACTTGCCGAAGATCACAAAATCAGAAAGTATATCCATGCTCGTTTATCAAAAGCTAGTGTATCGAAAGTAATCATCGAGAGAACTTTGAAACTTGTAACCGTTACTATCACTACTGCCAGACCTGGTATCATTATCGGAAAAGGTGGACAAGAGGTAGACAAGTTGAAAGAAGAACTTAAGAAAATTACTGACAAAGAGGTTCAAATTAACATCTTTGAAATCAAAAGACCTGAGCTTGACGCTTATCTAGTTGCGACTAGCATCTGTCGTCAAATCGAAAGCAGAATTTCTTACAGACGTGCTATTAAAATGGCAATCGCAGCCTCTATGCGTATGAACGCTGAAGGAATTAAAGTTCTGATTTCTGGTCGTTTGAATGGTGCTGAAATGGCACGTTCAGAAGGTTTCAAAGAAGGTAGAATTCCTCTATCAACTTTCAGAGCTGACATTGATTATGCTTTGGCTGAAGCTCATACTACTTATGGTAGAATGGGAATCAAAGTATGGATCATGAAAGGTGAAGTTTATGGAAAGAGAGATCTTTCCCCGCTTGCAGGAATGGATAAAAAACAATCCGGAACTGGTGGTGGTAAAGGTGGCGATTCTCCTAGAGGAGATAGAAAGCCTTTTAATAAAGGTGGAAAACCAGACGCTCGTAAAAGAAAGTAAATTTTTAAACTAAAGAAAAATGTTACAGCCTAAAAGAACAAAATACCGTAAGGTACAAAAGGGTAAAATGAAAGGAAATTCTCAAAGAGGACATGAACTTTCTAATGGAATGTTTGGTATTAAATCTGTACATGAAGATGGAATGTTCTTAACTTCTCGTCAAATTGAAGCTGCGCGTATTGCTGCAACTCGTTTTATGAAGAGAGAAGGACAATTATGGATCAAAATATTTCCAGACAAACCAATTACTAAGAAACCTCTTGAGGTACGTATGGGTAAAGGTAAAGGTGCAGTTGAGTATTGGGCTGCCGTTGTTAAACCCGGAAGAATTATGTTTGAAGTTGGAGGAGTACCTTTGTCAGTTGCAAAAGAGGCGTTACGTCTTGCAGCTCAAAAGCTTCCAGTAAAAACTAAATTCGTTGTTGCTAGAGATTTCGAAGCATAATTAATTATATATTATGAAACAATCAGAAATAAAAGATCTTTCTGCAGCGGAGTTGCAAGAAAAACTTAGCCAGACTAAGAAGGCATATGCCGACCTAAAAATGGCTCACGCTATTTCTCCAATTGAGAACCCACTTCAAATTAGAAGTGTAAGAAGAACAGTTGCAAGATTAGCTACAGAACTTACTAAAAGAGAGTTACAATAACTGTATTCTGCTGAAAGATGGAAGAAAAAAGAAATTTAAGAAAAGAAAGAGTTGGTGTTGTTACTTCAGACAAAATGGATAAATCTATTGTTGTTGCTGAAGTGCGTAAAGTTAAACACCCGTTATACGGTAAGTTCGTGTTGAAAACTAAAAAGTATCACGCACACGACGAAAAGAACGACTGCAACATTGGAGATACTGTAAGGATTAGCGAAACGCGTCCTATGAGTAAAACAAAATGTTGGAGGTTAGTTGAAATCCTAGAAAGAGCTAAATAATTATGGTACAACAAGAATCAAGACTAAAAGTAGCAGATAACACTGGAGCAAAGGAAGTTTTAACTATCCGTGTTTTAGGAGGTACCAAAAGAAGGTATGCCTCTGTTGGTGACAAGATTGTAGTTTCTATCAAAGATACTGCTCCTAACGGAAGCGTTAAAAAAGGAGCTGTTTCAACTGCAGTTGTTGTACGTACCAAAAAAGAAGTAAGAAGAGCCGATGGTTCATACATTAGATTTGATGACAACGCATGTGTGTTATTGAATGCTGCTGGTGAAATGAGAGGAACTCGTGTTTTTGGTCCGGTAGCAAGAGAACTTCGTGAAAAACAATTCATGAAAATTGTATCATTAGCACCAGAAGTGCTTTAATTCGTTTTTAAGATGATAAAGCTAAAAATAAAATCAGGTGACATCGTAAGAGTAATTGCTGGAGACCATAAAGGTGCTGAAGGTAAAGTTTTACGTGTGTACCGTGAGAAAAACAAAGCGATTGTTGAAGGTGTAAACATGGTTTCAAAACATACGAAACCTAGTGCAAAAAGCCCTCAAGGTGGTATCGTAAAGAAAGAAGCTTCTATACAAATATCTAATATTTCTTTAATTGATCCTAAAACTAAGGAAACAACTAGAGTTGGTATTAGAGTAGAAGGAGATAAGAAAGTAAGATTTTCAAAAAAATCTAATCAAGTACTATAGTAATGGCGTATATACCTAGACTAAAAGAAGAATATAAGAGCAGAGTAATTGCTGCTCTTAAAGAGGAATTCGGATACGTAAACGTAATGCAAGTTCCAAAATTGGAAAAAATCGTTTTAAGTAAAGGAGTTGGTGCAGCTGTATCTGATAAAAAACTAATCGACTATGCGGTTGATGAGTTGACAAAGATCACTGGACAGAAAGCAGTATCTACAATTTCAAAGAAAGACGTTGCGTCATTCAAATTGAGAAAAGGGATGCCGATTGGAGCAAAAGTTACTTTGCGTGGAGAAAGAATGTATGAGTTTTTAGATAGACTTATTACTTCAGCTTTGCCACGTGTAAGAGATTTCAGTGGTATTAAAGCTACTGGATTTGACGGAAGAGGAAATTACAACCTTGGAGTTTTGGAACAAATCATTTTCCCAGAAATTGATATTGATAAAGTAAACAAAATTTCAGGAATGGATATCTCTTTTGTAACTAGTGCAAAAACAGATAAAGAAGCAAAGTCTCTATTGACAGAATTAGGATTACCTTTTAAAAAGAATTAAGACATGGCTAAAGAATCAATGAAAGCCCGCGAGGTTAAGAGAGAAAAAACAGTAGCTAAGTATGCTGAGAAAAGAAAAGCTTTGTTAGAAGCTGGAGATTTCGTAGGTTTGCAAAAGTTACCAAAAAATGCTTCGCCAGTTCGTTTGCACAATCGTTGTAAATTAACAGGTAGACCAAGAGGGTATATGCGTCAATTCGGTCTTTCACGTGTTACATTTCGTGAAATGGCTAATAATGGATTGATACCTGGTGTTAAAAAGGCATCTTGGTAAGACGTAATTTATTGCGTCCTGATACAGACTTAACATAAGTTTCGTCTGTATCATAAACATTTATAAATTGGTTTCAGGTTCGGCAAATAGTTTGCTGAAAACCAAAACCGCAAATTAATACACATGTATACAGATCCTATTGCAGATTATTTGACAAGAGTTCGTAACGCTGTGGCTGCAAACCACAAAGTTGTTGAAATTCCTGCATCTAATCTAAAAAAAGAAATAACTAAGATCTTATTTGATCAAGGTTATATCTTGAGTTACAAATTTGAAGACAACGCTGTTCAGGGTTCAATCAAAATCGCTTTGAAGTATGATAAAGATACTAAAGAGTCAGTAATTAAAGATATCCAAAGAATTAGTAAACCAGGTTTACGTAAGTATTCAGGTTCTTCATCTATTCCAAGAATCCTTAACGGATTAGGAATTGCTATTGTTTCTACATCAAAAGGTTTGATGACAGGAAAGAAAGCCAGACAGTTAAATGTTGGTGGTGAAGTAATTTGTTACGTTTACTAATCATTAAAATAGTAGAAGATGTCAAGAATAGGTAAAAATCCGGTTGTAATCCCTGCTGGTGTAACTGTTGAAGTTGCAAATGGTATTATTACAGTAAAAGGAAAAAATGGTCAACTAACTCAGGAGTTTTCGGACGTTACTGTTACAGTTGAAGACGGTCAGGTTCAAGTAGACAGATCGTCTGATCACAAAGACCAAAGAGCAAAACACGGTTTATATAGATCTTTAATCAATAACATGATTATTGGTGTAAATGAAGGTTTTACTAAATCATTAGAATTGGTAGGAGTTGGTTATAGAGCTTCAAATCAAGGACAAAAATTAGATTTAGCTCTTGGATATTCTCACAATATAGTTTTAGAAATTGCTCCAGAAGTAGCTTTGGAGACGATATCTGAAAAAGGTAAAAACCCTATCGTGAAATTAACATCATTTGACAAACAACTTTTAGGACAGGTAGCTGCGAAAATCAGAGGTTTTCGTAAGCCTGAGCCGTATAAAGGAAAAGGTGTTAAATTTGTAGGTGAAGTATTAAGAAGAAAAGCAGGTAAATCAGCTTAAAAAATAAGATTATGTCATTAACAAAACCTGAAAGAAGACAACGAATTAGATTCAGAATTAGAAAAACAATTAGTGGTACTGCTACTAATCCAAGACTATCTGTATTTAGAAGTAACAAAGAAATTTACGCTCAACTTATTGATGACGTAAACGGAGTTACTATATTGGCGGCTTCTTCAAGAGAAAAAGAAATAGGTAACGGTACGAACATTGAAGTGGCTACAGCAGTTGGAAAACTAGTTGCTGAAAAAGCTTTAAAAGCTGGGATAGACGTGGTAACTTTCGATAGAGGAGGTTATTTATATCACGGTCGTATTAAATCATTAGCGGAAGGCGCAAGAGCGGCTGGACTTAAATTCTAATATAGTATGTCTAATAGTAAATACAAGAATGTAGAGTTAGTAAAACCAAGTGGTCTTGAATTAAAAGATCGTTTGGTAAGTGTGAATCGTGTTACTAAGGTTACAAAGGGTGGTAGAGCTTTTGGTTTTTCTGCTATTGTAGTTGTAGGTGATGAAAATGGAGTGGTTGGACACGGATTAGGAAAATCTAAAGACGTTTCTGAAGCAATTGCGAAAGCAGTAGAAGATGCTAAGAAAAATTTAGTAAAAATTCCTTTGAATGGTCAATCGGTTCCTCACGAACAAAAAGGTAAATTTGGTGGTGCACGTGTTTTCTTAATTCCTGCGTCTCATGGTACAGGAGTTATTGCTGGTGGAGCTGTTCGTTCAGTTCTTGAATCAGTAGGAATTCATGATGTATTATCTAAATCACAAGGATCATCAAATCCTCACAACGTAGTTAAGGCAACTTTTGATGCTTTATTGCAAATGAGAAGTGCTTATACTGTTGCGAAACAAAGAGGCGTTTCTTTAGAAAAAGTTTTTAAAGGTTAATTCAAGGAAATTATGGCTAAATTATTAGTAAAACAAGTTAGAAGCAAAATCAACTGTCCTCTTACTCAAAAGAGAGGATTAGAAGCTTTAGGTCTACGTAAAATGGGACAAGTTGTAGAGCATGATTCAAACCCTACAATCCTTGGGATGATAAATAAAGTTAAACACTTAGTTTCTGTTGAAGAAACTAAATAACAAATACTGTTATGAATTTAAGTAACTTACAACCTGCTGAAGGTTCTACACACAATCAAAATAAAAGATTAGGTAGAGGAGAAGGTTCTGGAAAAGGTGGTACTTCTGCAAGAGGTCACAAAGGAGCAAAATCTCGTTCTGGTTATTCTAAAAAGATTGGTTTTGAAGGTGGTCAAATGCCACTTCAAAGACGTGTGCCTAAGTTTGGTTTTACAAACATCAATCGTAAAGAATACGAAGGTGTAAACCTTGATACGCTTCAATTGTTGGTAGACAATGGTGTGGTAACTGATGCTGTTGATATGACAGTATACGTTGCTAACCGTTTGGCTACTAAAAACGAAATCGTTAAGATTTTAGGAAGAGGAGAGTTGACAGCAAAATTAAAGGTAACCGCTCACAAATTTACTGCTACTGCAAAAGCTGCTATTGAAGCTGCTGGTGGAGAAGCTGTAACAATATAATTTTTCTATTAAGATGAAGAAATTTATTGAATCATTAAGTAATGTTTGGAAAATTGAGGAACTGAAAAATAGAATTCTAATCACTTTAGGGTTGCTTTTAGTATATCGTTTTGGAGCTCAAGTAACTCTTCCTGGTATTGATGCAACACAATTAGGGAATTTAGCCGGCCAGACTAAGGATGGAATCGGTTCTATTCTTGACATGTTTACCGGAGGTGCATTTTCTCAAGCTTCAGTTTTTGCTTTGGGTATTATGCCTTACATTTCTGCATCAATCGTTGTTCAGTTAATGGGAATTGCAATACCTTATTTGCAGAAACTTCAAAGTGATGGAGAAAGTGGTAGAAAAAAGATTAATCAAATTACTCGTTGGTTAACAATAGGTATTACTTTAGTTCAAGGACCAACTTATATCTATAATCTTTATAGAACATTACCTAGTAATGCGTTTTTATTGGGATTTAATTCTTTTGAATTCTTATTTTCTTCAGTAATTATTTTGGTTACAGGTACAATTTTTGCCATGTGGTTAGGAGAAAAAATCACTGACAAAGGAATCGGAAACGGTATTTCATTGTTGATTATGGTTGGTATTTTAGCTCGATTTCCACAAGCTTTTATTCAAGAATTTACTACCCGTGTGACTAATAATAATGGTGGGCCGATGTTATTGGTTATCGAAGTTATTATCTGGTTATTGGTTATTATAGCTTGTGTATTATTAGTAATGGCAGTCCGCAAAATACCTGTTCAGTATGCTCGTCGTACATCTTCAGGTGATTATGAACAAGATGTTATGGGTGGTAATAGACAATGGATTCCATTAAAGCTTAACGCTTCAGGGGTTATGCCTATTATATTTGCTCAGGCAATTATGTTTATACCTGCTGCTGTGGCAGGGTTGTCAAAATCAGATGCATCACAATCAATTGTTGGCGCTTTTAGTAATATGTTCGGTTTTTGGTATAATTTAGTTTTCGCAACTTTAATAATTGTGTTTACTTTCTTTTATACCGCCATTACCGTTCCTACAAACAAAATGTCTGATGATTTAAAAAGAAGCGGTGGTTTTATTCCTGGTGTTAGACCTGGAGTTGAAACTTCTGATTATCTTGACAAAGTGATGTCTTTGATAACTTTCCCAGGATCTTTATTTCTTGCTTTAATCGCTGTGTTCCCAGCAATTGTTGTAAGCGTTATGGATGTTCAACAATCTTGGGCAATGTTTTTTGGAGGTACCTCATTAATTATTATGGTTGGAGTTGCCATAGACACGATGCAGCAAATCAATTCATATTTGTTAAACAGACATTATGATGGTTTAATGAAGACTGGTAAAAATAGAAAAGCAGTAGCTTAATTTATGGCAAAACAATCAGCAATAGAACAAGACGGTTCGATCATTGAAGCATTATCAAATGCAATGTTTCGTGTAGAGTTAGAAAATGGACATATTGTAATCGCACATATATCTGGAAAAATGCGTATGCATTACATCAAATTATTACCTGGTGATAAAGTGAAACTAGAAATGAGCCCTTACGATTTGTCAAAAGCAAGAATTACTTATAGATATTAAAGGATATTCAAAATGAAAGTTAGAGCTTCAGTAAAAAAGAGAAGTCCCGAGTGCAAAATTGTGCGAAGAAAAGGGAGATTGTACGTAATAAACAAAAAGAATCCTAGATTTAAACAAAGACAAGGATAGTTATGGCAAGAATAGCAGGGGTAGATATCCCAAAAAATAAGAGAGGTGTTATAGCACTTACCTATATCTTCGGATTAGGAAGAAGTAGAGCTATTGAGATTTTAGAAAAAGCTCAAGTTAGCCAAGATAAAAAAGTTCAAGACTGGAATGATGATGAGATCGGAGCAATTCGTGAAGCAGTATCAACTTTCAAAATTGAAGGAGAATTGCGTTCTGAAGTTTCTTTAAACATCAAACGTTTAATGGATATTGGATGTTATAGAGGTATCCGTCATAGATCTGGTCTTCCATTAAGAGGACAAAGAACTAAAAACAACTCTAGAACAAGAAAAGGTAAGAGAAAAACTGTTGCCAACAAGAAAAAAGCAACTAAATAATAAGTAATATGGCTAAAGCAACTGCAAAAAAACGTAAAGTTATCGTTGAATCAACGGGAGAAGCTCATATTTCTGCTACTTTTAACAATATCATCATTTCTTTGACAAACAAAAAAGGTGAAGTTATTTCTTGGTCTTCAGCTGGTAAAATGGGTTTTAGAGGTTCTAAAAAGAACACTCCATACGCAGCCCAAATGGCAGCAGAAGATTGTAGTAAAGTAGCTCTTGAAGCTGGACTTAAAAAAGTAAAGGTTTATGTTAAAGGACCAGGAAACGGACGTGAGTCTGCGATCCGTTCTTTGCATAACGGTGGAATTGAAGTGACTGAGATTATCGATGTTACTCCAATGCCTCACAATGGATGTCGTCCTCCTAAAAGACGTAGAGTTTAATACTCAAAATATTATATAGTATAACATAGGTAGAATATAGATTATCGGAGGATACGACCTGAATTCATAATCTCTACCTTAAATTTTTTAAAATGGCAAGATATACTGGTCCAAAAACCAAAATCGCTCGTAAATTTGGCGAAGCAATTTTCGGAGACGATAAAGCTTTCGAAAAAAGAAATTACCCACCTGGACAACACGGGATGGCTAAAAAAAGAGGAAAAAAATCTGAATATGCTGTCCAGTTAATGGAAAAGCAAAAAGCTAAATATTCTTACGGAATATTAGAAAAACAATTCAGAAATTTATTCGAAAAAGCATCAGCTACTAAAGGAGTTACTGGTGAAGTATTATTACAATTGTGTGAAGCAAGATTAGATAACGTTGTTTTTAGAATGGGTATTGCTCCTTCTAGAAGAGGTGCGCGTCAAATCGTTTCTCACAGACATGTAACCGTAAACGGTGAAGTGGTTAATATTCCTTCTTACCACCTTAAACCTGGTGATAAAGTTGCTGTTCGTGAAAAATCTAAATCTTTAGAAGCTATCGAACGTTCTTTATCTAATTCAAGTCATGTTTATGAATGGATTACTTGGAATAATGATATCAAAGAAGGTACTTTCGTTTCTGTACCAGCTAGACTTCAAATTCCAGAAAACATTAAAGAACAATTAATCGTAGAGTTGTACAACAAATAATAATTGACTTAGTCGAAATTTATGGCAATATTTAATTTTCAGAAGCCCGATAAAGTTATCATGATCGATTCAACCGATTTTGAAGGTAAATTTGAATTTAGACCTTTAGAACCAGGATACGGATTGACCGTTGGTAATGCACTTAGAAGAGTTTTGCTTTCAGCATTAGAAGGTTATGCAATTACATCTGTTCGCATTGAAGGTGTAGATCATGAGTTTTCTACTATTTCAGGAGTTGTTGAAGACGTTACCGAAATTATTCTTAATCTTAAACAAGTACGTTTCAAACGTCAAATTGAAGATATAGATAATGAATCAGTTACTATTTCTGTTTCAGGTAAAGATCAATTAACAGCTGGTGATTTTCAAAAATTTATTTCAGGTTTCCAAGTTTTGAATCCAGAACTGGTTATTTGTAATTTAGACAGTAAGATCAAACTTAATTTCGATTTAACAATCGAAAAAGGTAGAGGATATGTTCCTGCTGAAGAGAACAAAAAACAGAATGCTGCAATTGGAACTATTTTTACAGATTCAATTTTTACTCCGGTAAAAAATGTAAAATATGCGATTGAAAACTTCCGTGTAGAGCAAAAAACAGATTATGAAAAATTAGTTTTTGAAATAAAAACTGATGGTTCTATCAATCCAAAAGATGCCCTTACTGAAGCTGCAAAAGTTTTAATTCACCATTTCATGTTATTCTCTGACGAAAGAATTACACTCGAGGCTGACGAAATTGCACAAACAGAATCGTATGATGAAGAGTCATTACATATGAGACAATTGCTTAAAACTAAGCTTGTTGATATGGATCTTTCTGTAAGAGCATTAAATTGTTTGAAAGCGGCTGAAGTTGATACACTTGGTGACTTAGTATCGTTCAATAAAAATGACCTAATGAAATTCCGTAATTTTGGTAAAAAATCTTTAACTGAACTTGATGAGCTTGTTGCAGTTAAAAATTTAAACTTCGGTATGGATTTAGCAAAATACAAACTAGATAAAGAATAATCTAATCCGCCTTGGCGGATTACATTTCATAAAGCAATGAGACACGGAAAAAAATTCAATCACTTAAGCAGACAGACTGCACATAGAAAATCTATGTTAGCTAATATGGCTTGTTCTCTTATTGAGCACAAACGTATTAACACTACTGTTGCTAAAGCAAAAGCGCTTAAACAATTCGTTGAGCCTTTAATAACAAAATCTAAAGCTGATACAACTCACAATCGTCGTATCGTTTTTGGATACTTACGTAGCAAATATGCGGTAACTGACTTGTTCAGAGACGTAGCTGCTAAAGTAGGAGACCGTCCAGGTGGATACACTCGTATCATTAAAGTTGGAAATCGTTTAGGAGATAATGCTGATATGGCAATGATCGAATTAGTAGATTTCAATGAACTTTACAATGGTGGTAAAAAAGAAGTTAAAAAAGCAAAAAGCCGTCGTGGTGGTAAAGCTAAGAAAGATGAAGCTACTGAAGCTCCAGCTGCTGACTCGAGCGCTAGCGAACAGGCGAAGCAAACTGAAACAACTACAGAGACTGCTGAATAGTTATGAAAATAATCATTCAATAAAATCAAGGATAAGCTAGTACTAGTTTATCCTTTTTTTTTGATTTTTTTTAATTTGAGGAGCACAACATTATACATTTAAAGGAACTTTTCACCTGCTTTTCGCTATATCTTTTCATGCCATTCTTCCTTCGTCAGAAGGACAAGAAAAGGATACCGCTTCAAACGAAGTTCACTGAACTCCTATGAAAAATAGAGGCTAAGTGAAGTAATCAGGGCTACTTAGAACGATTGTTTTTCATAAGAAGTCTTTCGAAAATAGAATCCAGGATTTAGACTCCTATTTCTTTTGATATTTGTAGGAGGATTGTTTTAAAATATAAATTTTAAAAAGATTGCATCCATTACTTTAAAGAATTAAATTTGCACAATATTTAACTACACATGAAACGAGTTTATTCGAGTTACATGAGACCATTAAAAAAATAATAGAAATCAACGAATGAAATATACAACACGACAAAAAGCAATTCTTCTATTAAGTGACGGAACTATATTCCATGGTAAATCTATTGGAATCAGTGGAACCACTTTTGGGGAAGTTTGTTTTAACACAGGAATGACAGGGTATCAGGAAATATTCACGGATCCATCTTATTTTGGACAGTTAATGGTAGCCACCAATGCTCATATTGGAAATTATGGGGTAAATGAGAAAGAAATTGAATCGGATAGCATTAAAATTTCAGGTTTGGTTTGTAAAAACTTTAGCTTCAATTACTCTCGCGAAGATGCTTCAGAAAGTTTGGAAGACTATTTTATTAAACAAAATCTTATCTGCATTTCAGATGTAGATACGCGTGCTTTGGTGAGCTATATACGTGACAACGGTGCTATGAATGCTGTAATTTGTACAGATGAAACACCAATTGAAGAACTGAAAGCTTTACTGGAAAAAGTGCCGGATATGAAAGGACTAGAGTTAGCTTCTAAGGTTTCTACTGCTGAACCTTACTTTTTTGGTGATGAGAATGCAACGTATAAGATTTCCGCTCTTGACTTAGGAATTAAAATGAATATTCTTCGTAACCTTGCCAAAAGAGATTGCTATATCAAAGTGTTTCCTTTTGATTCTTCTTACCAAGATTTAGCGGCATTTAATCCAGATGGGTATTTTTTATCTAATGGACCTGGTGATCCTGAGCCTCTTTCCGGTGCTATTCAAGTAGCAAAAGAAATTCTTGAAAACAACAATCCATTATTCGGAATCTGTCTTGGACACCAAGTAATTGGTTTGGCTAACGGAATTTCGACTTATAAAATGTTTAACGGTCACAGAGGAATAAACCATCCTGTAAAAAACATCATTACTGGAAAAGGAGAAATCACTTCTCAAAATCACGGTTTTGCTGTAAATAAAGAAGAGTTGGAAAATCATCCTGATTTAGAAATTACACATCTTCATCTTAATGATGGTACTGTTGCAGGAATGCGAATGAAAAACAAAAATTGTTTCTCAGTGCAATACCATCCTGAGGCAAGTCCGGGACCACATGATGCTTCCTATTTATTTGATCAGTTTATAGAAAATATAAAAAGTTAAGAATGCTGCTAGATATCATCTAATATGGCACGAAAATTTAAAATAGTAGGGTTTGACTTTTAATTAAGTCAAGCCCTTTTTTTATAAAGCAATACAAACTTACATACCAAAAGGATAAGTTTCAGGGATTTGGTTCCCATCCGGTTGGATGTGTATGGGATGTAATGCGTTTGTTTCGTCAAGAAATATGAAAGCATCATATCTTTTTGGTAGTAGTGTAGGAACGTAATTTCCGAATCTTTCATGCTCTGGATTATAAACTACCCCAATGGCCCGATGTCCTATATAGGTAGAAAGACATTTTTCGTCCTTTATTTTATTCATTAATACTAATTTATTTTTTCCGTTACCTGCAAGATGAAAAGCATGTTCCCAACTTCCCACGACTGCTTCCGGAACTTTTATTTTTCGCATGGAATCGCCCCATTCTCTTCCGGCAACCACACTTCCTTTGTATGAACCAAATCCTACCGCAACTACTCCATCACTCAAATGTTGCTCTCTTACTAACTGCCCCACATTTACCATACCCTCGGACGCCATTTCTGTAGCACGTGCGTCGCCAATGTGCGTATTGTGTTCCCAGACTATTATTTTCGCTTCCTTTCCGTGGAATTTCATAAGCCGCTCTATAGTGGAAACCATGTGCTCGTCCCGAATATTCCAGGAGGCTGAACCTCTTTTTATCATGGCGCGATAATATTTTTCAGCATTTCTGGCAATGAATGCATTTTGTTCGGTACTCAAAACATTTTCTGGATCATGATTGTAGTTGGGAATATTTTTTATTATTTCCGTCAGCATGTGCAGGATTTCTTTTTCACATAGTTCCGGTACGTATGAAGAGGCTCTGGCGTACGTTTGGCCTTCGTCTTTGCCGTAAGGCTCGAAGCATTTCATGGCTGTTTTTGCAACTGCCAGTGCTTTGGGATCATTTTTTTCTAAATATTGAATAATGGAATTCATTGATTCTCTGAAGCTGTATACATCTAAACCATAAAATCCTATTCTCTTATCAGGGGATAAATCTTCGTTATAAACCTTCAGCCAATCGATGAATGCTGCAGTTTCCCAATTAGCCCACATCCACGTTGGCCATCTTTTAAATTCATTCATGACACTAAAGATGTCTTTTCCGGAATTTAAATATCCTTTTGCATACCGATTCAAACGGTAGCAATCTGGCCAGTCGCCTTCGACTCCTACAAAAGAGAAGCCTTTTTCCTTTATCAGTCGTTGTGTAATTTTAGCTCTCCAAGTATAATATTCATGTGTTCCATGTGAGGCTTCGCCCAAAAGGACATATTTTGCGTCTCCGATATAATCGATTAATGGATCTAAATCTGCTGTATTTTCCAATGGAGAAGACGTTTTGTTCAATAATGCTACAATTTCACTAGAATTATTTAAATTGTTACGGTTTTTTAAAGGGTCCATCGCGTTTTTATTTTTTTTTATTTATAGCTTGAATAGTAAAAATTTTCAATTAAGAAAGATACGAAATAAAGGGTGTTTTTATGATTAAAAAAATGAATATAAAGTTACTTTATATTATTGATAATGAGGTTGTTTTTGATTGATTTGTTAGTCTTAATTAATTGGTTTTAGTTTAAAATTAGCAGGATTAAGTTTAGGATAAAATGCTGCCAATTGGTTTGTTTTGATGGTAAGGGAATCGTAAAAAATAACAAATAATGTAAAAATAAATTCTTAAAATAGCTTAAATGTTTTGTTTGTGAAAAAATTATAACGTTTTCGTTAATAACATTCATTATTTTCATTAAATGATTACAAAAGATAGAATATATTTGTATTTTAAAATTTAAATTTTAGTATTATGAGTATAATTATCAAAATTCACGCAAGACAAATTTTCGATTCAAGAGGAAATCCTACAATTGAAGTAGATGTAATTACAGACAATGGTGTTTTAGGAAGAGCGGCTGTACCATCTGGTGCTTCAACTGGAGAACATGAAGCAGTTGAATTACGTGATGGAGGAAAAGCATTTCTTGGAAAAGGAGTTTTGAATGCTGTGAAAAATGTTAATACCATTATTTCTGAAGAACTTGTTGGAGTTTCAGTTTTCGAACAAAATCTTATTGATCAAATGATGATTGATTTAGATGGTACTCCAAATAAATCTAACTTAGGAGCAAATGCAATATTAGGCGTTTCTCTAGCGGTTGCAAAAGCTGCTGCGAATGAACTAGGTTTACCTTTATATAGATACATAGGTGGTGTTTCTGCGAATACATTGCCAGTTCCAATGATGAATATCATCAATGGAGGTTCTCATTCTGATGCGCCTATCGCATTTCAGGAATTTATGATTTTCCCTGTGAAAGCAACATCATTTTCACATGCAATGCAAATGGGAACGGAAATTTTTCATAGTTTGAAAAAAGTGTTACACGACAGAGGGCTTTCAACTGCAGTGGGTGATGAAGGTGGTTTTGCACCAAATCTTCCTGGAGGAACTGAAGATGCTTTGGATACGATCAAAAAAGCGGTTGAAACTGCAGGATATACTTTTGGAGATGAAATCATGATTGCTTTAGACTGTGCTTCTGCAGAGTTTTATGTAAATGGAAAATACGACTATACTAAATTTGAAGGCGAAACGGGTAAGATCAGATCTTCTGCAGAGCAAGTAGATTATTTAGCAGAATTAGTGGCTAAATATCCAATCATTTCTATCGAAGATGGAATGGATGAGAATGACTGGGACGGATGGAAATTGCTTACGGAAAAAATTGGCGATAAAGTACAATTAGTTGGAGATGATTTATTCGTTACCAATGTGACGCGTTTGGCTACAGGTATTGAAAAAGGAATCGCTAATTCAATCCTTGTAAAAGTAAACCAAATTGGAACGTTGACAGAAACTATTGCAGCGGTTAACATGGCTAAGAATGCAGGGTATACTTCAGTGATGTCACACCGTTCAGGAGAGACAGAAGATAACACCATTGCAGATTTAGCAGTAGCTTTGAATTGTGGTCAAATTAAAACAGGTTCGGCTTCTCGTTCAGATCGTATGGCTAAATACAACCAATTATTAAGAATTGAGGAAGAACTAGGAAATACAGCTTATTTTCCAGGTAAAAACGCTTTCAAAATAAAATAATTTCATAATAATTTTTAAAAAAAAGCCATTCACGTAAAGTGAGTGGCTTTTTTTGTGAGTTTTAACAATTTCATTGTGTTATTCATTTTTTAATTAATTTGAAATTCCCTAGATTTGGTAAATTATTATTTTAAAAGTTTTATTTCCAATTATATTATGTCAAAAACAGCAACATTAGAAATAGATGGCGAAAAATTTGAACTTCCTATCATTGTAGGAACTGAAAATGAAGTTGCTATCGATATTAACAAATTACGTGATTTGTCGGGTGCAATTACTATTGATCCGGGCTACAAAAATTCAGGTTCTTGTAAAAGCGAAATTACTTTCCTTGATGGAGAACTTGGGATTTTGCGTTATAGAGGGTATTCAATAGAAGATTTAGCTGAAAAGGCAGATTTTTTAGAAGTTTCTTATCTTTTAATTTTTGGAGAATTGCCAACTAAAGTTCAGTTAGAGCAATTTGAAAATGATATTAGAAAATATACTTTGGTCAACGAGGAAATGAAAAACATCATTGACGGTTTTCCAAAAACAGCTCATCCAATGGGTGTTTTAGCTGCTTTGACAAGTGCTTTGACAGCATTTAATCCAAAGTCGGTGAATGTTGAAAATGATAAAGAGATGTATGAAGCAGTTTGCAAAACCATGGGTAAATTCTTGGTAATTGCAACTTGGACGTACAGAAAAAGTATGGGTTATCCTTTAAATTATTATGATAATACAAAGGGATATGTAGAGAATTTCATGCGTTTAATGTTTGAATTGCCAACGGAGCCTTATAAAGCAAGTCCTGTTGTAATTGATGCATTAGATAGATTGTTTATTCTTCATGCGGATCATGAGCAAAATTGTTCCACTTCGACAGTTAGAATGGTGGGTTCTTCTCATGCTGGATTATTTGCTTCAATATCTGCAGGAGTTTCTGCACTTTGGGGGCCTTTACATGGCGGTGCTAATCAAGCAGTACTTGAAATGCTGGAAGAAATCCACAAAAATGGTGGTGACGCTGAGAAATATATAGCTAAAGCAAAAGATAAAAATGATCCTTTCCGATTGATGGGATTTGGTCACAGAGTTTATAAAAATTTCGATCCAAGAGCGAAAATCATTAAAAAAGCGGCTAACGAAGTTTTGGCAACTTTAGGAGTGGAAGATCCAATTCTTGCTATCGCTAAGAAACTGGAAGAATCAGCTTTAGAAGATGAATATTTCAAATCAAGAAACTTATATCCAAATGTAGATTTCTATTCTGGAATTATTTACAGAGCATTAGGAATTCCTACAGATATGTTTACCGTAATGTTCGCCATTGGTCGTTTGCCTGGCTGGATTGCACAGTGGAAAGAAATGCGAGAAAATAAAGAACCTATCGGAAGACCAAGACAGATCTATACTGGTAGTCCTTTGAGAGACTTTGTCTCCTCTGACAAAAGATAAATTTCAATTCAAAAAGCTTCACTAATCTGTGAAGCTTTTTTTATATTTGCCAAAAGTGAAAATACATGCTAGCGTTACATATAAAGAATGAAACTTCAAGATTAAGGGTCGTAGTTTTAGGTTCGGCAATCAATAATGGGCCAACACCAAAGGCTGATGAAGCGTATGATCCAAAATCCTTAGAGCATATTTTAGCGGGTACTTATCCCAAAGAAGCGGATATGGTTGCTGAGATGGACGCCTTTAATAAAGTGCTGAAGAGATACAATGTGACTGTTTTTCGTCCGGAAATGATTGCCAATTACAATCAGATATTTACAAGGGACATTGGTTTTGTTATAGATGATATTTTTATTAAATCCAATATATTGCCCGACAGAGAACGGGAGTTAGATGCGATACAATATATTATTGATCAAGTTGATCCCAAAAAAGTCGTTCGCCCTCCAGAAGAAGTGCATATTGAAGGCGGAGACGTGATTTTGTGGAATGACTACATATTTCTTGGAACTTACAAAGGGAGCGATTACAAAGATTATATTACGGCAAGAACGAATGTGCAAGGAGTTCAATACATCAAAGATTTATTTCCAAATAAAATTGTTAAAGAATTCGATTTAGTGAAATCAAAAATTGAAGCCCGTGACAATGCTTTGCATTTGGATTGTTGTTTTCAGCCTGTTGGTAATGATAAAGGAATTATTTACAAAAGTGGATTCCGCGAAGAAGCAGATTACATGTTTCTTGTGAATCTTTTTGGAAAAGAAAACTTGTTTCACATTACAAGAAACGAAATGTATCATATGAATTCTAATGTTTTTTCCATAGATACGAATGTTGTTGTTTCCGAAAAAAACTTTACCAGATTAAACAATTGGTTGCGAGCCAATGATTTTGTAGTGGAAGAAATACCCTATGCGGAAATTGCAAAACAAGAAGGATTATTGCGATGTTCTACCTTACCTTTAATTAGAGATTAAATTTACTTTAGAGACGCACTGCTATGCGTCTCTACAAAAAAATAAATAAAAAATGAAACAGACAACAAATTCCATATTGATGATTCGCCCGGTGGCGTTTCGAATGAACGAACAAACGGCAGTAAACAATTATTACCAAAAAGTATTAGACGGGCTTTTGCCGGCAACCGTAAATGCCAAAGCGCAACAAGAATTTGATGCTTTTGTTGAAAAATTAAGAGCAGTTGGTGTTGACGTTACAGTTGTTGACGACACTTCAAATCCAGATACACCGGATAGCATTTTTCCAAACAATTGGGTTTCTTTTCACGAAAACGGGGATGTAGCATTGTATCCTATGTTTGCCGAAAACCGTCGTCAGGAACGTCGTGAAGATATTTTGGATATTCTGGAAGACAACCGTTTTGTAATCAATAATATAATGGATTACACATCGGCTGAGGAAGATGGTTTTTTCTTGGAAGGAACAGGAAGTTTAGTTCTGGACAGAGCCAATGCGAAAGCGTATTGTGCTTTATCTCCCAGAGCTGATGAAGAATTGTTTATCGAATTCTGTGAAGATTTTGATTATGCACCCGTAATTTTTGAAGCTTTTCAAACAGTCGATTCGGAGCGAAAACTGATTTATCACACGAATGTAATGATGTGCGTGGGAGAAACTTTTGCGGTGATTTGTGCGGATTGCATCGATGATAAAAAAGAACGCAAAATGGTTTTGGAGAATCTAAAAGAAAACGGAAAAGAAATCATTTTGATTACCGAAGCCCAAATGAACAATTTTGCAGGAAATATGCTTGAAGTTCGTGGTGCCAATGATAAAAGATATTTGGTTATGAGTGCAGCTGCACATCAAAGTCTAACGCCAAAACAGATTGAACAACTGGAAAAACACGCTGAAATTTTAAGCTCCAGTTTGGATACTATCGAGGCTTGTGGCGGTGGAAGTGCCAGATGTATGATGGCAGAAATTTTCTTGCCTAAAAATTAATTTTTTAACTCTGACAAGGTTCTCAGCCTTGTCAGAGTTAAAAAAATGTTGTATTTATATTAAATTGCCTTTAATAATATTGATAATAGCACTAACAATATATTGAATTCCAATTGCAATTACGATAAAACCAACGATTCTCGATATTGCAACTATTCCGGATGCTCCAAGTATTTTTGCTAAATAATGGGCGCTTCTAAGAATAATAAAAATAGCAATAGCGATAGCAAGAATGGCCAGTGAAGATATGATAATATCGCTGGTTGCGTTGTGTTCCTGATAAAATGCGATAAGTAAAGAAATGGACCCGGGACCCGCAAGCATAGGAATCGCGAGAGGTGTCAAGGCAATATCATTTCTTTTTTGGGCATCGGTTTCCACTTTTTTATTAATGCCTCTTTTTTTATTGAACTTCCCTGAAAGCAATGAAAATCCGGAACTCACAATGATTATTCCCCCTGCAATTCGAAGTGCGTCAATGCTGATGCCAAAAAATATCAAAACATATTGTCCTATAAAAAAGGAGATTATCAGTATCGCAAAAACATTTATCGCAGTCCATAAAGAAATTCTGGAACGCTCCAGTTTAGTGTCGTCTTGCGTGAGACCAACAAATATAGGAACCGTTCCAATAGGGTTTAATACTGAAAAAAGGGCAACAAACAGGTAAATAAAAAGATCCATGTTATTCTGATTTAATGCTGCAAAAATACTCTTTTTTTTTGCGCTATGAAAGGTGCAAATGTTAGGATATTGTTTTGATTGCTTTTGTAACTAAACCTAATAATTGCTAAACTCATGAACCTTTTTGATTACTTTTGCAAAATATAATTACATAAAATGATAAAAAATAAAAAAACGCTGGTTCTTGGAGCTTCAACAAAACCGAGCAGATATTCTTTTTTAGCAATTGAAAAATTGGTTAATAAAGGGCATTCGGTTCTTGCCATAGGTCAAAATGCAGGTGAAGTGGCAGGAATAAAAATCCAAACTAAAGCTATTCCATTAAAAAATATCGATACAGTTACTCTTTATTTAAATCCTTTACGTCAGCGTGATTACTACAATTATATCGTTGAGGCACAACCAAAACGTGTTATTTTTAATCCGGGTACTGAGAATCCGGAGTTCTTTCAATTGTTGAAATTAAATGATATCAAAGTCGAGATAGGGTGTACGCTGGTTATGTTGGCAACCAATCAATATTAGTTTTTCGAGTTACTTACTTAAAGACTAATATTAAGTCTAATGAACTCAAACTTTATTGTTGTTTTTAACGACTGTAAATACTTTAGAGCATATTAACAAAATGAAATATTTGCATTTTAAAGAAAAACACACCCCTAACCCCTCTCAAGAGGGGAATTCGCCTCTGCTAACATTTAACCTTTAGTTGTTTGTTAAGTAAATAAGTCGATTAGTTTTTTTTGGAGCTATTTACTTCGTCAGTTCGCTTCGCTCGTGTCAGCTGTTCGCTATATCTTTCCCGTCCTGAACTTGTTTCAGGATCCTGAAACAAGTTCAGGACGGGAAAGGATGCCACTGCCTCCCGAAACTTCGGGATGGGCTAAAAATCTAAAACCGCGTTGTTGAAGTGGCGTTCTTGCTAATCAATAGCAATCCAAGAAAAGTAATCAGTCCGTTTACGATAATCAGTTCGTTATCGAATACATATCCAAAAAACAATGCTTTTGAATTTTCGCTAATAAGGAAAGTTACAGCAGGAGATAAGAAACAAATTATAGGAACAAATTTGTCTTTAACAGTCTTTGACTTTAAAAACAATCCAAAACAATACAACCCTAAAAGCGGACCATACGTATAGGAAGCAACCCTAAAAATCATTCCTACTACGGAGCTGTCATTGATCGCATTAAAGAAAACAATTACTAGAAACATCAAAAACGAAAAGGCAATGTGAACAAAATGTCTGGTTCGTACTACATTTGGTTTGTTTACATTTTCTGCTTTATCCATTCCTAAAAAATCAACACAAAACGAAGTCGTAAGTGCCGTTAAGGCGGAATCTGTTGTGGCAAAGGTAGCCGCTGTCAATCCCAACAAGAAAATAACCGAAGGGATTAATGCCAAATGATGAAAAGCAATTTCTGGGAAAAGTAAATCGGTTCTGGGTTTTCCGGTAACTAAATCGGTTGGCACTTCAATTCCGTTTTTATTGGCATAAATATAAAGTAAAGCACCCACGCTAAGGAAAAAGATATTGATAAGTACAAATATTCCAGTGAAAGTAAACATGTTTTTTTGGGCTTCGCCAATGTTCTTACAACTCAGGTTTTTCTGCATTAAATCCTGATCCAGACCTACCATGGCAATGGTTACAAAAATTCCTCCAAGAATCTGTTTCACAAAATGAAATTTACTCGATACAAAATCGTCAAAGAAGAATACTTTAGAATAATTGCTGTTTTTTACTTCCTCAAAAGCTTCAAAAATATTCAGATTTAAACTGCTGCAAATAAAGAAAATCGTTAAAAAGACAGAAGAAACTAAGAAAAAGGTTTGTAAAGTATCTGTAATAATAATGGTTTTTAATCCACCTCGATACGTGTAAGCAAATATTAAAGCCAGCGAAATCAAAACCGTAAAAGCAAACGGGATTCCATAAAAATCAAAAACATAACGCTGCAAAACGATCACAACCAGATACAATCTAAAGGAAGAACCAATCGTTCTGCTGATTAGAAAAATAGTCGCTGCTGTTTTGTAGGAATAAATTCCCAACCGCTGTTCGATATAACCATAAATCGAAGTCAAATTCATTCGATAATACAATGGCAACAGCACTTTTGCAATAATGACAAAACCAATAGCATTTCCTAAGACAAACTGGAAATACTTAAATTGTTCGCCGCTTGGTGCGCCCACTTCTCCCGGAACCGAAATAAAAGTCACTCCGGAAAGTGCCGTTCCAATCATCCCAAAGGCTACCAAATACCATCTTGAGTTTTTATTGGCTTTAAAAAACGCATCATTTCCACTGTCTTTTTTGCTTACAGCATGAGAGATGTAAAATAAAATTCCAAAATAAAAGATTATAAGTAGTAGAATGGTGCTGGGAGTCATTTTTCGAGTTTAAAGTGTCTAAAATACGATTTTTTGTTTAATCGTTTTATTTGATTAACTGTTTTATTCGTTTAACCATTTAACCGAATAAACAAATAAACAAATTACTACATTTGCATTTATGGAATTTTCTTCGAAATTAATAGAAAAAGCAGTTAACGAAATGTCTCAGTTGCCGGGAATTGGTAAACGAACGGCGCTGCGATTGGTGTTGCATTTATTGAAACAGCCCAAAGAACAAACGGGTTTTTTATCACAGGCTTTGGTCGCTATGCGGGAAGATATTAAGTATTGTAATAGTTGTCATAATATTTCGGATAGTGTGCTGTGTGAAATTTGTGCCAACAAAAGCAGAAATCACCAAATCATTTGTATCGTAGAAGATATTCGCGACGTAATGGCTATTGAAAATACAGGTCAATTTAGAGGAATTTATCATGTTTTGGGAGGTAAAATTTCGCCTATTGACGGCGTTGGACCCAGTCAGTTAAATATTACTACATTGGTCGAAAAAGTAAAATCAGGAAGCGTAAACGAAATCATTTTTGCTTTAAGCTCCACCATGGAAGGCGACACCACTAATTTTTATATCTACAAACAAATCGCCGATTGCGAAATAATTATATCGACAATTGCGAGAGGAATTTCGGTGGGTGATGAACTGGAATATGCTGATGAAGTTACCTTGGGAAGAAGTATATTGCAAAGAGTTCCTTTTGAAAAGTCTTTTAAAAATAATTAATCCATTTAATGAATAGCGATGCTTTTTAAATCGTAAATGAAAAGCTATATTTGTCTTTAAAAATATTGAAAATGAGCAAATCTGTACTCTATTTGTTGCTAATTATTAGTGTGATGGTTTCTTCTTGTATTCCAACCCAGGATTTAATTTATCTTCAGAAAAAGAATAACTCACAAGAAGGAACTTCTATTTCTGCAGTGGAATCAAAGCCTTACAGATTGCAAACTAATGATGTTTTGAGTATCACCATAAAAGCAATAGATCCAAAATTAGCAGCTATTTTTAGTCCTACAAATGAAGGTGTTTCTGGGGGTAAATCAGAGTCAGGATTGTATTTTGATGGTTTTACGGTTGATGATCATGGGAATGTCAGAGTTCCGGTTTTGGGAGAGTTAAATGTTATTGGTTACACCCTGGATGAAATAAGAGTCAGAATTGAGAAGCAATTATTAGCGGAATATTTCAATACCGAAGCTAATATTTTTGTGACCGTAAAATTAGCGGGTTTCCGATATACTATCAATGGAGAAGTGGGGAGTACAGGAACTAAAACTTTATTTCAAGAACATGTAACTATCATGGAAGCTGTTGCAAATTCGGGAGATATTACTATAACCGGAAACAGAAAAGCGGTTACTGTCATGAGAAAAACGCCAACTGGAGTTCAAATGCAGGATTTAGACCTTACAGACATAAATGTGATGCAATCGCCTTATTATTATTTGCAACCAAATGATTATATCTATGTAAAACCACTCAAACAAAAAACTTGGGGAACCGGAAAAACAGGAATAGAATCGCTGGGAACCATTATTACACTGTTATCATTGGCAACAACTACCTATTTACTATTAAAAAACTAAAACAGAATTCAAAAAATGTTAGATATAAAAGATTTTTCGATTTTTGAAAACCAAGTAAGTTTTGACTTTAAAGGATTTTTAATAAAAATCGGAAGTTATTGGAAATGGTTTTTGCTGAGCTTATTAATCACTTTCACGATTGCCTATCAAGTAAATATTCGTAAAGCAAAAATTTACGGTATGGAAACGCTTATTTCTGTAAAGGAAGAAAGTAATCCTCTTTTTACCTCTAATACCAGTTTGGTTTTTAATTGGGGTGGAACTTCAGATCAGGTTCAAACCATTTCAACTACGTTGCAATCCAGATCTCATAATGAGTTGGTTGTTGATAAGCTGCAATATTATATTAACTATTTAGTTCAGGGAAAATACACTCTTGAAGATGCCTATGGTGCTGTTCCTTTCTATGTAACTATTGATAAATCAAAAGGTCAATTAGCAGGAAACCTGATTAGGATTAAATTTTTGAGTGAAAATGTATATGAAATCAGAATTCCTTTTGAAAATCAAAAGGCGCCATTAATAACGTATTCTAATAATTCATACAGTAACACCGCTGTTGAAACGGGTGATTTTGTAAAAAGATATACCGTAGGAGAGCAAGTAGCATTGCCTTTTTTAAATTGGAAATTACAAATAAAAGACAATCCTGGTTTTTATAAAGGGAATGAATATTTTGTACGGTTTAATGATTTTGACGGGACAGTATCTTCATACAAAGGGATAAATGTTAAATCAGATGATAAAGGGGGTTCTATAATTACCTTGGGAATGCAAGGAACCAATAAGGCGAGAATGGTTGAATATTTAAATTCGACTGTTAAAATGCTTATAAAAAGACAATTGGACAGCAAGAATCAATTTGCAACTAATACCATTGCGTTTATAGACAGCACATTGGTTACAATGGAATCCCAACTAAAGGAAACAGGAAATGAACTGAAATCATTTAGAAAAGATAAAAACATCTATGATATAGAAGAGGGAGGAGCTAAGTTTTCGGATAAGATTCTGGAGTTTGATGTCAAGAAAGACGAAGTTACGCGTAAACTGGCCTATTATAATTCATTAAAAGCATACTTAAAGAATAGTGTTGACTATTCTAAACTTCCAGCGCCATCAGTGGCGGGAATTGAAGATCCGAATATTGTTGTAAGTGTTTCGAAACTGATTGCCTTGTCTACTCAAAGATCTGAAATGGCTTATGCGGTAAAAAGTGACAAGATATTCAAGGATTTTGACAATCAAATGGAAGCTGTTAAAAAAGTGCTGTTAGAAAACATAGCAACGGCCAAAGCCTCTTTGCAGTATGATTTAGCAATGGTTAGCAGTAAAATTAATGAAACGGAAAGCACTATAAAACAACTTCCGGAAGACCAGCAAGAGTTAATAAAAATTAAAAGAAAATATGATTTAAGCGACAATATTTATAGCACATTTCTTCAAAAAAGAAGTGAAGCCGATATTGTTAAAGCAGCAAATTTGTCAGATATTCATTTTATCGACCCGGCAAAGGATGTTGGTGGTGGGCTTATTGGACCAAAAACATCCGTAAATTATGTGTTGGCATTGTTTCTGGGGATATTGTTTCCGTTACTTTTTGTATTTGCCATTTTCTTTGTCAATAATTCGATTCAAAATACGGAGGATATCAGTAAGCTGACACAAATCCCTTTGATAGGGGTTGTGGGGATGAGTAAAGAGAATACTAATTTAGCTGTATATGACAAACCTAAATCTGCGTTGTCTGAATCCTTTAGAGCCATTCGCTCTTCACTTCAGTTTTTATATAAACAGCAAAATGTGGGCGGAGCCAAGACACTAATGATAACGTCATCGGTGAGTGGTGAAGGGAAAACATTTTGTTCTGTAAATATTGCAACAGTATTTGCGTTAAGCGAGAAAAAGACAGTAGTAATTGGTCTTGATTTAAGAAAACCTAAGCTGTTCACTGAATTTAATTTGTCCAATGAAGTTGGAGTTGTAAATTATCTGATTAAGCATAAAACAGTTGATGAAATCATAAATCACACTCACATTCCTTTTCTGGATGTTATTCTCTCCGGGCCAGTTCCGCCAAATCCGGCTGAGATGATTATGAGCGAGGGAATGAAAGAGTTAATTGATGAATTAAAGAAGAAATACGATTACATTATCTTAGATACACCACCAGTTGGTTTGGTATCCGATGCATTGGAATTAGCCCAGTATTGTGATGTTACTTTATATATTGTGAGACAGAATTTTACTAAAAAAGAAATGATTACGCTGCTGAACAATAGAGTGAAGCGCGGAGAATTAAATAACACCAGTATTATTTTGAACGGGTTTGAGAATAAAGCTAAATACGGTGCAGGTTACGGGTACGGATATGGTTATGGTTACGGATACGGAACCTATTCCAGTGGGTATCATGAAGAGGATAGACCCAAAAATATTTTTGAAAAAGTAATGGATAAATTTCGCAAAAAACAAGCGAAGTAATTGATTGTTCTAAATTAAAAAAAAGATGATAGAGGAAATAAAAAGTACTATATTAATTACTGGAGGTGCAGGATTCATAGGTTCGAATCTTTGTGAATATTTTTTGTCCAAAGGACATGAAGTGGTTTGCTTGGATAATTTTGCAACAGGATATAGACATAATTTAAAAGACATTGTCAATAATCCGAATTTTCGTGTAATCGAAGGAGACATTCGTAATGCCACTGATTGTCAAAATGCGGTAAAGGGAGTAGATTATGTGCTGCATCAGGCAGCATTAGGTTCCGTACCACGTTCTATAATAGATCCGGTTACTACCAATGATGTCAATGTTTCCGGTTTTTTAAATATGCTCGTGGCTTCTCGTGATGCCAAAGTAAAACGATTCATTTATGCAGCCAGTTCCTCGACTTATGGGGATTCCGTTGGCTTGCCAAAAGTAGAAGAAGTTATTGGGAAACCGCTCTCTCCTTATGCCATAACAAAGTATGTAAACGAATTGTATGCAGAAAATTTTAGCAGAACCTATGGTCTGGAAACCATCGGGCTGCGCTATTTTAATGTTTTTGGACGAAAGCAGGATCCCAATGGGGCCTATGCGGCAGTTATTCCAAAATTTGTAATGCAGTTAATGCAATTGGAAAGTCCAAAAATAAATGGTGACGGAAACTATTCCCGTGATTTTACCTATATTGATAATGTGATTCAAATGAACGAGCTGGCGATGCAGACAAAAAATCCAACCGCCGTAAACACCGTTTATAATACCGCCTATGGCGATAGAAATACGTTAAACAATCTGGTTGATTATTTGAAAGAATTTTTGTCGAAATATGATCCGAGGATCGCGAATGTTGCAGTCGAATATGGACCCAACAGGGCAGGAGATATTCCACATTCTCTGGCCAGTATTGATAAAGCCAAAGAATTATTAGGATATAATCCACACTACTCCATGCAGGCAGGATTAAAAGAAGCCGTGAATTGGTATTGGGATAATCTTAAATAAAAAACCTTTTTTAAGGAAAAGGTGGATAATAAAATAAAGTATATTTGAAAATTGAAAATTATAAAATGAAAATCACAAAAATTTGTTGTATAGGCGCTGGATATGTTGGTGGTCCTACAATGGCAGTTATTGCCCAAAAATGTCCGCAAATAGAAGTTACTGTAGTCGACCTGAATGAAGAACGCATCGCAGCCTGGAACGATGAGAATATTGATAATATTCCCATCTATGAACCGGGATTAGGCAAAATTGTTGCAGAAGGCAGAGGAAGAAACCTGTTTTTTTCCACCGATGTGGAAAAAGCGATAGATGAAGCACAAATCATTTTTATATCGGTAAATACACCTACAAAAACCTATGGTAAAGGAAAAGGGATGGCTGCTGATTTGAAGTATATTGAACTGTGTGCCAGACAAATTGCCAGTGTGGCAAAAGATAATAAAATAGTGGTGGAGAAATCGACACTTCCGGTACGAACTGCTGAAGCAATTAAAAGTATTCTGGACCATACCGGTAATGGGGTTCAATTTCAAATTCTTTCTAACCCGGAGTTTCTGGCAGAAGGAACTGCAGTTCAGGATTTATTAAATCCGGATCGAATACTAATCGGTGGGGATCCTTCGGAAGAAGGACAAAAAGCGATACAAGCACTTGTTGGCGTTTATTCGAATTGGGTTACTGCAGATAAAATATTGACTACTAATGTATGGTCATCAGAATTATCAAAATTGACTGCCAATGCCTTTTTAGCGCAACGGATTTCTTCGATAAATGCGATGTCAGAGCTGTGTGAAAAAACAGGGGCTGACGTAAATGAAGTAGCCAAAGCCATAGGAATGGATAGCAGAATAGGGCCAAAGTTCCTGAAAGCATCGGTTGGATTTGGAGGTTCTTGTTTCCAAAAAGACATATTGAATTTGGTTTACATTGCAAAATCGTATGGATTGAACGAAGTGGCCGATTACTGGGAACAGGTCATTATAATGAATGATCATCAAAAGAGACGTTTCTCCAATAATATTGTTCAAACACTTTACAATACCGTTTCTGATAAAAAAATATGCTTTCTGGGTTGGGCTTTTAAAAAAGATACTAATGATACCAGAGAATCAGCAGCCATTTATGTTGCCGATGATTTGATCAACGAGCATGCTAAAATTGCGGTATACGATCCCAAAGTGTCCAGAAAGAAAGTTCTCGCTGATTTGGATTGTTTAGAAACAAGAACTGTTTCAGCTAATGCAGCTAGTGTGGTGTCGTTTGATGATCCTTATGAAGCCTGTGCAAATGCCCATGCAGTGGCAGTTCTAACGGAATGGGATGAATTTATTCAGTACGACTGGCAAAAAATTTATGACGCTATGCAAAAACCAGCTTTTGTCTTTGATGGAAGAAACATACTTGATGGACCAACTTTAGAAGCGATTGGGTTTGTTTATCAGGGGATAGGTTCATAAGTAAGGATACATTTATAGTATAATAACCCGTTGGGTGTAATTAGTTTTTGATGATAATTTTTCGTCAGTTCGAGTGATTTTCGATAAAAAATCGTATCGAGAACAAGAAAAATTTCATTAAAAACGATTCTCGATACATTTTTTGTTCCGTTTTACTGCACAAAAAACACTACCATTGACGTTTTTGTTTAATGTATTGAAAATCAATAATTTAACAAAATTAACATGCAAGAATAATACGTCATTTTATATTGCTTTTTTTGTAAAAAAATTAAGCCTCGAATTGACGTTTTTAATAATTACACCTCAACGGGTTATAATAATAATTGATTTAAGAATCTACATGTACATTATTGTTTTTTATAAACAATACTCAAAAGAAAGTACAAATAAATAAAGGGTCATCTTTTTATTTTAATACAACACGTAAGATGAATTGGTATGTCGTTTATACAAAGCCTAAATGGGAGAAAAAAGTAGCGGAACAATTAAAAAAGTTTGGAATAGAATGCTACTGTCCTTTGATTACTGTAGTACGTCAATGGTCTGATCGAAAAAAAAAGGTGGAAGTGCCACTTTTTAATTCTTATGTTTTTGTTCAATTACCAGACACTGACCGAAATTTAGTGTTTCAGTCAGTTGGTGTAGTGCGTTATTTATTTTGGCTGGGGAAACCTGCAATTGTGAGGGATGAGGAAATTAATATCATTAAGAAAGGACTGGATGGACCCGATAGTTGCGAAGTTTCAGTAGTTCCGTTTCAGGTTGGTGACAAGATAGCATTGGATTCAGGGCCGTTTTCCACGCAGACGGCCATTGTTCAAGAAGTAAATAACACCCATTATGTTCTTGTTTTGGAATCATTGGGATGTGTCTTGAAAATGAAATACAAATAAATACACACCCTATCCCGAAGCCTCGGGACTCTCAAGAGAGGAACACATTAGGGTGAATTATAGGTTTATATTCTAGCTTTCAAAACTGTTACTGAAAAACTATAATTTATAAAATCAGAACACACCCCTAGCCCCTCTCAAGAGGGGAATCGTGCTGGAAAAACTATTCGTTTCAGCTTTCAAAACGGGTTATCTTGTATTGTGAAAAGTTTTTAAAAACAGAAAACGATGTAATTTAATTCCTGAACTCCCCTATCTCCTGAGAAAAATAAGAAGCGAAATTAAAAGTTTAATTCCTTTTTAGACTTTCAAAATAACTACTGAAAAATAATACAATAAATTTCCTTGAACGATTCCCACCTATACTCATTCCCCTCTTGAGAGTCCCGAGGCTTCGGATAGGAGGTTAATCTTCGTTTGTATTCCCTGTCTTTTTCTCATACTCCCAAATATAAAATTCAATCGCACGCAACACATTTTCCATATCTTTTAATACCTGTTCATCACTGAAACGCAAAATAGTAATACCTAATTCGTTTATTCGATTTTCTTTCAAAATATCTTTATTATACACTTCCAGAAACTCATGGGAATACCCATCCACTTCTATGGCTAACATCAATTCATAACAAAAAAAATCCAAAATATAATTATCAATCGGTTTTTGGCGGTGAAAATCATAGCCATATAGCTGTTTTCCTTTCAATTTTAACCAAAGAAAGATTTCTGTTTCAGTGGAATCGTTTCTAAGTCGCCTTGCCAATTCTGTGAGCTTTGGATTGTAGGGTATGATTTTTCTTTTTGCCATACTAATCTTTTTTTTAATAAAGATAAAACATTTTAATACTATCTTTTTGTACGAATATAAAAACACACCCCTAGCCCCTCTCAAGAGGGGAATGCGTATAGGTAAATTGAATGATTTTGTCTTTATATAGGATGTTCTAAAGTTCTAAAGGTGTTATGATAAAACACACCTCTATCCCGAAGCCTCGGGACTCTCAAGAGCTACCGTCTGGACACAAGTTTAAAATAGGACACAGATTAAAAAGATTTGCAGAGATTTTATGATATTATAAAAAAGACAGCCACGAATTTCACTAATTTACTCTAATTAATTCGTGAAAATTAGTGAAATTCGTGGCTAAAATTTCGTCTGAATATTTGTGTCCAGACGGTAGCTCTCAAGAGGGGAATGCGTATAGGTAAATTGAATGATTTTGTCTTTATATAGGATGTTCTAAAGTTCTAAAGGTGTTATGATAAAACACAGCTCTATCCCGAAGCCTCGGGACTCTCAAGAGGGGAATGCGTTCCTGTAATACCATTTTAAGTTTGTTTTTACTGGAATAAATAAGCCGTCTGTTTGTCATTGCTTCGCCAGTTCGCTATCGCTCGTGCAATGTCATTAAGTTAAGCTGTTTCAACCGTCACTTCGAGGCTTAATTTTTTTACAAAAAAAGCAATATAAAATGACGTATTATTCTTGCATGTTAATTTTGTTAAATTATTGATTTTCAATACATTAAACAAAAACGTCAATGGTAGTAATTTTGAACATTAATGCGATAGCTTTAATGTTTAAAATTGTATCGAGAAGCCTTCAAAACGTAAGGGTTCTCGATACTTCGTAAAAATTTTCTATCGCAAATTATTACTCAACTCGAACTGACGAATCCTTAACTTAATGACATTGATCGCTCGTGTCCGACGAAGCAATGACAAATTTATAGAAATATACTCCAGTAAATTCTAAACGTAAATGGTATTATTGCTTAGAATACCTCTTTTTTAGCATTTTTGGCATCACTAAATTAGGTGATTTTTTAAAGAAAACAGGCCGTTCATTTCCTTTTTTTAATTGACTATTAGTTGATTACCTGTTTTTTATTCTTGTTATTCGTATTTTGAGATTCCAGATGGCTTAAAATTTTAGAAAGAATAGTTTATTGTGACTATATTTGCACACAAAAATTATCCCGATTTCGACTCCTTTCTGTGAGTGGGGATCGCGAAGCGGTGGATTGAAATTAACAATAGTTAATTTAAATTGGTTTAAAAAATGAGTTCAACTATAAAAATAGCGGTTGTTGGTCTGGGTTATGTGGGTTTACCATTGGCGCGGTTATTTGCAACCAAATATGCTGTTGTAGGATTTGATATCAATCAGTCCAGAGTTGCTTCCCTGCAATCAGGCATTGACACGACATTTGAAGTAACCGACGAAGTATTACAAAACGTATTGCTGGAGAAACCCGGTGATGCCATTGGGTTGTATTGTACTTCAGTTTTAGCGGATATAGCGGACTGTAACTATTACATCGTAACCGTTCCCACTCCGGTGGATAAAAATAATCGTCCTGATTTGACTCCTTTATACAAGTCGAGCGAAACGATAGGAAGTGTTTTGAAAAAAGGAGATATTGTTATTTATGAATCTACTGTCTATCCCGGTGTAACCGAAGAGGAATGCGTGCCGGTATTGGAAAAGGTCTCCGGCTTACAATTCAATGTTGATTTTTTTGCAGGTTATTCACCTGAAAGAATTAATCCGGGAGACAAGGAACATACCGTAGAGAAGATTTTAAAAGTGACTTCAGGCTCTATACCGGAAATTGGACAAAAAGTAAATGAGTTGTATCAATCAGTCATTACTGCAGGAACACATTTAGCTCCTTCTATAAAAGTGGCAGAAGCGGCGAAAGTAATTGAAAACTCACAACGCGATATCAATATTGCTTTTGTAAACGAATTGGCTAAAATATTCAATTTGATGAATATTGATACCCACGCCGTTTTGGAGGCAGCACGAACCAAATGGAATTTTTTGCCTTTTAAACCCGGATTGGTTGGAGGCCATTGCATCGGAGTTGATCCTTATTATCTGGCCCAACGTGCCCAAGAATTTGGTTATCATCCTGAAATTATTTTGGCAGGAAGACGATTGAACGACAGCATGGGTGACTATGTGGCATCCCAAGTGGTAAAGGGGATGATTAAAAAAGGCATTTCTGTTAATGGAGCTACGCTTCTAATGCTTGGAATCACTTTCAAAGAGAATTGTCCTGATGTGCGGAATACAAAAATTGTGGATGTCATTGCTGCCTTAACGGATTATGGAATTACAGTAACTACATACGATCCCTTGGCTAATCCAGCTGAGGTGGAACAAGAATACGGTTTAATAACCACCGATGTATTACCTTATCAAAAATTTGATGCGGTAGTTTTAGGAGTAGCGCACAATCAATTTCTGACTATCGATATCGCGATATTGCAAAATGAAATCAGTTTGCTGTACGATGTTAAAGGAGTTTTGGGTGATGCAGTTGATGGGAGATTATAAAATAATTAATGTTTTCGCATAAACTTATATTTATAGACTTATGAAAGTAGGAATAACTTTTAGTGCTTTCGATTTGCTTCACGCTGGGCATATTACGATGTTGGAAGAAGCGAAGCGACAATGTGACTATCTAATAACAGCATTGCAAACTGACCCAACTATCGACCGTCCTGAAAAGAATAGACCTACACAGTCTGTAGTAGAACGTTATATACAACTCAAAGGATGTAGATTTGTTGATGAAATAGTACCTTATGCAACAGAACAAGATTTAGAAGATATTTTACGTTCGTTCAAAATTGATGTGCGTATTATTGGAGATGAATACAAAGACAAGAATTTTACAGGTCGGGCGTATTGCGAAGAGAAAGGGATTGAACTTTATTTTAATGTTAGGGATCACCGATTTTCCAGCAGCAGTTTGCGTAAGGAAGTAAAGGAGAAGGAATTGCTGAAAGATAATAAAGTTCTGTAACATTTTTGATTCTTTTCAGGTACTGTTTCTAAGTGCAATTTTTAAAGCTTATTAGGGCTGTTTCTTGAATAAAAGCATCTTAAAACTTTAAAAATCCCTTGAACTGGCCGATAATTTGTAAAATTTAACTTCATATTGTCCGCACTTGAGGTTACGGATAACCAATAACGAAAAACCAACTTGCTGATACGCCAAGGCTACTCACAGTTATGTATAAAAAAATACAGAATACGATGGAAAAGGAACATTCAATCACACATGTCATTCTCACGGGAGGAATGGGTAGCCGATTATGGCCATTATCACGAAAAAGCCAACCTAAACAGTATCTTGATTTATTTGAAGGTAAGTCATTATTTGAAATGACGGTGGAACGCAATCGTGCTGTGGCGAATAAAATTATGGTAGTTGGTAATATTGATAATTGCCACCTCAGTAGACAAGTGATGGAAAAATCAAGTGCTACATATATAGATATAATTGAATCAACGCCACGAAATACAGCAGCTGCAATCGCTTTTGCTGCTTTTGCTTCAGATCCAAATGATATTTTAATCGTTACGCCATCGGATCATATTATTGATGCAATGGAGCAATATGAAGAAGCTATCAAGGAAGCAATCGATAAAGCTTCGAAAGGATACATAGTTACTTTTGGAATTGTCCCAACCAAGCCAGAAACCGGATATGGTTATATTGAACGAAAAGGAGATGATGTACTTTCTTTTCGGGAAAAACCAAACCAAGTTACGGCAAAGGATTTTATTTCGAGAGGCAACTTTTTATGGAATAGTGGCATGTTTTGTTTTAAAGCAGGAGTGTTTCTAGATGAGTTAAAATCTTTCACACCTGAGGTTTATGAAAAATCTAAAATTGCTTGGAAAAATAATATTAATGGTGTTTTAGATTTAACTCTTTCGCTTGAAATTCCTTCTATCAGCATTGATTATGCAGTGATGGAACGAAGTAAAAAAATTAAGGTTGTATCTTCAAGATTTACATGGTCAGATTTAGGTTCTTTTGAATCCGTTTATGATTATTTAGTTTCTAAAGGCCACCATGTTGATAAAGATGGGAATATGGTCATTGGAACCAGCAATTATACTGCTTTTGTTGGATTAAAAAATACTATTTTCGTTTATACAGATACCGCTAATTTGATTTTACAAAAAGAAAGATCTCAGGACGTTAAGAATATATACAGTGAGTTGGAAAGAAAAAATTCAGAATTATTGAATTGAAAATAAAATAACACACGTGATTTAGAGTATAATAGATTGAGAATCAAATCTTTTGACAGAGTTTTGTGGTCGATAATCAAATACGAGAAGTCAACGGAATTTGCCACGACGAAACCATAAGATAGTTCTTTGTTTTTTTGTCTTTTTAAATAAAAAGAACTATTATATTCTTGAAAAAAGAGTAATTAAAAGGACATTCAGATTATAAAATTCAATATACATTATTATAAATTACTTATGAGAAAAATAATTACTACTCTTTTATTGTTGTTTATTCTTTTTCAATCTTCCAATACATTGGCGCAGGACTTGTTAAAAAGCAATGATTTGAGTACACTAAAAGTAGATAATTTGACTGATGGTGATATCGTAAAAATAAAAACACAGCTTCAAACGAATAATATGACGATTGAACAAGCAGAGCCTATGGTTTTAGCCAAAGGGATGTCTGCAATAGAGTTTGCTAAATTACGAACCCGAATAGGAAGTCAGGCTGTGAACACGGGAGCTTCAAATAATACGGATACAGGTGAAGAGAGCGTCAGAAGACAAGAGAAAATTGTCAACACTAAAGTAAAAGATACTTTAAATGCTTTGATTTTTGGATCAGAACTATTCGATAATCCTACGTTAAATTTTGAACCCAATTTAAAATTGGCTACGCCCATAAATTATGTCTTAGGACCAGGTGATGAATTACAAGTTAGTGTGTATGGGGTGCAAGAATTTAATGCCAGTATTCCGGTATCGACGGAAGGTAAAGTGACCATTCAATATGTAGGTCAGATTCCGGTTTCCGGAATGACGATTGAAGCCGCTACCCAAAAAATAAAAGGTGCTATTGCAAAGGTATATAGTACGGTGGGATCTGGGCAATCTCAAGTTGCGGTAAGTTTGAGCCGTATCAGAACCATTAGGGTGACTATAATAGGAAGTAAGCAACCGGGGAATTATTCGATATCTTCTTTGGCAACGGTTTACAATGCCTTGTTTTTAGGTGGAGGTCCAGGAAAGAATGGTAGTTATAGAAATATAGAATTGTTGAGAGATAATAAAGTATACAGAAAAATTGATATTTATCACTTCCTTGTAAATGGAGATCAATCTGACAATGTGGGTTTAAAGGATAATGATGTTATTCGAATTCCAGCTTACAATCAAAGAGTCACTCTTGAAGGACAGGTAAAACGTCCAGGGATTTTTGAGATGAAGAAGGGGGAAACATTTTCTGATTTATTAGCTTTTGCGTCAGGGTTCAATGAATTTGCTTACACTGCATCGGTTAATGTATTGCAAAAAACAAACAAAGAATTTAAAGTAAAAGATATCAATGCAGCGGAATTCAATAGTTATAAGCCGCTGTCAGGGGATGTGTTTCGAGTGTCTAAAATATTAAATCGATTTGAAAACCGTATTAAGATAGACGGAGCCGTTTTTAGACCGGATACTTATTCTTTTTATGAAGGCATGCGCATTTCAGATCTAATTGCAAAAGCGGATGGGTTAAAAGAAGATGCGTATAGCAATAGAGCGAGAATTATACGATTGAAACCTGATTTGACTACGGAAATCGTCAATGTGAATTTGGCTAAAGCCTTAGAAGGGGATCTAGAAGCTGATATTGCGTTGCATAAAGAAGATGTCGTAACGGTGTACTCGATTTTAGATTTCGTAGAAGAATATAAAATAACCATTGATGGGGAAATTAAAAAGCCTGGAGTTTATGAGTATCATGAGAATCTTACTTTGAATGATTTATTGGTTCAGGCAGGCGGATTAACTGGTTCGGCTTCCAAACGAGTGGAGGTTGCCCGAATGATAAAATCGGAAGAAATAGACGATGCAAATCCAAATAAAGCGCAACTATTTAATATCGAAATTACGGCAAATAACAATGAGCAGTTAAAAAACTTTGAATTGCAGCCTTTTGATGTAGTTAATATCCGTAAGATGGCTGTCTATGATAAGCCTGAAATGGTAGCAATAAGCGGAGCAGTTCATTATGTGGGAAAATATGTTTTGGCTAACAAGAAAGATAGAGTCTATGATATTGTTCAAAGAGCAGGTGGTTTAACATCAGTTGCCAATATCGATGGAATGAAAATCAAGAGACCTATTCAAGCGAAGCAAATTGAAGCATTGGAAAATGTGAATTTGAATTTGGGTAAAAAAGACAGTATTCAAAACAAATTAACTAAAAAATTAAAAGAGGATTTAAAATTTGCCACGATACCAGTAGATTGGAAGGCCATTGTTAAAAATCCGGAGAGTAATACCAATGTTACTTTATTTCCAGGAGATGAAATTGAAGTGGCTACTTATAATGAAGGCGTAAAAGTAGCGGGTAATGTATTGTTAACATCAGAGATTCCTTACGCTAAAGGTAAAGGATTTAAATATTATTTGGATGCTGTTGGTGGGGTTGATGCCAAAGGCTGGAAGAAAAAAGCCTATATTATTTATCCAAATGGTAAAGCGGATGTAGCGGGTTCTTTCTTATTTATAAGAACGTATCCTAAAGTAACCCCAGGATCCCAAATTATAGTACCAGAAAAACCAGAAACTAAAAAGATGAGTACAGGAGAGTTTGTTAGTATTGCGGGTGTCTTGGCAAGTTTAGCGGGAATTGTAATCGCTTTAATCAGATAAAATAGTAAAAGGCAAATAGTGATTGAGAAGGATTTCGAATCGTGATGATTTAAATATCAATAGATAATGCCAACCGAAAACTGATATCAGCTAACGGAAAACTTAAAAAGAAATGAACGAACAAAATATACCCAACGACGAAATATCTTTAAAAGAGTTAATAGATAAAGCCAAAGATTGGGCTGCTTATTTGCTCTCACGATGGAAAATAATTGTATTGGCAGGAATTCTAGGGGCCGCTTTAGGGTTGACTTATTCATTAAGTAAAAAGCCAGTTTATACTGCTACCTTATCTTTTGCTTTAGAAGACGAAAAATCAGGAGGTGGCGGTTTAGGTAGCTTGGCTAGTTCGTTTGGTTTTGATTTAGGTTCTGGCGGCGGTGGAATGTTTACAGGTTCCAATTTGACAGAGTTGTTCAAGTCCCGTTCTATGGTGGAACAAACTTTATTGACACCCATAACTTCAAACGGAAAAGTGATTTCATTGGCAGAGATGTACATTCAAAATAACGAATGGAGAAAAAAATGGGAAAATAAAAAGGAGCTGAAAGGTATTCAATTTTTACCCAGCACGAAGAGAAAATACTTCACTCGAGTGCATGACAGTATTTTGGGTATGATATATGAAGATTTGTCAAAAAACGGATTATCAGTTGCACAAAAAGATAAAAAAATTTCCATAATTAATATTGATGCGTCTTCAACCAATGAATTATTTGCTAAATATTTTACCGAAGCTTTGGCTAAACAAGTGTCTGATTTTTATGTTGATACTAAAAGTAAAAAAGCACGTATGAACATGGATATACTCGAAAGACAAACTGACTCTATTCGTAGAGAACTCAATGGTGCAATTATTGGCGTGGCAGTGGCTAATGACAATACTTTTAATTTGAACCCAGCACTCAATGTGCGTCGTACGCCTTCGGCACGGCGACAGGTAGATGTGCAAGCTAATACCGTTATATTGACCGAGCTGGTAAAGCAAACGGAATTGGCTAAAGTAACCTTACGTAAAGAGACACCGTTAATTCAAGTGATTGACAGACCAATTTTACCTTTGCATAAAGAAAAATATAGTAGAGCTAAGGGGATTGTATTAGGAGGATTTTTAGCTGCTCTTGTAACGATAGTAGTTTTTACTTTACGACGAATTTTAAAGGAAATTAAATAAAGGTTTTAAGTTATCCTCTTGAGTAGAGCATTTAGGGGATATTATCAAAAAGCATTTTAGTAAAATATGAAAAAAGTTGCAGTTGGGGCAGGTTATATGGGACCGGTGACTAGTATTTTTTTTTTCGGAAGTTGGTGTTGATGTTATTTGTACTGATATTGATGGAAAAAAAATAAGCAGTTTACACAATAGTATTATACCCGTTCTTGAACGGGGTATGCCCAATATTGGTGAAACTTCATCTCTAGTAATTATAAATATCATCTTAAATGTAGGAGAGGTTGTAAAAGCATTTGATCCAGTCGCTATACCAGAACTAGGTCCGTCTTCCCGGATTTTATAACCTACTGTGAAACTGAACATCAAACTTTACAGGGTTCTGATGCTTTATTACTGATTACTGACAGGACGGATTTCAGATGTCCTTTGGATAAAATAAGAAAATTGATAAAGAATCTAGTAGTTTTAGACGGTAGAAATATTTTTGATAGCAAAGAAATGAATAGTTTGGGATTTGAACATTATGGTATAGAAACTAATTAAATATTTATGAGTAAAAGAATATTAATAACTGGAGCAGCAGGTTTTTTAGGGTCTCATTTGTGTGACAGATTTATTGCGGAAGGATACCACGTAGTTGGTATGGATAATTTAATTACTGGAGATTTAAAAAATATAGAGCATCTTTTTCCATTAGAAAAATTTGAATTTTATAATCATGATGTATCAAATTATGTACATGTAAGTGGAAATTTAGACTATATTCTACATTTTGCTTCACCAGCCAGTCCTATAGATTATTTGAAAATTCCCATTCAAACGTTGAAAGTTGGTTCTTTAGGTACTCATAATTTATTGGGTTTGGCTAAAGAAAAAAAAGCCAGATTTCTTATTGCATCAACTTCTGAAGTTTACGGGGATCCTACGGTGCATCCACAACCAGAGGAGTATTGGGGTAATGTAAATCCCGTTGGTCCTAGAAGTGTTTATGATGAGGCTAAAAGATTCCAGGAAGCGATAACTATGGCATATCATAGATTTCACGGGCTAGAGACAAGAATAGTTAGGATTTTTAATACTTATGGGCCAAGGATGAGATTGAATGACGGGAGGGTTTTACCTGCATTTATAGGGCAGGCATTAAGAGGAGAGAATTTGACAATTTTTGGTGACGGATCGCAAACAAGAGCATTTTGTTATGTAGGTGATTTAGTTGAAGGTATATATAGACTTTTAATGTCTGATTATGCCTATCCGGTAAATATCGGTAATCCAAATGAAATTACAATGAATGATTTTGCACAAGAAATTATAAAACTAACAGGAACATCTCAAAAAATAGTGTATCATCCACTACCACAAGATGATCCGAAACAAAGACAGCCAGATATTACAAAAGCTAAAGCTCTTTTAAATTGGGAACCAAGAATTTCTCGTAGAGAGGGATTAAAGATAACTTATGACTATTTTAAAAAATTTAACAACGAACAATTAGAGGCTACAAAATTTAATAAGGAGTTTTAAGTATTTATGAAGGAAAAAATTTCGTATTACTTAAAACAAGAGTCTTCTAAAAATGCAATTTGGTTGATTCTTGATAAGATTCTTCGACTTGGAGTCGGTTTAATTGTTGGGGTTTTAGTTGCCAGATATTTAGGTCCCGTGCTTTTTGGAAAATGGAACTATGCAATAGCATTTATAAGTTTGGTAAGTGCACTTGCTACATTAGGGCTAGATCAGATTGTAGTTAAGCATCTTTTAGACAAAAATGAAGAGGAATACGTATTGTTAGGTACGGCTTTTTATTTAAGGTTAATAGGCTGTTTTATTTGTACGCTAATAGTTCTTGGTTATTTTTTATTTTTCAAGAATGATATTCAATTATTGTTGGTGGCTATTTTCACAGCATTAAATTTGTGGTTTCAAACTTTTGATGTGATTGATTTAAAAAATCAATCGTTATTGCAGTCAAGAAAGACGGTCGTTGTTAAGAATTCTGTTTTTGTGCTTATATCGGTCTTAAGATTGTTTTTTGTATATTTTGAATGTTCTTTATTGTCTTTTGTGATTTTAGGATTGGTTGAATGTATACTAGGGGCCTTAGGACTTATTTTGTATTATGGAATCAATAATTTTAAAAAATGGAAATTTAACATTGATTACTGTGTAGTTTTATTAAAGCAAGCTTGGCCATTGATTCTGTCAGGTATAGTAATTATGATGTATATGCGATTAGATCAAATTATGATAGGAGAGATTATTGGGGAGAGAGCTGTAGGTCTTTACTCAGTGTCCACTCGCTTTACCGAATTATGGTATTTCATTCCCTCTGTATTTGCTACTTCTTTCTTTCCTAAATTGGTTGAAAAATTTAATACAAATACAAAGAATTATTACGATGTATGTCTGAAATTATTGAAATTATTGTTTCTCGTCAGTTTCTCAATAGGAGTATTTTTTACTTTTTCTTCTGATTTTATTATTAATTTTCTTTATGGAAGAGAATATAAAATGTCGGTTTTTGCTTTGCAAATAAGTATATGGACAGGTGTTTTTGTTTTTTGGGGAGTTGCAGCAGGCAACATGCTTGTAATTGAGCATTTGAATAAACATAATTTGATTAAATCAGTACAAGGATTATTATTAAATGTTATATTAAATTTAGTATTGATTCCAAAATATGGAATTAATGGGGCAGCTGTAGCAACTTTAATTTCTCAATTTTACGCATCATACCTTTATTATGTTTTTTTTAAGAAAACGAGGCATATCTTTCTTTTGCAAACCAAATCAATTTTATTTATTTAATTATGTATCAGGTAAAATCACCAATTCTTTTTTTAATATTCAATAGGCCGAAAGAAACTCAATTTCTTTTTAATGCTATAAAACTTGCAAAACCCAAAAAACTCTATGTTGCTGCTGATGGGCCGCGAAATAATGGTAAAGACGAATTGGTATGTAAAGAAACAAAGAGTATTTTAGATCAGGTTGATTGGGAATGCGAGTTAATTACATTATTTAGAAAGGAAAATTTAGGTTGTAAAAAGGCTGTAAGTGAGGCTGTTACTTGGTTTTTTGAAAATGAAGAAGAAGGAATCATTTTAGAAGACGATTGTTTACCTAGTCCTGATTTCTTTAGATTTTGTGATATACAATTAGAACGTTATCGGGATGATGAGAGAGTGGGACATTTATGTGGCTGTAATTTTCAGGACGGGATAAAAAGAGGTGAAGGAGATTATTATTATTCAAAATTGACGCACGTTTGGGGATGGGCGAGTTGGAGAAGAGTATGGGGGAAATATGACCTAAACATGAATGGTTTAGAGAAAGCTAAAGAAAATGATATTTTATCTAGCTTGACCGATAATGAGTTTAATAAAAAATCCATTTATGAAGCATTTTTAAGAACCAAGCGGGGGGAGATTAATACTTGGGATTATCAATATTTCTTTTCTAATATGGTAAATGGTCGTTTGTCCATAATACCGAATTACAATTTGATTAGTAATATCGGTTTTAATGAAGATGGGACGCATACTTTTGATTCTAATAGTCCTATGTCGAATGTTGCATTTAGCGAATTACCCATCGAGTTGGTTCATCCAAAATTTACTTATCAAAACCGTATAGCTGATAAATATACACTAGAAAAAGAAATGCCCTCTCTTACCGAAATAAGAAAGAACAAGGTTCGTAAATTGATAAAGGATATATTAATTAATCTGAAATTATATCAGCAAAAAAATAAAAATTAGATCCTGATTTAGCGTAGGAAAAAAACACTTCAGTTCAAGGTTTTATTATGCAGTGTAAAGTTACAATGTTAAAGATTTTGGGGAGTATATAAAACATTTTTTTATTTTAATACTAATCCGGGGCTAATTTTCGATAGAAGCCATCAAAGAGAAAGGGCAAGAATATATCATTAAAACTAGTTGTGGTCAACCGCTTTATAATTTATTTAATTTTTAACTAGCTGAGGTATAAAAAGTCAGCACGAGCATTAACAAAAAATGAAAATATTATACGATCATCAGATATTCACAGCTCAACAATATGGTGGTATTTCACGCTATTTCTTTGAATTGATAAAAAGATTTGAAGGTGTCGAAAAGAGTTGCGAAGTAGCAACACTTTTTTCTGATAACGCCTATTATAACAAGGAAGTTAATCCTAAAGTAAAACCTTTTTTTTTAGACAAAAACTTTAGAGGAAAAGGCAGGATAGTGAAACAAGTGAATGAGAAAATTAGTAATTATAAAATTACAAAAGGAGATTTCGATGTTTTTCATCCCACTTATTATGACGATTATTTCCTCAAAAGAATAAAAGGGAAGCCTTTTGTGGTTACTTTTTATGATATGATACACGAAAAATTTTCGAGTCAATTTGATATTTTAAAGTCGGACACCACGATTTTTGACAATAAGAGACGTTTACTTGAACATTCGAGTAAAATAATAGCAATATCCGAAACTACAAAGAATGATATTGTAGAACTTTTTGATGTTGACAAGTCAAAAATTGATGTCGTTTATTTGGGAAACTCTCTTGAGAATTTTAACATTGGAAACAGACGATTTGTTGAAGATGATTATATTTTGTTTGTCGGGAATAGAGGAACATATAAAAATTTCGATTTTTTTGTATCTGCTGTGGCAGACTTGTTGATAAAGAATGATTTGAAATTAATTTGTGCTGGTGGTGGTGATTTTTCTATTCAGGAACAAACTTTGTTAAAGTCATTAAATTTAGAGAATTATGTTGTTTTTAAAAAAATAATAAATGATGATGTATTATCAAATTATTATACTCACGCATTGTTTTTTGTATTCCCTAGTTTGTATGAGGGCTTCGGAATCCCCGTATTAGAAGCATTTGCCTGTGGCTGCCCGGCTTTATTGAGCAATGGTGGTTCACTACCCGAAGTAGGAGGAGATGCAGCTGTTTATTTTGATCCAACTGATATTGAATCTTTGAAAAGAACAACAAACGAATTGATAAATAATCAATCTTTGAGACACAAACTTAAAGAAAAAGGCAGTGTGAGATTAAATGAATTTTCATGGGATAAGACTTTTCAAGAGACCTTTGAGGTATATAAAACTGTAATATAGAAAAAATTTAAAAAATACACACAGAATTAATATGTTTTGTTTTGTGGGATCAAGAAATATGAATAAAATAAATTTAAAAACGGCGTTTATTACTGGCATCAGTGGACAAGATGGGGCCTACCTTTCTAAATTATTATTAGAGAAAGGATATAAAATAATTGGGATTACCAGAAATAATCATTCAGATAGTTTTGAGAAATTGAAGTCTCTCAAAATTGATGAGCGTATAGTGATGGAAGAATGTGATTTGCTTGATATTTCCAGTGTAATCGCTTTGATAGATAAATACTTACCTGATGAAATTTATAATTTGGCAGCACAAAGTTCGGTTGGTCAGTCCTTTAAGCAGCCTATAGGAACCATTAATTTTAATATTATTTCGGTGTTGAACTTATTAGAAGCTATACGGTTGATGAAACCAGATGTTAGATTTTATCAGGCATCAAGTAGTGAGATGTACGGAAAAGTATCAAATTTACCTGTAAGCATAAATACTCCGATGCATCCATTAAGTCCTTATGCGATTTCTAAAGCTTCGGCACACTGGACTGTGGTCAATTATCGTGAGTCTTACGGTCTATATGCTTGTAATGGAGTTTTATTCAATCATGAGTCTTATTTGAGGTCATCCGGTTTTTTTGTTAAAAAAGTCCTGCACGAAAGTGTTAGAAACAAATACAATCCTAATTGGATTTTGAAAGTTGGTAATATTGATATTAAAAGGGATTTTGGTTATTCCCCAAATTATGTAGAAGCCATGTGGTTAATGCTTCAATGCGAAAATGCAGATGATTTTATTATCTGTTCTGGAACAAGCATAACTCTTAGGTCTATAATTGAGTATATATTCGGCAGATTGAATATTTCATTAGATAGGCTATTGATTGATACGGATTTGATGAGACCTACGGAAATTGAAGATATATACGGCGATAATACTCCAGCAAAAACAAAATTGGGTTGGAAGTACGAGCTCGACTTTTATGCAGTATTAGATATATTGATTGCAGAAGAGTTGAAGGAATTTGAACTAAAATAATTCATCTTTGCAATAATTAAAAAAAATTATAATTTATTAAGAATATATTTTAGAATGAATAATATAAAGTCTCCACTTATCTCAATTATTACTGTGTCTTATAATGCTGCGTGGACTATAGAAGAAACCATTTTGAGCGTCATCAATCAAAATTTTGTTAATTACGAATATATCATTGTGGATGGTGGCAGTACCGATGGTACTGTAGATATTATAAAAAAGTATCAACACAAAATCACACTTTGGATTTCGGAACCAGATAAAGGAATTTATGACGCGATGAATAAAGGCGTTAAAATGGTAAAAGGGAGGTTTGTATATTTTTTGGGGGGAGATGATGTATTTATAAACAATTTTGTTTTGGGGAAAACTAGTGATTTTTTGATTGATGTGAATAAAGTCTATTATGGAAATGTAATTTTTAAAAAGCGGAATGTGCTCTATGATGGTAAATTTAATTCAATAAAGATTGTTACAAGAAACATTAGTCATCAAAGCATATTTTATCCAAGAAATGTTTTTAATGAGTTAAACTATAATACTAAATACAAAATTTATGCAGATTATGATTTGAATTTGAAATTATTTAATCATGTTTTTTTTAGGTTTAATTATATTCCTGTTACTGTTGCATTGTTTAACGATGAAGGTGGTGCTTCTGGATCCAATGCGTTGGACATAAATTTTGAGGCTGATAGATTAAATATTATAAAGGATAATTTCTCGTATTTAGTTTTTCTGTATAGATTTTTTAGAACAAAATTTGCAAATTTTTTGAAAAAAAGATGAATAATTATGAATTTTATGAAGAAGTTTTGGATAATATTAATTTGTTTTTTGGCATTTTAATTTGTTCTTTTATCCTACATTATTTACTATTTCGTAAACAAGTAAAATCCTTCTTTGATCCCTATTTTTTAGCCGTCATTTCTTCAGTGTTTTGTTTTACAGATGTTTTGTTTTTGTTTATTGTTAATAAAATTTCAACGTATCTGCTATCTAGTTATGTTTTAACACAGGTTGGCTTTGTTTTAGGTTTTTATACTTTTAAGATTAAAAAGAAAATTCTTTCCGGGGACGATAAAAAAAATTATATTGAAAAAGTTAATTCCAGAAATGTAATTGCATTTTATTTTTTTTCTTTCATCTATTTATTTAACCAATGTTTAATTTATAAATTAAAAGGGATTCCACTATTTATGGAATCATATTTGGAAACATTTGCTAGTGGAGGTGGTTCTGGCGTCTTAGGAAGAGTTTCAGATGTGACATCAATAATTGGTTTGTATAGTTTTTTTTTAGTGATTAAAATCGACAAATTTAGAATTAGTGAAATCCCTAAATATATAATCCTTGTGTTGTATTTTGTTACTTTCTTTTTGAGTGGGAGTAAAAGTGTATTTTTTCTCGTTTTTACTGTTTTTTGGTGTCATATTGCTTTTTTAAAGACTAAAAAGGGGAACTATGAAATGTATTCAATGTTATTGAAAAATAATATGAAATTTATTTTAGGATTCACTTTAGTTTTTTTACTAATCATTATTTATACTCAAACCTCAATTCATACTGAAAACATTGAGGACAGGGCTAATCCACTCTTTGGATTATTATTAAGATTTGTTCACAGTGGAGATATCTATTGGTATGCATATCCGAATAATGTCTATCTGCAAATACCAAATAATCAATGGTTTGCAGCATTATTTAATGATACTTTAGGTTTTTTAAGAATTATGGATTGGAAAGATTTACCGCAAGTAATAGGAATTACTTTTAAGAATATTCATCATCCTAGTGATATACCTTCTGGACCAAATGGTCGTCATAATGTTTTTGGATTGATTTATTTTGGTTTTTTTGGGAGCATACTTTTTTCTTATTGTATAGGTTTAATCTTAAGCTTTATCCGAAATAAATTATCTCTCTTTCTTAGTAATAATTTTTTTGGAGGTGCAGTATTTACTTATTTGATAACTAAGTCGGCCGCTTTAGACTCAGATCCGATGTTGACAATAACTTATTTTAACAATGTAATTTTTATTTTTTCAATCTTGTATTTTTTATATTTAATATTAATTGAGTTTTTAAAAATAAATCCTAATAATTATGAAAAAAAAATTTAGTATTATTATCCCTTTCTATAAAGGGGAATGTTTTTATCCGTTATTAATTGAATCCATTAAAAAGGCAATATTAGTTTGTCAACAAGATTTAATTTCGCTTGAAGTTATAACTATTATAGACTCCATGGAATCAAGTTTTGATACGGTCAATAAGTTAGCATTGGATTGTTTTATTGGGATGGAAAATGTTAATATTGTGACATTGAAAAACGAAAAAAATATTGGGGTTGCGAGAACTAGAAATAAAGCAATTACTATTTCTACAGGTGATTATCTTCATATTATTGATCAAGATGATTCTGTTTTTGAGAAGTTTTATCTAGATTTAATTCCGTTGTTAGATTATTATAACTTTGTCTTAAGTAATGGAATAGTTTGCTACACAAATAAAAAATATAATTCTCATAAGCTTTATTATTTAACGCCAAGAATTTCTGTTACAGGTTTGTTGAAAAGAGATTTTATACATTCTCCAGGGCAGATTGTATTTCTTAAAAAATTATTAAAAAACAATCTTTTTCCTGAACCAAAGGACTATAAAGGTGCAGACGATAGGTTTTTTTGGCTAAGACTATTTATGGAGAATATGAAAAGTATAAAACCAGTTTACATTGCAAATCCAAATTTTATTTCTAACATGCATGATAATAATTATAGTAATGATCAGATTAATCTTAGAAAGAGTTCTCTAGAGATTTGGAATTTTTTTAAAAAAGAAGTTGATGGTTTTAACTATAATAAATTAATAGACAATGATATTATTAGAATTAAATTTATGTTAAAAGAACAATTGTCATTTTATAATTATATAAAAGGTGGGCGGCTTAATCTAATTTATTTTTTAGGATTAAATAAGGTTTTGAGATATGCAAAAAAGAGAAAAATATGGTAGCAAAAATAAACTGATAAAAAGAACTTTCTTTTTTACATTAACCTAAAAAATAAAACAGAATTATATGTTTAATATCTTAGATAATTAGAAAGGGTTTTAAGTATTTTGAATATGATAAGTATTTGCTGGCCTGGCCGCCTTGAAATTTGATCTGGATTTTAAGGACTTAATATAGAGATTGTATTTTAATAATAATTTGGTCAATTCTTAAAAGGCGAAAGAAAAAAGAAAAAGCGTTTCTACTAAACATGAAGAATTATAATTATTCAATTAATCTCTCGTGGAGAAGCTAAAAAAAACATTTTTGAGATTTAATGATAATACTTGATATAAAAATCTAAATAGAGATGAAATTATATGTTAATTTGATAAATTTTAATTCAGATAAACTTGCTGGAGTTGGTTATTTTTTTAAAAGAATAATTAGTAATATTGATTTTGAAGAAGAGAAATGGAAGATTTTTGACGAAATAATTCTTTTATCGAATTGTAAAATTGATCTTTTAAACTTGTTTAGCGTAAAAAATTCTGACAAAATACGAGTAGTTAAATTGCCTTTTGTGCATAATATTCTATTTAGAATTTTATTTGAACAATTAATTCTCCCTTTCTGTTTAATTAAGAATAGAAATGTTTTTTATTCGCCAACACCGTCAGTTCCGCTTTTCGCAAAAATTGTTAGTAAGAATATTTTTTTAATTTCAACTATTCATGATATGATCCCGTTTAAGATAGAAAATAAATATTCTTTTTTAAGGAGTGTTTATATAAAAATATTATCAAAAAAATCGGCTCAAATTAGCGACAGAGTAATTACCGTTTCTGAATTTTCTAAGCAAGACATTGCTGTAATTGCGAATATAGAACCATCTAAAATTGATGTTGTTTATAATTTTATTCCAGAATTTAAACACACAATTGATCATAATTCGTTACCTTATTTTATAACTGTTTGTACCATTGAACCAGGGAAAAATATCGAAAACATGATTATTGGTTTTAGTAAATTTATAAAAGAAAATAGAGATCATGATTTTTACAAGTATAAAATAGTAGGACAATTTGGATGGAATTATAATTCGATAATCTCATTGGCGAAAAGTTTAGGGATAGAAGATAAAGTCGAATTTACAGGATATCTAAGTGATAGCGAAAAGAATAAACTACTCGAAAATTGTACAGGTATGATTTATTTAAGCATGTATGAAGGGTTTGGGATTCCTCCTTTGGAAGCAATGTATTTTGATAAAATTTCTATTGTTTCAAATACTTCATCTTTACCTGAAGTTGTAGGTGATGCAGGGATTATTCAAGATCCTAATGATACAGACCTTTTAGCAAACAATCTTAAAAGGTTAATAGATAATTCAGAGGATTTTAAAATTAATATTAAAAGGCAATTAAGTAAGTTTAAACCTGAAGACCAAATTTTAAAGTTTAGCAATATTATTATTTCTTCATCATTTTAGACTCGTATTTTGTTGAGAGATTTCTGTATTGTGGTCAGTTTTAAAGTATAAATAAATATGTTAATAAAAGCCAAAAAATTTTCAGTGTTAATGTCTATTTATTTCAGAGAAAGCCCAGTCAATTTTAGACAATCTTTGGAATCGATAGTTAACCAAACTTTAGTTCCAAATGAAATAGTCTTAATTAAAGATGGTCTTTTAACCGAAAGCCTCGAGGAGGTGCTGAATGAATATATTTTGAATTTTCCAAATCTTTTTAAAATCATATCTCTTCCAGTAAATAAAGGATTAGGAAACGCATTATCAATAGGTGTTAAAGAATGTTCTTATGAGCTAGTAGCAAGGATGGATACGGATGATATCTGTGTTTTAAATCGTTTTGAAAAGCAAGTAGAATTTTTTAATAATAATCCAAATATTGATTTAGTTGGCACTAATGTTGAGGAATTTAATGTTGAGCCTGGTGATTTAAAAAGATTTAGAAAAATGCCTGAATCGGGTGAGCCGCTTTTAAAATATTCTAAATTTAGAAACCCTGTAAATCATCCAACGGTTATGTTTCGTATTGCTAAAGTATTGGAAGCGGGTAATTATAATGGAGAAATATTGCTGTTTGAAGATTTTTCATTATTTATTAGAATGCTGCAAAAAGGTGCGTCTTTTCATAATATTCAGGAAAATCTCTTACATTTTAGAACTGGTTTAGGAATAGATGTTATTAAAAGACGAAGTGGCTTGTTTTATGTTAAAAATGAATGGAAATTTGCATTATTATCATTAAAAATAGGAAATTTAAATTTTTTCGAATGGTTGTTTTATGTATCTACAAAATTGCCACTCCGTTTATTGCCATCAAAAGTTATTTTATTTGTTTATAATCAGTTTTTAAGACATTAGTTTGTAATTTATAACATGGAAAAATTATTAACAGGGGCAAATGGCTTTTTGGGAAAAGTAATTTTTAAGGAGCTAGGAAATAATCATAAAATTAAAAGTTTGTCAAGAACTTCTGGAGATTACCAAGTTTTATTAGAAAATGAAATTCCTAATTTTAAGCAAAAATTTGATGTCGTAATCCATTCAGCAGGAAAGGCACATAGTATTCCAAGAACAGTAGAAGAAAAAAAGGAATTTCATGATGTTAATGTTTTAGGGACACTAAACTTATTGCAAGGATTAGAAAAAGTTGGAATTCCTGAACAATTCGTTTTTATAAGTTCGGTTTCGGTATATGGTCAAGAAAGTGGTGTTAATATTAATGAAGATCATCCACTTGAAGCCAAAGACCCTTATGGATTAAGTAAAATTGAAGCGGAAGAAATATTAAAAAAATGGTGCAAACAACATAATGTGATTTATACTATTTTGCGTTTACCATTATTGGTCGGAGAAAATCCACCCGGAAATCTTGGAGCAATGTTAAAAGCAATAAATAAAGGGTACTATTTTAATATTGGAGGAGGTAAAACCCGAAAAAGTATGGTGTTGGCTAAGGATGTGGCTATATTCCTTCCAGTTGTTTCTTCTGTAGGTGGTATTTATAATCTTACGGATGGTTTTCATCCTAATTTTTATGAATTGAGTACAGCAATTTCTTTAACTAAAAATAAAAAGATGCTTTTTAATTTGCCTTTGCTCCTTGCTAAAATAATCGGTTATTTTGGTGACCTAGTAGGTGAAAAAGCACTTGTAAATTCTTTGAAAATAAAAAAAATCACTTCAGCCTTGACATTTGATGATTCAAAAGCGAGAGAGTTATTAGGATGGAATCCGGAACCTGTTTTGGACTTTTTAAAGAAGAACGCTATTTGATGATGTGCTAATGTTACCTAGGCCAAATTAATAGCCCAAGTCGGAGAATATTTCCATTTATCTTAAAATTTAGAAGTTGCAAAGCATGCGGAGGATTTGCGATGAGTAATAAAAAATAATGAAGGTATTGAAATAGGTTGCATGTTTCTTTAAAGAAAAAGGTTAATGAGAATTTTGGGTCGTTTGGGAAATAATTGCTGTTTTTTCAATGTATTTTTGTAGAATAGACATCAGAAATTTATAATAATACTCGAAACATGCTTGCTTAAAAGGTTGTTAATTTGCTGGTTTTGGGTCATTATTTATATGATAAAATAGTAAGTTTTTATCAATATTATTTGGTGATTTTTATTTATAATCAATTAGCCAACAATTGCTTATTTTGTGGTTTTAACGAAAATATTTTTTTTATAAAAACATAGCTGTTTGTTAAATTTCTAATCTTAGGGTCTTATAATGTGGTATAAATAGAATGTTTGCAAGCTTTATTGAGGAATAAGTGTTTGTAAAGTATTACAAAAATTAATGTTAAATGATTTCAATGAAATATAAGTTTAAAGTTATTTTATCAATAAAAGTTATTATACTATTTGTGTTTTCTTCGGAGTACAGTAGTTTACTGTTTCACCCTTTTGTAAATTCTTTTATAGATAATGGTTTGAAAAATCCGTGGCAGTTTTATTTTGAACATAATTTGAATTTGGATTCATTTCCATATCACCCATTAATGCTATTTATTTTATGTCCATTTGCAGCTTTGAGCAGCTTACTACATTTTGAAACTTTATTTAAGCTACCACTACTGTTTGCAGACTTAGGAATTTTATATGTATTGCTCAAATCTTTTCCAAATAAAGAAAAAAGTGTTTACCTGTTTTATTTTTTAAATCCAATTATTATATATGCAATCTATATCCACTCTCAACTTGATATAATACCTACTGCAATATTGTTATATGCAATTTATTTGCTCATGGTTAATAAGTTCAACTATTCTTCTTTAGTGTTTGGATTGGCTTTAGCAACAAAAATTCATATTATTATTGCATTACCATTAATATTTTTTTATTTATATAAAATTAAAAACATTAGAGTTGCGCTTAAATATATAGCAGTTGCATTAACTATATTTTTATTATTTGATCTTCCATTTTTATTTTCTGATGGATTTATTCAAATGGTGCTTTTAAATCCAAAACAGTCCTTGCTGTTTGATTCATTTTATAATATTGGATCAGTGAATATTTTACTCCCAATAGCTGCTATTTTAATGATTTATCTTCACTTTTTCAATCAAGAGAAAGTGAATCATGATTTACTTTATTTTTATTTTGGAATTCTATTTACTGCCACTATATTTTTTATATATTCTGGTTCTGCATGGTATGTATGGATGATTCCTTTTGTTTCGATGTATTTTATTCAAAACAATAATAAGAAAAGTAGATTGCTTTACATTAGCTTTTCAGTTGTATATTTGGTGTTTTTTATTTTCTTTTATAAAAGTGAGTACAGAGACATTTTATTTTTAGGTAATAAAATAAATATAAAAATACATAATGAGAGATTAGCTGATATTTCGTTTACATTATTGGAAGTAACTCTTGTTGCCATAATGTATGCGTTTTATAAGTATGGAATCAAAAGCAATTCTATTTATAAAAAACAATTAAACTTAATAATTGGTATCGGTGGCGATAGCGGAGTTGGGAAAACGACACTTTTGAATAATTTGCAAAATTTATTAGGGGATAAACTACTTCAAATTGAAGGAGACGGAGAACATAAATGGGAAAGAGGAGATGAAAATTGGAACAAATTTACACATCTTGATCCCAAAGCAAATCATATACACAAACAATCAGAAGCAATATTTAGCTTAAAACATAATGAAACCATATTTCGAAGTGAATACGAACATAGTGATGGTAAATTTTCAAAACCAAAAAAAGTTAAACCAAAAGAATTCATAGTTATAGCCGGCTTACATCCTTTTTATTTACCCAAACTGAGAAAAAATATAGATTTTAAAATTTATATTGATACAGACGAAACTTTAAGAAGACATTGGAAAATCATAAGGGACACTAAAAAAAGAGGCTATAGCACTCAGAGGATATTAGAGCAAATTGAAACAAGAATGGAAGATGCGGGAAAATATATTTATCCTCAAAAAGAGTTTGCTGATATGATTATTAAATATTATCCAGTCAATAGGTTTAATTTAGGAGAAGAAAAAGAAAAAGTAATTTTAGGTCTAAAAATTACTTTTGATGCGAATATACATATTGAAGATATTTTGAATAAATTAAATTGTCCACTTACATGGGATTATAATGATGATTTAAAGTCTCAATATATTGAAATTGAAAACAGGCCTCACGTAAATTTTGAAGGTATAGCGTTGAATTCTATTGAAAACATAAAGGAGATAATAGCTTCAGATATTAAATGGGAAAGTGGTTATGAAGGTTTGATTCAATTAATATCGTTAAAAATGATAAGTGAAAAATTAAAAGAGAACAATAAATGAGATATAAAGGAATACTATTAGATATTGATAACACTCTCTATGATTACAATATTACTCACACTATTGCAAAAAATAATGTACTAAAATATTGTGTAGAAGAATTTAGTTTATCAAAAACTGAGATTAATATCGCTTACGAAAAAGCAAGAAAAAAAGTTCATGTAGAACTCGCTGAAACTGCAGCCTCACATAATAGACTCTTGTATTTTCAAAAAATGTTAGAAATCCTCAAATTAAATTCTTTAAAGTACAGTTTTGAAATTTACAACATTTATTGGGACAGTTTCCTGGAAGCTTTAATTCCATTTGATGGAATATATGATTTACTTGAGAAGTATGAAAATAAAATTTGTTTAGTTACTGACCTTACAGCTCATATACAATTCCGTAAAATAAAAAAAATAGAGATTGAGAAATATTGTAATAATATAGTTACAAGTGAAGAGGTGGGGCGAGAAAAACCTCATCCTTATATGTTTATGTTAGCGCTTCAAAAACTAGATTTAAGACCCAATGAAGTTTGCATGATAGGAGACAACTTTAAAAAAGATATTATAGGTGCAACAAGTTTAGGAATAGAATCTATTTGGTATAATCATGAAGATAAAATCGAGAATTATGATAGTGTACTTATAAAAGAAGTGAGGAATTTTAAAGATATTATAGAATTACTATGAGTGAAATAAAAGATTTTGTTGAAATATCAAAGTATGCTGGAGAGAGGCTTGATTTAGTTCAAGCTGCCGGTGGAAATAGTTCTGTTAAATTTGATAATGGTGAGATGCTTATTAAGGCATCCGGATTTTTACTGAGTGATGTAAATCAAAAGACCGGGTATTCAAGAGTTCTGACATCTCCAGTCGCTGCTATTGTCAAGAATAAAGACATTATTAGCACTTCAGATAAACGCCAAAGGGAATCTTTAACAGCACAACTTTTAAAAGAGTCAACTATAGATAAACAAAACCGTCCTTCAATTGAAACATTGCTTCATTCACTACTACTGAAATACACACTTCATACTCATTCAATAGTAGTAAATATGGTGGTTGCACAGAATAATTGGAAAAATATATTAAAATTGATCTTTGAAGAAGAGAAAATAGCTTATGTTGGATATGAAACTCCGGGTATTGAACTAGCGATTTCTTTAGATAAAGAATTGCAAAGGTTTGATAAAATTCCTAATATAATAATTTTGCAAAACCACGGTTTGATTGTGACATCTGATAAAAAGGATGATATTAAAATTTTCACAGAATATGTTTTAGAAAAGATAGAAAAGTACCTCAATATCGATATGAGAAGATACAAATTCACAAATGATATCAGTCGTTTATTTGATAACCTCTCTGACGAATCAAATATATCATACTTGTGTGAGGACATGTTTTTAAATGAACAATTGCAAAAAAACGAAAAGTTATTTTCTAATACTCCTTTTTGTCCTGATACTTTTGTTTATTGTAGTTTTTCTCCAGTTAAAATAATAAACCTATCAGATACCAAAAGTTTAGAGGATTATAAAATAAAGAATCATGAATTACCAAAGGTAGTTCTCTATGACGGTAATCTGTTTTTTAGAGGTTCAACTTTAAAGAAAGCAAAAGAAATAGAAGAAGTTTTTAAATTCCACATTATGGTTTTGGCGCAAAACGATAATAAAAATTTAAATTTTTTAGAGATAGACGAATTGGCTTACCTTTCAAATTGGGAAGCAGAGAAATATAGACAAAAATTATAAACTATGCACATAATAATACCAATGTCAGGAATTGGCAACAGATTTATAGAAGCTGGATACAATGATCCAAAACCATTAATTGTAATTGATGGGAAGCCAATTATTGAGCATGTTTGTGATCTCTTTTCAGGGGAGACAAAGTTTACATTTATTTGCAATTCTAAACATTTGGCTGAGACAAATATTAGGGAAATTTTATTAAAAATTAAACCAAATGCAAATATAGTTGAAATAGCAAATCATAAAAAGGGTCCAGTTTATGCTGTTAGCCTAGTTGAAGATTTAATAGAAGATGAAGAAGAAGTTATAGTCAATTATTGTGATTTTGGTACCTATTGGGATTATGATGATTTTTTGAAACATACAAGAAATAGAGATGCAGATGGCGCAATTCCATCCTATAAAAGATTTCATCCTCATATGTTAGGCAAGACTAACTATGCTTTTATGAGAGATGATAAACAATGGATGCTAGAAATAAAAGAGAAAGAACCATTTACAAATAATAGAATGAACGAGTATGCTTCAAACGGTACTTATTATTTTAAAAAAGGGAAATATGTAAAAAAATATTTCAGCGATCTTATGCAAAAGGATATAAATTTAAATGGAGAATACTATGTCTCACTTATTTATAATCTTATGTTTCTAGATGGATTAAAAGTATCTATTTATGAAGTTCAACATATGCTTCAATGGGGAACTCCACAAGATGTTGAGGAGTATAATAGTTGGTCAAAATATTTTAGAAACGCTTGCAATGAAACATTAAAAGTCAAAGCAAAAGATAATAGTATTACATTAATTCCTTTGGCAGGTCGTGGAAGTAGATTTTCAATAGCGGGTTATGATGACCCAAAACCTCTCATCCAAGTTAGTGGTAAACCTATGATTGTGCAAGCTGCAAATTCAATTCCAAGGAGTCAAAATCATATATTCGTAACACTAAAGGAACACTTGGATAGTTATCCATTAGAAGAAGTTTTAGAAAATGAATTTCCAAGTTCTAAAATAATAGCAATTAATGAAGTAACAGAAGGTCAGGCGATTACTTGTGGTTTGGGTTTGGAAGGTGTAGATACAGATTCCTCACTGCTTATAGCTGCTACTGATAATGGTATGATTTATAACAAAGAAAAATATCAAAATTTAATTGAAGTTGAAAATGTAGATGCAATTATTTTTACATTTAGACATCACGTATCCAGTAAAATTAATCCTCAAATGTATGGTTGGGTAAAAACGGATGATAACGACAATGCAACTGCAGTCTCAGTTAAGGTTCCTATTTCTGACAATCCTTACAATGATCATGCAATTGTTGGAGCATTTTATTTTAAAAAAGCAGCATACTTCAATAGAGCGTTACAGAATCTTTTAGATAAAAATATAAGAATAAACGGGGAGTATTATGTTGATAGCTTGATGGGAGAGCTAATTGAACTTGGCTTTAAGGTGAAAGTTTTTGAGATAGACGATTACATTTGTTGGGGCACTCCAAATGATTATGAAACATTTGTTTATTGGCAAAGTTTTTTTCACAAAGCATCTTGGCATCCCTATAGTTTAGAAAAAGATATAACGGTAGGAAAAGATAAAGTAGAAAAACTAGATAAGAAATATTGCACTTTTGAACAAGAGTACAGATGAGTAAAACACAAAAAGAATTAAAAAGATTTTTGGTAGCTGGATTAAGCGCAGTAAGCACTGATTTTGGGATATACTATATTCTGCTAAATTTTTTCTCGACTGGAGTATCAAAAGCAATATCTTTTCTATTAGGTACAATTGTGGCTTATGTAATAAATAAATATTGGACTTTTGAAAAACATGAAAAATCGTATAAAGAAATTATTAGGTTCGGAATACTATACAGCCTCACTCTTGGAGTAAATGTTATTACAAATAAGATAGTTTTAGAGAATGTAAATATAATTTTTTTAGCTTTTTTTGTAGCTACGGGAGTAAGTACAGTGCTAAATTTTATAGGTCAGAAATTTTGGGTGTTTAAATGAAAAGAGATTTTAACTTAGATTTTTTAAAAGGGTTTTTAATAATTCTGGTTGTTTATGGGCATATTCCGTTTGAATTTTTTTCAATCGAGAAATCATCACTCTTGTCAAATATAGGTTCACTTATCTATTTTTTTCATATGCCGCTTTTTTTTACAGTGTCAGCTTTATTTATAAAGAGTAGTTATGATTGGCTCATAAAAAGAGCTTCTTTGATTTTGGCACCTTATCTATTCTGGTTTTTTTATGGAAACAGAAGAATATTTATAGAAAATACAGATGTTTTTTTTGGAAAATTATTTATGGGTAATTGGCATTCTATAGAATCCGTTCTTTGGTTTTTACCAGCACTCTTTTCTTTAAATGTATTGGTTTTCTTGTTTTATAAAGGAACGGGTTTATTTAAAAGTATTTTGTTTATGGGTTCGCTATTAACATTTGTTTTTGCAAATAAAATTATAGTAGTACATAATTTGATACCATTTGGATTGGATGTCGCTTTATATATTTTCTTATTGACATATTTTATAAGATTCACATATGAAAATAAAAATTTGATAGAAAAGTTTAATATACCATTGCTAATGATAATGACTATAATATCTTTTTTGCTTTTATTTCAATTAGAGCCAATTAAAACACACACCCAGTGGCATTCTAGGGTTGATTTGGCACAATTTTCTGTGCCGACTACAATCGTTGGATACATTTCTTTTATGATTTTAAATATCTCAATTTTTATTTTATTTTTAAAAATAAAATCTAATCATATGCTTGCATTTATTGGCACATACTCTTTTCCAATTTTCTTAATGCACTTAATGATTTTATACCGATTACCCATGTTATTTAAATTTGATAATTTAGTTTCAAATTTGTTGTTTATGGTAATAACTTTTATACTGTCAATTACAGTTCCTATTGTTGTATCAAGAGTTTTAATGAGAATAAGTGACAAGTTCAAATATATAGGTCTAGTCAAATGAAAAAAATAGTACCAATAACATGCTTGTTAATAATAGTATTTCTTGTTTTGGCATTCATAAATTATAGATATTTAAATATAGGTTTCTTAAGTATTTATAGCATCGATGAATATGCTTTTCATGGTAGCTTGCTAAATATGTATGAAGGGTTAATAGCACATGACATTAAAAAGCTGTTCTCTTTTGGTTTTTATAGTTATGGTTTTGGATTTTTCTTTTTAAATCTTTTAGCAACTGCTCCTTTTATTGCAACAGATAATATTGAAATGAGTATTTATATTCCAAGAATAATCACTTCTCTTTTTGCCGTTGGTTCTTTTGGATTTATTTATAAGATAGCTAGACTGTACGTTGATAAATACTCTTCTGTTTTAATTTCTTTAGTTGTATTGACAATGCCTGGATTTTGGAAAAATGCTATGTGGTTTCATCCTGATTGGATGATGACATTTTTCATTATTTTATCTATATATCTGTTTGGAAAAGATGATTGGAATTTTAAAAAATATTTCTGGTGGGCGAGTATAGCTTTAGGCTTTGCATTCGCAACAAAGATACAAGCTATAACATTTTTACCTTTTGTTTTTATATACGTTTTTTATGATAATTTCAAGTTTAAGAACTTTGATGCGGTAAAATTTAAAATTAAGATGTTAACTAAGTTTGTGGCTTTATTAATCGCCACATTTATAATTTCTAATCCGTATTTGATTCACCCAGCTGGATTGAGAGCTTTTGCAAAGAGCTTTGTTTTAAACATGAAATCGAACGCTACGAATCATGGCCTAGACGTTAAAGTAACTATTGGAGATAAAATCGCTAATGCGATTGATTCATACTACTTAAACACTTTTCTTTTCCTTTTTCTTTTTTTCTTTTCAATTTTTGTTTTTCTTTTAATTTTTAATAAAGAAAAGAGAAAATCAATATTAAATGTGATAGGCGCGTATTTTATAATAAATATTTTCTATTTGTTTTTAATGGTAAATAAAGATTGGCAACATTATTATTTGACTGTATTTATTGTTGCCCCATTACTTTTATTGGTTTTTGTTGATAAATTATCTAAATATAAATACTATTTGATCAGTGGAATAATTTTATTGCAAATAGGAACCCATTTATTAGAATATAAAAAGATATTTACTACCGGTTATCATCCGGAATATGAGATGACAGTTGCCAAACAAAATGAAATGAGCAATATAATAATAAATGATTTAAAATTTGTAATACATAAAAAATCAAATATATTGATAAGCCCATATCAGCCTTTTGATTATAGAAGCTTGGGATTAAATTATAATAATATTAGTATTATCTATGGTCCTATTTCAAAAGAAATGTTCGATTTAGATTCTTTTTTGAAAATATCCAAATCCAATGATCAATCAAAATTTAAACAAATTGATTTTATTATATTATCTAAGAATGATGTCTATTTTGTTAAAGAAAAATTGAAAAAAAGAGTTGATATTGATGGGTATAAAAAAGCGGTCAAAATAATCGAAAATTTTGATAAAAGGGGTGATTTGGGTTATGAAAAATTTTCAGAAAATAAATACTTTTATATATGGAGACAGAAAAAATAAAACTATCAATAATAGTACCTTGTTATAATGAGGAAAAAAATATACCTCTAATTTTAGAAAAATTTAATGAAGTTATAAAAACAGACGATATTGAAGTTGTTTTAGTAGATAATGGTTCAACGGATAAAAGTGAAAAAGTTTTTAATAGACTAGTTCCTAATTATTTTTTTGCAAAAGTTGTAAAAGTAGAAGTAAACCAGGGATATGGTTTTGGTATCTCTTCAGGGCTCAAAGAAGCAAGGGGTGAGTTTATAGGTTACACTCATGCTGATATGCAAACAGACCCAACAGACGTAGTAAAAGCATTTGAAATTGTCGTAAAACAGATTAATCCTAAAAATTGCTATGTAAAAGGTGACAGAAAGGGGAGGACGTTTTTTGATCAATTTTTTACAATAGGGATGAGTACATTTGAGACTATGTATTTGCGAACTCCACTATGGGACATCAATGCACAACCAAATATATTTCATAGAAGTTTTTTTGAGAGTTTAAATAATATTCCAAAAGACTTTTCTCTTGATTTGTATTTACTCTATATGGCAAAAAAAAGAGGTCTTGAACTTGTCCGATTCGAGGTGGTTTTTCCTCCTCGAATTCATGGTCAATCAAGTTGGAATAAAGGATTTGCTTCAAAATGGAAGTTTATCAAAAGAACAATTGATTTTAGTACAAAGTTAAAAAAAGAGCTGTAAATGGAATTTATTGCACACAGAATTAATACAGTAGAGGAGTTGAAAAATGTCCCGAATGTATACGGTGTTGAAATTGATTTAAGAGATTTTGGAAATAGGTTAATACTTCAGCATGATCCATTTAAAGATGGGGAAGATTTTGAAGAATATCTTAAACACTATAATCATGGGACCATGATATTAAATATTAAAAGTGAAAGAATCGAGTACAAAGTTTTGGAGTTGATTCAACAATATAATATTAAAAAATATTTTTTTCTTGACAGCTCATTTCCGATGATATATCAGCTTTCAGGACAGGGTGATAAAAACATTGCTTTAAGATTTTCTGAGTTTGAAGGAATGGATACAATTTTAAATATGAAAGGAAAAATTGAATGGATATGGGTAGATTGTTTTACATACTTGCCAATTGACAACAATATTTTTCGTATTTTAAAAGAAAATGGGTTTAAGCTATGTCTAGTTTCTCCGGAACTTCAGCAACAAAATGAAAAAATTGAAGAGTATAAAAAATATTTAAATAATCATGGAATCCTATTTGATGCCATTTGTACCAAAACTTATAATATTCGAAAATGGGAATAGATATTTAAGTAGTAGTGCACAAGATAATATGCCATTGGGAACACAAAGGTATGACCTAATTTACCATAAATATCTGAAGGTTTACAAACTGTTATCAGAGAATTATTTGATAAGCATTTCTCGTTGAGAAAGAGGAGGGGCTGTTAAAGACTTTTTGCTCGTTTAGAATATTGAAATAACCATAAAAAATCATAAGAACCAATTAAAATTATCATATTAAAATCATAAGCATGAAAATAGCCCTTATTACAGGAATTACAGGTCAAGATGGAGCGTATCTGGCAGATTTATTATTGAAAAAAGGATATGAAGTTCACGGGATAAAACGCCGTAGTTCGTTATTTAATACAGATCGTATCGATCATTTGTATCAAGATCCACATGAAAAAAACGTGCGTTTCAAATTGCATTACGGAGATTTGAGTGATTCTACGAATTTAATTCGTATAATTCAAGAAGTAAAACCAGATGAAATTTACAATTTAGGAGCGATGAGTCATGTAAAAGTGAGTTTTGATACTCCAGAATATACCGCTAATGCGGATGGTATTGGTACCTTACGTTTGTTGGAGGCGATGCGAATCCTAGGTTTGACAAAAAAGACGAAGATTTATCAAGCTTCGACTTCAGAATTGTATGGTTTGGTTCAAGCTGTACCACAATCGGAAACTACACCTTTTTACCCTCGTTCGCCTTATGCGGTTGCCAAAATGTACGCCTATTGGATTACGGTGAATTATAGGGAAGCTTATGGTATGTTTGCTTGTAATGGGATTTTATTTAATCATGAAAGTCCGTTACGTGGGGAAACTTTTGTAACTCGAAAAATTACCAGAGCGGTATCTAAAATGGCATTAGGATTACAAGATAATTTGTTTCTAGGAAACCTGGATGCACGCCGTGACTGGGGACATGCCAAAGATTATGTTGAAGCGATGTGGTTGATTTTGCAACAAGAGGAACCGGAAGATTATGTGATTGCTACTGGCGTTACTACTACTGTTCGTGATTTTGTGCGTATGTCTTTTTCTGAGGTTGGTATTGCTGTTGAATTCAAAGGAGAAGGAGTGGATGAAAAAGGATATGTGGTTTCTTGCTCCAATCCTGATTATCAAATTGAAATAGGAAAAGAAGTAGTGGCAGTAGATCCTAAATATTTCCGTCCTACCGAAGTCGATTTGTTAATTGGTGATCCAACCAAATCCAATACTAAATTAGGATGGAAGCCTAAATATGATTTGCCTATGTTAGTCAAAGAAATGATGGCATCGGATGTGGAGCATTTCCAAAAAGAAAAAATGCTTAAAGAGGCGGGTTATTTTATTAAGAATCAGTTTGAGTAAATAGGAGAAAGTGTTCAGTGATCAGTTTTCGAGTGATCAGTCACAGTTTTCAAGTTTGGCTTGTCATTGCTTCGAAAGTTTGTATCGATAACTATCAGTAATCGGGGGCGTAAAGAAATTCATACTAATCATAGTAGAATCATAATAGTAAACCAATATATTTGACCATCATACTTTGTAAATGTAAAATTTTAAATTTTCGGTTATGACAAAACGCCAAGCATTGCAGTTGTTTGAAGACAAAAAAGTAAGGACTCTTTGGGATGCAGAACAAGAAAAATGGTATTTCTCAATTGTGGATGCTATTGAGGTTTTGACTGGTAGTTCTATTCCCAAAAGGTATTGGTCGGATTTAAAAAAGAAACTTTCTAAAGAGGGAAGTCAGTTGTACGATACTATCGTACAACTGAAAATGAAATCTTCGGATGGGAAATATTATAAAACAGATGTTGCGGATACCGAACAACTTTTTAGGCTGATACAATCCATACCTTCGCCAAAGGCGGAACCGTTCAAACTTTGGCTGGCACAAATAGCTTCGGAACGCTTGGACGAGATGCAAGATCCAGAATTAACTATCGACCGTGCGTTAGAGCAATATTTGCAATTAGGGTATTCTGAAAATTGGATTAATCAGCGGCTGAAAAGTATTGAAATACGCAAAGAACTGACTGATGAGTGGAAAAGCAGAGGATTAAAAGAAGGAATGCAATTTGCCACACTGACCGATATCATTTCCAAGGCATGGTCAGATAAAACTACTAAAGAGTATAAAATTTTGAAGGGATTGAAAAAAGAAAACCTGAGAGATAATATGACTAATACGGAATTGATTTTGAATATGCTTGCGGAGGCTTCTACTAAAGATATTTCGCAAGCCGTAAATCCAGAAACGTTTGAGGAAAGTAAAAAAGTCGCTCAACAAGGAGGTAATGTTGCCAAAGTGGCTCTCCAAGAATTGGAAGCTAGAACAGGTAAAAAAGTTGTAACAGGATTGAATGCAAAAGAGGTTTTGCAAGATAAAAATAAAAAATAGAAATTTTAAAGATATAGTTCAACAGACATGAACAAACAAGATAAAATATATATAGCGGGTCATCGGGGTATGGTGGGTTCTGCTATTTTGAGAGCTTTGCAGGCTGAGGGATATACCAATTTTGTGTTGCGTACTTCCTCAGAATTGGATTTACGGAATCAACAGGCAGTTGCTGACTTTTTTGCACAGGAAAAACCGGATTACGTGTTTTTGGCAGCTGCTAAGGTTGGGGGAATTATAGCTAACAATACTTATAGAGCGGATTTTATTTACGAGAATTTGATGATTCAGAATAATGTGATTCATCAAGCCTATGTCAATAACGTTAAGAAATTGATGTTCCTTGGTTCTTCCTGTATTTATCCAAAGTTAGCGCCACAGCCGCTGAAAGAAGATTATTTATTAACGGGAGTTTTAGAACCTACCAATGAACCGTATGCGATTGCTAAGATTGCAGGTATTAAGATGTGTGATGCCTATCGGGATCAGTATGGGTGTAATTTTATATCGGTCATGCCAACGAATTTATATGGCCCGAATGATAATTATGATCTTACTACTTCTCATGTTTTGCCTGCGATGTTACGCAAGTTTATCATGGCCAAGCGTAATGGGGATGCATCCGTAACCATTTGGGGAACGGGAAGTCCGAAAAGAGAATTTCTACATGCCGATGATTTAGCGGAAGCCTGCTTGTTTTTAATGGAAAATTACAATGAAGCGGGATTGGTTAATATTGGAATCGGAGAAGATATTTCTATTTTGGATTTGGCTCGATTAGTTAAAGAAGTGGTGGGTTTTGAAGGGGATATCGTAACAGATACTTCTAAACCAGACGGAACTCCCCGTAAATTGATGGATGTTTCTAAACTGAATGGATTGGGTTGGAAGGCTAAAATTTCTTTAGCTGAAGGGATCCAAAAAGTGTATGATGAAATAAGAGATACAGCTTGGGAATAGCAATTTAAAATCATTTTCGAATTGAATAAATTATAAATCTTGAAAAGATATAATTAATATGACTATTGAAAAAACAGCAATAGAAGATTTGGTCATCATCAACCCCACCGTATTTGAAGATTCGCGTGGGTATTTTTTTGAGGCTTACAATCAGGCGAAATTCCTTGAGAATGGGATAAACTATTCATTTATACAGGACAATCAGTCTTTTTCCAAACGAGGGGTGATTCGTGGCTTGCATTTGCAAATCAATCCTTTTGCACAGGCGAAATTGGTTCGGGTCTTGGAAGGGGAAATCCTGGATGTGGCTGTTGATTTGCGTAAAGATTCGCCAACTTACGGGCAGCATGTAAGTGTTATTTTGAGTGCTGAAAACAAAAAACAGTTAATGGTGCCCCATGGTTTTGCTCATGGTTTCTCGGTTTTGAGTGAAACTGCCTCGGTGCTATATAAAGTAGATCAATTGTATCATAAAGAGAGTGAAAGAGGGTTTCGTTACGATGACCCTACTTTGGCGATTGACTGGCGGGTGCATCCGGATGAGGTCATTGTATCGGAGAAGGATTTGATATTGCCGGGGTTTGATGAAATAGACTGGGAGTTTTAGATTTCAGAATTTAGAATTTAGATTTTAGAGTTTGTCTATTGGGGTGTATAAAATAATTCGAATATTGTATAGTGTATAATGAATTTTCAAGTGTTTTTGTACTCTATATCATGATGTCTGATTAAGTTCAAAGGCAAAATTTATTTTGTATTATTTTCTCGCAAAGGAGCAAAGACGCAAAGCGTAGTGTTATTTTTCTTTGTGTCTTTGAGACTTTGCGGCAATATTATTTGATTTCTTAGTGGTAAAACGAACCTGAATAGTCATGCTTTGTTAGATAGATTGAACAATAATTTATTATTTTGTATTGTTGATAGAACAAAATAAAGTTTTTTTGTATTGCCTGCCGAACAAAAATAAGTATTTTTGTATTGTAAACAAAACAATATGGAAGAGTTAGTTGAGAAATTTCGTTTTAAATTAAGTCTTACTTCAACGGATTTCGTTAGGAGTTTGGGGAGTGATATTAATTGGAACGCAAGATTAATAGGGGTTAAAGGGGCAAGAGGTGTTGGAAAAACAACAATGCTCTTGCAGCATATTAAAATGAATCTGACGAAGGTGTTAGATAAGACATTGTATGTGTCTTTGGATTCAATTTGGTTTAGCAATAACACACTGGTCGATTTAGCGGATGATTTTGTAAAAAAAGGAGGTGAGTATCTTTTCTTAGATGAGGTACATAGATATGAGAACTGGTCGCAGGAGTTGAAAAATATCTATGATGATTACCCGATGCTAAAAGTCGTGTTTACAGGGTCTTCTTTGTTGCAAATATTGAACGCTAGAGCTGATTTGAGTCGCAGGGCTATTACTTATACCATGCAAGGGCTTTCGTTTCGTGAATATCTTAGTATTGAAACTGGACAACATTTTGATAAATTGACTTTAGAGTCTATTTTGAGTAATCACTCAAAAGAATCGACTTTGATTAATGCCAAGGTAAAACCATTGCAATATTTTGATACTTATCTCAAGCAGGGGTACTACCCTTTTTATAAAGAAGAATTAGATTTGTACGTGCCTCGTTTGGAAGAGGTTATTAATATGATGCTTGAAATTGAGTTGCCTTTGTTGCGAGGTTTGGATTTGGCTTATGTTCATAAAATAAAGCAATTGTTGCTTATTATTTCCGAATCGGTACCTTTTATCCCTAATGTGAGTAAATTGAGTGAAAAAATTGGAATTGCCAGGAGTACTTTGCTTTTGTATTTTCATTATTTGGCTGAAATTGGTCTTACTATCAACTTGTTTAAAGAGTCGGGTGGTATTAGTAAACTACAGAAACCGCTTAAAGTGTATTTGGAAAACTCAAATTTGATGTATGCTTTAACTTCGAGTGCTGCTAATACTGGAAATATAAGAGAAACATTTTTCGCAAATCAGCTCGGGTATACCCATAAAATCATGTATTCTGACAAAGGTGATTTTTTGATAAATGAGAAGTATGTTTTCGAAATAGGCGGAAAGGATAAATCCAGAAAACAAATTGAAGGTATTGAAAATTCCTTTATCGCCTCAGACGATATTGAGTATGGCTTTCAGAACAAAATCCCATTATGGTTGTTTGGCTTTTTATATTAATTATGATGACTGTCCGCTAAGCGGACTAAATTTACTAAAGAGAAATATTTTTAAAAAAGTTAGCCACGAATTACACTAATTTTCACCAATTTTTTAAAAATTAAAATAGAAATTCGGGGTAATTCGTGTAATTCGTGGCTGGAATAATTGATTGGTATTAGTTACGGACAGTCATATTAATTATTACTTTCTGTAGTCAGGGATTTTTAATTTAATCGCAAAGTTCACAAAGGTGGCGCAAAGAACGCAAAGGTTTTTGATTGTGAGTTGTCTTTTGATGGTTATCGGTTATTAGTTTTATGTAGTTTATTCACTAATCCCATTCCACTGTTCATCTCGAGCGAAGTAGAGAGACACTTCTTAAAAATATTCCTTCTTAAGCTTAAAATAAACCTTGCGATTTAGTGTTTCGAGGGGGAAAAATAAAAAAAATGAAAAAAATATTAGTAACAGGAGCTACCGGACAATTGGGTTCGGAATTGAAAGTGTTGTCCCGTACTTATTCTCAATTTGAATGGATATTTGCGGATAGAACAAAAGTTTCACTGGATGATTTGGAGGTTTTACAGAACCAGTTGGAGGCGATTCATCCTAATATTATTTTAAATTGTGGTGCTTATACTGCTGTAGATAAAGCAGAAACGGAACAAGAATTAGCAGACATTGTTAATCATTTGGCTGTTGTCCTTATTGCTCAATATGCCAAAGATAATTCAGCGAAATTAATCCATATTTCTACTGATTATGTTTTTGATGGGACATCGTCTGTTGCCTTAACTGAGGAAGCAAAAACACAACCTGTTAATGTGTATGGCGCCAGTAAAAGAGCGGGGGAGCTGGCTTGTTTAGAAGCAAATCCTGATGCTATTATCATTAGAACGTCATGGGTTTATTCTAGTTTTGGAAACAATTTTGTAAAAACCATGCAACGATTGATGCAGGAAAGACAAAGTATCAGTGTGGTCAATGATCAGATTGGTTCGCCTACTTATGCCGCCGATTTAGCCCAAGCTATGATGACTATCGTTACAGCACCAGAGTGGATTCCTGGGATCTACAATTATTCGAATGAAGGGGAAATTAGCTGGTATGAATTTGCGTTAGCGATTAAAGAAATTGGAGGGTATACTTGTGAAGTGAACGGTATTCCTTCATCGGCTTATCCAACACCTGCAAAGCGTCCTGCCTTTTCTTTATTGGATAAAAGTAAAATTAAGCGGGTGTATGGGGTTAGTGTTCCGGATTATACCGAAAGTTTGAAAAAATGTTTCGAGTTACTTACATAAATACCAATGCTAAGTCTAATGAACTCGTACTTGGTCTATTTTTTTTAACAGCTGTGATAACTTTACACTAATATCATCAAATGGATATTTTTCTTTAAAAACAAAAAAACACACCCCTAACCCCTCTCAAGAGGGGAATTCGACCCTGCTAACATTAAACCTTCAGTTGTTTTTTATGTAAATAAGTCGAAAAATGTTTAAATGATATAATTTTCGTTTTGCCCCGTCCCTAAAGGATGAAATTAAAAAAGGGAACATACAATTTTCGTTTTACCCCGTCCCTAAAGGGCAATGTCATTAAGTTAAGGAATAATCTCCATGATTTTGTCATTCCGACGAAGGAGGAATCTCAACAAACGTGAGCAACAAACAGAGATTCCTCCTTCGTCGGAATGACAAATAAACTCTTAACTTAATGACATTGCCCTAAAGGGAACCGAAAATCCAGAACTTGTATTTTATATAAGATAAGCGTCTTCTGTAATTTATTTTTTGCCCCCTTTAGGGTTTTGGGGCAAACAAAAAATGAATTTCGTGAGTTCGTTAATAAATAAAATAAATCGAATCTAAAAATCTAAAAAATGAAAAAAATAGTAATCACTGGTGGCGCTGGTTTTATTGGATCCCACGTAGTAAGACGTTTCGTAAACAAGTATCCACAGTATCAAATTTTTAATTTGGATGCGCTTACGTATGCCGGGAATCTCGAAAATATTGTTGATATAGAAGCAGCCCCTAATTATACTTTTATCAAAGGGGATATCGTTAATGCCCCATTTATTGACCAATTGTTTGCGGAACATCAATTTGATGGTGTTTTGCATTTAGCTGCGGAATCTCATGTGGATCGTTCCATAACCGACCCGTTATCCTTTGTGAAAACGAATGTGATAGGAACCGTGAATTTATTGAATGCGGCTAAGGCTACTTGGCAAGGGAATTATGAAGGGAAACGTTTTTACCACATCAGTACTGATGAGGTTTATGGTAGCTTAGGTGCCGAAGGATTGTTTACAGAGACCACTGCCTATGATCCTAATTCCCCTTACTCGGCTTCAAAAGCCAGTTCCGATCATTTTGTTAGGGCTTATGGCGAAACGTATGGTTTGCCTTATGTGTTGACCAATTGTTCCAATAATTACGGCCCTTATCATTTTCCTGAGAAATTGATTCCTTTGTTTATCAATAATATCATCCAAAATAAACCTTTACCCGTTTATGGTGATGGGAAATACACCCGTGATTGGCTTTTTGTGGAAGATCATGCGGTAGCTATTGATTTGGTATTTCACGAGGGCAAAAACCATGACACTTATAATATTGGTGGTTTTAATGAATGGCAAAATATTGATTTGGTGAAATTGCTTTGCAAAATAATGGATGAAAAATTAGGAAGAGCATCAGGAGCCTCTGAGCAATTGATTGCTTATGTAAAAGACCGTCCAGGACATGATTTACGCTATGCCATTGATGCCAGTAAGATCAATAGAGAATTGGGATGGAAGCCTTCCGTTACTTTTGAGCAAGGATTGGAAAGAACCGTAAATTGGTATTTGGAAAATCAAACGTGGCTGAATAATATTACTTCGGGAGCCTATGCTTCGTATTACGAGAAGCAATATGCAAATTAACTCGAATTAATTCGAATTTCACTAATGGATGCTACGAATAAAATACTTTACAAAGAAGAAAGCTTTGCTATAATTGGCGCTTGTATGAAAGTGCATCGGTCATTAGGAGCAGGGTTCTTGGAGGCGGTCTACGAGGAAGCATTGGAAAAAGAATTTCAAATTCAAAAAATTCCCTTTAAAAGACAAGTAAAGTTGTCGTTATATTACGATAAACAGCTTATGAAAAAACAATATAGAGCAGATTTTGTTTGTTATGATAGTATTATTATCGAAATAAAAGCTGTCTCACAAATACCTGTCACATTTTATACGCAGTTGACCAATTATTTAAAATGTACAAATCTGGAATTGGGTATGTTGATTAATTTCGGCACACCCTCATTAACTTATAAAAGAATGATTAATTTGAAAAATTCGAATTAATTCGTAAAATGAGTACAATTATGAAAGGAATTATATTAGCTGGAGGTTCAGGAACCCGTTTGCATCCGTTAACACTTGCCATGAGCAAACAAATGATGCCTGTTTATGACAAACCCATGATTTATTATCCGTTATCCACTTTGATGATGGCGGGTATTAATGAAATATTAATTATTTCTACTCCTCATGATTTGCCTAATTTCAAGAAATTATTAGGAGACGGAACGGCAATAGGTTGTCAATTCAGTTATGCAGAACAAGCTATCCCTAATGGATTAGCGCAAGCTTTTGTTATTGGAGAAGAATTTATCGGAAAAGATAGCGTAGCCTTGGTTTTAGGGGATAATATTTTCTTTGGTTCTAATATGGATGAGTTGTTGCAATCCAATACCAATCCTGAAGGTGGAGTTGTGTTTGCTTATCACGTTTCAGATCCGGAGCGCTATGGTGTGGTTGAGTTTGATGCAGCTTTTAAAGCACTTTCCATTGAAGAAAAGCCAGTAGAACCGAAATCCAATTATGCGGTACCCGGTTTGTATTTTTATGATAATTCGGTGGTGGAAATTGCTAAAAATATCAAGCCCAGTGCTCGTGGGGAATACGAAATCACCGATGTGAACAAAGTATATCTGGAAAAAGGTGCTTTGAAAGTGGGTATTTTAAGCAGAGGTACCGCTTGGTTGGATACCGGAACTTTTAATAGCCTGATGCAGGCGGGACAATTTGTTCAGGTTCTTGAAGAACGTCAAGGGCTGAAAGTAGGTTGTATCGAAGAGATTGCCTGGCGACAGGGTTTTATCACTGACCAACAACTAAACGAACTGGCAGAGCCTTTAAAGAAATCGGGTTACGGAGAGTATCTTTTGGGATTGCTGAGGCATAAGTTGTAGGTTTTAGTGTTCAGTGTTCAGTATTCAGTGATCAGGTGATCAGTTTTTAGTTTCAGGTTTCTGATTTCAAACGGAATTTTAGATAATAATATATAGTTTAAAATATGGTATACATTGCATTAATTATTTTATTGGTTGCGATTGAGCTTCTTTATTTCAAAATTGCAGATAAGTACAATATTATCGATAAGCCCAATAACAGATCGTCCCATACTTCCATCACTTTAAGAGGAGGCGGGATTATTTTTCCAATAGCGATTAGTATCGCTTTTTTTTTGGGATATGTTTCTTGGGCAGTAACCCTCGCAGTGGTATTGGTCGCGGTTGTTAGTTTTATAGATGATATTAAACCGTTGTCCCAGTTGCCCCGATTTGTATCACATGTTATAGCTGTCGGTTTGGTTTTTTATGAGTTAAGCTTGTTTACAGAACCTTTGTGGTTGCTCCCTATTGTATTTGTATTACTGATCGGTTGGGTAAACGCTTTTAATTTTATGGACGGCATTAATGGAATAACCGTTTTATACGCCTTAACGGCTATCGTTAGTTTTTCTTTTTTACCTATCAACAAAGCCAGTTTGCCATTACTAATTACTATGGGATTGTCTTGTTTTGCTTTTGGGCTGTTTAATGTTCGGAAAAAAGCAAAAACCTTTGCGGGTGATGTTGGCAGTATCAGTATGGCTCTTTTTTTAGGCTATTTTATGATTAAGACTATTATTGATTCGGGACAACTCGGGTATATTCTTTTCTTTTCCGTTTATGGGATTGATGCCATTATCACGATCATAAATAGATTACTTAAAAAAGAAAATATATTTCAGCCGCACCGTAGCCATTTGTACCAATATCTAGCCAATGAAATGGGCTATTCTCATATTTTGGTTGCCTTTATTTATGCCGGATTTCAATTGGGAATAAACGGATTCGTTATTTATATGGCTACCAAAGGATATTTAACCCTGTTCTTTATCGGTGGATTTTTAGTACTATTGACCTTTATTTATTTACTGGTCCGAAAGTTTGTTACTCGTAAATTGGTCCTGAAGAATTTGTAATTCGGTTTTTGCTTGGGTTACGGTATTGTTTTTTATGATTATCTGCATTGTTACCCAAGCCGCTTTTTATTATTTCGATAGTATGCAAGATTGTTTTTTAGTCCCGAATGGTGGGAGGTTCAAATATCTCTTTCGAGTTACTTACATAAATACCAATGCTAAGTCTAATGAACTCGTACTTGGTCTATTTTTTTTAACAGCTGTGATAACTTTACACTAATATCATCAAATGGATATTTTTCTTTAAAAACAAAAAACACACCCCTAACCCCTCTCAAGAGGGGAATTCGACCCTGCTAACATTAAACCTTCAGTTGTTTTTTATGTAAATAAGTCGATATCTCTTAAACGTTTTTAATCTCTCGCAAAGGCGCTAAGCCGCAAAGCTATTCGTACGCTGAACCTTGCGTCTTCGCACCTTTGCGAGAAAAATGGAATATATAAAATCCCTTGCTAGGTAAACTACGGATAAGCATATTTTTTTTTAGGAATTTAAGACTTCGAAAGGTATGGCAAAGCGATTTTTTGATATTATTTTCTCCCTCTTCGCACTTCTCTTATTTTTTTGGGTTATATTGATTTCTTGGCTGCTGGCCGTTATAGATACGCATACTAATGGAATCTTCATCCAAGAGCGTATAGGTCAATTTGGTGCACCATTCAAAATTTATAAACTCCGAACGATTCAAGTTTCATCGTCTTCAGGCAGCGCCCGTATTTCCAAAATAGGCAGGCTACTTCGTAGCTATAAATTAGACGAGTTGCCTCAACTCTTTACTATTTTAAAAGGGGAAATGAGTATAGTAGGCCCAAGACCAGATTTGCCGGGTTCTTATGATTTGTTAGAAGGTGAAAATCGTAAAATATTAGAATTGAAACCTGGATTAACCAGTTTAGCTTCCATAAAATATAGCAAAGAGGGATATTTGTTAGAAAAGCAGACATCACCTACTATTTACAACGACAGTGTTATTTTTTCGGATAAAGTACAGATGAATTTAGACTATTACTATCATCGAAGTTTTTGGGGAGATATCATCATTATTTTGAAAACGATTTGGTTTGTTTTTTTTAGAAAAAAATAGTGCAATTAGTATTATAACCCGTTAGTTAGAATTAGTTTTTGATGATAATTTTCGTCAATTCGAGTGATTTTCTCCCGAAGCCTCGGGAAGAAAATTATATCGAGAATTAGAAAATTATTATTAAAAACGGTTCTCGATACACGTCACTTCGAGTGCGAAGCGTATCGAGAAGTTTTGTTCCGTTTTACTCCACAAAAAAACACTACCATTGACGTTTTTATTAAAATACGGATTATAACCACCCCGCCCTTCGGACACCCCTCCAAAGGAGGGGAATTATTGACCTCATTCTCAAAACGTCATTTTATATTGCTTTTTTTAGAATAAAAATTATACCTCGAACTGACGTTTTGAATAATTGCACCCAACTAGCAACCGGAATCTTGGAGTATTTTTTTCTTAATTTAGCAGAATACAATTTTCACAGTTTTTTTAGAAGATGCATAAAAACAAAATTTGGCTTTCGGCTCCTCACATGGGAGGCAGTGAACTGAAATACGTACAAGAAGCATTTGATTCGAATTGGATTGCTCCGGTCGGTTCAAACATAGATTGTTTTGAACACCATTTAGAAGCCTATTTAGGTTCGCGTCATGTTGCCGTTTTAAATTCTGGTACGGCAGCCATTCATTTGGGATTAATCCTTTTAGGAGTTCAGGCAGGAGATACCGTAATTTGTCAGAGTATGACTTTTTCAGCCTCCGCCAATCCTATTTTATATTTGGGCGCAACTCCGGTGTTTATCGACAGTGAACCAGAAACATGGAATTTATGTCCTATTGCACTTGAAGAAGCTATTGTAGACACGATTGCAAAAGGCGCAACCCCAAAAGTAATACTCACCGTTCATTTGTATGGGGTTCCGTATAAAATTGATGAGATAAGAGCGGTGGCCGATAAATATTCTATTCCTATTCTTGAAGACAGTGCCGAAGCTTTGGGAAGCAGCTACAAGGGACAACAATGCGGTACGTTTGGTGATGTTGGAATTTTCTCTTTTAATGGGAGTAAGATCATAACTACTTCTGGAGGAGGGGCGATTGTGACTCATTCGAAAGCACTAAAAGACAGGGCTATTTTTTTGGCGACACAAGCCAGGGATATTGCACCACATTATCAGCATAGTGAAATAGGATACAATTATAGAATGAGTAATATCTGTGCGGGTATAGGACGGGGACAAATGGAAGTTTTGGACTATCATATTGGTTTGAGAAGAAACGTGCATGCGTTTTATGTCGAATTATTTGCAGCTATCGAAGGGGTCACCGTTTTTAAAGTGCCTAATGCTACTTATTTTTCTAATTATTGGTTGAGTACCATTCTAATAAATCCTCTGGAAACCAATGGGATTACGAGAGAAACTTTAAGATTGGCATTAGAAGCAGCAAATATTGAATCCCGGCCTTTGTGGAAACCCATGCACTTACAGCCTGTTTTTGAAAAACATCCTTATTATGGCAACCATATTGCCGAGACCCTTTTTAATAATGGGCTTTGTTTACCATCAGGTTCCAATATGACTCCTGAAGATTGTAATAGAATAAAATCCGTTATCTTAAAATTATTTGGAAAAAAAAGAGGTTATTTCTAAAAAAAGATGAGATAAATTCAGTTTTGTTGTTTAATTGCTTTTAAAACGAAATTGGATTGATTTGTTTCCTTTTATCCATTAATTAATTGTTATTTTTGTTTTCATAATAACAGGAATCTTTAAAAATATTATTTTGAGTGATACTAATACTTCTGGCTCATCGCCTATAAACTCTAATTTTTTTTCAAGAGAAAACTTGAAATTTAATATTCATAATTTGAGCTATCTGCCCAGATGGATTATTATTATGATAGATTTTTCGGTTTTAGTGCTGTCGTTTTTTTTTACGATTCTAATATTTAAAGGAACAGGATTAGACTATATCATTACTCCATACAGCTTTAGATTCATAGTGTCTCTTTTTGGCGTAAATATCTTCTTTTTCTGGTTGTTTAGAACGTATTCCGGAATTATCAGACATTCTTCCTATATTGATGCGGTTAAGCTTTTGTTTTCGCAAATGGCTGTCCTTATTCTGTTTCTTTTTTTTAATTTTGGTTATGAGTTGTTGTATGGACAGAAAGCGTTTTTAAATACGGCTTTTTTTATCAATATAGTGCTTTCCTTTTGTGGGCTATTTTTATATCGCGTTGTCATAAAACAAACTTTCGAATTTTATTTTTCAGAACAAGGGACGAATAAATTAATTAGAACCATTATTTATGGTACGGATGCCAATGCCATATCGGTTGCGAATGCTTTAAAATTTGAGACACCTACCCGATTTAAAATTGTTGGTTTTGTGGATAAAAACAACCAAAATGCAACTAAACGGATGTTGGATTTACCAATATTAATTAAAAAGAAAAAACTACCGCCATTAATGCGTTCCGTTAATGCCCATGCAGTTATTATTGCCGATAAAAGCTTGTCCAAAGAGGAGCAATTAATTATTGTAGACCAATGTTTAGAATTTAATTATACCGTATATACCGTGCCATTGATTTCTGATTGGGAGAATCAAAAAGAGATTTCCCAAAAAGTAAAGAGCATCCAAATTGAAGATTTACTGGAAAGAAAACCTATTGTATTAGACAGTAAATTGATTTCTAAGCAGCTTAAAGATAAAACCATTTTGATTACCGGTGCTGCAGGATCTATTGGAAGCGAAATTGTACGCCAGGTATTAATTTTCAATCCTAAAACAGTAATTATTTTAGATCAGGCCGAAACACCATTGCATCATATGTGTTTAGAAATGAAAAATTTAGGTTCTTATTCGGAAATACATACCGTTATTGCCGACGTAAGAAATAAAGAAGCTATGGATAAGGTTTTTAAACTCCATCAACCTCAAGTGGTTTTTCATGCCGCAGCCTATAAACACGTGCCTCTAATGGAGGAAAATCCTTCTCAGGCAATTCTTACCAATGTGGAGGGGACTAAGAATCTTGCCGATTTGTCTTGCTTGTATAAGGTTAGAAAATTTGTGATGGTATCTACTGACAAAGCAGTGAACCCAAGTAATGTCATGGGAGCCAGTAAGAGAATAGCCGAAAAATATGTGCAATCCCTGCAATTAAAAAATAATAATGAAGAGGAAAAAAATGCTACAAAATTTATTACCACTCGTTTTGGAAATGTTTTAGGTTCCAATGGTTCTGTAGTCCCTTTGTTTACCAAACAAATAGCTAATGGAGGACCGGTCACGATTACACATCCTGATATCATTCGGTATTTTATGACCATACCGGAAGCCTGTCAATTGGTTTTGGAAGCGGGAGCTATGGGGAATGGCGGGGAAATTTATATTTTTGATATGGGGAAACCCGTTAAAATTATTGATTTGGCCAGAAAGATGATTAAGCTAGCCGGGTTTATTCCGGATAAAGATATCAAAATACAGATTGTCGGATTAAGACCGGGGGAGAAGTTATACGAAGAATTACTTAATGATACTTCCAAGACTTTGCCTACCCACCATGAAAAAATTATGATTTCAGAAGAAATTCTGGACGAATTTGAAACCCTGAATACGGATATTGAGGAACTTATAAGAGGTGCAAATCACTTTGAAAATGACCATATTGTAATGAGAATGAAACAAATTGTACCGGAGTTCAAAAGTATGAATTCCACTTTTGAATTATTAGATAAGTAACATAGCTTTTAAAGCGTTGTATAAAAAAAGGTTGCAAAGTACTATTCTTTGTAACCTTTTTTATTTAAAATAGGATTGGTACAGCCAAAAAGGTATCGAGTTCTCGATACCATTTTTAAAGCTTTATGTTTTATTCTTCAAAATACTTTAAGTTTAGCTTTAAAAATCACTCGAACTGACGTTGAGGATGTCGAACTGACCCTTCGATAAAAATTTAGGGCAGGCTATTGTGGTATTGAGAAGATTTGTGTGCATAACGTTCTCGATACAATTTTATAAAAATGCTGTCGCTATTGGGTATTCCGGTCCAAACTGGGCCTATCGTCTGGACATAAGTCTAAAAATAAACACGAATTTCACGAATTGCCACGAATTCATTCGTTGAAATTAATTACACGAACAGTTTGATTCACCGAGTAAAAAAATCCATGTAAATCGGTATAATCAGTACAATCTGTGGGCTAATATTTATGCTTTATAAATGTACAAACGACGAAAATTGTATTCGAAATGATTTTAGTCCGCATTACGGATAGTCATAAAATATAAAACAACAAATGTCTAATTGGGTGCTACTTGGAGACAGAGGCTATTTGTCAGAATCAATTCAACTTATTCCAAACTGTAAATATAAAACTAGAAACACCAAAAAGAAAGAATCAAAAAAATTATAAGCCACAACCATATATCTTTAGAAAATCAAGAAAAAGAATTGAAACATTCTTCTCACAATTATGTGATCAGTTCTTAATCAGAAGAAATTATGCTAAAACTTTTGAAGGTTTTAAAACAAGAATTTTTATCAAAAATAACAGCATTAACATTGGTTCAATATGTAAGTAAATTTATTTTTGATGGACCAATAAATCAAATAATTTATTACCATCAACAGATTATTCATAATAAATCTAAATAAAACACTTGTTTTTTTATAATCTTTTTATATGTTTGCAAAAATTATTTTAATTCAATCTAAATTAACTGAAATGAACTTTAAAAAATTATCTCTTTCCGCATTACCAATTTTATTATTAGCACTTACTTCTTGTTCAAATGACGATGCTGCAGTCGAAGAAACTTTTAATTATACTGTTCCGGCAACTTACACATTCGAAAGAAACGCGGTAACTTCTGTAGATTATTCAGGGCAATCAAGTCGTTTATTAATGCTTGATGAAATGGGGAACTATTTTAAAACAGCAGCAACAAACGGAACAGTGGCTGATGATGCATTTTTGTCTGAAATGTATACAAATACGAACAACCGTTTTACAGGTACAGGTTTAAATACATCAGGGAAACAATTAAAAGATAAAACGGCTGCTTCAAAAGATTATTTTTCTCTATATCTAGGTGGTGGTTCAACTGCTGAACAAGTAAGCGTTCGTGCTTTATTTGAAACCCAATTCGATAATGCTAAAGCTGCCAGTCAAGGTGCGACTGCTGCTGCAGGCGTTGCCGGTGTTTATTTAGATGGAACAAGTAAACGATTATTGGCTTCAAATGGATTAGAGCCACAACAAGTATTGTTAAAAGGAATGATGGGTGCTTGCTTTTTGGATCAAGTGGTAAATAATTATTTAAGTGTAAACAAGCTTGATGGCGGAACCAATAAAGTTGACAATACGAACAAAGTATTATTAACTGGAAAGAGTTATACAGAAATGGAGCATAATTGGGATGAAGCTTATGGTTATATTTATGGTGCAGATAATTTAACTGTTACACCAAATGTTTTTAAATTTTGGAGCAGTTATATCAATCAAGTTAATGCCGATACTGATTTTAAAACCCTTAAAGCAGACATTGAATTGGCTTTCCGTAAAGGTAGAGCGGCAATTGTTGCCAATGATTATGCAACCCGTGATGCTCAAATTGATATTATTAAAGCAAAATTAGCAGTGATACCGGCGGTTAGAGCCGTATTTTATCTGCAAGAAGGAAAAGGTAAATTAGCAACTGATAATGGAGCAAAAGCTTTCCACGCTTTGTCAGAAGCTTACGGTTTTATTATGTCATTGCGTTATACAAATAAACCAGGAACAAACAGTCCTTATTTTACAAAAGCAGAAGTAGATACAATGTTAGCTTCTATGGTAAGCGGAACAAATGGTCTGTGGGCTATCGATACCTTGGGAGCAAAACTAGATGCTATATCAACACAAATTGCAACTAAATTTGGTTTTACAGTGGCTCAAGCAGCTACAGTAAATTAATTCAATAAAAAGCAAAGCAAGAGAAGTTAACTTCTCTTGCTTTTTGTACTTTTGCATAAATTTTTTAAGAAATGAAATGAGCATAACGTAAACTCGATGCAAACACCGACGAAGATATGCGAAACGAAGTTCAATGACACCAAAAAGATAAATAGTATCCGTCATTAATTCCATATTCCTTAAAAAAACAAATATTATCCACGTATGAAAAAGATCCTATTAATTTTAAGTCTTATTGCTCTGGTTGTGGCTTGCTCATCAAATGAAGGAGATAACAATACTGACGGGAATAATTATGATAGAACAGCACTTTTAACCAACTGGGCTGATAATATCATTGTTCCAAGTTATGTAAATTATCAAGCAAAGCTTCAAACATTGGTATCTAATACTAATACTTTTGTTGCTACCCCAACTGAAGCAAATCTTCAAACGGTTAGAAATTCTTGGCTTGAAGCCTACAAAGGGTATCAATATATATCGATGTATAATTTGGGGAAAGCCGAGGAAATCAATCTTAATATGGCTTCCAATACCTATCCAACAAGTACAATTGGTATTGAATCAAATATTTCATCCGGAAGTTACAATTTAGCATTGTTGTCTCAATTTGACAAACAAGGTTTTCCGGCATTGGATTATTTGATAAATGGTTTGAGTACAAATGATGCTTCAATTGTTGATTTTTATGCTACAAATGCAAGTGCTACAAATTACAAGCAGTATTTAACAGCTGTTGTGAGCAAACTAAAAACAAATGCTGATGCAGTTGTAACCGATTGGAATTCAGGTTTCAGAAATAGTTATGTCGCTAACAATGGGACTTCGGTAAGCAGTTCAGTAAACAAAACAACAAATTTATTTGTAAAAAATCTGGAAAAAGATATTCGTACCGGTAAATTAGGAATTCCGGCAGGGATTTTTTCAAGCGGTGTTAAATATCCGGAAAAAGTGGAGGGCTATTATAAAAATGATATTTCTAAAGAGTTGTTAAATGTTTCCATAAAAGCACAACAAGATTTTTTTAATGGAAAACATTTTAATAGTACAGCAACAGGAGAAGGCCTAAAAACGTATTTGGATTTTTTAAATGCTATTAGAAATGGTCAGCAATTAAGCGATATTATAAACAATCAATTTGCTACTATTTATACAGTAAACAATGCGCTTAACAACAGTTTTTCACAACAAATAAATACTGACAATTCAAAAATGATTGCCGCTTATGATGCTTTACAGCAAAATGTAATCTACACAAAACTAGATATGATGCAAGCATTAAACATCACGATTGATTATGTAGATGGCGATGGCGATTAATTATGAGTTTTAGTGTAACAAAATATCTAAATAAATATTCAGAGGCATCAACGCTAGCTTTTTTTAGGCTAGCGTTTGGCTTTATGATGGTTTTAAGTCTGATACGATTTGTCAGTTACGGTTGGATTGATAAATTTTATATACAACCACAGTTTCATTTTACTTATTATGGCTTTGAGTGGGTAAAACCACTTGGGAATTATACGTATTTATTATTTTTTATTTCAGGGTTGGCTGCTTTATTTGTCGCCATCGGATATAAATACAAAGTATCGATTATTATCTTTTTCCTGAGTTTTACCTACATTGAATTTATGGATAAAACCACTTACCTGAATCATTATTATTTTATTACGGTTGTGAGTTTTATACTGATATTTTTACCGGCAAATGCCTATTTTTCTATTGATGCCTATAGAAATCCTAAAATTGCCCATCAGAAAATCCCGAGTTGGACTATTGATATTTTAAAATTGTTGTTAGGGATTGTATATTTTTATGCAGGCTTGGCAAAACTCAATTCCGACTGGCTTTTTGAAGCGATGCCACTCAAAATCTGGTTGCCCAATAATTCAAATTTACCCATAATTGGTTCTTTATTAAACGAGAATTGGGTGCATTATGCTTTTAGTTGGACAGGAATGATTTACGATTTAAGTATTCCTTTTTTATTACTTTATAAAAGAACTCGATTATTCGCCTTTGTTTTAGTGGTAGTATTTCATATTCTGACTAAAATTCTTTTCCCGATTGGTGTTTTTCCGTATATAATGATTGTAAGTTCATTACTCTTTTTTGATGCCAATTTTCATAAAAAGTGTTTGCAAATTGTTTCAAAATTATTCAATTTCAGTATAACTGTCTTTGAGAACGGAAAAGAAAAAATTCAGAATTTCAATGGGATTTATAAAACTAAAATCGCTTTTTTAACTTGTTTTGTAGCTTTCCAGTTATTATTTCCTTTTCGATATGTATTGTATCCGGATGAATTATTTTGGACAGAAGAAGGATTTCGATTTTCGTGGCGCGTGATGCTTATGGAAAAAGCCGGTTACACCCAATTTATTGTTACCGATGCGAAAACGAAAGAAAATAGAATGATCAATAACAGTCATTTTTTAACTTCTTTTCAGGAAAAGCAAATGTCGTTTCAACCGGATTTTATTTTGGAATACGCACATTATTTACACGATTATTATCAAAAACAAGGCATTCAAGATCCGGAAGTTAGAGTAGAAAGCTACGTCGCTCTCAACGGAAGATTAAGCAAATTATACATTGACCCAAAAATAAATCTAGCCAAAGAAAATGAAACATTCCATCACAAAACTTGGATATTACCTTTTAACGATGAAATTAAAGGATTTTAGTTGCATTCTATTTTTATTATTTACGATAAATAGTTTCTCCCAATATAAAATTTCGGGAATAACTACATCTGACTATGGCAAAAGATTGGCTTCCGTTGAAATCTATAATAAAACTTCCGGGACTAAATATTTTTCTAACTCTAAAGGAGAATTTTCAATAGAATTAGACAAGTATGGTAATTATGAACTCGTTTTTTACAAAGAGAACTATGCTGTTTTAGAAAAAACAGTTGCAACATCCGATGAAAGTATTGTTATTATTTTAGATAAAGTCACCAATCTTTCGGAAGTGGTTATCAAGAATCAAAAAGAAAAAATATTTGCACTCAATAAATTAAAAGATATTGATGAAACTGCCATTTATGCCGGAAAAAAAACCGAAGTAATCTCATTAGACAAACTAACGGCAAACAAGGCCACCAACAATGCACGTCAGATATTTGCTCAAGTTGCAGGATTAACCATCAACGAAAGTTCCGATGGCGGTTTGCAATTAAGTATTGGTGGACGAGGATTAGATCCAAACCGAACATCCAATTTTAATACCCGTCAAAACGGTTATGACATTAGTGCAGATGTTCTCGGTTATCCTGAAAGTTATTATGCCACACCCACCGAAGCATTAGAAGAAATACAAGTAGTTCGCGGTGCAGCATCGTTACAATACGGAACGCAATTTGGTGGATTAGTTAATTTTAAATTAAAAACGCCAAGTAAAAAACCATTCGAATTTGCAACAAGAAATACCATTGGATCTTATGGTTTGTTTACCAATTTTACTTCATTAAGCGGTACAAAAGATAAATTCAGTTACTACACCTTTTATAATTACAAACAAGGAAATGGTTTTAGACCCAATTCTGAATTCGAGAGCAAAAACTATTTTGGGAATTTGAATTATCAGTTCAACGATAAAACTTCCTTGCATTTCGACTACACTTATTTTAATTATTTAGCCCAACAAGCCGGCGGATTGACTGATGTTATGTTTAACCAAAACCCAACGCAAAGCAACAGAACCCGGAACTGGTTTGCCGTAAATTGGAATTTATTTGCTTTGCGATTCAAACATAAATTTAATGCTAATGCCGATTTTTCATTGCAATTATTTGGGCTGGATGCAAGTCGAAAAGCTGTCGGATATCGTTCTAATAGAGTTTCAAATCCTGATGTTTTAGGAACGGAAAGAGATTTAATAGTAGGTAAATTTGTCAATTGGGGTGCAGAAGCACGATTTTTAAAACGCTACAAAATAAAAAACAACACCAGTGCTTTTTTAATTGGAGCCAAATATTATCAATCGAAAAATTCAGGAATTCAAGGTCCGGGAAGTTCCGGTAGTGATGCCAATTTTAATGTTGCTGATACAGAATTCCCTTTTTATGCCAACCAATCCAACTATACGTATCCGAATTTGAATGTGTCTGTTTTTGGAGAGAATATTTTTAAAATAACTTCTAATTTTTCTATAACTCCAGGTTTTAGATTTGAAAAAATAAAAACACAAGCCAAAGGTTCTTACCGAAAAATAAATCTGGATTTAGCAGGAAATGTAATACTGGACGAAACGAAGTTTGAGAATAATATAAAAGACCGAAACTTTGTTTTATTAGGCATCGGATTAAGTTATAAACCACAAAACCGAATTGAATTTTATGGAAATGTTTCACAAAATTATCGTTCAGTAACTTTCAATGACATTCGCACTGTGAGTCCAAGTCAGGTGATTGATGAAAATATTACAGACGAAAAAGGATATACTTCTGATATTGGGATTCGAGGACAAATAGGCGACAAAGTAACTTTTGATGCTAGTATTTATGGCTTGTATTATGATGATAAAATTGGTGAATATGAAACTAGAAATCCTAATGGTTCCGCTGCAATTGTAAGGTTCAGAGACAATATTGGAACTGCAGTTACTTATGGTTTTGAAACGATGTTCGATTGGAGTTTAAATAAAACATTTTTCAAACAAAACGACAACTTTGTTTGGAATGTATTCTCCAATATCGCTATTACCGATTCGGAATATCTAAAATCGGACGCGCCAAATATTCAAGGAAACAAAGTGGAATTCGTACCGCTTTACAACATAAAAACGGGAACAGGAATTGGATATAAAAACTTTATTTCGAGCATACAATTTACCTATGTTTCCTCTCAATTTACAGAAGCTAATAACAGTAAAACAGATGCAAATGACAATACGTATGGTATTTTTGGTCAAATTCCAGCCTATTATGTAGCTGATTTTTCAACCTCCTACAAATGGAAAAAATGGAAACTGGAAGCCGGAATCACCAATTTTACAAACAACAGTTATTTCACCAGAAGAGCTACCGGTTATCCAGGTCCAGGAATCATTCCGTCGGATACTCGAACTTTTTACACAACTTTAGAATTTGTGTTTTAATGTTTTATAAAATAAAATTGCGGAAGCTTACAGATAGAGATTTTAAGATAGTTATTATCGGTTAAAATATTTGACTTTATTATGTATTTATAAGGAGAAAGAAAGTTTGAATTTAAATGTTGTAGAAACCTAACGGAATACAAATCGTTAAGTTGTTGATAATTAGTAATTTATAATTTTGTTCTAAACAAGGGTTTTGCACCCATGAATGAGATAATTGTTGTTTTTTCAACTGATTAAAAAGGAGTTCTAATTATCATAGACATAAATCTAGTCACTAAGTTTTGTTAAAAACTTATATATCATATATTTACGTGTTTATTCATTCTGCTTTATTTATTTTAAACAGGATTCAGAGGATTTATAATTCCTAAAACTTTAAAAAAAAAATTAACTATATTTGATTTTATATTGGTTTATAAATAAGTGCAAAATATTTAATTTCAATGTTTTAACTGTGTGTTTTCTCTTCAAAGAATTATTTCCTATGGATTAAATAGATTTAGTTTACTGCTTAAAAAATAATAAAATGTTGATAGAATCTTATTCATTAAAAAATATAAAATTTTTAATTCTTGTTTATTTCTTATCCACTACCATTGGAATAAGTCAAGAAAAAAATATTTTTAAAAACTTAAATCAGATCATTGAAAATTCCTCAAAATATGATCAGAAAAAAAGGTTTGAAATTGATAGCGTTAGAAATATTTTAAAGAAGACTAAAAAGAGTGACTTATTGGTTCGTTATGATTTAAATGAACAAATGTATTACCAATTTAAATTCTTTAAGCGTGATTCGGCATTTTACTATGGTATTCAATCTAAAAATCTGGCACTTAAAATAAAGGATACGTCACTTATAGCTAAAGCCAATATGAATCTGGCTGATATTTGTGTTTCATCAGGAATGTATAAAGAGGCCTTGGATTTTTTAGAACCTTTAAAACGTGATGAATCTAACGGAAATTATGGAACCCTTTATTATGGAGTATTAGGCCGTTGTTATGGCGATATGGCAGAATATAGTAATATTCCCTATTTTCAAAAAGAATACATTGATTTAGCTCGAAAGTATAGAGAAAAAGCGCTTTCATTAACTAAAGAGAGTGATTTTTTTCACTTCTTTTTAAAAGCATTTAACAAGTCAAAGGACAAACGTTTAAAGGAAGCAATTGTTGAATTTAATTTGCTTTTGAAGGGGGATTATAAAGCTCACGACAAAGCTTTGGTTCACTATGTGTTAGGAGATTTATATCAACAATCAGGAAATAAGGACAAGGCCATTATTCATTTTGCAGATGCCGTGATGTCTGACATTAAGACATCTACCAAAGAATCGTTGGCAATCATAAAACTGTCTGAACTTTTATTTAAAAAAGGCGATCTTAAAAATGCTTCAATACTCATTCAAAAGGCAAATGAAGATGCCTTTTTTTATGGGGCGCAACAGCGTAAAATACAAGTTGGAGCAATTTTACCACTTATTGAACAAGAGATTCTTCAAATTGTAGAAAAGGAAAAACAACGTATTTATTGGCAATATATCATTGTAAGTTCTTTTTTGGTTCTTGCTATTTGTTTTGCTGTAATTATATACTTTCAATATCGAAAATTAAATAAAGCGAAGAAAATTATTGCTGATGCGCATCAAAATTTAAAAAGTATCAACAAGCAATTAAGAAATGTGAATGAAAAAATTAAATCGCGAAATGTAGAAATAAAGCAGGTTAATAAACAGCTTTTGGAGGCCAATAAAATTAAAGAAGAATATTTAGGATTGTTTTTTACACAGTATGATGCTGTTTTTGAAAAGTTTAATTTTTTCATGGTCACTATAAAAAAATATATAGACGAAGAAAATTATGAAAAAGCGAAACGTACTATTTCCAGTTATGATTTAAAGAGAGAAAAAGAAAAACTTCTGGAGAATTTTGATACCGCATTTATAAATCTTTTCCCAAATTTCATCAATGAATTTAATTCGCTAATGAAAGAAGAATATAAAATTAAACTTGACAAGGGGCAATTTCTTACAAAGGAGTTACGAATTTACGCATTAATTAGATTAGGAATTACACATAATGAAATTATAGCGCAAATTTTAGGCTATTCTATCAACTCCATTTATGCTTACAAAACTAAAATCCGCAATAATTCCATAATAAATAAGGATGATTTTGATCAAAAATTACTCAAAAACACGACTTTAAAGCTATAAAAAACACCTTTTTTCTATATGATGTTTGGGTTGTTTAAAATGGTAAAGTCAATTAAATCAATACTTTATATGTAAAGTTAACGTAAAATTAACTGTTTTTTTTCTATATGCTTTTTTTGAGCAGTATTCTCATTATGTTATTTATGCATTTTTGTACCGATGGTGTTCAATAAGAATAGTATCAAATGCTAATTAACTTAACTCAAAATTAATGTATTATGAAAATTACTTCATTCGATAGGACAAAATTTGCCCTATTCCTTTTAATTTTTCTTGTCACCCCATTCATTATGATGGCTCAAGACAGAAAAATTAAATTATCCGGTAAAGTTGTGGACGAAACCAACATGCCTTTACCCGGAGCGACAGTTATGCTAAAAAAATCAAGTTTAAGTGTAATTACAGATTCTACTGGAAATTTTGACCTTTTAGTTTCAGAACAAAATCCAGTTTTCATAGTGTCTTATATGGGGTATATTTCCAAAGAGGTAAAGCCAAAAGGAAATGCTTTTTTAGATATTAAACTGCAATTAGAATCAACAACGCTGAATAATGTTGTTATAATTGGCTATGGTGAGGTGAAATCGAAGGATTTAACAGGTTCGATTTCTACAATTAAATTGGCTGATTTAAGTAAACAACCTGTAGCTAATGTTGGAGATGCAATTCAGGGAAGAGCTGCAGGTGTTCAGGTAATAACTTCTGGAAAGCCTGGAGACAATCCAACTTTTAGAATAAGAGGTACAGGGACAATTGGTAATAATGATCCTTTGATTGTTGTGGATGGCATGCCATTAAATGGAGGGTTAAATCAAGTAAACATGAATGATGTGGAAAGTTTGCAAATACTTAAGGACGCTTCTTCTACAGCAATTTATGGATCAAGAGGTTCAAACGGAGTTGTCATTATTACTACTAAAAGAGGAACTCTTGGAAAGTCTTCATTATCATTTGATGTATCCACAGGAATATCTGAAGCTACTGATGTTCTTCAGGTTTTAAATGCTTCTCAATTTGCCAGTTTACATAATGATATTTTGAATAATGCTGATTTAACACCAAATCCTGATTTTCAGAATCCAGCATCTTTGGGTGTGGGAACAAACTGGGTAGACGCTTTTTTCAGAACCGGAATTCAAAATAATTATACTTTATCTTATTCAACTGGAAATGAAAAGTCAAAAGTATATACTTCTTTAAATATTTTTGATCAAAAAGGGATTATAATAAATACGGATTACAAAAGATACATTTTTCAATTCAATAGCGATACTAAAATCTCTGATAATTTAAAATTTGGAAACAGTTTAAAATTGAATCATGATATAAAATCTCAAGGAGATTATAGTATACAAAATGCATTACTTTCACTGCCAACTCAGCCTATTTATAGAGCCAACGGAAATTTCTCAGGTCCTATTGGACAAGCTATTTATTCAGGAGATGTTGATAATCCGATTGGAAAAGCTACTATAATTGATAATTCGACTAAGGGCTATAATATTCAAGGTAATTTATTTGGAGAAGTTACTTTTTTAAAAAATTTCAAATTCAAAACAATTGCAGGTGCTGAGGCTAATTTTTGGAAAAGCAGAACTTGGGCACCTACCTATAGCTGGGATACTAAAGTAGGGCAAAATGCCTTTTTGTCTGAGTCTTCAAATCAATCAATCACTTTGTTATTTGATAATACACTAACTTTTAATAAAAAGTTTGATAACGGATTAAACGTTACAGGTGTAATAGGAACTAGTGCACAGCAAAACAAATTTGAGTTTATCAGTGGATCGATCCAAAATTTCCCTAGTGAAAGTACTCAAACATTGAATAATGGAATATCTCAAAGTTCATTACATGGTAGTGGTTCTGAATGGGCTATTTTCTCCACATTTGCTAGAGCAAATTTTGATTATAAAAGCAAATATTATGCTACAGCTACTGTTCGTAGAGATGGTTCTTCTCGATTTGGAGTAGGAAATAAATACGGTACATTCCCTTCTGCTTCATTAGCTTGGAGAATTTCAAATGAAGATTTTTTTAAATCAAAAAGCGTAAACGATTTGAAATTACGTTTGGGTTATGGAATTACAGGAAATCAAGAAATCGGTAATTATTCATTTTCTTCTAACTATAATACCTATCTATATAATTTTAATGGCAGTTATGTTAGTGCGGCTGTACCAAGCGTTTTGCCTAATTCTAATGTAAAATGGGAAGCTCAAGAGCAATATAATATTGGTGTCGATGCCTCTCTCTTTAATGAGAGAGTTAATATAACCTTAGATGCTTATGTCAAAAATACTAACGATATGTTAGTGCCACAATCAGTACCAGTTACTTCTGGTTATTCCGACATCTTTGTACCTTATATTAATGCTGGAAAAATTCAAAATAAAGGTATTGAGTTAGTCATTAATACTAAGAACATTCAGAAAGATAAATTTAGCTGGAATTCTGACTTCGTTTTTTCAATAAACAGGAATAAAGTAATTGATTTAAATGGTGATGCACCATTGATTACGGGAGGTTTAGGATTAAACTATAATATATCCCGAATTCAAGAAGAGTATCCAATAAATGTGTTTTATGGATTTGTTCAAGAGGGCATTTTTCAATCTCAAGCAGCTGTAGATAATCATGCTGTACAAGTTCAAGGGACTTCATCGAGTAACAGCACTTCAGCTGGAGATGTTCGATTTAAAGATTTAAATAATGACGGTTTAATTACAGATGCAGACCGAACTTTCATTGGAAACCCTAATCCTGATTTTGCAGCTTCATTAAATAATACATTCACTTATGGTGATTTTAGTTTGAGTGTTTATCTACAAGGGGTTTATGGTAATGATGTTTTTAATGCCAATAGACTTTATAATGAAGCAATGTCAATTACCACAAATCAATCAACAGCTGTTTTAGGAAGATGGACAGGCCCAGGAACTGGCAATAGCATGCCTAGAGCCATTTATGGTGATCCAAATAATAACAATAGAGCATCCTCAAGATACATTGAAGACGGTTCGTATATGAGAATCAAAAACGTGACCCTTTCGTATAAAATCCCAACAGATTCTATGAAAAAGAAGTTTTTTGATTATGCAAAAGTTTATTTATCAGGCCAGAATTTATTGACTTTCACAAAATACAAAGGTTTTGATCCAGAGGTTTCAACTAATGGTATTGATAATAATATATATCCAGTTACAAGAATTGTATCTCTTGGTTTAAATGTTGGATTTTAAAAAATAGAAAAGATGAAATTTATAAAAAAAATAGTTTTGGTATCCGCAATTTTTGCTTGTACCCAATGTTCTAGTGACTTTTTAGATAAAGCACCATTAGACACCATTAATACTTCGAATTACCCAACTAATGCGGCAGAACTAGTAACATTAGTTAATGGTGCTTACCAACCTTTACAATGGCCTAAATTATATAATTTGAGAATGTGGACTACTGATATTATGGCAGGGAATAGTATTGTAGGAGCTGGTGGCGGAACGGATGGTATTGAGACACAAGATATGTCAAATTTTGTAACCAGTACAGATAATCAAGGTGTATTAGATATTTGGAGAGGGCCATGGCCAGGTATTTTAAGATCAAATATTGTATTAAGTGTCGCTCCTAATCTAGAGATAGATGAGACCATTAAAAACAGATCTATGGGAGAGGCTTATTTTTTAAGAGCACATTATTATTTTATTTTAGTACGTTTTTTTGGAGATTTACCTTTAATAACGACTCCACAAAATTCGGACTCAGAGTTATATCCAGCTAGAGTATCTAAAGCCTTAATTTATGAACAAATTATAGCTGATTTAGAAAAAGCTGCTGAATTATTACCTAACAAAAGTGAGTATTCAGGAAGCAATATCGGTAGAGCAAACAAAGGAGTTGCTCTTGGAGAATTGGCAGAAGTTTACCTTACCCTTGGAAATAACTGGCAAAAAGTAGTTGATTTAACCACTCAGGTTGAGGGACTAGGTTTTGGTTTGAATACGAATTATGCAGACAATTTTAATCCATCAACAGAAAATTCTAAAGAATCATTATTTGAAGTACAATATGAGAGTAATGGTGGTTACAGTTTTTGGAATAATGAAAATCAAGCTTCTTGGACAAGTCCATTTATGGGGCCAAGAGGAAGTAATTTTGTAGGAGGTGGATTTGGATGGAATCAGCCTACACAAGAGTTTGTAGATTCATATGAAACTAACGATTCTAGAAAGAATATTACTATATTTTATGATGGAGCACCTGCATTTGATGGAAAAACGTATCAAACCAGTTATTCAACAACAGGATTCAATGTTAGAAAGTTTTTAGTACCACTAAGTGTTTCTAGCTCCTACGACAATAGTCCTTTAAACTTTCCAATACTGCGTTTTTCAAATATTCTATTAATGAAAGCTGAGGCTTTGAATGAATTAGGACAAACACTCCAAGCAGAAACTCCATTGAATAAAGTTAGAAATAGAGCTGGATTATCAAATATTACAACAGGTTTAAGTCAGGCTAACTTCAGATTAGCTGTATTAAAGGAAAGAAGAATAGAATTGGCTTTTGAGGGGCAAAGATGGTTTGATTTGGTACGAGTACTCAGTGGACAATACGGGCTTGATTTCCTTCATTCCATTGGAAAAACAAATGCAACACAAAAACATTTATTGTTTCCAATTCCTCAAATAGAAAGAGATAGAAATCCAAAATTAACTCAAAATCCTGGTTATTAATAAATAGCGTTATGAAAAAAAATAATTTTATAAAAACACTTTCTATTCTTTGTGTCTTATTTATGGCACTAATGAATACTTCCTGTGAAGATTTACTGAGCGATTCTATTGTTAATAATAATGATAAATTAACGCTTAAAGTTTCAACTTCAGAATTGGTTTTGGACGAGCGAAAACCGAATGATAATCTAACTTTTAATTGGACAACGGGTACCAATTATGGAACCAGTGCTTCTATTAGTTATGTATTACAAATTGATAAGGAAGGGAATAACTTTGCTACTCCTCTGGAATATGAGATGGGGACCAATAATTTTTCGTTTTCAATCAACTCGGCCTCTTTAAATTTTATCATGCTGAATACTTTTGGTGTTCAGCCTGGGGCTGTTCAAAAATTTGAGGCAAGAATAACTGCTAAGGTAGCCAATTCAAGTGCTACAGCTCAAGTGGCAACAACAACTTTTTCAATTACACCGTATTTACCAGTTTCAAAAGAGCTGTATATGGTGGGTAGTGCCACTGCTGTCGGTTGGGATGTATCCAATGCGATACAGTTAACACCCTCAACTTCATCGCCAGGAAAATTTATTTTTCTAGGGACTTTGAGTTCTGGATCTTTTAAACTTCCCGTTAGCAGAGATGGCTGTTGGTGTCAGGATTTCTATACCAAAAGTGCATCGGCGGATAATATGATGGTACACAATATTGGAGGTAGCGGACAAGATTTACAATGGCAAATAACCCAAGGAGGACAGTATAAAATAACGGCTGATTTGTTGAATCTGACTATTACCATTGAGGCCATAACCGGACCTTCATTTACACAAATTTGGATAGTTGGTGATGCGTCTCCAAGTGGTTGGACTGTCGATTCGCCTCAGGCATTTACCCAAAGTCAGGATAATCCATCTGTATTTACTTATGAAGCCAACTTCGTGGAAGGAGATTTTAAAATTCTTGCGGGTTCTTTAGGAAACTGGTGTGGAGAATGGTTCAGACCGTTAACGAATGGACAGGCTTTATCATCAACAGATGTTGCCCAAAATTCCGGTTGTGACGTGGATAATAAATGGAAAATAACGGCAGCAGAGGTAGGTAGGTATAAAATAACATTGAATACACAAACGAATACCATCAAAATCAAAAAAGTCAATTTATATATTATAGGTGACGGTGGTCCAAATGGTTGGAATATTGCAAGCCCTGTCGCGATGAGTTATAGTAACGGTAATTTTGTCTATAACGGTCCTTTGGGCGACAGTAATGCAACAGGAGAATTTAAAATTTCAAAATTCTATGGTGATTGGTGTGATGGTGATTGGATTAATCCTGCAACAGCAAATCAATCTTTATCGAACGGAAACTATATTATTACCCATGGTTGTAATGGCCCAGATAATAAATGGAAATTACAAACAGGAGATGCCGGTTTATATCAAATTTCTATCAATCTTGATACGCAATCGATGGCTATTACGCATCAATAAAACAATTTTTAGACCGAGTCATTGTTCTAATAACTCGGTCTATTTCAAATCTAAATTTCAAACGATGAAACAAAAAAATGCAAGTATATTAAAGTCGCTATTGTTGGCTTTACTCTTCATCAATTGCGATAATAACGATAAGAGTTTTAATTATACGCCCGAACAAACTACTACAGTAACACAAGTAGTAATTAAAACCGACAAGGTAAAATATGCTCCAGGAGACGCTATTGCTTTTAGTATTGATAAGCTGTCTGAAAACAGTATAATCAGATATAAATATTTGAATACAACCCTGTCAGAACATCCTTTGACCAGTGCAAATTGGACTTGGACTCCGCCATCTGGCGATTATAAAGGTTATTTGGTTGAATTGTATAAAACGGTTGACGGAGTTGAGGTTATTGTGGGAACGGTTGCCGTGGATGTATCTTCTGACTGGACCAAATTCCCGAGATATGGTTTTTTATCTGAATTTGGTGCTATGAGCGAAAGCCAAATTGCGGCAACTATTGATAACCTCAAAAACTACCATATCAATGCTCTGCAATATTATGACTGGGGGAACAAGCACCATTCGCCGTTGAAAATGAACGGAACCAGTCCCGCGACAAATTGGTTGGACATTGCAGGCAGGCAAATGGCTTTTAGTACTGTTAAAAATTATATTGACAAAGCACATGGTATCAATATGGCATCGATGAGTTATAATTTGCTTTACGGAGCTTGGAGCGATTACAGTGCTGACGGAGTTTCAAACCAATGGTTTTTGTATAATGACCAGAATCATTCCAACATCAATAAACATGATTTGCCGGATTCTTGGCAAAGCGACATTTTGGTGACCAATCCCGGAAACACTGATTGGCAAAACTATATTTTCGAAAAAACAAATCTGATATACCAGAATCTGAATTTCGATGGCTGGCATTTGGATCAGTTGGGAGACAGAGGAAATGTATATGGTTACAACGGAAATTCAGTAGCATTGAATGAAACGTTTACTCCTTTTCTGCAAAATCTGAAAGCCAAATTTCCTAACAAAAAAAACATGCTCAATGCAGTGGCACAATATGGACAGTCGAATATTTTAAGCGCACCAGTTGATGTGGCTTACACCGAAGTTTGGGGGCCGCGTGACGGTTACAAGGATCTTGCTGAAATTATTAAAGAAAATAATACGCTTTCAGATAATAAGCTGAATACGGTACTCGCGGCATATATGGATTATGATAAGGCAAACGGGACCGGGTTTTTTAATACTCCGGGCGTGTTATTGACTGATGCGGTTATCTTTGCTTTTGGAGGTTCTCATTTGGAATTAGGAGAACATATGTTGGCAAAAGAATATTTTCCTAATAATAATTTGCAAATGGATGGGGAATTGAAAAAAACGCTTCCAAAATACTACGATTTCCTAGTTGGTTACCAAAATTTATTACGTGATGGCGGTACTTTCAATAATCCGGTTTTAATTTCAGGAGATGGAAAAGTAAGTCTGAATAGTTGGCCTCCTGTTTCCTCAAGTGTTTCTGTAGTAGGTAAAAAAGTGGGGAACAAACAAATTGTTCATCTAATTAACTTTTCTAATGCAAACAGTTTAAATTGGAGAGATACCAATGGAGAGCAAGTGGTACCAGATATAAAGAAGAATTTAACCTTGAATCTGCAAAATAATCAAACCGTTTCTAAAGTTTGGTATGCTTCACCAGATTTGGATGGAGGTGCTTCAAAAGAACTTAGTTTTAGTCAAGTTGGTAGTTATCTGGTATTCAAGATCCCATCGCTGCAATATTGGGGAATGATAGTGGTCGAATATCAATAAGATAATTCTTTGTTCTTCTTTACTGCTTGTCTTCTTCGATTAGTTGAATTGTATTCCCTTTTGTAAAAACGCCCCATTATTTAAATTTTAATTGGTTTGTAATTTGTTTAAATAAATTTGTAGATGAGGATTAGTGGATACATTTGAGAATTATCACTTCAACAATAGAAAAGAAGGAGATAGGCAGTTTTTTTATTAAACCCAGATACAGGAATAGATTTCTATTGCCGTATCTGGGTTATAAATTAACGGATGATTTGTTTTTAAATTTATCTTTATTAATTCATGCTTCAATATAAATCAGTTGGTTCATTTCAAAAAACGTTTAAAATAATACTACACATAAAAACTGCATATGAAAATAAAGATTAATTTTTTAGCGATTTCAGTGATAGCCACTGCCGCTATTGTTGTTTCCTGTAAAAGTGATTCGACCGTTTTATATAATTCCAAAAATTTTAGTGTCCATAACAATAAAGTGATACAAGGTCAAAATGTTGCCGAAGTGTTATCGCCAACATCGATTCAATCCAATTATAAGAGTGCCGAGAATGAGAATTACTCCAATTTAATTTCATTCAAATTCAGCATCAATGAAAAAGACAATGATTTGGCGCAAGGCGTGGACCGTCAAATTTTGGTTACGAATCAAAAAGTTTCGGAAGTGTATGTTTTTGGACAACAACAATCGGATAAAATAGATTCTCCAAAAGGAATTTTACCTGCGGATACCGACTTTACCTTTAAATTGGATATGAGAGCCGTTTTTCAGCAATTCAAAGAAAAAGGATTTTATCAATGTTCCGATGGTTCCAAAATTGCCCAAGCCGATTTCAAAGGCGTGTATATTGCAGGAGGCGCTTTGCCGCTTACCTGGGACTTTGTGAACTTGGAAGAACGCGGTCTTAAAATGACCGATGCCGATACTGATGGTATCTTTGAAATTACTTTAAAACTAAATCCATTAATTCCAGTCGAGGATAAAACATGGAAATTAACCCAAGATATTTCGGCTAAAACTACTTATACTTCACAACAACCTATTGTGGATGCCTTGTATAATCTTTCGTTGGAAGAAGCTAAATTGGCTATTGAACCGGACAGTACTTTCAGAACCGGGGCAAAGTGGGCCGGGGTTTGGACTAGAGACATCAGCTATAGTATTGTTTTGGCTTTTGCTTATTTGGAACCGGAAGTAGCCAAAATCAGTTTATTGAAAAAAGTCAAAAGAGACCGTATTATTCAGGATACGGGTTCCGGTGGCGCCTGGCCGGTTTCTTCGGACCGAACCACATGGGCATTAGCCGCATGGGAAGTTTATAAAACAACGGGTGATGCAGCATGGTTGAAAAAAGCCTATACGATCATTAAGAATTCGGCAGCGGATGATTACAAAACCATTCGTAATTCGCAGACCGGAATGTATTCCGGGGAGTCTTCTTTCTTGGACTGGAGAGAGCAAACCTATCCAAAATGGATGTCCAACATGGATATTTACGTGTCGCAAAATTTAGGAACTAATGTGGTGCACTTTCAAACACATCAGATTTTGTCCAAAATGGCAACCATTTTAGGAGAGCCTCATGGGCAATATGATGCCATCGCTTCGGAAATAAAGAAAGGGATAAACGAACAATTATGGATGGAAGACAAAGGATATTATGCCCAATATCTTTACGGAAGAAATTTTTTGACACCATCCAAACGTTTTGAGGCTTTGGGAGAAGCCTTGGCTGTTTTATTTGATGTTGCCGATGCAAAACAAAGTAAAATGATTTTGTCCCAAAGTCCGTTAACCGAGTACGGTGCAACTTGCATTTACCCGCAAATTCCGGGAATTCCGCCGTATCATAACAATGCGATTTGGCCTTTTGTCCAGTCGTATTGGAATTTGGCTGCAGCCAAAGTTGGAAATGAAAAAGTTTTAAACCACGGTTTGGCTTCCTTGTACAGAGCAGCTGGTTTATTCCTGACTAATTATGAAAATATGGTGGCTGATAATGGGGATTTCAAAGGGACCGAAATCAATTCAGACCGCATGCTTTGGAGTATGGCAGGGAATCTGTCTATGGTGTATCGCGTTTTTATGGGAATGGAGTTTACGGAAGAAGGTATTTTATTTCATCCGGCAATTCCAAAAGAATATAGGGGAACTAAAAAACTGGAAAACTTTAAGTACAGAAAAGCCAATTTAAGTATTATGGTTAAAGGTTATGGTAATCAAATTGCAAGTTTTACGATTGATGGTAAAAAAGCTAATACGCATTTTCTTTCTAATCGTTTAATTGGTAATCATACTATTGAAATTGTGATGAAAAATAACAATTTTAGTGGAAATATCAATCTTGTAGATAATCATTTTTCAACTAATAATCCACAAGTTAAACTGGAGAATGGAGCACTTGGTTGGAATCCAATTGAAAGAGCTGCAGCATATACTATTTATAAAAATGGTACTGTTGTTAGCACAACTATAAATGTTACATATCCTATAATAAAAGATGGTTTTGCAGAATACAAAATTAGTGCAGTGGACGAAAAGGGGTATGAAAGTTTTACTAGTGAACCAATTTTAGTATATTCTGCAGCTGCCGAACAAAAAATTGAAGTAGAAAATTTTGCAGGAAAATCGGACAAACCTTATATTAATTTTGGAGGTAGTGGTTTTGTAGAAGTTTCAAAAACCCAAAACAAGGAACTAATCTTAAAAGTTATAGTAGCCGAAAGTGGATTGTATCAAGTTGATTTTAGATATTCTAACGGCAGCGGTCCATGGAATACGGATAATAAATGTGCGATCAGGAGTTTGTATGCGAATGAGAATTATTCGGGCGTGATTGTAATGCCACAGCGTGGTATAAATGAATGGTCAGATTGGAGTTACAGCAATTCGCATAAAGTACAATTAAATAAAGGAGAGAATAGTATCAATGTTATATTTGAAGACTGGAATAACAATATGAATGTAGATGAAAATACTGCCATGCTGGATTTTTGTCGTATTATAAAATTGTAAAAACCGGATTGTTTTTTAGGATGAATTTACATTTCATTTCGTAGAAAAACAGGAGCAATAATTTCAGAATCTGCATTTTTTAAAAAGATAAATTAACAATGTGTTCCAAAAAAATATACTTGAATTAATTTACAAGGACAAAATACTTTATATTAATAATCAACTTAAATTATGAAAAAAATATCAATTTATTTACTTCTGATAAACCTATTGATTCAGGTTAATCTTAGCGCACAAAATTTAGTGAAAGAGACGCAAACGCTTGGCAATTGTTCCTCTTATAAAATAATCAATAATAAGGTAATTTTTAATTGTGAAAACAATGCAAAAGTACTGTTACAATTCTGTAGTGGTCAGGTGGTAAAAATATGGGTTTCTGCGGATGGTACTTTTAAGCGACTTAACGAATCATTTGCGGTTGTCAATGAAGATCTAGGTTGGTCAGGGAACGTCAATGTTAACGAAGAAACTTCAGCCTATGAGATTTTTACGGAACAATTGAGAATCAGGGTGAATAAATTCCCGTTTAAATTGCAGGTATTCGATGAATATCAAAAATTATTATTCAATGATTACAATGAGAAAGGATTCGTAAAGAATAACAGTCACATTTCTAGTTACAAAACATTAAAATCTGACGAGCAATTTTTTGGACTAGGAGAAAAAGCAGGGTCGCTTAACCGACGAGGTAAGAGTTATAAAATGTGGAATAGTGACCAGCCTTGTTATGGCGTTAATGAAGACCCTCTGTACAAGAGCATTCCTTTTTTTATGAGTAGCAACCACTATGGGATTTTCTTTGATAATACTTATAAGACAGAGTTTAAATTTGGCAGTGAATCAAACGATTATTATTCTTTTGAAGCACCTGCTGGAGAAATGGTTTACTATTTTATGTATGGTAATGATTACAAACAAATCATTCAAAATTATATAGCGCTTACCGGTAAACCTATTATGCCTCCAAAATGGGCTTTAGGCTTTTCACAATGCCGTGGTAATTATACACACGAAGCCCAAGCAAAAGAAATTGCAGCTGAGTTTAGAAAAAGACAAATTCCTTGTGATATTATTTACCAAGACATCGGTTGGGTTGAAGGTCTTCAGGATTTTGACTGGAAGAAAAGCAATTACGACAATCCAAAACAAATGGTAAAGGAATTGGGTGATCTTGGCTTTAAAATGGTCGTTTCACAGGATCCTGTTATTTCCCAAGTAAATAAAAAACAATGGAAAGAGGCCAATTCTAATGGGTATTTCACTACCGATATCCGTACGGGTAAGAGTTATGATATGCCGTGGCCGTGGGGAGGTAATTGCGGTGTAGTTGATTTCACAAAACCTGAGGTTGCCGACTGGTGGGGAAACTATCAGCAAAAGCCATTGAATGATGGAGTGCGTGGATTCTGGACTGATATGGGAGAACCTGCGTGGAGTAATGAAGATGCTACCGACAGGTTAAATATGAAACATAATCTTGGTATGCACAACGAAATCCATAATGTGTATGGTTTGACATGGGACAAGGTGGTCACCGAGCAATTTTACAAACACAATCCTAACAAACGCGTCTTTCAGATGACACGAGCTGCTTATGCCGGGTTGCAACGTTATACGTTTGGCTGGTCAGGCGACTCAGGGAATGGCAATAATGTATTGGAGGGATGGAGTCAATTTGCTAACCAGATACCGGTAGGACTATCTGCAGGTATGGGAATAATTCCGTTTTGGACTTCCGATATTTCGGGATATTGTGGTGACATAAAAGACTATGATGCGATGGCAGAATTATATATTCGTTGGATGCAGTTTGGCGTTTTCAACCCACTGAGTCGTGCGCATCATGAAGGAGGAAATGCTGTAGAACCATGGGTTTTTGGTCCAGAAGCCGAAAATATTACACGTGCGGCTATTCAATTAAAATATAAACTAATCCCCTATATTTATACCTATGCACGTGAAGCACATGATACTGGAATGCCATTAATGCGAGCTTTATTACTTGAATATCCTAACGATACAGAAACGTATCAATTAAATGGTCAGTTTCTTTTTGGCAGGGAATTGTTGGTGGCACCTGTTGTTGAAAAAGGAGCTATAACAAAAGAGGTGTATTTCCCTGAAGGAGAATGGATTAATTATAATGACAAAAAAACTGTTTATAAAGGAGGACAATGGATAACCGTTGATGCCCCACTAGATGTAATTCCGCTTTTTGTAAAAAAAGGATCAATTATACCAACAATGCCAGTAATGCAATACATACATGAAAAACCTTCTTACCCAGTCAGTCTTGAGGTCTTTCCTGGCGTAGCTAATAAAGAAACCTCTTTTTTGTTATATGAAGATGACGGAGAGAGTAGAGATTATGAAAGAGATATTTTTTGCAAAACAAAATTCACCGCTGTAACAAACCAATCTGGATTTACAATCAAGATTAATGCGAGAGAAGAAAAAGGTTATAAACCAGCGGGCCAACGAAATTATATAATAAAAGTGCATACTTTAAATAAACCTAAAGAGATAACCGTAAATACTTCAAAAATTAAGAAAGTTAAAACAGAAGTATTACAAAAAACTGCCGATGCAGACTTTGAAAAAATTTCTTATAGTTGGGATGATATTACAGGAATTATTTATGTAAAAATTCCAGATCATGGTGAAGAAAACGAAATTATAATTAATTAACAATGAGTTAGAGGTAAAAAAACGGGACAAAAGAAGATTTTTTCTCCTTGTCCCATAGAGTGACCCTAAAGGGAGCCGAAAATTTAGGACTTGTGTTTTATATGTATGCGATTTTCGTTTTTTTCTTTCGTATCAAGAAAGATTCAAATAGAAATTCAGGCTCAGGCAACAGAATGTATTGATCAGTTTCAATTTAAAGAAATAGGAGTTGGGCTTTAATATCTATTCAAACTTAAAAAACTGATTGTTGGCTATGGCTTCTTTTAACGGTGCTACGTCTTTTAGTTTTACTTTTTGTTCAAAAGAGGCAATGTGATTGTCATGATGCACATCAGAACCCACATAATTGTACATTCCTTTTTGTAGCAATCGCTCGGCTATTTTAGCGATTTCGGCACCATAATAGCCAACAACTGACAATAAATTTAACTGAAACAAACAGCCAGCAGCTTTTAATTTTAGGTATTCATTAAAATTATAATGGTAAAATAAGTAGCGCTCCGGGTGTGCCAAAACCGGAATATATCCTGCCACCTGCAAGTCAAATAGGATCGTATACAACTGGATAGGTGCATTTATATATGACATTTCTACCAACACATAATTGTCTTTAAGCGTTAATAAATTGTGAGACTGAAAAAGTCGCACAAACTGATCGTCCATCAGGTATTCAGCCGCCGCTTTAAAAGGAACGGTGGTCCCCTGTTTTTTTAATTCCATTACAGTTGTTGTTTCTTTAGATCGAATTTGCTCAGGGGTATTTTCCCATACCTGTTGGATTATGTGCGGGGTAGTGATAAACTGTGAAATCCCAAAACCTTGAAGGGCTCGGGTCAATCGTAACGTGTCTTCAAAAGTTCTGGCGCCATCATCTATACCCGGCAAAAGATGGGAGTGGATATCGATATGGTTATCAGGGATTAGATCCTTAAGTACAGGTTTTGATTTAAATAGTGTAAACATAAAGTAAAGGTAGAGAAAAGTTTTTAGTGATCAGTTTTTTAGTGATCAGTGTTCAGTAATCAGTATTCAGTGATCAGTATTCAGTGATCAGTATTCAGTGATCAGTGATCAATGTTCAGTGATCAGTGATCAGGATAGTAATTAATTCAAGTTGCCAGTTAATTGATTTGTTTAATTGGAATCCAAATACAAACAATGTAAGTTTTATTAGAAAACCTTCCAATGTTACTGCATGTATTTGTTCTTGAAAACATTTTTTTGATGCCGCTTATGGTTGTTTCTACTCTTTTTCTCATTTTTAGTTTTTCATTTTTTTGTTCTAATGTGGTGTATTCGTTTTATTATTTTGCATGACCTCTTTTTTAAGGTTTCATTTCTGTTTTTTCCGTCCATGTAAAATTAGATTGTCTTTTATTGATTAACCAATGACCGTTTTCTTTGACATAGTCATCATGGTAGATTACACCCATTGTGGTTTTCATTTTTTTATTATTTTCAGTTCCAATCAATACTACTTGACAGTATGAAATCCCCGAAGCCTTATTCCCATTTAAAGTAACCGTTTGCTGTCCGTTTATGTGATACACCACATCAAAAAGATTGAGAAAACCAGCAAATGCTTCGCCTATTTGTTTTCTTCCTGTTAATGTTCCGCCCGGCTTACCGTTAGTTACAGAAGAAACTTCGGCATTTTCAGTGAAAAGCAATAGTTGCGTTTTCACATCTTTTACATCAGCTAAAACTGAAAATGTATCTACTAAATTTTTGATGGCAATTCTATCTTCAATTGCTGTAATTTTTTTGTTGTCGTTATTCATTTTTTGTGCGTTTACTGATAAACAAAGGGTTACTAAAGCGAGTGCTAAAACAATTTTTTTCATGTTGATTTTATTTTAATTCTCATAATACTAAATTCTAATTTCTTATAGTACAAAGGTACTAGCACTTTATCCAAAATTTATACCCGTATTACAGAATGACATACCATTATTACAGAATAGATGTAGTATATAGCCAATACAGCAATAGTTTTAATAAATTTGTATAAGATAATTAAAACAATATGAAGCAAATAGCCCACATAGCAACAATAAGTGAGTATAATGATATAGTCGATATTGAAACATTACACCCTTTGGTTAGTTTTATTGATTATTCAAATGTAAAACCAGAAAAGAGAGAATCGGCAGAAGCAGTAAGCTTCGGCTTCTATTCCATTTTTCTAAAAGAGGATAAAAATTGCGAAATAAAATATGGAAGAAATAGTTATGATTATCAGCAGGGAACTTTAGTGTTTATTGCCCCACAGCAAATAGTGAGCATTATAGAAGATGGCAAAAACTATCAGCCAACTGGTTATGCCCTTTTGTTTCATCCTGATTTGATAAGAGGCTCTTCATTAGGAAAAAATATAAAAGAATATACGTTTTTCTCCTATGATGTACACGAAGCCTTGCACCTTTCAAAACAAGAAAAAAAATTGATACAGGAATGTTTCGAGAAAATAGTTTTTGAACTCAAACAATCGATAGACAAGCATAGTAAAAAAATATTGGTATCTAATATTGAATTGGTACTGGACTATTGTACTCGTTTTTACGACCGCCAATTTATTACCCGTGACAATGCTTATACTGGCGTGGTAGAAAAATTTGATACATTGTTAAATAATTATTTTCAATCTGAAAACCCACAAGCAATTGGTATACCAACGGTTGCATTTTTTGCCAACGAATTGAATTTATCCGCAAACTATTTCGGAGACCTAATTAAAAAAGAAGCTGGTAAATCGGCTTTGGAATATATCCATTTAAAAATAATTGAGACTGCAAAGGAGTTATTATTCGATACAGGAAAATCGGTGAGTGAAATCGCCTATGAATTGGGATACAAATATCCACAACATTTTACAAGATTATTCAAGCAACAGGTTGGTATTGCACCAAATGAATATAGATTTCTAAATTAAACAAATTAGTGTAACTTCTCAAACGACTCAGTGTACAATCTGCACCGAATTTAATTTAATAGACCACAATCTACTAAAGCAGTATAAAAGTATTGGCTTTGTATTTTGGGTTTTTAAAAGCGATTTTTAACGCTTTTTACCGTTCGTTTTCTTTTAAGAACTATCAAGTGACTTTTTCTGAAAAGAATTTTATTTGTAGTTTAAATCCAATATATTTACCTTCTAATTAGCTAAATTTAGATTCGTTTGGAGGTTTTATCCCGACGCTTCGAGCGAACTGACGCTAGCAGTAGACTGCTCCCAAAACTTAAAAAAATAATGGAAAAATACTTACGACAATTAATTTCAATAGAATTTGACGACAAAAAAGAAATCTTTAATGGCTTTCTTATTGATTGGACTGAAGATTGGATTTTACTGAAAAACAATCCTGTTGATTTTATAATTGATGGCTATACGATATTAAAAAACAAAAATGTAAAGTCAATTATTCAAGACAAGGATCATGAATTCACAGAAAGAGTAATTAAACTTAAAGGTTTAAAAACAAGCGCAGCGGAAATAATTCCGCTTAAAGATTTGTCTTCAATTATAAATTTTTTAGCAAATAAATATGAGATTTTTCAGATTACAAAAAAGTCAGATAAAGCTGTTTATCTCGGCAAACTCATAGAACTAAATGAGGAAGAACTGGTAATAGATTTTTTGGGAACCGAAGGGGAATTTGAGGGTGAAATGAGTTTTAAGCAAAACAAAATAAGAGTTATAGAATTTGATACTGATTATATCAATTCTTTGAAACTAATTGTTAATGAAGAAAAGAAAAAGTAAGTGGCTGCTACTAACAGATTAGGTTTTTTGGGCTTGAAAAGCCAACAATGAAACCTATGTTTAATGGAACCGAAGTTTTAGGACTTTTAGGCGATGTCGTTTTTCTAATAATTGGTTATTTGAAATTTTTAATAGTGGGAAGAGGTTAGCAGTTTTTTACGACTACTCATATAAGTTAGCATAGTACTCAAAAAAGCAGAGATTAAATAGTGCTTTATAGCGCACTATTTAATAAAAAAAAGCATGAAATAGAATAAAATGTATAATTTAGTGCTTTTTAATGCTCTTTTTATTGTGACTAATAAGATTTGCTATATATTTGTATAAAAAAGAGCCGTATAATGCACTTCGAAGAATTAATAAAAACTATAAAAGAGCGGAGGGAAGTACTGCAGGTGACGCAGGAAACCTTGGCCGAGCTATCTGGTGTTGGATTAAGAACTCTAAAACAGTTTGAAAGTGGAAAAGGAAATCCTACGCTGCTGACTTTAGAAAAGTTAGCTGATGTATTAGGCATGAAGGTTTGCCTAAAGATTAAAAATGTATCTCTTAACAAATGAGAAAGGCTAAAATAGTATACAAGGATGAAGAAGCAGGTGTGTTAACCCAACACGATAATGGTTCGTTTATATTCCGTTATCATGATTCTTGGATGGCAGATAGCAATAAGCCAGGAATCAGTCTTACTTTGCCTAAAAGGGAGCAAGAATTTCATTCAAAATTCTTATTTCCATTTTTTTATAATATGTTACCAGAAGGATCTAATAAACAAATGGTGTGTAAATATAATAGAATTGATCTAGATGATTATTTCGGATTACTGATGACTACCGCAAAATACGACAGTATCGGTGCTGTTAGAGTTATTAAAATAGAAGAGTTATGAGTTTACCTGAAATAAAATATTGTCCAGGTACATTAGCTAAAGGTTTTGATACGTATAGCAGAACCTGTTTAAACAGAGTGTTTCAGGGTAAAAAGGTGCATCATGTATTGCCTTACGATTCACCGGCATCGAATCCTGAAACAGATGCGCTTTTTGAAGAAAACCGAAAACGCATGTCTATTTCAGGAGTACAGGAAAAATTTTCTGTATTGCTTGAAAAAAATAAGTTAAGGCTTATCAACGAAGGTGAACGTGGTACCTATATTCTGAAACCAATTCCAGGTGCAGGTAAAAGACTAAACCAAATGCCCGCTAACGAGCATTTGACCATGCAAATTGCCCGTCAGGCCTATGGAATAGAAACAGCTGAAAATGCATTAATATTTTTTAAGAATGGTTCTCCTGCTTACATTACCAAACGTTTTGATGTAAAAGATGACGGCACAAAACGGGCTCAGGATGATTTTGCATCTTTGGCCGGTAGAACACCACAAACCTATGGAGCGCATTATAAGTATTTAGGAAACTATTTAGAGTTATTTCAATTAATGCAGCAATATTTACCTGCTTACAAATTGGAAGCACCTAAACTGCTGAAAATACTGGTATTTAATTACCTGTTTTCAAATGGAGATGCCCACTTTAAAAACTTCTCTTTGCTTGAAACCCCTATGGGAGATTATAGATTAAGTCCGGCTTATGACCTATTGAATAGCCGTATTCACATAGAAGATAAAGACTTTGCATTGGATGATGGACTATTGCCTAAAAAATTAGCTCAAGGAAAAATCAGCCAACAATTTGCTATACTTAGTGAGCATGCAGGAATCAGTGAAAAGATTTTTAATGATATTTTGGCATTGATGTTATCACAGTCCGAAATGGTAGAAAAAATGATAGCTGCTTCATTCCTCAACGATACCACGAAAAGAAATTATTGGCAGTCTTACCAAGGCCGTTTAAAACAATTGATGAAAGGATGAACTGCGAATATTTAAATATGATAGTTATATACAACAAAATATAAAAAAGTGCTGGTGGTAGCTGTTGAATAATGGCTCCGAAAATTTAAATCGGCATGACAAAAATAAAAACCTCGTTTAAAAAGACTTAAACGAGGTTTTTTTGAAAAAATATTATTTTTTTGATTCTTCTACAGAAACTTTTCTAAACTCTTTTAAAAGTTTTTCCAGTTCCAAAGTTGATTTACGAGCTCTTGTTCCTGCTGCTTGTTTGTTTTTTCGATTTGTAATTCGGCTTCTGTTTTGAATTTAAATTTACAGAGTAGCTATTATAGGTAAAATCGACTATATTTACTTTCAGCATTAACAAAAATAGGTTTCACTGGAGGTTTTTAGATGAACTGACGTCAAACTGTTTAATAACCTCTTTTCCTTCCATTAACTTATTTGCACTAAAAATCCTTCAAAATATTTACGTAATTTATTGAATTTCTGTATATTTAATAATGAAATTCATCATCGGAACCAACAGACAGCCAATTGCGGTTGGGCTTGCAAAGCCAAAAATGAAACCTGTGTTGAAAGGAACCGGAGGTAGTTTAAAAGTACTGTTTTTAAGCTGCGGGTTTTGAAGACTCGAATAATACTATGTAGGAAAAAATGCTGATGAGGTGTCTTTTTTTGCATAAGATTATTATCTTTAAGGTAATGAGAAAGACCATGCAGAATAGTAGAAATGGTTTTGTAGGCTTGGAGTATAAAACTCAGCCAGAGTTGAGTGTATCCAACAAAAAATAAACAGATATACCCAGTTTTCATTCAAAAAACGGAGTATATCTAAGTTAGCCCCAACCGTATGACGACAGTTCAACTTTCAAATTTGACAGCGGACAGTAACCGCAGACAATTTCTGCAAAGCCATTTGGCTATCGCTCGCAAAATGCAAAAGAGCTGCGCAAGTTTTTTATTTTTTACTTTTGGTGTGCAGCACATTTGCATTTTGCCATACACACAAATACAATTTCAATTCAAACAATAATTACTAACAATTAAAAACTGTAATTACATGAGAAAAATAATTGTTTTATCATTTATTACCTTAGATGGGGTAATGCAAGCACCTGGTGGACCTGAGGAAGATACATCAGGCGGTTTCAAATATGGCGGTTGGACTGCATCGTATGGTGACGAAGTTTTTGGTAAGGTCTTGGAAAAACAAATGAAACCTGCAGATCTTCTTTTGGGCAGAAAAACATTTGAGATTTTTGCCAGCTACTGGCCAGAGCATGAAAATGGATGGCCAGGTATTAATGATGTCACAAAATACGTCATGTCCAAGACCATGAAAAAGTCAGATTGGAAAAACTCAGTATTCCTCGAAAGTTTGGCGGATATTAAAAAGCTCAAAAATTCAAAAGGTTCTGACATTCAAGTGTGGGGCAGCGGCAAGCTCATCCAGACACTACTCGAAAATGATTTAGTTGACGAACTCTGGCTCAAAATTTTCCCGTTGACTCTTGGTACAGGAAAAAAGTTGTTTGACAATGGCACGATTCCGGCAGCATTTACATTAATAGAGAGTTTGGTTACACCAACTGGAGTGATTATTGCCAATTACAAGCGAGCTGGAAAAGTCAAGACAGGTACTGTTGGAGCTTAAGGCGGCTAACCTGTTAATAAAATTTACCAATAAAAATTCAATCTATGGACAAGGCAAACAAGAAAGACAGCTCTGGATTAACACCCACTCAAATTGCATGGGTGGTGAAAGATATAGTGAAATCAAAAACTTTTTTTCAGGAAATGCTTGGCGTTACCAATTTTAGCCCGACAGTTACCACTCGCTTAAAAGAGTATGACGGAACCTATTATGGAGAACCATCTGATGCAGAAAACCTTGTTGCAATGGCTTATTCAGGGGGGACATTTATTGAACTCATTCAACCAATTTCAGGGAAAAGTATTTTTAAGGATTACATAGACAATAATCCAACAGGCGGAGTTCAACATATTGCATACAGCACGCCCATTGCAAACCTTGACAAAGTAATTTCAGAGTTTGAGAATAAAGGCTTTACAGTAATAAGCAGCTTTGACACGCCAATAGCTAAAATTGTGTTTTTTGACACACGAGAAGAGATTGGCGTTTTTACGGAAATAATGGGTATTACTAAAGAAGGCGAAAAGGCTGTTCAAGAAATGAAAATTGGAATGGCACAGCAGTGAGTGGACTAATTGGGAATTAAGTAACATGAGAATGAAACAAGTGTTTTTAAATCTATCACTTGACGAAATAAAGATGACTTTAGAAATATATACCGAAGTGGAAATTAAACCCATCATCGGCAGACATGACAATTCATTTATAATGGAGAAGCACAGCAGACATTTTTATTAATCTCGAATTGATAAGAATTAAATAGTAATAACAATAAGCAAAACAAATCATCATGGCACATGTATCAATTTATCTCAACTTCATGGGAAACGCTGAAGAAGCATTTAACTACTACAAAAAAGTTTTCAAAACAGAATTTTCTGCTCCGATAATGAGAATGAAAGACATTCCAGCTCAACCGGGTATGCCCGAACTTTCAGAAGCCGACAAGAACAAAGTAATGCATGTTGCATTACCAATACTTGGCGGGACAGAAATTATGGCAACCGATATGCTTGAAAGCATGGGACATAAATTGATTGAGGGTAATACTATAACAATCAGTTTAAATCCTGATACTAAAGAAGAAGCTGACCACTTGTATAAAGAACTTTCTCAAGCTGGAACAGACGGTGTTGCACCCCACGATGAATTCTGGGGTTACTGGGGAACTTGCAAAGACAAATTCGGAATCCGCTGGATGTTTAATGTTTCAAGTCAGCCTCTTAATTAATAATCACTAACCCAAAATCAATACTATGGCAAACAATAGCGTATCATTACACCGAGTTCTTAAAGCATCTCCCGAAAAAATTTATCGTGCGTTTACTGATGCAAATGCGATGGCATCATGGATTCCACCATATGGTTTTTTATGTGTTGTTCATAGCATGGATGTAAAACAAGGCGGGAACTACAGAATGTCTTTTATCAATTTTTCCACAGGAAATGGACACTCATTTGGCGGAACATACCTGGAATTGAAGCCGAATGAATTTATTAAATATACTGACAAATTTGAAGATCCGAATTTGCCTGGTGAAATGGTCACTTCGGTTTGGCTCAAAAAGGTTTCTTGCGGCACAGAACTTAAAATTATTCAAGAAGGCATTCCTTCAGTTATACCAACAGAAATGTGTTATTTAGGTTGGCAGGAATCATTAGAGAAATTGGCAAAATTAGTTGAGCCGGAAATTCCGGATGCTTAAATCTTTCAGTGACTGGTTTTTTGTGGACAACTTTTTATTCGTGGACAGCAACGCAGTGCCAATAGTTAAGTTTTCGTCGGGCTTGCAAAGCCAACAAAAAGCACATCAATTGCCGACAAAACAAAATTATTGTTTGTACATTTGCGACGGTGAAAGGATACATTAAAATAATACTTCTAATTCTGATATCGTGTTGCTATGTCAACACCGTATTTGAATTTTCGGATACCGAGGAGAAGGCTAATTTTGAAAATGAAAGTCACGCCTATATTCAACAATGTAGTAACCAAATCTTTGCAAACAGCGTAACACAAAGTATTCCGCATTGTAACATCAATTGGGACACGTCAGTTCCATTCCATTTGAACGGAATTCAATCCGTATCTACTAAATGTATTTCATTCTACAAAAGCTCTTTCTTTCCAAAACGGGATAAGCTTTTTATTCTGTATTCTTCTTACTTGATTTGATGATTTTCTGATTTAATTTTTTCGGCAATTGCTACGCAGTTGTCAATTTTACTATTTCAGAACAATTCTATTTAAATTCAAAATGAAAAAAATAATATTCATACTTTTACTATTTCCATTTATAGCAACAGCCCAAAACACTTTTAAAGCAATCATCAAAGATGAAAAAACAAAAGAAGCACTTGACAGCGTTTTTGTATTTCTAAACGGAACTCAAAAAGGTTCGACTTCCGACGAGAAAGGATTTGTAGTCCTTGAAAACATTCCTAACGGTAAACAAACAATTGTGTTCAATTCTATTGGTTATCGAAAAATTGAAAAAAATATTTTATTCCCGCAAAATGAAACTATTGAAATATTTTTAGAACCCACTTCGGAAGAATTGGAAGAAGTTAAAGTTACATCAACAAGAAGTAGCAGAACAATAAAAAATACTCCAACTCGAATAGAAGTGATTGCTTCGGGAGAACTAGAAGAAAAATCTTCGATGCAACCTGGAAACATCAAAATGTTGCTTACCGAAAGCACCGGAATTCAAACGCAACAAACTTCCCAAGTTTCGGGAAATGCAAGTATTCGCATCCAAGGGTTAGACGGTAAATACACACAACTTTTGCAAGACGGATTTCCTTTGTATTCTGGGTTTGCAAGTGGTTTGAGCATTTTGCAAATTCCGCCTTTAAATTTAAAACGTGTAGAAGTGATCAAAGGTTCCACTTCAACACTTTATGGAGGTGGAGCAATTGCAGGATTAATAAACTTGATAACAAAAGAACCAACCGACAAAAGAGAGATTTCATTTTTAGCAAACATAAATCAAACACAAGCGTTAGATTTGAGTGGCTTTTATGCAGAAAAATACAAAAAATCAGGACTTACAATTTATGCTTCAAATAATTCTCAAAAAGCAACCGATGTAAATAACGATGGCTTTTCGGACATTCCAAATTTCGAGAGATATACGATAAACCCAAAATTCTTCTATTATCCAAACGAAAAAACGACTTTTAGTTTTGGTGCAAATGCAGGATTTGAAAAACGAATTGGTGGAGATATGCAAGTAATTGACAACAGATCAGATGCTATCCATACGTTTTTTGAACGAAACAATAGTAATCGATATACAACTCAAGCCAAATTTGAAAGATCATTTGAGAATAAAAACATATTGACAATTAAAAATAGTTTTGGGTATTTTAACCGAAAAATTGAGAAGCAAGCGTATAATTTTGAGGGTCAGCAAATAGCAACTTTTACAGAGGCGAATTATCTGATTCCAAACGAAAAATCAGAATGGAATTTAGGAGCGAATTTAGTTTCGGATAATTTCAAACAAATTAATTTAGTCGCTGACAAATTAGATTATTACAATGCTGCCTTTGGTATTTTTGCTCAAAACAATTTGAACATCAATGAAAAATTTATTTTAGAAAGTGGTTTACGCTTAGACATTACAAACAGAAGCAATGTTTTTGTCTTGCCACGTTTATCTTTATTGTATAAAATCAATGAAAAATTATCTTCAAGGTTTGGGGGTGGTTTGGGGTACAAATCACCAACCATTTTTTCGGAAGAAACTGAAGAAAAATCTTTTCAAAACATAAATTCACTTGATTTCTCAAAAGTTAATCCTGAAAAATCGTGTGGACTAAATGCTGACGTTAATTATAAAACTACCATTTTTGACGAACTAAGTTTTACCATTAATCAAATGTTTTTTTATACCATTATCAAAAACCCGTTGGTTCTTAATCCAGTTCCACTGACAGTAAATTATGCCTTTGAAAATGCCAACGGAAATATAGAAACCAAAGGTTTTGAAACAAACGTAAAACTTCGTTTTGAGGATATTTCTTGTTACATCGGTTACACTTACATTGACGCTCAGAAAAATTTCGATAATAATTCTACAGTAAATCCATTAACAGCAAAACATCGAATAAACGCAAACATAATGTATGAATGGGAAGAAAAATTGCGAATTGCTTACGAGGTCTTTTATGTTGGAAATCAGTATTTGACAAACAACGAAAAAGTTAGGGATTATTGGGTTATGGGAGTTTCTGGAGAATACAAATTCAAATATTTCAGCATATTTTTGAATCTTGAAAACTTTTTGGATAGCCGACAATCAAAATGGGAAAATATGTATTCTGGAACAATTCAAAACCCACAATTTAGAGAAGTTTACACCCCAACAGACGGATTTATTTTAAACGGTGGAATTAAAATTAAGCTGTAAAAAAGCCAAATGAAAACAAAAATAATCACACGAACCGTCTGGATATTATCCATAGTCAGTTTGTTTACCGATACGGCGAGCGAAATGCTTTACCCAATAATGCCAATTTATTTAAAAACAATCGGATTTTCCATTGTATTAATCGGTGTTTTGGAAGGTTTTGCAGAAGCTTTGGCAGGTTTAAGCAAAGGATATTTCGGAAAATTATCGGACAATTCCGGAAAACGTGTTCCGTTTGTTCAACTCGGTTATGCTTTAAGTACTATTTCAAAACCAATGATGGCAGTTTTTACTTTTCCACTTTGGATTTTCTTTGCACGAGCTATTGACCGCTTCGGGAAAGGAATTCGCACAGGTGCAAGAGATGCTATTTTATCGGATGAGGCAACATCAGAGAACAAAGGAAAAATCTTTGGTTTTCATCGATCAATGGATACTTTTGGGGCAGTTCTTGGACCCGCAATAGCATTAGTGTATCTATACTTTTATCCACAGGATTACAAAACACTTTTTTATGTCGCTTTTATTCCTGGGTTACTTGCTGTATTGGCTTCCTTTTTTTTGAAAGACAAAACTAAAGCCCATTCAATAGAAAGAAAACCGACACCTTTTTTCTCCTTTCTAAATTATTGGAAAACAAGTCCGTTACAATATCGAAAATTAGTAATCGGATTATTGGCTTTTACATTATTCAACAGTTCCGATATTTTTTTATTGCTAAAAGCAAAACAAGCAGGACTAAATGACACGGCAGTAATTGGGGTTTATATTTTTTACAATTTGGTTTATGCGCTTTGCGCTTTTCCAATAGGAATTTTTGCAGACAAAATAGGATTAAAGAAAATGTTTGTTTTTGGGCTTTCTTTATTTGCAATCGTATATTTTGGGATGGCTTTTAGTACTAATATTTATGCTATTGCAATGCTGTTCTTTATTTATGGAGTTTATGCAGCAGCAACTGAAGGGATTTCCAAAGCTTGGATTAGTAATATTTCCGACAGAAAAGATACTGCAACAGCAATCGGAACCTATTCGGGTTTTCAAAGTATTTGCACAATGTTAGCAAGTTCATTAGCAGGCTTAATTTGGTATCAATTTGGTGCAAATGCTACATTTATAATTACTGGAATAGCAACAATTTTTATTAGTATTTACTTCTCATTTTTTGTGGAAAATAAAACAATATTATGAAACTAAAATCAAACATAGACAAATTAGGAGTGTTTGGACTTTTCTTTACAGCTCTATTTTCACCTTGTTGTTTCCCTTTATTTACCTTCACAGGATCAGCTCTTGGGTTAAGCATGTTTTTTTTTGAATTGGATGGAGCTCCTGCAAAACAGAGATCTCATCGACAACTAAATTTTATTTATGCTGGAAAACACCAAATCATCCAGAAAAGAAATGATTTTTGCCTCGTCCTTATTTATCCCAAAATCGGTAAGTGAAGGCAGGTTGTTCATGAAAAAATTCTGAAAATGCGCCATTTCAATGATAGTGGAGGCTAATGATTTCGGGTATTTGTATTTCGGATTGCATTCTGAAATTAAATCCCCGATAACGGCACAAAGATCTTTGTATGGTTTAAAAAAATGGTGTCTATTGTCTTCGCTTACATGCTTTGTTAAATATGCTTTTGAACCTTCCGAAATAACAATTTGATGCAATAGGCTCTCGTTAACATAACTTGTTTTTTCATCATCTTTTACTGTTGTGGCTAATAATTTGATTACCATTTTTAATCTAATCAAGGGGTCATTAATATTATTGGTATGAAAGCTTATCTGGTATTCAAGCCAACTCCAATACCAAGCTACAAGATATAACAGCAAGCGATGTTTGTTTTCAAAGTATCGGTAAATACCCGCTTCGGTTGTACCAATGTCTTTTGCCAATTTTTTAAAGGTAAAGGTTTCGAAGCCGTTTTTATAGATCAATTGAATGCTGTGCATAAGAATCTTTTTTCCCAACTCCGTCTGTTCAGGATTACGGAGAAATAACGCCTCATTCATTTTTATTTGCAACTGTAGCTCCATTTGTATCCTTGTATTGATTGGTCTTTGTATAATAAATGACTGAAAAAGAAGTTGCTTCAACTTTCTTTGGCAAATATAGCTAAAATTTATTTTACAATTATTAATGATAGTAATACTATCATTAATAATATTATTTCTATCTTTGGCGTATCTGACTAAAAAAAACGATTATGGAATTAAAAAATATGTTTAAAGAACTGAAAAACGATTTGCCCGCAAGCATTGTTGTATTTTTTGTAGCGGTTCCTTTGTGTCTTGGAATTGCATTGGCCTCTGGCGCGCCATTGTTTGCCGGTATCATTGCAGGTATTGTTGGGGGCATTGTGGTAGGCGTTTCCAGCGGTTCTCCTCTGGGTGTTAGCGGTCCCGCTGCGGGATTGGCAGTTATTGTTCTAACTTCTATTGCTTCGCTTGGGGGTTCATGGACAGCATTTTTAACGGCCGTTGTTTTGGCTGGAATTATCCAGCTCATTTTGGGATATGCCAAAGCGGGCTTTGTTGCTTACTTTTTTCCGTCTTCTGTGATTAAGGGGATGCTTACCGGTATTGGTCTTTTGATTATATTAAAGCAGATACCTCATGCATTGGGTTGGGACAAAGACGCTGTTGGGGATGATGCTTTTTTGCAGGCGGATGGACAAAACACGTTTTCTGAGATTTTTAAAGCATTTGAATTTATAACGCCAGGGGCAGTGCTTATTGGAGTAATATCCTTGGCTATACTGATATTGTGGGATAAGGTATTGACAAAAAAACATAAAATATTCCAATTGATACAAGGGCCAATTGTGGTAGTGGTATTGGGTATTGTGATGAATTATTTTTTTCAAAGCGGGATGCTGGATTTTAGTTTAGCTGCCGACCAAGTGGTACGGTTGCCGGTGCCGCATTCCGTTTCGGAGTTTTTCGGGCAGTTTACTTTGCCTGATTTTACCGCGTTATCTAATCCAGAAGTGTATAAAGTCGCTATTATAATCGCTGTTGTGGGTAGTTTAGAAACTTTATTAAGCGTTGAGGCAACCGATAAATTAGACCCGGATAAAAGAATTACGCCAGCCAATAGAGAGCTAAAAGCGCAAGGTTTAGGAAATATAATTTCTGGTTTAATTGGTGGGTTACCTATTACGCAAGTAATTGTTCGAAGTTCGGCAAATATATCTTTTGGAGGAAAAACAAAAATGTCCGCTATCCTTCACGGTTTCTTTCTGCTGTTAAGTGCCATTACTATTGCAAGTGTATTGAATATGATACCATTGGCAAGTTTGGCGGCTATTTTATTGATGGTGGGTTATAAATTGGCCAAACCAGCTCTTTTTAAAGAGATGTATAAATTAGGTTGGGAACAGTTTATTCCATTTGCGGCAACTGTTGTGGCTATTTTGGCAACCGATTTGCTAAAAGGGATTACCGTAGGGATGCTATTGGGTGGCTTTTATGCTTTACGCCATAGTTACCGAAATTCTTACCAATTGAGAGATGTTACTACTACCGAAGAGGGACATGAAGTACACCATATTGTTTTGGCCGAAGAAGTTTCATTCTTTAATAAACCAAGTGTGATACAAGCTCTGGATAGTATCCCTGTCAATTCAAAAGTGATTATTGACTGCTCTAACTCTAAATCCATTGATTATGATGTGGTTGAATTCATAAAAGACTATCAGATTAATGCCAAGACCAAGAACATAACGGTTGAAAAAATAAACTGTATCGAACCTGCATAAAACAGAAACTTTTTTAAAAATAAAAAACAGAAAACAATGAAAACATTAAACAAAGAAATGCAAGATGCCATTACCCCTACAATGGCGATTGATATATTAAAAGAAGGTAATAAAAGATTTGTGAATAATCTTAAAATAAACCGTAACCTTTTGCAGCAGGCTAATGAAACATCGGATGGGCAACACCCTTTTGCCGTTATTTTGAGTTGCATAGACTCTCGAACTTCGGCGGAGTTGATTTTTGACCAAGGTTTGGGAGACGTTTTTAGTGTTCGTATTGCGGGCAATATTATTAACGAAGATATTTTAGGCAGCATGGAGTTCGCTTGTAAAGTGGCTGGATCGAAAATAATTGTAGTTTTGGGGCATACAAAATGTGGTGCCATAAAAGGTGCTTGTGATCATGTGGAAATGGGTAACTTAACCGCTCTGTTAAGCAAAATCCAACCGGCTGTTTATGATGAAAAAACCGAAACCGAAAATCGCAGTTCAAGTAATGGGGAGTTCGTAGAAAAAGTGGCTACCATAAATGTAAAAAGAACGGTGCATGCCATAATGGAACGCAGCCCAATTCTAAAAGAAATGATAGAAAAAGGTGAGATCGGAATTGTAGGAGGAACGCATGATATTACAACTGGTATAGTAACTTTCTATGATGATACCATGATTGTAAATAGATAAGATTGAAATAAGTTTTAACGAATAACCAGTATGTTTCAAGGCAGAAAACTTCTTATCGCAACTAAGCATAAAAAAGAAAACGTGATTGCACCAATTTTTGAAAAAGAATTTGGAGTGAGTTGCTTTGTGTCCGATAAATTTGACACTGATACCTTGGGAACTTTTTCGGGAGAAATTGCCAGAAAAGAGGATGCGCTAACAACTCTTCGCAATAAATGTCTCCTTGCCATGAAAGAGAATGATTGCGATTTAGGGATTGCCAGCGAAGGGTCTTTTGGTATGCATCCCACGATTTTTATTGCTCATGCCGATGATGAAATGTTAATTCTTATTGATAAAAAAAATGAGTTAGAAATTATAGCAAGAGAAATCAGTACGGATACCAATTTCAATGGCAGCGAAATTAAAAATGAAGCCGGGCTACTGGAATTTGCGACTCAAGTAAAATTTCCATCTCACGGGCTTATTTTAAAACCATCAGAAAAGGATATTTCTAAAATAGTTAAAGGAATCACTGACGAAAGGATTTTAAACGAAAGCTTTCATGAAATGATGAAAGAATTTGGGAAAGTATATGTCGAAACCGATATGCGCGCACTGTACAATCCAACACGGATGAAAGTGATTGAAAAAGCCACGCTAAAATTAGTAAATTCAATTCGGTCGCTATGTCCTATGTGTGAAACTCCGGGATTTGTGGTTTCTGATGCCAAAATGGGATTACCGTGTGACTGCTGTAATTCGGCTACGCGTTCTACTTTGAGTTTTATTTATGCTTGTAAAAAGTGTAATCATACTTCTGAGGAATTTTATCCACATAAAAAAATGACCGAAGATCCTACGTACTGTGATTTTTGCAATCCTTAAAATAAATTATGACAATAGTTTCAAAAGACATTTCAAAAGCAGCCAAGATTTTAATCCAAGAAGATTTGGTTGCCATTCCAACAGAAACAGTTTATGGGTTGGCCGGGAATATTTACAGCGAAAAAGCCATAAAAGCGATTTTTGAAATGAAGCAAAGGCCTTTTTTTAATCCGTTAATTGTTCATATTAAATCGGTAGAACAATTAGACGAATTAGCAAAAGAGATTCCGGAAAAAGCCAGATTATTAGCTGATAAATTTTGGCCGGGTCCTTTGACAATGGTGTTGAAAAAACAAGAGTCGGTTCCCGATTTAGTTACTGCCGGAAAAGATTCCGTGGCTATTAGAATTCCAAATCATGCTACGACTTTGGCATTGTTGGAAGTCTTAGATTTTCCGTTAGCTGCTCCAAGTGCCAATCCTTTTGGGGCGATAAGTCCAACAAATGCTTTGCATGTTGCTGAATATTTTAGCGAAAAATTACAGATGGTTTTAGATGGAGGCGATTGCCAAAACGGAATAGAATCTACGATAATTGGTTTTGAAAATGAAGAACCGGTATTATATCGATTGGGTTCCATTTCTGTGGAAGATATTGAAGGAGTTATCGGAAAAATTCAAATTAAAAACAAAAAAGAAAACGCACCGGATGCGCCGGGAATGTTATCACGACATTACGCACCGGCAACCACCACTTTTTTAGAAAGTGATGTAGCGCAATTCATCAAGGGATTTCCTGACAAAAAAATCGGATTGTTGCTTTTTAAGGAGCGAATCAAAAATGCTTGTGTAATCTATCAAGAAATTTTATCCGAAAAAGGCGATTTAAAGGAAGCTACGTCACATTTGTATGCTGCAATGCATCGATTGGATAAAATGGACTTAGATATGATTGTTGCAGAACGATTTCCGGATTTTGAATTAGGAAAATCCATTAACGACAGATTAGAACGCGCCACAAAAAAATAAAAAATGAATTTAGATTTACTGTTAGACAATTTACCAAATCGGGCTTTATTGTTTTTATTTCTGGGGATAATTGCCGCAAGATTGAAAAGCGATATAGAAATTCCTTCCTATGCATCCAAGTTTATTTCTTTGTGTTTATTGTTCTCTATTGAATCTAAGGAGGGTAAATTTTCTAAAAACGTATTGTAATAAAGAACGTATGATAACCGTAAAAAAGTTTTTTGTTCTAACTTTGATTGCATTTCTGTACAATAATTTCCTTTCGAATTATTGACAGATAGTAATAAGTTCGACCGATTTTAATATAAATCTTGTTTAAACAGTTTTTAAAAATAAAATGATGACACCATTAAAAAGATTTTGGGATTTATTAAAATTAGACAAAAAAGATGTTTATCAAATTTTCTTCTATGCTATTTTTTCGGGTCTCGTAAGTCTATCGCTGCCTCTAGGAATTCAAGCCATTACCAATTTTATTCAGTCTGGAAGAGTTAGTGTTTCCTGGATTGTTCTAATCATACTTGTAGTTATTGGAGTTGCCTTTGTTGGGATCTTGTCACTAATGCAATTGCGAATAACTGAAAATTTGCAACAGAAAATCTTCGTTCGTTCTTCGTTTGATTTTGCGGTAAGATTCCCAAAAATAAAATTTGAAGAATTATATAATACCTATCCGCCAGATTTAGCCAATCGTTTTTTCGACACAATGACTATCCAAAAAGGAATTTCAAAACTGTTAATAGACTTTTCAGGAGCAATGCTACAAATGTTTTTTGGAATAATTCTTTTATCGTTATATCATCCGTTTTTTATTGTCTTTGGGGTTTTGTTGTTTTTCCTTTTGTATATCATATTCAAATATTCTTATAATACCGGGTTAGAGACCAGTTTAAAAGAATCAAAATTCAAATACAAAGTCGCCAGTTGGTTGCAAGAAATGGCGCGTAACAATTTCAGTTTTAGAAACGAGAATAGTTTTGATTACGCTTTACAAAAAAACGACAATCTAGTCAGTGATTATTTAAATTATCGTGAAAAACATTTCAACGTCATTAAAAAACAATTTAGCCAGCTGATTGTTTTCAAAATGATTATCACGGCAAGCTTATTATCTATTGGTGGTTTTTTGGTCATCAATCAGCAAATGAATATTGGTCAATTTGTTGCTGCGGAAATTATTATTTTATTGGTTATTAACTCTGTAGAGAAAATAATTCTGGGATTAGAAACTTTCTATGACGTTTTGACTTCGGTCGAAAAAATTGGACAAGTAACCGATAAGCATTTAGAAGAAGATTCGGAAACTGACATTGCATGTTACAATACCGATATTTTTTTAGAAACAGAAAATATAGGGTTTAAGTTTCCGGATTCAAAAAACAACATTTTAACTGCTATTACCTTGAAAATTAATCAAGGTGAAAAGATAGTAATTGACGGGGAAAATGGTTCCGGGAAAACAACTTTGATCCGAATATTATCAGGATTGTTGGGTCAAACTTCAGGGTCTTTTTATATTAACGATGTTACTTTCAGAAAAATAAATCTCAAAGAATATCGTTCACAAATAAGTTCCATTATTTATAATGAAACCCCTTTTGAAGGGACAATTCTTGAAAACATTACTTTCAATGATAAAACCATTTCGGACAAAGATTTAAAATGGGCAATTGATGCGGTACAGCTTTCGTCATTTATCAAAACTTTGCCTAAAGGTTTGGACACTAAAATTTTTCCGGAAGGGAGACAACTTTCATCGTCAAATGCACAAAAGATTCTATTGGCAAGAAGCATTATTCACAAGCCAAAAATACTTTTCTATGAAGACCCAACCGATACAATGGATGAAGAAGTTGCCAACGAAATTATCGATTTTATAAATTCGGATAAAAATCAATGGACTGTAATTGTTTCTTCCAAAAACCCGTATTGGGAAACAAAATGCAATAGAGTAATCACGATGCATAAGGGTACAATTGTTCTTGATACAAAAAAATAAAAAGGATGTTAAATATTTCAAAAGAAAACAGAATATTGCTTGAACCTCTTGAAAAATACAGGACTGTCAAGAATTTGAGCAATCGTCCACATTATAAAATTCTAAACCGAATTATTGCAGGAGTTTCTGTTATTGGAGTAATTGCCCTTTTTTTGCCCTGGACACAAAATATTTCGGGCTCAGGATCAGTAACTACTTTAAAACCGAGCCAAAGACCACAAACCATTCAAACCGTGATTTCTGGACGAATAGAAAAATGGTATGTTCAGGAGGGCGATTTTGTCAATAAAGGGGATACAATTTTATTCATTTCTGAAATTAAAGAGGATTATTTAGACCCGAATTTGGTGAAAAACACTAAAAATCAAGCCGACGCAAAAAAATTATCGGTTGAGTCTTATGGTTCAAAAGTAAATACACTTTCAATTCAAATTCAGGCCATTGAAAGCGAAAAAACATTAAAACTGGAACAGGCAAGAAACAAAATAAAACAATCATTGCTGAAAGTAAAAAGCGACAGCATGGATCTTGTGGCTGTAAAAACACAACTCAAAATTGCCAATACACAATTTAATCGTTCGGTTCAGTTGAATAAAGAAGGTTTAAAGCCATTGACAGATGTTGAGGAAAAGCGTTTGAAACTACAAGAAGTTGATGCGAAAATTATCACACAAGAAAATAAATTTTTGACCAGCAAAAACGAATTCATCAATGCAAAAATTGAAATAAATAGGATTACGGCTGAATATTCCGAGAAGTCCTCAAAAGCAAAAAGCGATCAATATACCGCTTTGAGCAACAAATACGATACCGAATCACAAGTCAATAAACTGGAAAACCAATACGTGAATTACTCCATTCGTAACGGAATGTACTACATTAAAGCGCCGCAAAGCGGTTATGTAAATCGTGCTTTGCAATCGGGTTTGGGCGAAACAATCAAGGAAGGGACGCCAATTGCGGGCATTATGCCATCAAAATATGATATTGCCGTCGAAACTTTCGTAAAACCGGTCGATTTGCCATTAATCAAAAAAGGGGAAAAGGTGAGGATTTTCTTTGACGGTTGGCCGACAATTGTTTTTTCCGGTTGGCCGGATGTGTCTTATGGGACTTTTGGAGGAGAAATTGTAGCAATCGAAAATTTCATTAGTGATAATGGAAAATACCGAATCTTGGTTGCTCCGGATCCCGATGAAGCAAAATGGCCAAAACAATTAAGTATAGGGTCAGGAGCACAAACAATTGCTTTACTGAATACTGTACCCATTTGGTATGAAATATGGAGAACTCTGAGTGGGTTCCCCCCTAATTATTATAAGACAGATGTAAAAAAAAATAAAGAAAAAAAATAATGAAACATCTATTACTATTTTTTCTGTTTTTTGGATTCTCGATTTATGGACAAGAAAATAATGACAAAGAATTTACTTATAATGAGTTTTTGGGTTATGTAAAAAAATTTCATCCATTAGTGAGAACTGCTAATCTTGAGCTCAATAAAGCACAAGCCAATTTGATGATGTCACGTGGTGGCTTTGACCCTAAAATTGAAGTCGATTTTTCGAAAAAACAATTCAAAAACAGCGAGTATTATTCTATTTTGAACAGCAGTTTCAAAATTCCAACTTGGTACGGAATTGAATTGAAAGCAGGTTTTGACAACAATGAAGGTATTTATCTTAACCCCGAAAACACGGTTCCAAATCAAGGTCTGACTTCGTTTGGGATTACTATTCCGTTAGGTCAGGGATTATTTGTCAATCAAAGAATGGCAGATCTTCGAAAAGCCAAAATACAAATTAAATTGAGCCAAGAAGAAAGGAAATTACAAGCTATTGTTGTTTTGTATGATGCTTCGGTGTCCTATTTTAATTGGAAGAAAAACTTTAACGAAGTGGCACTTTATAAAACATATGTTTCCAATGCACAAATCCGTTTTAAAGGAATAAAATCCTTAATCCAACAAGGGGACAAGCCAGCGATTGATAGTATTGAAGCCGGAATAATCGTAAAAAACAGATTACTCAGTTTAGAAGATTCTAACTTAAAACTAGCAAAATCAAAACTGGAATTATCAAATTTTCTTTGGTTAGAAAACAATATTCCATTTGAACTTTCGGAGCAATTAATTCCAGAGGAAAAATTGGAATTTACAATTCAGGAAACTTTAAAAACCAACGATTTAGTAAACCGGGATTTTTCGATTTCAAAGCATCCAAAAATTAATGCATTACAAAGCAAAGTCGATATTTTGAATGTGGAGCGAAAACTAAAAGCCAATTTGCTTTTGCCAAAAATTGATGTTGGCTATTCCTATTTAGCAGAACCAAGTTATATTGATAACTATCAATTCAAAAATTATAAAATCGGTTTGGATCTTTATTTCCCTTTGTTTTTAAGAAAAGAACGGGGCAGTTTGAAATTGGCACAATTCAAAGTTCAAGAAACTCAATTTGCACTTGATTTAGAAAAAGTACAATTATCAAATAAAATAAATGCACAAAAAATAGAAATCCAATCTTTAGAAAAACAAAAGCAATTTATAAATGATTTGGTGAAAGACAATTTGACTATGCTAAGTTCCGAAGAAAGATTGTTTTCATTCGGAGAAAGCTCCATTTTTTTAATAAATTCAAGAGAAAACAATTTGGTTAGTGTGCAACTTTTACAAATTACCTTAGAAAATAGATATTATATTTCCAACTCTGAATTGTTTAAAATTATGGCAAATCCGTATTAAATAAAAAAACTGTAGTAACACATGAACATTATAAAGAAGGCAAAGATAGATTGCCTAAAAACGAACTATAACAAAGAACTTATGACAACTGGAAAGTATTTAATTTTTATTCTAACACTATTTCTACACAATTATACTTTTTCGCAAGAACAAAGAATTACGGATAATAACAGTATTGGCTGGCTTGCCTATACCGGCACTTTTAAAATAAGTCCAAAAATTGCTTTGCATACCGAATACCAATGGCGAAGAGTAGAAGGACTTAAAAACCCGCAACAAAGTTTGCTGCGAACAGGGGTGAATTATGCCCTGAGAAAGGATGTGAGTTTAAATGCAGGCTATGCTTTTGCCGAAACGGATCCTTATGGCGATTATCCAAATGCAAATGCTTTTTCCGAACATCGCATTTTCGAGCAAATAGTTTTGAAAAACCCAATAGGGAAAGTGGATGTGTCCCATCGGTTTACCTTGGAACAACGATTTATTGAAAAGTTTTTGATTCAAAATGGAGAAACTAACACAGACTGGGTATTTCTGAACAGGATGCGATACAGGCTAAGAACGGAGATTCCTATATATAAAAACAGCTGGAGCATCATTTTATTGGATGAGGTTTTTGTTGGTTTTGGGAAAAATGTTGGAGTAAATGTTTTTGACCAAAATAGACTGGCTGCGTTAGTCGGTTATAAAGTAAATAAAAACATAAAAATTGAAGCGGGTTATTTGAGTCAAATTTTGCAACAAGGGAAAAGGGTAAACGATAAATCGGTATTTCAATATAATAGTGGGTTTATGCTCACTACGCATTTGTCTTTTGATGCCGTGAAATAAGCATAAAGGGAATTAGATAAAGTGAAATAGTCCTGATTTAGAAAGTGCAAGCACCGATGAAAACTTCAAAAGGTAATTTCCAATTTAACCAAAGTAGCAATTAACCAAATTAACGAATTAGCTACCTATGAAACATCCTATATTAATAAAAAATGTCAACATCGTAAACGAGGGACAAATTAAAATTGCTGACGTTTTTATCCAAAATGGCGTTATCGAAAACATTGGAAATCTGTCCGGAGAAATCACAAAGGATGCTAAAATCATTGATGGAGCCGGCAAGTACCTGTTTCCCGGTATTATAGACGGGCAAGTGCATTTTAGGGAACCCGGACTAACCCATAAAGGAGATCTCTATACAGAAAGCAGGGCGGCTGTTGCGGGTGGCACGACTTCTTTTATCGACATGCCAAACACAGTTCCTAATGTATTGACCACTGAAATTCTCGATGAGAAATTCCGTATTGCCTCAGAAAAATCTTGGGCTAATTATTCTTTCTTTTTAGGGGTTAATAATGACAACTTAGACAAAGTGCTTCAAATGAACACTTCCCAATTCATTGGGGTTTCTGATGATGGGCTTTATTTTACCAAGAAGGGAAATTTGCTTGCCGATAGCCCTGATACCATGGAAAAACTTTTTTCGAAATGTAAATCCATTATCGCCATTCATTCTGAATTGGAAAAAACCATTGAGGAAAACGAGGAGATTTATATGGCCAATTACGGTGAAGACGTGCCAATTGCATGTCATCCGTTAATTCGTAGTGAAGAAGGATGTTATCAATCTACCAAAAGAGCCATTGCCATTGCCGAAAAGCACAAGGCAAGGTTACATATCCTACATTTGACCACAGAGGCGGAAACCCATTTGTTTCGAAACGACATACCGCTAAAAGAAAAGAATATCACCACCGAAGTATCGGTTCAAAATCTTTGGTTTTCAGACAAAGACTATCAGCGATTGGGAACTTTAATAAAATGGAATCCTGCTATAAAGACCGATAAAGACCGAAAAGGACTTTTGCAAGCCTTGCTTGACGACAGAATTGACATTATTACAACCGACCATGCACCTCACACCTTGGAAGAAAAGCAAAAAAACTACTTCCAATCCATGTCCGGCGCGCCAATGGTGCAGCATTCCTTGTATATTATGCTTGAATTATACAAGCAAGGACTTATCTCGTTAGAGAAAATTGCAGAAAAAATGTGTCATAATGTAGCGATACTTTATGGTATCGAAAAAAGAGGCTTTATCTGTGAGGGTTATTTTGCCGATTTAGCGCTGGTTGACTTGAATTCGCCTTGGACAGTTGGAAAAGAAAATATTTTATACAAGTGCGGTTGGTCGCCATTAGAAGGCCAAACATTTCAATCAAAAGTGACCCATACGTTTGTTAACGGAACTCTTGTCTATGAGAATGGTAATTTCTGTGAATTCATTCCGGGGCAAAGATTAGAGTTCAATTAAAAAAAACAGCATAATGAAACGATACTTTATAACAGGTATTGGTACGGATATTGGGAAAACAATCGTATCAGCCATTCTCGTTGAAGCGCTAAAAGCCGATTACTGGAAGCCTGTTCAATCAGGAGATCTGCACCAAACAGATACAATGAAAGTGCAGGGACTCATCAGTAATTCTACTTCTCATTTTTTTCCTGAAGCGTATCGCCTTACAGAACCAATGTCTCCGCACGCCGCTGCCGCTATTGATGGTGTTACAATTAATTTAGATTCTATTAAAGTTCCACCAACCAGCAATAATCTCATTATTGAAGGAGCAGGTGGTTTGATGGTTCCACTCAATGGTGATTCTTTGGGAATTGACCTTATTGAAAAATTAAAAGCAGAAGTTATTCTGGTCTCCAGGAATTATCTCGGAAGCATAAACCATACACTGCTTTCTGTCGAAGCCCTTCAAAGCAGAAACATTCCCATTAAAGGAATAATATTTAACGGGAATCCTGTAAATTCCAGTGAAAAATTCATTTGTGAATATACTGGGCTGAAATCTTTATTTCGCATTGATAATGAACAAACAGTTGACAAACAAACCATTTTAAAATACGCCTCTGAACCAAATATAAAATCACTGTTCTAAAATTTAGGGAGTTTTTCATTTTTAAAAACAACCGTAGTGTTTTGCTGGCGGTAACATAGGTATCACAAACTATGAAGGGTTCGTGTAAGCTGCATGTGCTTTTTTTGTGGTATAACATTTTGCTTGGTATTTGCCATAAAGTTTATTACATTTAAGAAGTGTTTTCGCATAAGACATATTATACAAGAAATCCCGAACAGCTTGTAGACGCAAACCGTCAGACCATAGTTATCGGCAATCATTTTGGCAACATTCAACAGGCAAACATTTTGGTAAACCGTAAAAATTGACCAAATGAATTTGGTAAAACAAGAGGAGTCGAAAAATTAAACAAGTACAAGTATGCAAACGGATTTGAGTTTTTGGATTGGTTTTAATGTATTTGTACTGCTGATGCTGGCATTGGATTTAGGGGTGTTTAACCGCAAAGCACATGAAGTAAGCATTAAAGAAGCCATGATTTGGACAGGGGTTTGGATGACGCTTGCCATGTGCTTCAATGTGCTTATTTATTATTGGCAAGGTGAGGCAAAAGCATTGGAGTTTTTTACGGGCTATGTGATTGAAAAAGCATTGAGCGTAGATAATATTTTTGTATTCGTTTTAATTTTTTCTTATTTTAAAACTCCGGCTATTCATCAGCATAAAATTTTGTTTTGGGGAATTATCGGGGCTTTGATAATGCGGGCTGCTTTTATTTTTGCGGGAGTGGCCTTACTCGAGAAATTCCATTGGACGATTTATGTTTTTGGAGCGATACTGATTTATACAGGATATAAGATGCTTACGCAAAAGGAGATCATAATTGAGCCGGAAAAAAACCCCCTGATAAAATTATTCAGAAGAGTAATGCCTGTTACCAGTGATTTGCATGGCGGAAAATTTTTTGTAAAACAAGACGGGAAACGGTTTGCAACGCCTTTATTTTTAGTTTTGGTGTTGATTGAAACCACCGATTTGATTTTTGCGGCAGATAGCATTCCTGCAATACTGGCAATTACGCAAGACCATTTTATTGTTTACACTTCAAATGTGTTTGCCATACTTGGCTTGCGCTCTCTGTATTTTGCACTGGCGGGGATGATGGATAAATTCCGCTATTTGTCGAAGGGGCTAGCTTTGATATTAATGTTTGTCGGGCTGAAGATGTTGGTAGTTGATTTCTACAAATTGCCGATACAAATTGCTTTGTTGGTGATTGTTGTTATTTTAATCTTGAGCGTTGCAGCATCGTTAATGGTTAACAAGAGATGATATGCCCACGCTTTTCATGATAAAATAAAATAAGAAAAAATGATTCGCTTTTTTTAAAGTGAGAAAGTAGAAATAGCGCAGCTCACTGAAGCGAATGAAAGAGGATTAGGCTTTATATAGTAATACCATTGGGTTTGATTAGCCAATTGAATAGTTTTTTGTCAAAATAACAATCAACATAAAAGATAATGGATAAAATTCTTGTTACCACCGATTTTTCTTCTAATTCAAAAGCAGGTTTGCGTTTTGCCATTCAATTGGCAACCCAACATAAATTTGAGTTGACTTTTTTTCATTCCTATTACATTGCAAATCTTACGTCAATGAGCGATGCCGCCTTTGCTGATTATGAAAGGAAAGAAGCGGATAAAATTCAAAAAAAACTGAACCAATTTGTAGCATCGGTTCATAGGGACATTGGTGTTGTTTCCAAAAACAAAAAGTGTGTAATAAATAGTGCTGTTTTTGCAGACAGTAATGTCAGGGAATATGCCCAGGAAAATAAATTCAGTTTTATCTGCATCAGCACCAGAGGCTCGGGAAAGTTGAAAAAAATATTCGGAACAAACACTTCCAGTCTAATCTCCCATTCAATAGTCCCTGTTATAGCCGTACCCCACAATTATCGTCGAAGTGAGATAAAGAGCGTCATTTACGCCTCAGACCTTGTAAATTTTGAAAATGAACTGAAAAAAGTAATTGAATTCACAAAGCCATTAAAGGCAAAAGTTGAAATACTCCATTTCAATTACCCCACTGAAATAACAACCAATAAAAACACCATAAATGAATTGGTAAAAAAAAATGCAAAGCATAATATTAAACTGCATATCGAAAATATCAATCTGGCCAAGAGTTTAATTTCAAACATAGAAGCGGTAATTAAGCAGTCAAAACCTTCCATGATGATTATGTTCACGCAACAAAACAGAAGTTTTTTCGAAAAAATATTTTTCTCCGGTAACTCAGCCAATTATTCCTTTAAAGCCAAAGTACCGTTGCTCGTTTTTAATAAAATATAAGTGCAAGAAATGGAGAGATGAAAAAGAACGGTAAAATACTCATAGGCAACTTCCAGTAATTTACTGATTTTAATACTTACCAACAACTTTAGGAGAAGAGCCGGGTAGGCTTTTATTACTCTAAAACATTAAAAAACAAATTCTAAAGTCGTGTAAAAAGTTCTAGTATCAGAAGGTATTATTCCTGGTCCTGGGTAGCCAGTTGCTCTTCTTGTAAAATAACTATTGTTTGTAAAATTGGTGATTCCAGCTTCCAATTTCCATTTTTTCCATTTGTAGGAGGTTGAAAAATCAGCCACATAATAGGATGGGATTTGACCCAAAATACCATACGTATTGTCATTTGCATCTGTTTCACTGTTGTTTGCTTCCGTAAATTGAGAGGAAACATAGGTAAATTGAATACTTGAAATGAAGATACGTTATTTTTAGGTGTTCTAAATGGTGTTTAGCTATTTAGTGCCCTTTGGATGTGGAGCCGTTTAAGGTTAATTGTTGCACGTCCCTGTCAAACAGATATAAACCGCCTTTATCATCGCCTATCAGGTTGATTTTGTCTAAAATAATTTTAGCTTGGGCTTCTTCTTCAATTTGTTCGGCTACGTACCATTGCAAAAAGTTGTGTGTGGCATAATCTTTTTCAGAAAACGCAATGTGAACCAATTCGTTTATGGAAACAGAAACAAAAATTTCATGTTTGTAAAGTTCTTCAAACATTTCTTTGAATGTTCCGTAGCTTATTTTTGGTGCTTTCAATTCGCTTACTTGTGCATGGCCGCCACGTTCATTTATAAATTTCATCAACTTGAGCATGTGCATGCGTTCCTCATCGGATTGGGCATACATAAATTTTGAAATTCCTTCCAGACCGTGAGTTTCAGCCCAAGAGGCCATAGAAAGATAGATTTGCGAAGATTCAGCTTCGATGCGAATCTGATTATTTAACGAATTTTCAATATTTTTTGATAGCATGGCGTAGTATTTTTATATAAAATTAAAAAAATATATGGATATCTTTACATTTTTGGCTAAAATACTTTCTGCAATTTGAATGAATTTTGATTGTTTTTTGAAGAATTTTAAAAGAGATCTACTCGGAAAATCTGGTGACTATCGGGAGTAAAGACGTGAAATTTTAGGTGATACTTTTTATGCAGTCAGGCAAGTTGTGCGATTTTAGTTTGAAGGAATCGGTATCAATCCTTCAAAAAACCTTGTGTTAGGTAGAAATAGACGCGAATGGTTAAAAAAAGCCCTGTGTCTGCAAGTGCATTTCAGGGCTTCAAAACAAAAAGAAAAAAATGTGATTTTAAGAAAACACTATACTTTGACTGATACTAATTCATCATAATTTTAATAGTCAATTTCCCGGAAGGTGACATATTTTGTTTCTTTGGTTTTATAGTTCAACAGTTCGCGTAGTTCATACAAATCAACCAAATCAAGCAAGATCATTAAATTGGCTTGAACCGACGGAATAGGAATACGCTTGTCATAAACAGAATTTTTATATTCTTCTTCCCAATATGATTCATTAACATTTTCAATATAATGAACAAAACGCTCCAATTCAAAGAGCGTTAAATTATAGTTGATGTTTTTAAACAGCAATTGATACTTATCTGAACAATGGCAATACAATAAAATTCCGTCTTTTGTTCTTTTTAAAAAATTGATTGCACACATAATTTTCAATTATTATTTTACAATATAACTCTCTATTATTTTATTGATTTCTTCTCTTGAGGCATCCGGTTTTAAATCAAAAAGCTTCATGAAAAGGGGTTGGTTATCAACTGCTTTTGCCAGTGACAAATCTTTATTTTTCAAGAAAACCAATTCCCATTTGTCTCTTACTTTTTTCCAAACAGGATTATTTTCTTTCCACCAATTTTGTGCTATTTTAGATTTACTATCGTCAACTTTTATGTAAACGTCGTGTCCTTTTTCCTGAGCTAATAAAGTATTTTCCCCGTTATCAGATCTGATTATTTTGTCATTATCTTGGTTATGAATCCAACCCGATGCGGTTATTTCGTGTACATTGGTTCTTTTAAAACATTATAATCGTCTCTTTTGGTATGTTCCCTTCTTGGCAGCGGTGCATCCGTCGTGTTTTCCCAAAAATGTCTCCCGTCATTGTGTACCCAAGTTGCCGTCCCTTCGTATCTTGGACTGTCATCTACCTGATAGACCTTTTGGGTCCATTGTCCTTTAACTTCTTTTGAGGTTAATTTTTTGAAATTCCAAGTTCTATCTTTAAAAAACGAATAGAAATCGGTGTTTTCATATAGCCAATCTTGTCTCCAATGTTTTATGATGTCTTTATCTGTTTTTCCGACTATCAAAAGATGCTGCATCACAATTTTGTTGGGTTGGTCTTCTACTAATTCAACCCATTCCAAACCGTAATCATGCTTTTTTTGATGGTTTATAGTTAACAGTATCTTTTGAATAGCTAAATGTTTCAGTAAAATTGAATTTCACTTCATAGCAGCCACACATGGATTTGATGGCTTTGATGTCTTCACTTTTTTTGTTTTGACTGTAAGTATTTAAGGCAAAATGATGTTGCCAAAATCAGGAATGTTACTTTTTTCATATGTAGATACTATTTGTTTTTTAAAGGAATATGGTATCCCCATGAACAAAATCTTAATTAGTGATTGCGTTTAACGAATCATGGGGATTTCATAAGGTTAAAAATGAGTTAAAATTTATTTCGTAAAAACAGTATTTTTATTTAGAATAATTAAAAATAACATATATATTTGCAAATAATTATTAAGAACTAATCTAAATAAAATAAATAACTTCTTTTAAATTGATGAAATACGGTAGCATTTTTAGTCTGATATCTTGATCAAAAGAAGGTTATTCTATTGATGATAAAAAAGTATTCGCATCTCCTGAAATCACAACGGAGAATGTTAGCCATGAAAACTATGTAAAAACTTCTTTTGACAAAAAACGTGCCACTTGTTATGATGTTACAAGGATGTTGTTACATTGAATAATAGTAAGTTTTCGGTATCAACACAAGTAATATTGTGAGAAAATATGAATGTTAGGATAGTTGCAGGGTAACCATTTTCGAGTTTAAAAAAGCATAAAATATTAGATTAAGTTCAAATTATCTGATTTTTTCGGTATAGCTATGTATTTTTGTCTAAAAAAATATTTAGTTTTGTCTAAAAATAAATTTACTATAATATAAAAATGAATAAAAATTATCCTGTACACTTTGTATTTCTATTGTTTTTGTTTTCTTGCTCAAAAGAAGGTGATTATATTAATGATAGAATAGTATTTGCATCTCCTGAAATTACATCGGAGAATGTAACCTATCAAAATTATGTTAAACCTCTTTTAACAAAAAACTGCGCAACCTGTCATGGTGTTGACGGCTCTGCTGAAACATGGTGGTTAAACACTCATAGTTATGAAAATGCCCTTCGATTCGCTAATCCAATAGCAACCACAATTATTAATGGAACGATGCCACCGCCACCAAAATTTCCTTTTTCCCAACGCGATCGCGATTTAATGGCCGCATGGATTGCAAAAGGAATGCCTGAAAATTAATCAATTACTTATTTAAATATTTACACAATGAAACCAAAATTATTTTTTGCTGCATTAGCAGCATTGTCCATTACTTCTATGTTTTCACAAGACATTTTTACCACTTCAAACGCAAAAGTGAGTTTCTACTCTAAAACGCCTATACAAGATATAGACGGAACGAGTAATAAAGTAGCTACCGTTTTAAATAACACAACTAAACAGGTATATTTTAAAATTCAAAATACCACTTTCCAGTTTAGAGAAAAATTAATGCAGGAGCATTTCAATGAAAACTATATGGAAAGTGACAAATTTCCGGTATCTGATTTTAATGGTAAAATTTTAGAAGATATTGATTTTGCAAAAAACGGAAATCATAAAGTAACCATCGTTGGGGTATTAAATATACACGGAAAAAAGAAAGAATATAAAATAGCAGGAACGCTCTCCAGTAATGAAAACGGTTTAGTTTTAACTTCCGATTTTAAAATTAAACTAGCCGATCATGGTGTGGAGATACCAACGGTGGTCTTTACCAAAATTGCAGAACAATTAGAGATAAAAATTACAGCAAATTATAAGCCTTACAAAAAAGTATAATGAAAATGAATCAAAGACTTAGAATCGTTTTGGTTGTGATGTTACCTGTATTTAGTGTCACGGCTCAAGACAATATGGAAAACTATTTACCCTCCGAAACGACAAGTGAAAAAGACACTATTCCAGTTTATGCCACTTTTAAATCCTCCAAAATTATTAATGCTCGATCCAATGAACTAGTTCATAAAGGAGAGCTTGATTTTATAATTTCCCATAGATTTGGCGATGCCGGAGGTCATTATGGTGGATTTAAAACCTTCTATGGAACCGATAATGCTGCCGATATTAAAATTGCTTTAGATTATGGACTTTCAGACCGTTTAGCTATTGGAATCTCCAGAACAAAAGGAGCAACCGCTATTCGTCAGTTGCTTGAAGCAAATTGTAAATATAAGCTACTCGAGCAAACCGAAAAAGACCGTATTCCATTAGGGATTACTTTCTTTGGTAACGCTGTTGTTTCCACAATGAGCTCTAATGTTAATCCTAAAGTTCCCGATCATTTTGATACGTTTTCTGATCGTTGGTCGTTTGTGGCCCAAACGATTATAGTTAGGAAATTTAGCAGTAATTTTTCATTAGCATTGCTGCCAACCTACACCCACTATAACCGTGTGGGATATAGAGATAGTAACGATGTTTTTGCTGTCGGAATTGGCGCAAGAGCTAAATTAACTAAAAGAATGGCGCTAATAGCCGATTATTTTTATACTTTCGATAGTGGAAATCGTAAAGCTTATTTTGAAAAAAACGGACTGCCTTTTTATAACCCTTTGGCGGCTGGTCTTGAAATTGAAACAGGAGGCCATGTTTTTCAATTGACATTTATGAATAATACGGCTCTTTTAGAAAATCAATTTATTCCTTATACCACAACTTCTTGGAAAAAAGGTCAATTTCGATGGGGATTTAGTATTTCCAGACCTTTTTCATTTAAAAGGAAAAACAGGTAAAAAAAAGAGGCTGTCACAAAACAAAAAAGAGACAGCCTCTTTTAAATATATCGTCGGATAGAATTTTACTTATATACTTTATAGTTAATCTTTACAATAAATCTATGTTAGATTACTCCATATTAATTCTTGAAAAAGTTAGTTTTAGCCCAAATCTTTTTTCTAAAGAGCTTAAAAAAGCAATAAAAATGCTTTTACCCAGCGAGATTGAACAACTGGTAATATGGTTTTTTAGTTTTACAAGAAATAGAACTGAACTTAAGAAATTTAAGATCTGTTTTGAAAGTTAATTAATTTTGAGGCTGTCTCAAAATAAAAACAAGACAGTCTCTTTGATTTGTGTTTCAAAAAATATAAAACAAGATTTCAAAAAACCTATTCCACTCTTGTTGAGTTGAAGTTGAATAAAAATGTAAAAAGCAGCCTAATGAGCTACCGTCTGGACACAAATATTCAGACGAAATTTTAGCCACGAATTTCACTAATTTTTACGAATTAATTAGAGTAAATTAGTGAAATTCGTGGCTGTCTTTTTTATAATATCATAAAATCTCTGTAAATCTTTTTAATCTGTGTCCTATTTTAAACTTGTGTCCAGACGGTAGCCTAATGGGCTGTTTTTTTGCGTATATTTTGTGCAATTGCTAATAAACCCCACTCAATTTGCACTTTTTTGGTACTTCGAAGCATAAAGCGTTGGAACCCATGGTTCTGCTTAATGTTTCCAAAAACTGGTTCCACATCGCGGCATCTTTGTTTACGCCTTTCAATACCTTGTTCGCTATTGAGCAGTTCGTGAGCCTTGTGTTTGAGCTTTTTTAGATTAACATTTATTTCTATAACACGATTGCTTTTTGATTTATGGCAAACACCATTTAGCGGGCAATTTGAACAGTTTCTGGCTTGGTATTTTCTTGTCGTTTGCTCGATCCTGTGCTTGTTTTTCGTTTCGCATCACCTTGAATTAATTTACTGTTGCAGCTTGAGCAACTGTAAAACCAAATTTTGTTGCAATTTGTATAGATATAGCATCTAGTTTTGCTCCCAATGTATCGATCGCCCACAAACCATTTGTTCCGCTTGTTAATGAAGCCAACATGGCATCTACCTCAGCTTTTGTAAAATATGGACTGTTTGTTCCCGGTTTGTTTGTATAACGCAATGACATTATAAAACCGTATCCTTCAGAAAGGTCATGAAATGCAGCAGCGCCATTATCGGTAACCAATTTTGCTTTACCAGTTTGCATATAGAATACAGATCTTACAGCAACCACTAACGCCAATTTTTCTTTGATGATTTTAATTTGAGCATCACGAGTAGCGTAGTCATTTGCAACTATAGCAGCTCTTCCTTTTCTAAAAGCTAATGATATATCATTTTTAACCGTGTTAAAATCTACATCAGCATTTACTTTAGTAATGTATTCAGATAGGAATTTATCACCAGTAGCACCAAAAACATATCCATAAGCTTCGTCCCAAGTATGCTCCATTGCTGTATAGGATTTACCGGTTACTAAAACTTTAGCGGTATTGTCTGCTTTATTAGTCGATTCGTCAAGTTTGTTTAAACTCAAATAATTATTGACTACCTGATCTAAAAATGTAGCTCCCATCGTTCCTTTCAAAAACACTTGAACTGGTTCTAAACCATTAGCTTTAAAATATCTGGTGGAAGAACCTGTTCCATATTTTCCGGCAACACCGGCACTTGCATTCGCACCTTGACTAGCTGAGTTCAAATCAGTAAAAGTACTTTCAAAATAAGCTCTAACAGCCGTTTGCTCTGCTATAGAACCACCACCTAGGTATAGTGAAAAATAATCTTTTGAAGCAGCCGTTTTGTCTTTTAATTGTTTCCCTGAAGTATTTAGACCTGCACCTGCAAACGCACTGTTCGTATTGGTGTACATCGATTGCAGTTTTACGTTATCAACCGCAAGACTTGAGATAGCTTGTGTTTTCACATAGGCACTCATTTCATCAAGCATCAACAATCGGCTCGATTGTCCTGAGTAATCCACAGAAGTTAGAGCGTTTCTTTCGAATGTGTATGTTTCAGGAACAGTATAATTGAAAGTTTCTTCGGCTGGTGTATCGTCATTTGAACAAGAAGCAAGTGACAATACTAAAATTGATAATGCAGAAAGAGATAATTTTTTAAATTCCATATTTAGTTAATTTAGATTGAATTAAAATAATTTTCCGCAAATATAAGAACGTATTTTAAATTGTCAAACGTTATTTAGAATAAATAAATATAAATTTTTAACAAATTAATATTCAGTATTTTACCGATTATTTTTTTTGTGTTAAACTACAAAAACAGCATTTTAGCGTGTAACTTTATTCGTAATTGCCTTGTAAATACCTACAAAAGGGAGAAACAAATTATTGGAAAACGATTCATATTTTTTTTGCAGGTCAACTTCTTTGCTAATTCCGAAGGTTATTTTGTCCACTTGTTTCGAGCGCAACAAGGTGCCAAACATCCAATCCCAAATGGCCAGCTTTGATCCCATATTATGATCAAAATGTTCCGGATGGTTGCTGTGGTGAATCTGGTGTTGGTATGGACTCATGAATACATATTCTATAAAGTTAAAATATTTGAGTTTCACGCTGGAATGACGCAAATTAGCTCCCAAAAACATAAACAAAAAGGACAAAATATTGATGCCCAGATAAGTAATCGCATGGACCTGATGTGCCGACAAATAATCGAAGAGTCCCATAACCAATCCAAAAACAAGGGTTTCCTTGATATTTACCAGAATCAGTTCTACGGGGTGAATGCGATATTGGGTTACAGGATTGAGCGTGGTCGCCGCATGATGAATCTTGTGAAATTCCCATAGAAATTCAAATCGATGCATGAGATAATGAATGACATAAGTCGTGAAATCACCCAATAATGTTATGGTAAGGGTATATAAAACCAAGGTTTGGGTTGTGCTTAAAGTTCTCGTTTCGTAGCCAAAAGTTCGCGCCAAAAAATCATCGGTATAAAATGCCAGATAAAATCCAAAGGCCAGATAAGGGCCAATTAGTACCACTTTAATAATGCTGTTAAAGAACAACATCAAATAATCAACTTTGGCGGATTTACTTAGCCATGTTCTTTTATTAAAAATATAGTTAAGAAAAGCCCCCTGATGTTTGGTTTTGAAATATACAAAATAGGCAATCACCCCCGAAGAGATAAAGTACAAAAAATAAAGTCGGTTATCCGAATCCGTAAAATTGCCCAAGGTAACTTTAATTACTTCTTTCAATGTTTGGAAAACCGCTATCATTATTGTTCTTGTTTTATAATTAAATTCAATAAAACGAACGGAATTCTATTCGTTTCATTTATTGAGCTAATTTACTATAATCAAATAATAGCTTCTTTTTACCACATCCAGAAAAATCACATCTATAAAAGGAATTATGAAAAAGGAATTTAATTTTTGCAAATGTACAAATCAGTAAACAAAAACAAATATCTATTTAAATTTATTCTAAATAAAGTTTGGTAATTTAACAAAAGATAATATTTTTGCCTTAAATTTAATTATTCTAAATAAAGCAAAATATGAAAAAAGTATTTTTAAAAGTGTCATTACTTTTGATAACTGGGGTTTTAATTACTTCTTGCAATAATGATGATTCTTCCAATAATTCTAATGTTACAAAAAAACAAGTTGTAGAAAACTACGCAAATATTGCTTTCGCAAATTATAAAAAAGCTTATGATGATGCCGTAATATTAGAAACAGCAATAAATACTTTTACAACAACTCCAACAGAAGCCAATTTTACAATAGCTAAGACAGCTTGGAAAACATCAAGAGAAAGTTATGGTACAACCGAAGCTTTCCGTTTTGCCGATGGACCAATTGATAATGCCGATGGACCGGAAGGATTATTAAATGCCTGGCCATTAGATGAAAATTATGTTGATTATGTTCAAGGAGCAACAAACGCAGGGATAATTAATGATTTAGCAACATTCCCAACAATCAACAAAGCTCTTTTAGAGAGTTTGAATGAACAAGGTGGAGAAAAAAATATTAGTGTAGGTTATCACGCCATAGAATTTTTACTTTGGGGACAAGATTTAACTGCTCCTTCAGCAAATCAAGCCGGTTTGAGAGCATATACAGATTATGTTGTTGGGGGGACAAATTCAAACCAAACCAGAAGAGCTGCTTATTTGAATGCCTGTGCTGATTTATTAACCGATAATTTAGAGTATTTAGTAAACCAATGGAAAGTTGGCGGTACCTATAGAGCCACATTCCTTGCACTATCTGATGATGTTGCTATTAGAAATATTTACCTGGGAATAACTACACTTGTATCAGCAGAATTGCCTGTAGAGCGTATGGATGTTGCATTAGGAAATGCAGATCAGGAAGACGAACATTCTTGTTTTAGTGACAATACACATAGAGATATTGCTTTAAACCTTCAAGGAGTAATCAACGTATATAAAGGGAATTACGGAACGGTTGATGGAGCGTCATTGGAAGATTTAGTTAAGCAGTCTAACACAAATACATACAACAGTACTGATGTATCTTTGAATGCAGCAGTAACTAAAATTAATACTATATTAACCCCTTTTGATTTAGCTATTTCAGGCGGTTTATCATCAACCGAAGGAGCAAAAGTGAGGGTAGCGGTTTTACAGCTGAAAGATTTTGGCTCTAATTTACTTGCCGGTGCTTCAAATATCGGTATCACTGTAAATTAATGAATCAGTAAATTCAAGTTTAATTAAAGTGTCCTTTTTAACTGGACACTTTTTTCTATTTAACAAAATGAAGAACACTCTTAAAGGTCTCGCTTTTTTAATTTGCTTTCAACTCTTTAGTTGTGCTAATAATGATGATGAATATATAGCATTAACTCCGGAAGAGAGAGAACAATATTCCGGTGGAGAAACTACTGTTTTTAATACTTCGGAAGAAGCTTTTGGCTTTTTTGCTCCCAATTTGACATTCGATGAACAATCCGATTTTGGTATCGGAAACTCCTTTTTTAGACAAAGCTGGATTTCTGCACCCTCTTCTACAACTGCAAGAGATGGTTTGGGGCCATTTTTTAATGCAATAGCCTGTGCCAGTTGTCATTTTAAAGACGGAAGAGGAAGAGCTCCTCTATTTGATGGTGAACTTGGTCACGGATTATTATTAAGGTTAAGCATTCCTGGTACAAACAGTAATGGGGGGTCACTTCCAGATCCAATTTATGGAGGACAATTACAAGACAATGCCATTCTTGGACAAACTGTAGAGGGTAAATATATGATTACCTATCAATCTATCACCGAAACTTTTACAGATGGAACTACTGTAATCTTGCAAAAACCAATCTATCAAATCAATAATTTGGGGTATGGATTATTGGCTAACAATGTACAAATTTCGCCAAGAGTTGCAAGCCAAATGATTGGTTTAGGATTATTGGAAGCCGTTCCGGAAAGTACTATTTTAAGTTTTGCAACCAATAATAATAGCGATGGTATCTCAGGAAAAGCAAACTATGTTTATGATGTTGCTTCAAATAGTCAGAAGCTAGGTCGTTTTGGATGGAAAGCAAATCAACCCAGTGTTCGTCAACAAGTTGCTGGTGCTTTCTTAGGAGATATGGGGATAACAACCAGTTTATTCCCTAATGAAAATATACCAGCCGGAGTTGATGCAACAACAATTCCAAATGGTGGTACACCCGAAATTTCAGATTTAAATTTAAACCGAATAACTTTATATTCCAGTACATTAGCAGTTCCGGCAAGGAGAAACTATTCCAATCAAAATGTGCTAAAAGGAAAAAAAATATTTGAAACTATCGGTTGTATTGGTTGCCATATTCCTAAAATTCAAACAGGAAATAATCATCCAATTACAGCTTTACGCAATCAAACCATTCGTCCATTTACGGATTTATTATTGCACGATATGGGAGAAGGATTGGCGGATAATACTCCCGATTTTCTAGCCACAGGAAACGAATGGAGAACACCTCCTTTATGGGGTATCGGACTTATTCAAACCGTGAATAATCATACCAATTTATTACACGATGGTAGAGCAAAAAATTTAGAAGAAGCTATTCTATGGCACGGTGGTGAAGGTCAAAATGCCAAAAATAAATATAAACAACTTTCTGCAAAAGACAGAAATGATTTGTTGAGTTTTATTAATTCTTTATAATGTATTATCCTGATATGAGTTGATATAATAGTCTTCTTATATCAGGAAAAAACAGACTTTGCTTCTAAAGAATTATTACTTGGGTCTTTTACTAAATTGAGTTTTGTCTTCAAAATCATCATATCCTCACTCACTTTTTTATCCAAAATTTTAGCATAGTGTTGTGTGGTTCTAATATTTTTATATGACAGTCCGCAATATGTTCCAAAGGATAAAATAGGACACACAGATAACACGGATTGAACAAATTAACACAGATTTAAATTTGTTTGATTCACCAAGTAAAAAAATCCGTGTAAATCGGTATAATCTGTACAATCTGTGGGCTAATATTTATGCTTTATAAATGTACAAACGACGAAAATTATATTCGAAATGATTTTAGTCCGTATTACGGATAGTCATATATTTTTATGTCCCAACATTTTGCTCACGCTTTCTATGGGAACACCATTTGTGAGTGTTACAGTCGTCGCAAAAGTGTGTCGGGTAAATTATTTCCTGGTCTGTTAAATCTTGTTCGTTGTTATTGCTAAAACGTTGAAAGTATATTTTAAATCTTTTTTAAGTTTTTCACAGATTGATGCGTTTCTTATCCTTTACATAATTTATAGCACCACCCTTTAAGATTACTTCAATTTGCCGGTCACTTATATTCAAGACGAGCGGAATTTCCATTTGCTTTCCAATTACTTTTGCATTCAAAACTTTCCTGTTTTTTATTGCTGATCTCAGTCCTTCGATTCTTAGTACATCACCCTGTTCCAGTTTGTCAAAATCATCTTTATTTTGGAATTCAAAAGGGATAATACCAAAGTTAATCAGGTTCTGCCAACCAATTCGGGCATACGATTTTGAAATGGTAAATAGTTGGCCTAAATATCTTGGGGCCAATGCTGCATGCTCTCTGCTGGAGCCCTGTGCGTAATTTTCGCCTGCTACCACACAAAAACCATTGTGCTTGTTTTGGTTTTCTATAGCCCGATCGTAAAAGTGCTGGTCAATCACATAATAAGAATATTTGCTGATTTCAGGAATATTAGAGCGTAACGGCAATACATCTGCACCCGCTTTTAATATTTCATCTGTAGAAATGTCATCTCCCATTTTTAAAAGAATGGGGATTTCTAATTCGTCAGGAAGTTCGCCAAACTCGGGGAGCGTTTTAATATTCGGGCCTTTGATCAATTCAACCGATTTTCCATTGGGAGGAATCAGCATTTGCTGATTCACATTAATGATGTCCGGTTCTTTCCATTTTGGATAAGTAATATTAAATTGTTTTTCGAGATCTCTTGGGTCAGTAATCTTTCCTGTGAGTGCAGCGGCGGCGGCAGTTTCCGGACTACAAAGGTATACCTGATCATCAAGCGTTCCGGAACGTCCCGGGAAATTACGAGGCATTGTTCGGAGACTGATGCTATTGGTAGCTGGTGCCTGCCCCATACCAATACAACCCATGCAACCTGATTGATGAACGCGGGCACCGGCAGCAATCAAGGAAGCAAGAGCCCCCATTTCTGTCAGATTTTGTAATATCTGACGGGTGGAAGGGTTGACATCAAAAGAAACCTCCGGAGATGAAAATTGTCCTTTTACAATTTGGGAAACAATCCAGAAATCACGCAGCCCCGGATTGGCTGAAGAACCTAATACAACCTGCGATACAGGTTTGCCACTCACTTCTCTGACCGGGACTACGTTACCGGGGCTACTAGGAATTGCGATTAAAGGTTCTAATTCAGATAAATTAATTTCTTCATCATGATCATAAGCAGCTCCTTCATCTGCTTTTAGTCCCATCCATTGGTCTTTCCGTCCTTCTTTTCGAAGAAACTCTTTTGTGATTTCATCAGAAGGGAATACCGAAGAAGTGGCACCCATTTCGGCACCCATGTTGGCAATAACATGCCGATCCCAAGCGCTAAGGTATTGGAGTCCGGGGCCATAATATTCTAAAATATATCCGCGTCCGCCATTTACATCATACCGTCTTAACATTTCTAAAATCACATCTTTTGCACTGACCCAATCCGGTAATTTGCCTGTAAGCTTAATCCCCATTATTTTTGGCATCTTCACAAAATACGGTTCGCCGGCAGCTGCAAGAGCCACATCCAATCCGCCGGTACCGATGGCCAGCATTCCGATACCACCCCCTGCGCAGGTATGACTGTCAGAACCTAACAGCGTACTGCCGGGTTTGCCAAATCTTTCCATATGTACGGCATGACTAATTCCGTTCCCCGGTCTACTAAACCAATACCCAAAGCGGGCAGCAGCCGATTGCAGAAAAAGATGATCGTCCATATTTTTGTAATCGGTCTGCAGTAGATTATGATCCACATATTGAACAGCGACTTCAGCTTTGGCTCTTTCTAATTGAAAAGCTTCTAATTCAAGCATGATTAAGGTTCCGGTAGCGTCTTGTTGCAGCACATGATCTATCTTTAATCCAATTTCGCTTCCAGGCTTCATTTCACCTGAAAGAAGATGACTGCTAATCAATTTTTGGCTAACGTTTTGATTGTTCATGATTATTTTCAGATTTGTTTTATGTAATGTATCTGTTTTAAAGTGAATGATTTGTATGTTATTTTAGAGTGTATTAAAGTTACTCATTTTTAACTTACGTTAAATTATATTTATTCCTTTTATAACAGTGTTCTGTTATATATTTTAATCCAATTCAAAATTAATTCTATATTCCCGCTCCCTTTTTTATCTGGTTTTTTTACATAAGTAAAGATTGTGAAAATGTGATAGGCCTATTGCATTTTTATATTTAGGAGTTTGTTTGTAGTTCTAAATCCCTAAAAGTTATAGAATATCAGGAATGTAATCCTTAAAAGTTATAGAATATCGGGAATGTAATCCGTAAAAGTTGTATTTTTATTATTCCTGTATCGTTTAGGACAGATAATTTTTTATAATATAAAACAATTTGAACGGAAGGATGATGGTGATTTTCTTTGATAACGATTCTTTAAATTAGCAAGGTGCTTTAAGTTTATTTTTCTAATCGTAGTTCAGATCGATTGCATTAAATGAATAAAAGCTAATTCGAAAAAGAATTAATCTGTCAAGCGATTTTTAATGCAATACCAAGAGCAAATTATTTATATTTGCTTCGTAATGATAGTATTTAACGAATAAAGAAAAGTGCGCTCGACTGCAGCCTGTCCTGAGCGAAGCCGAAGGGCTCGAGAAGACAAAATCAACACTAGGATTTTAGTACAAACCCATGAGCCAACCCGAACATACAAATACCACTTGGCTGTTTGAAATAACACCCAAAAATAAATTCTTTTCTCTTAATCTTAAAGAGGTTTGGCAATACCGTGATTTGCTGATGCTTTTTGTGAAGAGAGATGTGGTGACTGTTTATAAGCAAACTGTTTTAGGACCCCTCTGGTACCTGATTCAACCTTTGTTTACTTCTATTACTTTTACCATTATTTTTAACAACGTGGCAGGAATTGATACGGGAACAGTACCTCCGTTTTTGTTTAACTTGGCCGGAATTACGGTTTGGAATTATTTTACTGCTTGCCTCAACGATACCTCGGACACCTTCAAAAGAAATGCAGCTATTTTTGGCAAAGTCTATTTTCCTAGAATTATTATGCCTCTTTCTATAGTTATCTCTAATTTGCTTAAATTTGGAATTCAATTTCTGATATTTATTGCTTTTTATATTTATTATTACTCTCAGGGTGCAGGGATTAGCTTAAATGGAACGACCCTTTTTTTTCCTTTACTAATTGCCTTGATGGGTATTTTAGGGTTGGGATTGGGAATGTTTATTTCGTCCTTGGTTACCAAATACAGGGATTTTAGTTATCTCATCAGTTTTGGCGTACAATTACTGATGTATGTATCGGCCGTAATGTATCCCATGGCATTAATCAAGGAAAAAATCCCCAATTATAGTTGGTTGGTTCAATATAATCCGTTGGCTTATGTGATAGAAACCACACGCTATATGTTGCTGAATGTTGGTCATATTTCTATTTCAGGATTAGGCTATACGTTCTTAGTAACGGTAATTGTGTTTTTTGTGGGATTGTTGGTTTTTAATAAGATGGAGAAGAGTTTTATAGATACGGTTTAGGGAGTAGTGGTCAGTATGCGGTTACAGTTATTCAGTTTTTAAAACTATTGCAATCAAAAATCGTTACCCGAGCCTGAAAGTGCGAACTGGGGGAGCAATCATCATTCAACAATCAAAAAAATAGTGATCGGTAATCAGGTTTCGGAAGGTAGGTAAATGATTTCAGATAACAGGTTTCAGATGGCAGTTTTCGGGTTTGACATTGTATTAAACATTGCTTTTTTTTACAGAGGACAGGATTTTTTTAATCGTCAGACATCAATAATCACATAATTAGTGCTATATTTGTGATTAAAAACACATAAAACATATTAAATAGTGGGAATTGCATTCAAAAGAACCTTAGAGGCCGATTTAATCCGGTGGAGTACTGCGCCAAATCATAAGCCATTGATTCTAAATGGTGCACGACAGGTTGGGAAAACCTACTTAATGAAATGGTTAGGAACGCACCACTTTAAAAAGATGGCCTATTTTAATTTTGATGAAAAACCCGAGCTCACGCAATTTTTTGAAAACACAAAAGACGTCCATCGAATTTTGGAAAATTTATCCATTGTTCATGGAGGGGAAATTGACTCTGATACATTGGTTATTTTTGATGAAATTCAAGAATGCCTCCCCGCTTTAAACACCCTTAAATATTTTTTCGAAAATTTACCTCAAGTATATGTTATTAGCGCCGGCTCTTTATTGGGTATTTCACTTGGAAAAGCGCATTCTTTTCCGGTAGGGAAGGTTCAGTTTCTGACGCTTTATCCACTTGGATTTACGGAGTTTTTGGACCAATGCGACCCTAAATTAGGAACCTATTTAAAAGGGATTAAAAAAATAGAACCCATACCAGATCTCTTTTTTTCGTCAATCAAGGACAATTTTAAAAAATATTTAATCACAGGCGGTCTGCCAGCTGTAGCTTTAACATTTTTGGAGACCAAAGATTTTGGGCAAGCTGATGCGGTTCTGAACGACTTAATTCGTTCCTACGAACTTGATTTTGCCAAACATCCTGTTATGAAAGATATAGCCAAAATTAGTTATGTATGGCATTCTCTTCCTTCTCAACTTGGCCGAGAAAATAAAAAATTTGTCTATCAATTGGTGAAACCCGGGGCAAGAGCAAGAGAGTATGAGGATGCTATACGCTGGTTAGAACAAGCTGGATTAGTGTATCGTATTCATTTGTGTAAAATTCCAAAACTGCCTTTATCTGCCTATGATGATTTGAGCGCTTACAAAATTTATGTTTTCGATGTTGGGATATTGCGCAAACAGTCTAAACTTGATCCCATTGCATTTACGGAGGGGAACAGACTGTTTGTTGAATTTAAAGGAGCCCTTTTGGAAAACTATATTTTACAAAGTCTTATTCCTCAATTTGAGGTAATGCCCCGCTATTGGACATCGGGGAATGAAGCCGAGGTTGATTTTATTATTCAATCAAAAAATGAAATCATCCCTATCGAAGTAAAATCGGATGAGAATGTAAGAAGCCGTAGTTTAACGTTTTATGCCAAAAAATACAGTCCTCCCCTTCGAATAAAATATTCCTTAAAAAACCTATCCTACCGAGATGGATTGCTAAATATACCGCACTTTATGGCCGATTATACTACAGCACTAATTGCATTAATTGATACTGTAAGTAGTTTTGAAAATCAGGACACAAAAATATTGAATAATTGAAATAGCTTCCTTAAATTTGGCAAATGTCATTAGGTGTTCAGTGATTAGGCAGCAGATTTCAGATTCAGGATTATATCGCTATTGAAATTATTGTTATTTTTTATTTTTATTGAAATTGCCATTACTATTGAAATTAGTATTGATATTGCGAATTAAACAAATAAACAATTACACGATTAACCAATTAACCATTTTCAACAGGTATAACATCTGGCAAACTTTAGAAACTGATTTGTCAAGTATTAAAAATAGGTAAGAGCAACTTTTCGAGAAAAAATGTAGAATGAAAAATGGATTAAAACATGGCGAAGATGTACTACTATCCGATATTAGGTCAATCATCTATCAAACAAAAGAAACGGTAAGTAAAATTATCACGTCAAATGTTGCCACAATGTATTGGAAAATTGGAAACAGTATAAATTCCGAAATACTGGACAATCAGAGAGCTGAATACGGGAAACAAATTGTCGCTACACTGTCACGACAATTGACAATCGAGTATGGCCGTTCCTACGAAGAGAAAAACTTGCGCAGAATGATACAATTTGCTACTCAATTTTCTGACATAAAAAATGTCGCTACGCTGTGGCGACAATTGAGCTGGTCTCATTTCAAGATAGTAATTCCCAATACTGATTAACTATTGCTTTTTTAGGTTGTAAATCGACTGTAAAATAAAACTATTTGTTACATTTGTTTATAAACTAAAAAAAGCAAAAATGAATGCGATACGACAATTTGTTGAGGTAAAAAACCATACTTTTACCATTGTGCTTCCTGATGATTTTGATGCCAGCAGTGTTGAAGTTATTATTTTGCCCAAACAACAAAATAAAATTGAACTTTCGGACGAAACAAAAATAGTACTTGATTCTCGATTAAATGATTACATGCAAAATCCAGATGAAGTGAAAGATTTTGATTTGTTGCTAGATGAATTGGAACAAAAATTATGAAATGGAAGATGGTATATAGACCATTTGTAAAACATGATTTGCAAAAGGCAATACATTATTTCGACTTATTTACATAAAAAACCACTAAAGGTTTAATGTTAGCAGGGTCGAATTCCCCTCTTGAGAGGGGGTTAGGGGGTGTGTTTTTTGTTTTTAAAGGCAACATCCATTTGATGATAGTAGTGTAAAGCGCTTAATTCTACAAATAACAGCATTTTTATTTGGGCGTGACCCTCCGTAAAAACTACGGGTCGGGCTTTCCGTTCCCGCTTTTTTTTATTCGTTGCCTTCGACAAGCTCAGGCAACAAATAAAAAAAGAGCTCCACTACAATCCCTCACGCAGACCAACTGCCAAGAAACAAAATTACTGTAATCAAAATGCTGTTTATTTTAGAATATAGCCACAAATACCAACTAAAGATAGAAATGATGCGTAAGATAAAAATAATAGAATTAGAAGTAGATTTCATTGGAGGAGAGGGTTCATTGACAATTGAAGAAGAAAAAAGCTTAAGTGACTTTTTTAAACAACAAAAATTGACTTTGGCTAATCCGGAAATTAAAAAATCGGTACGAAAAGCAAAACAGAAAAACACGGCTAAATAACAGCGTTCAGATTTCAAACGTTTAACTGTTTAACTTGAGAGCCTATAAAAAAGAATTTCAATAGCAATAGCAATTTCAATAATAATGGCAATTTCAACACATAACCAAATAAACAATTACACGATTAACCCATTAAACCTCCATTGAAAGACATCATCCTTAAAGCCGAAAACATCTCCGGCGCCATACCGCTTGGGGCAGGTAGGGACAGGCACGCTGAGTCATGACCTGAACCGTTGGTGGCATCAGGTGCGTGGTAAGGAAAATCCGTATTAAAAAATAGGTGACACTAACGACCGCAGTACCAAAGGAACGAGCAATTATGTTTGGGCATTACAGGATATTAATTTTGAAGTGGAACGTGGCGAGATTATGAGTATATTGCTGTTGTGAATTTTTTTTTTGGGAGAAGTAATAAAATTTTAAAAAAATTATAGCTGTGTCTATAGAAAATAATGAGATAAGTTAAAGTTATAGATACGTTTTCTGTTTGAGGAAAAAAAGTTCGGTCTGCTTGGAATGAGCAAGAAGAGAAATGGTGTTTTTTAGTTACAGATATTATTGAAGTATTAACCGAAAGTACAGTTCCCAAAAGGTATTGGAGCGACTTAAAAAAGAAGTTAATCAAAGAAGGAAGTCAAGTGTACGATAAAATCGTACACTTGAAAATGATAGTAGAGGATGGTAAAAACCGACAAACGGACACAGCTGATACTGAAACAATTCTTCGTCTCATACAATTCATTCCTTCTCCAAAAGCGGAATCTTTCAAACAATGTTTGGCACAAATTGGAATACTTTTGTAGATTGGAAGAGTTTTATAAAGATAAAATTATAATTTGATTATATTTAAAATGAGCCAAATAAAATTATTCGAAAGTAAACAAATTAGAAGTCAATGGGACGAGAAAGAACAAGAGTGGTTTTTTGTTGTTGTTGATGTAGTTAGTGTTTTAACAGATAGTTCGGATCCAAAAGATTATTGGTATCGGATGAAAAAACGAGAAAAAATATCGGGTTACGAGTTATCGACAGTTTGTCGACAACTAATGATTATCGAAGATTTAATAAATATGAAAAGCTAAATAATGATGAGTGATTTAAAATTATTTGAGACAGCAGCAATACGTTCTTACTATGATGAGGAAAGAAATAAATGGTATTTTTCAATTGTAGATGTTGTTGAAGTCCTCACAAATTCAATCAACCCGACGGACTATTTAAAAAAACTTCGAAAACGAGATGCTGAACTTGGTAGTTTCCTAGGGACAAATTGTCCCCAGATAGCCATGATAAATAAATCAGGGGTAAAAAGGAAAACATTAGCAGGCACCAATAAAGATGTGTTAAGATTAATCCAGTCCATCCCTTCTCCAAAAGCGGAACCTTTCAAACAATGGTTGGCACAAGTGGGAGCCGAAAGAATTGCCGAAATTGAAAATCCTGAGTTGGCACAAGCCCGCATTAGAGCCACCTATAAAGCCAAAGGCTATAGCGATGAATGGATAGAAAAACGCATACGTGGAATTTTAGTCCGTGATGAACTCACTAATGAATGGAAACAAAGAGGCGTTAAAGAAGGGAAAGAGTATGCGATTTTAACTGCCGAAATCAGTAAAGCAACATTTGGGATTATTCCAAGTGAGTATAAAACACTAAAAGGGTTAACAAAATCATCCGACAACCTTCGGGATCACATGACGGACTTGGAATTGATTTTTACAATGCTTGGCGAAGCTTCAACTACCGAAATAGCCAAAAATAAAAATGCCAAAGGGTTTGTTGAAAACCATAAAGCAGCTAAAGCGGGTGGAAGTGTAGCCGGAAAAGCGAGAAAGGATTTGGAACAAAAGTCAGGTAAGAAAATTGTGAGTAAAGAAAATTTCAAACAGCTTTCAGATAATCAGAATACGAAAAATTTAGAATAATAATAATAATAATAGTAATAATCTAAAAATCCAAAAATGGATGCTATTGTTGTTTTTTAATAAGAAGGTGCTTTTTAAGCAAATTTTAGATAACAGATGGCGGGTAGCAGATTTCAGGTTTCAGATTCAGGATTATATCGTTATTGAAATTATTGTTATTTTTTTATTTTTATTAAAATTGCCATTACTATTGAAATTATTATTGATATTGCGAATTAAACAATTAATCATTTCAACACATAACCAATTAAACCTCCCTTGAAAGACATCATATTAAAAGCCGAAAACATATCTAAGCAATACCGCCTCGGACAGGTAGGGACAGGCACGCTGAGTCATGACCTGAACCGTTGGTGGCATCAGGTGCGCGGTAAGGAAAATCCGTATTTAAAAATTGGAGATACCAATGACCGAAGCACCAAAGGAACATGTGATTATGTTTGGGCCTTGCAGGATATCAATTTTGAAGTGGAACGTGGTGAGGTTTTGGGTATCATAGGCAAAAACGGAGCAGGAAAATCGACATTATTAAAGATATTATCCCGCGTTACTGCACCCACTACAGGGAACATCAAGTTTGGTGGCCGTGTGGCTTCTTTGCTCGAAGTTGGGACGGGATTCAACGGCGAAATGACTGGTCGTGAAAATATATTTCTGAATGGTGCCATTCTGGGAATGACCAAAAAAGAAATTGCCTCTAAAATAGACGAAATTATTGATTTTTCTGGTTGCGAGCGCTATATTGACACGCCGGTAAAACGCTATAGTAGCGGGATGACCGTACGTTTGGCTTTTGCAGTAGCTGCTTTTTTGGAACCAGAAATCTTGGTTATTGATGAGGTTCTCGCCGTGGGTGATGCCGAGTTCCAGAAAAAAGCGATTGGCAAGATGCGGGATATTTCTCGTCAAGGAGGAAGGACTGTTTTGTTCGTGAGTCATAATTTGACAACTATACAAGATTTATGTAATAATAGTATTTTAATGGATAAAGGTTTTATTACAAGTTATGGAAAAACAAAAGAAATATTAAGAGAATATCAAACTGCAATTAATATTGTTCAAAAAAATGATAGAATTGTATTAAAATTTGATTTTGAAAATAACAATAATATTTGGGGCATTAATGAATATTTGACAATAACTTTAAATAATATTAATATTGAAAAAGGATTGATTATGGATATTTCATTGAATGATTTATTTGGTAAAAAATATTTTTCAATTGAAGGAAGTAAATTAATTAATAAATTAATTTTTATTGATACATTCCAATTCAAAATCTTAAACCCAGGAATTTCTGATACAATTTTATCAATGGATATCGGTTTTAGAAAACATCAATTGCACAATTATGAAATTATTCTCTCTAATTTGTGTCAAATAATAACACCAGAAATTTCTTTAATTAATCCTATAAGAGGATTTATAATACCTAAAATACTTGTAAAACATGAAACATCTAACGACTTTAGATTATTGGACTAAAGCACATGGCAATATAAATATAGAATTAAATTCAAATGATTTGATAAAAAAATGGATTTCAAATTATATTGATTTTAAAAAGATAAAAAGTGTTTTTGAAATTGGATGTTATCCTGGCAGATATCTTACGATTTTTGGAGATCAAGGCGTTGAAGTAAACGGTGTTGACTATATCAAGGATGTTAGTAAATTACCTGATATGTTTAAGTTAAAAAAATATAAAGTAGGGCAATTCTATAATTCTGATTTTTTCGAGTTTACACCAGATAATAAATACGATTGTGTTATGTCATTAGGCTTTATAGAACATTTTCATAATTGGGAAAAGACTATGATTAATCATTTTGATTTTATTAATGACAATGGTTATTTAATTATTGAAGTGCCTAATTTTAGAGGACTGTTACAAAGAATTCCAAGAATGTTATTCGATTATAAAAATTATAAAAGACATAATTTAGATTCGATGAATTTAGAAGCTTGGAACAGAATATTAATTGAAAATGATTTTGAAATTATTTATAGCGGTTACTTTGGGGGTTATATACTATGGTTTGAAGTAGAGCAGGAAAAAAGAATAAACAGACTATTTAAAAAATATATAATAAGATTTTTAACATTTATAAGAAAAATATTTTTCCATTCTAAAGATGAAAGTTCATGTTTTTCTTGCGCAATTGGAATCATTGCCAAAAAGAAATAACCTTTTCATTGTAGAAATATTAAAAAGATATATTGTGAAGCAAAAAAGATTTAAGTTAATATTGTTTTTTATTCCTTATCATCATATCGGTGGAGCGGAACGGGTGCATTTAGAAATAATTAAGTCCTTAAAATATAAACCTATTGTTATTTTTGACCGCACAGATGGTACTGTTTTATCGAAGGAATATCTAAAGAATGCACATTGTTTTTTTGTGACAAATCAAAAGAGAAAGAAAATTTTGATTTATTTAATTCAAATAATTTCCTATTTACTGCCACTTACTTTATTTGGTTGCAATAGTGGTTTTTACTATCAAATTCTTTCAAAAATTAAAAATAATGTTACGACTATTGATTTAACTCATGCATTTTCTTTTCCAGAACATGGCATGGAAATTACATCATTAAAGTATATTCATTTATTGGATAATAGAGTCGTAATAAACAATAAAACTCTAGAAGATTACCAACAACTATATGCTGAGAACAATATTGATGATAATTATTTAGATAGATTTAAAGTAATTCCTAATGGTGTGCAAATTGGCGAATTTATGTCAGATACTATTTTTTCGAGATTTAATGATTTTACAATTGGTTTTGTTGGTAGAAATTCAAAAGAAAAAAGACCTGAAGTTTTTTTTGAACTAGTAAACTGTATTGAAAATTCAAATGTAAAAGCAAAAGTTATTGGAGATAATTTTAATGATTTTAAAGAAAATTACAAACAAGTAAAATATTTTGAAGGCTGTAATAGTCCTGAACTGGTAAGAAAAGAATTTTCTGAAATTTCTCTTTTGATTATCCCTTCAAGTCGAGAAGGTTTTCCTTTGGTCATTATGGAAGCTATGGAATTAGGGATTCCAGTAATTTCGATAAATGTAGGGAGTGTTTCTGAGCATGTGATTAATGATTTGAATGGGTATTTGTCTGTAGATAATTCAGAAAGTGAATTTATAAAATTTGCCTTGAATAAAATTTTGTTACTTTCGTCCAATAAAGAATTATATAGTAGATTGTCAATTAATGCAAGGGAATATGCTGTGAATAATTTTGATTTAGATACATTTCAACAAAAATATAGGAGTTTATTTTATGATTAAAGTCTCTATTATGGTTCCCTGTTACAACCAAGCTCAATATTTGGATGAGTGTTTACAATCGGTTTTGGATCAAATATATCCGAATTGGGAATGCATTATTGTAAATGATGGTTCACTGGATGACACAGAAGCAATAGCTCAAGAATGGATTCACAAAGACAACCGGTTTATTTATTTAAAAAAAGAAAATGGGGGATTGAGCAGTGCGAGAAATTACGGAATTTCTTATGCCAAAGGTGAATTTATATTGCCTTTAGATGCTGATGATAAAATAGCATCTCATTATGTTGCGCTTGCACTGAAAGAATTTGAGAATAATAGTGATACTAAAGTTGTTTATTGTCAGGCAGAGAAATTTGGAGAAGAATTTGGAATTTGGCAATTGTCGCCATTTTTTATCTTAAATTTAGCAAGACGTAATATGATTTTTTGTTCGGCTATGTATAGAAAAAAAGATTGGGAGTTGGTTGGGGGATATGATATTAATTTGATTTATGGTTTGGAAGATTGGGAATTTTGGATTGCGATTTTGAAAAATGGTGGAGATGTAAAGTGTTTAGATGAAGTAGGATTTTATTATAGGATTAGAGAGAAATCGATGGCAAGGATAATCAATCTTGAAGAAAGAAATTTTTCAGAGCGGTACGTTGCAAAGAAACATATTGATTTTTTTCTGTCTAATTATGACGAATTGTTAGGAATTAACGGAGAATTAAATAGTAAGCTGAAAAGTGAAAAAGTATTGTTAAATGAGTTGTGTTTTCAATTATTTGGTTTTAAAATTTTTAATTTAAAAAAATAATTATTCTACTACTCTTTATAATAATTTGTTCATTAATAAGTAATCTCTCTGGAGAATTGTCAACAATATAGTAACCTGAGTTCGATTATTATTTTTTAAGTGACAAACTGTTTATTAAATGATTTGTTATTTATTACGCATCCTGCAAGGTCTTTTTTTGACCTTGTAGGTATAAAATTTACAATCAGTCCTACAAGGTCAAAAAAACCTTGCAAGACTAAAATTACTATTAAAAATCAATATTTTAACAATCGAACTCAGGTTAGTGATAAAATTGACTATTAATGTTATGACGATAAGTATGTTTGCTTAGCGAAATTTAAAGATTTGTTTATGAAGGTTACATTTGAAATAAAGGTTTATGAAAATGATTGGAAATATGTCCTGTATGGAAACTATTTGGAAAAATTGATTAATAACTGTAATCATAATTTTTATTGTAAACAGCTAGTAATTAACAATGTATTGGATGTTGCGGCAGTAAGAAAGTATGCTGAAAAAAAAATAAGAGAAGGGATTATTGATAGGATAGTTGTCGTGGAAGAAAACGTATCTACAGTCTTGAGTTATTTTGATTTGAGTCCAGAATCATTTAAAGACGGTTATAAATATTCAATTGCGGAGTTAATGGGAATATATTTCTGTGAAACGGAATATTTATTTCATTTTTCGAGTGATTCATTTGTCAGAAAATTTGAATTCGATTGGATTAAAAAAACAACAGGTTATTTGGAAGAAGCAGATAATTTTGTTGTTGCTAATCCAGTTTGGAATAACAAATATGATGAGGCTAAGAAAGAGTCTAAATATGAAATTGATAATTTTTTTGTTGGTTATGGTTTTTCTGATCAATGTTACTTAATTAAAGCGGAATACTTTAGAAAAAATATTTATAATCATACAAATTTAGAGTCTGAAAGATATCCGAAATATGGGGGGGAATTGTTTGAAAAAAAAGTTGATAGTTTTATGAGAAATACTGAACTTTTTAGAATAACCTCTAAGGAACTAAGTTATTTTCATGTAAACTTTCCCAAAAGATCATTTTGGTATAATTTTAAACTTTATATTTATTATGTATCTAAAAAAAGATTGAAATGAAAATAAATGTAAGTTATTTGCTGTCATATGATTATGGTTTGTTTATTACTTCTGTTAAGCAGTTATATGATCATGTTGACAAGATTGTTGTTGCTATTGATAGTGAAAGAAAAACTTGGAGTGGTAATATTTTCCAGATACCAGAATCATTTTTTGAAGAGGTTAAAAGATTTGATATAAAAAACAAAATTGAGTTTTACTTTGATATCTTTTATTTGCCGGAATTGTCACCAATTGAATGCGATACAAGGGAAAGAAATTTAGTTTCAAAAAAAATGGGTAAGGGCTGGTTAATTCAAATAGATGTTGATGAATATGTATATGATTTTAAAAAAATTGTTAAATATTTGAAGTGTCATTGGTATTTATTGATTTTTCCAAAATTAACGCCTATTGTGTTTAGAGCTAAATGGATAACATTATTTAAACAACTTCCTCAGGGATTTTTATATATTGACAATAATGAAACTTTTCCATTGATAACTAATATTCCTTATTATGATTATTGTAGAGAGAATAAAAAAAATAGAAATCATCAAACTTTCTTAGCTGTAATTCATCAATCTTGGGCAAGATCAGATGATGAGATATTGATGAAAATGAAGAATTGGGGACATAGAGATGATTTTGATATCATTAAATATTATGAGTTTTGGAAAAGTATTAATTTAGAAAATTATAAAAATTATAAAAATTTTCATCCTGTAGCTCCAGAAGTTTGGAATGAGTTACATTTTTTGAAATCAAATTCAATAGATGATTTTATAGAAAAATATGCTTCTCATAATTTTCAAAATTTGTTTTACATAGAGGCGAAAGTAAAGTTTAAAGCAATATTTAATAAATTACGCATGTAATGCTCGCCATAATAATCCCATACTATAAACGTATCTTTTTTGAAGCTACATTACTTTCGTTATCCAATCAAACTGATAAGCGGTTTAATATTTATATTGGGGATGATGCTAGTCCAGAAGATCCAACTTTTTTACTAGAAAAATTCAAAGGACAATTTGATTTTACTTATCGCCGTTTTGAAAGTAATCTAGGAGGTGTTTCTTTGGTAAAGCAATGGGAACGTTGTATTGCTCTTTCTACTAATGAAGAATGGATTATGATTTTGGGTGATGATGATATATTAGAAAATAATTGTATATCCTCATTTTATGCTCATATTCAGGAAATTGAACAAGAAGAAATTAATGTGGTTCGATTTGCAACAGTGGTCATTGACCAAAATAATGAAAAATTATCAGTGATTCACGTGCATCCTAAATTAGAGAAATCTATTGATTTTTTGATGCGAAAATTCAAAGGAGGTACAAGAAGTTCTTTGAGTGAATTCATTTTTAGAAAAGCGACTTTGTTAAATATTAGATTTAAAGATTTGCCATTAGCTTGGTATTCGGATGTTTTGGCTATTTTAGAATTTTCAGGGTTTAATTATATATATACCATTAATGAAGCGGTTGTCTGTTTTAGATGGAGCGAATTGAATATCACATCTAAGGGCGATAATCTAAAACAAAAGAATATAGCCTCTTTTAAATTCTATCATTATTTACTAAATGAAAAAAAATTTTTTTTTGATTTACAACAAAGCGGAATTTTATTATCCAGAATGGAGAAAACTTTTCTGGATAATAAAAAGAATATATATTTATGGACTCTCTTTACAAAGTTATATATCTCAAATTGTTATCTCAAAAAGTATTTAATTTTTATGGGCAAAGTGGTACAATCTATTTTAAAAAAAAGTAAAGCATGATGAGGTTTTTAGTAATAGCTCAAGATTTAAGAGTATCGGGAACCAGTGAAGGTATTGTCTCTCGTTCTTTTTTGTCAAAATTAAGAGTAGCTTATCAAGATGCAGTGATTAATGTGCTTTATCTTAAGCACCATCCTAGCGATGATCAATTGGATTTATTACCCGTTGATTCGATTGAAACGCATCTTCTAAATTTAAAAATACCTTTTTTTACAAAATGGGTTAATAAAATCTATTGGAGGTTGTTTCATGTTTCATTGAGTAAAAAGCATATTGATAAAGTGTATGGATTGTATATAGGAAAAATTGATTATCAAAAATATGATCATATTTTTATTAGAAGTTCAGGATTGGGATATGAGACTATTTTAGGAGCTAAAGATTTGCCTATTCTTAAAAAAGCCATTATCAATTTTCATGATCCGTATCCCGTTTTTTGGGACACAGGCTCAAAAAAAAAGATTTCCAACTTAGAACTTTTTAGATTCAAAGAAATGTATGAAGTGGTTACACAAGCAAAGATTTGTATAGCCCCGGCAAGTTTACTCTCAGAGGATATGGAGCATTTGTATGGCTCGAACAAAAAATTTTATACATTACCACATCAATATAATAAAAGTGTTTTTGATTTTTCAGATACTAGTAAAGTAAGACTAAAGAGCAAGGAAATAACGATTTCCTATCATGGGGCGATTCAATTTGGTAGGAATATAGATATTCTTTTAGATGCCTATCAAGAATTAATAGAAAACAATTTTTTTTATAAGGAAAATACGGAACTAGTTCTACGATTAAATGGACAGCAAAATAAAAGATTGAGAGAAAAATATTCTAAAATTGAAAATATTTTTGTTTTAGACACACTGAGTTTTTCAAACTCCTCTTACGAACAAATCCATCAATCGGATGTAGTAATAATTTTAGAAAATTGTTCAACACACAGTAATATTTTAGTAGGGAAAGCTCCCTTTTTAGCATCATTGAATAAACTATTGCTCTCTCTTTCGCCAGAAAGAAGTGAAATGAGAAGGTTAATACAAGATAATAGTTATACTGCTCATTGTAATGATAAAGAAGAAATCAAGCTAAAACTGGAAAATTTAATTATTAATAGAATGAATTCAAATAATCCCGTTTATCCATTTGGGGATTATTTTGATGATGAAAATTTCAAAAAAATGTTAGATATTGTTTTGTTCGAAAAAAGGATAAGTACTGAACTATATTAATCTTTATAATAAAAATGCTAAACAGAATTAGAGAACTTATTCGACAACGTTACAATATTAGTTTTTCTAAAACAGGGGATGATATTCAACTAATGAAGTTAATTAATAATAAAGTTCCTGGGGTTTATGTTGATGTTGGATCATGGCATCCTATAAATACTTCCAACACCTATTATTTTTATTTAAGAAATTGGAAGGGGATTTGTATAGATCCAAATCCAGAACTAAAATCATTATACAATAAATTTAGACCGAAAGATAATTTTATAAATGCTGGGATAGGGGAGCCAAACACTTCTTTAGAATATTATATGTTAGAGGAAAGTTCAATGAATACTTTTAGTAATGATTTTTTGAAAAAACATCAGTTGGAATCAAAAATTATGAATAAAATTAAAGTACCATTGTATTCCTTAAAAGAAATTTTAGATAATGCTTTAGATGAAAATGACCGATTGGATTTTTTTGATATAGATGTTGAAGGTTTTGATTTGGAAGTTTTAAAATCAAATGATTGGGATAAATACAGGCCAAAAGCGATTCTAATTGAAACGGATTTACCGATTCAAAATGATGTTAATTCTGAAATTGTACAATATTTAAAATCAGTAGATTATAGACTGGTTGCTAAGTCAATAATTAGCGGTGATTTAGGCAATCTGTTTTTAATTGACAATCAAAAATAATTAATTATGACTATCCGTTACTCGTACCAACAATAAAAAAAGTGTATATTTGAGGTGCCAACATATAAATGATTAGCTATGAACCTGCGTAAATTTTTTGAAAAATACCCCGATGAATCTGCCTGCATTGAAGGGTTTAAGGCAAAGCGTCTTGAGATGGGAGTTGTCTGCAAAAAGTGTGAACACACAGAGCATTACTTTCGCAAGACAGATTTGAAATTTCAATGTAAAAAATGTGGTAGTCGTATCAGTCTTCGTTCAGGCACTGTCATGGAAAATACCAATTTGCCATTTCAATATTGGATGCTTTGCATTGAACTCATGACTCTGTCAAAAAAGAGTTTTTCAGCATTAGAGATGCAACGCATGTTAGGTCACAAGCGTTATGAGCCCATTTGGTTTATGATGCACAAAATACGCCGAGTGATGAGCAAACGTGATGAGAAATATCAATTAAAGGGTTGTATTGAATTTGATGAAGGATTCTTTGAAAGGGTTGACAACAAAGATATTATTGAAGAAAAAGGCAGCGAAAATAGTCAAGAACCTACCCAGAATAAAAGAGGCCGTGGAAGTGAAAGACAAGCAAAAGTATTGGTGATGGTTGAATCTGAACCCAGTATCGCCGCACCAAAAAAAGGCAAGCCAAACAGAAAAGTTGGTTATCTAAAAATGGTAGTTATGGAAGATTTAAAATCAGAAACTATTAATAAAGAGGTTGAGAAATCAGTAGATAAAACAGCATCTGTATTGTCTGATGGCTATACTGGATATGCCAAACTTAAAGAAGTTATAACAAACCATTATGTTGTAGTGGAACCAAACAAGCAAAAATCGGCAAAGGTATTTCCTTGGGTAAACAGAACAATCAGTAATGCCAAGAAAGTACTTTTAGGCATCCATCATAATTGCGTAAATCAACAATATGTACAGAATTATCTTGACGAGTTCTGCTACAAATTTAACAGAAGATATTTTGGGGACAAACTATCGGATAGGCTTATGATTGCTGCATTAGAAACAACTTGGTATTAGTTACGGATAGTCATATAATTAATTATAAATGAGAGTCGGATCCAACCCCCAAAAACAAGAAAGAAAAATAAAATTGTCTACACATCACAGAGTGGTGGTTGTGGTATATATTCCTAATGAGGAAGGGTTTTACAAAGATTCTTTCGATGTTTTTAAATTATGCATCGATTCATTGGTCTCCACAATAAATTCAAATGCTGCCTTGACTATAGTTAATAATGGTTCCCATAAAAAAATATCCGATTTTTTAAATCTATATTTAGCAGAAAAGAAAATAGATACCTTGATTTCACACAATACGAATATCGGTAAAATAGATGCTTTAATTGGTGCTGCAAGAGGAGCAAGAGAGCAATATATTACCCTTACAGACTCTGATATTCTTTTTGTCAAGGGCTGGCAGGAAAAAGTAGAAGAAGTTTTTACTGTTTTTCCGAATGTGGGTTCTGTTTCTCCAATACCGGTACGAACAGGTTTGTATGCTGGAACAAGCTCGGTATTGAAACAAATATTGTTGAGAAAAATAAAATATATGTGTGTTTCAATACCAGAAAACTATGTGAACTATAATAAATATCTGGAAAGTATAAACTGGGACTTAGATATCCGGGAAGATGAAAATTGGCCTGTGGTTGAAAAAAAAGGAGTTAGGGCAGTTATTGGTAGCGGGCACCAAGTTTTAACAGTTGATAGGGACGTCTTATTTAAGACTACGCCTTCAAATCCCTCATTGACACTGGTGGGTAGTAATTCAGAACATAATTATGTTGATTTGCCTATTGATAAGGCGGGCAAGCTGAGATTATCAACCTACAATAATTACGCTTTCCATATGGGAAATACAATAGAAAAATGGATGATTGATGTACAGGGAGTTAATGTTAATGTCATAAAAAACACAGAAAACAATATAGAAATAATAGCTCCCTCTCCGGATTTATTTAATTCAAAAAGCAATAGTAAATGGTATGGTTTAAAGAAAATGATCATAAAGAAAATATTCTCTTTTTTTATTACAAAGAATTAATCAATGATGACAGAAGCCTCTTTCTCTATATTAATTACTACCAAAAATCGTAAAAACGTTTTGGCTTTTACCCTGGATAAAATAAAACATTTGTTGGAGAGGAAGGATGTAATCTGTATTATCTGTGATGATGGTTCAACAGATGGCACAACAAGTTTTTTACAAGCAAATTATCCTTTTATTCAACTCATTCAAAACGCAAAAAGCGAAGGGTTAATTTTTAGCAGAAATCGATTGTTGAATTTAACAAAAACAGAATTTGCGGTTTCCATAGATGATGATGCCCATTTTATTACGGAAAGGCCATTGGAATCAATAAAAGTTCATTTTGATGAAAATGTCAATTGTGGCTTGATTGCTTTGCGTATTTTCTGGGGATTGGATGAGCCTATAAAAACAGAGTGTTGCGAAAAATCACATCAGGTACAAGGATTTATAGGTTGCGCACATATATGGAGAATGTGTGCTTGGCGTGACATTCCCAATTACCCGGCTTGGTTCGTTTTTTATGGAGAGGAAGAATTTGCGTCCTATCAATTGTTTAAAAAAAATTGGGAAATCCATTATTTTCCTGAAGTCTTGGTTCATCATAGGGTAGATGTAAAAGCGAGAAGGAATAACCCCGATTATATTCTTCGATTGAGACGATCGTTACGTGCAGGTTGGTATTTGTTTTTCTTGTTTTATCCCATTGCCATCATTCCAAAGAAAATAGCCTATTCCCTATGGATGCAGTTCAAGCTAAAAGTGTTCAAGGGTGATTTGAAGGCCTTGCAAGCCATTTGTTTAGCACTGATGGATTTGGTGGGATCAATCCCGAAAATCGTAATAAATAGTAACCGATTGACTCAAGAGGAATATGAAGCCTATCAAAAACTTCCCGAAACTAAAATATATTGGCAACTGGAAAATAATCAGAAATAGAATGAAAAATTATAAAGATTTAAATAGGGGACAATGGGCAGAGCTCAAATTGAACGAAGTAAGTAATAAATTACCTAATAAAATAGTCAGCGATATTGGTTCTGGATATGGTTGGTTTAGGCCAACTGTCGAGAAATTTAATTTGCAATGGCAACCTTTTGATTATATAAGTAAAATTGAAGAATCAACTATTTGGGATCTTAATAACCCTGCTCCTGAAAACAAGAAGAGGCCAGGTTTTGTAGTTTTTATGGAAGTCTTAGAGCATCTTTCGAATCCGGAATTGGGAATAAAGAATATATCAAATCATATAGAAAAAGGAGGATACATGGTTTTAACTACACCCAACCCTTTGAGTGCACAGAGTAAATTTTCATTGTTTTTCAAGAATAATTTATATGCATTTCAGCCCAAACATTTAATTGAGCATCATGTTTATGTTCCTTTGCCCCATGTGGTTAAATTTCATCTTGAAAATAATGGTTTCGAAATACTTGAAGTCGCAACAATAGGACGATTAATCGCTCCAAAATTTACGTTTGGATTTAATTATATAAAAGGGTTAGTGCATTATTTTTTTTTGCAATTATTAGTTGTATTTATACCAGAATCAAAAGGACATACCCAAACTTTCTTTGTTGTTAAAAAATAATTTTATTGAGCTAACACTCTAGTGCATCTTAAAATGACCAGTCTGTAATTTGAATCTTGATTTTTTTATTTCTTAGAACTTATTTTGAAAATGAAAGGTGTTGTGATTGATGGAAACTATTCTCCTTGATAGTGGATTTAGGAATAAGTTCTTATTAATTTTAAAAGCACTTTAATAAACGTTATCTCGAACCAGAAAAAAAAGTATTTTTACAGATCTATAAATTTTCAAATGAAAACTATCGCAATAATTCCAGCTCGTGGCGGTTCTAAACGTTTGCTCAACAAGAATATCCTAAAATTAGGAGCTATTCCGTTGTTGGTTCACAGTATTTTATACGCTAAAGCCAATAGTAAAATTATTGATGCTATTTATGTTTCAACAAATGACGAGGGAATAAAAAAAATTGCACAAGAATATGGGGTGCAAGTGATTGACAGACCGGAATATTTATCAGGGGAATTTGAACCTACATTGACTGCACTACAGCATGCGCTGGAAGTTATCGAAGATAGTACTGTTGAAAATGTAATTTTATTACAACCGACAAATCCTTTGCGGCCTGAAAACTTGCTTCAAGAAGCTTTTGAAAGGTATCGAATGACTGATTCGGATAGTTTATTTACCGTTACAAGAAATCATCAAAAATTAGGGAAGATAGCAAGCAATTGTTTTGAACCTTATAATTATATTATAGGGCAACGCAGTCAGGATTTGGAACCGCTTTATTTTGAAAATGGTTTGTTGTATATCAGTAAATCAAGATTGATAAGAGAAGGTAAAATTATTTCAGAAAACAGCATCCCTTATGTAGTAAATCATATTTTTGCCAGTATTGATATTGATACTCAAGATGATTTTGATTATGCGGAATATTTATATCAAAAACTCATAACTTAGTTTGATGAATCCATATATAGAAATAGCAGGCAGAAAAATAGGATTGGATTTTCCACCTTTAGTCATTGCCGAGATTGGCATCAATCATGAAGGGTCTTTGCAAGTGGCTAAAGAAATGGTTGATGCAGCGCACAGAGCCGGTGTTGAAATGGTGAAACACCAAACGCATATTGTTGCAGATGAAATGAGTGGTGCGGCCAAAAAAGTTATTCCTGGTAATGCGGATGTTTCTATTTATGAAATTATGGAACGTTGTTCACTCAACGAATCTGATGAATTAGAACTAAAAAACTATGTGGAAAGCAAGGGGATGATTTTTATTTCGACTCCTTTTTCCCGTGCGGCGGCAGATCGCTTACAGCGATTTGATGTTCCGGCATACAAAATCGGTTCAGGGGAATGTAATAATTATCCGTTGTTGGAGCATATCACTTCTTTTGGGAAGCCTATTATTTTAAGTACTGGAATGAATACGATAGAAAGCATTACAAAAGCAGTTGCCATATTTGACAAACATAATATTCCGGTCGCCTTGTTGCATACTACCAATTTATACCCTACGCCAGTACATTTAGTGCGTTTGGGCGCCATGATGGAAATGCATCAAGTTTTCCCCGATAAAGTTTTTGGTTTATCAGATCATACCTTAAATAATAATGCCTCTTTGGGAGCTGCAGCTTTGGGAGCCAGTATTTTGGAACGTCATTTTACAGATCACATGAACCGTACCGGCCCCGATATTGTATGCAGCATGGATGAGAATGTTTGTGCAGAACTTATAGTTTCTTCTAAAGAAATTTGGCAAATGCGAGGTGGGAAAAAAGAACCAGCCCAAGAAGAGCAGGTTACTATTGATTTTGCTTTTGCTACGGTTTGTACGATTGCTGCTGTTACAAAAGGAGAAAAATTTACTAAAGAAAATATTTGGGTAAAACGACCTGGAACAGGAAAAATTGTGGCCGAACATTTTAATGGTTTGATAGGAAAAATCGCTGCGAGGACTATTGAAAATGATGAGCAGTTGGATTTTTCTGATTTTGAATAATAGCGTCTCGACTGCGCTCGATAGGACAAATAATAAATGAAAAAAATAATATTTCTCACCGGAACCCGAGCTGATTTTGGTAAAATAAAATCATTGATTTCAATTCTTGATTCCCATCATCAGTTTGAAGTATATGTTTTTGTTACGGGTATGCATCTACAAATGGAATATGGATATACGCTTTTAGAAATTGAGCGTTGTCAATTCAAAAATATCCATACTTTTGAAAACCACACTCACGAAACCACAATGGATTTAACATTAGCAAAAACCATTGAAGGTTTGTCCAGTTATTGCAAAAAAGTAATTCCTGATTTAATTGTAGTGCACGGAGATAGAGTAGAAACTTTGGCAGGAGCCATAGTGGGCTCTTTAAATAATATTTTGGTGGCGCATATTGAAGGTGGAGAATTATCCGGAACTGTTGATGAATTAATTCGCCACAGTGTCAGTAAATTAAGTCATATTCATTTTGTTTCTAATGATGATGCAGCAAAACGATTGCTCCAAATGGGTGAAATGGAATCTTCAATATTCACTATTGGTTCTCCTGACATTGATATAATGTTTTCAGATTCGCTTCCGGATTTAGAAAAGGTGAAACGTTATTACGAGATAGATTTTAATGACTATGCCATAGTGATGTTTCATCCGGTGACAACTGAAGCTAATGAAATGCAAAAGTTTGCTAAGAATTTTGTAATTAGTTTATTAAACGATTCTCACAATTATGTTGTGATTTATCCTAACAATGATTGGGGTAGTCAATATATCTTAGATGAATATTATACTTTAAAAAAGCATCCAAGATTTAGAGTTTTTCCTTCCTTGCGGTTCGAATATTTTTTGACATTGCTCAAAAATGCACAATATATTTTAGGAAATAGTAGCGTCGGGATTCGAGAAGCGCCTTATTATGGCATTCCCATTATAAATATTGGTACACGGCAACAAAATAGGGCAATTCATGCCAATATCATCAATGTGGATTATGACGAACAAAATATCACGGAAGCGTTAAGAACAATTGATTCCCATCAGGTTTTACAATCAAATTCCGATTTTGGACAAGGGAATAGCGCACAATTATTTTTAGAGTCCATAAAAAATCAAGAAATATGGGCAATCAATCATCAAAAACAATTTAGGGATATATAATGAAAAAACTAGGAATAGTAATTACCGATGGAGTGGGTTTTAGAAATTTCATTATGAGTGATTTCGTTACTGAAGCCACGCAACAATTTGATGAAATTATAATCTATTCAGGTTTGCCGATAAGTGCCTATTATGGGATTCCTCCATCTGGTATATCAATTAAGGAATTAGATGTTTTTGTTGAAGGGAAACTGACTTGGTTTTTAAGAAAGTGGAAAGAAGTGGCCCATTTGCAAAAACATCAGTCTTTTTATGGAATGAAAGACAATCTGGTTTCAGGTTATCCCCAAAATAATTCAGTACGATCCTTATTGGTCAAGAGTATTTATCTTCTTACCCGTTTTATCCACTCGGATAAAAGTATTTTGTTTGCTGAAAAATTGCAATTCCTATCTTTTTCCAAAAATAAAGTTACCCTATCCTATTTACAACTGCTCAAAGAGGACAAGCCCTCCCACGTCTTTTTTACGCATCAAAGGCCTCCTTATTTAGCCCCTTTTTTATACGCTGCAATTCAATTAAAAATAGCGGTAAGCACTTTTATTTTTAGTTGGGACAATCTGGCTTCCAAAGGCAGAATGCTGGGGCCTTTTGATTATTTTTTGGTTTGGGGTCATTTGATGAAAGAGGAACTGCTTACTTTTTATCCCAATGTAAAAAAGGAAAATGTAAAAGTGGTTGGAGCACCACAATTTGAGCCTTATGTAATGGATAAATACAAAACAGAGAAGCAAGATTTTTATAAAAAATTTAATTTAGATTGGAATACGAAAACAATTTGTTTTAGCTGTGCGGATGCCAGTATTGGCCAAAATGATCCTTTAGTAATACGTACTATTGCCAATGGGCTTAGGGGGAATAAAATAGGGATGTCTTGTCAATTTATGGTTCGTACTTCCCCAGCGGAGGATTCGTCCCGATTTGCTGCCGTTAAAAAAGACTTTCCGGAAATTATTTGGAATGATCCAAAATGGATATTGACCCGTGAAAAGCATGCTGAAAGTTGGTCGCAAAGAGTGCCAAGCGAAGAAGATATTAAAGATTTACGCTCCTTATTAGAAAATGTCGATTTGAATATCAACATGTGTTCGACCATGAGCCTGGATTTTATGTTGTTTGACACTCCCGTGATCAATACCGTTTTTGGTGACCCAGAAAATGGTTTGTACAACGACCAACGGTTTTTAAATTATGATCATTTCAAAAAAGTGGTCGATAGCCAATCGGTGACCATTGCCAAAAATAAGGTAGAATTGATTAATCAAATCAATGAGGCATTGAGTAATCCTAAGTCCAGAACAACAGAAAGAAAAGCAATGATTGATTTACAGATTAGTGAACCCTTATTGCAGACCAGCAAAAGAATAGCGGAAACTTTATCCCAATTCCATGATTGAACATCAAAAAATAGCTGTACTCTGTAAGTATGAACTGTTGCCTGAACGGGTAGGTGGAATGGACTACTTTTTTTGGCTTTTTGATCAGCAATGCAAAGAAAATGGTATTCAAGTGGACTGGTTTTTTCCGAATCAATCCGGCCATGGAGCGTATTCCAATCTGAGTATTCATGACTGTAATTATAATGTGGAAAACTTTTTTTTTACTTTTTGTAAGCAAAATAAAACGGACTATTCCCATATTATTACTCATTTCTTGGAACTGTGTACGCCTTCTTTTTATAAAATAAAACAGTTTTCCAAAGCTGAAATTATTGCAGTAGACCATAATCCCAGGCCGTTAAATGGTTATTCTTTGAAAAAGAAAATTGAGAAAAAAATCAAAGGGATTTTATTTTCAAGATACATTGATGTTTTTGTTGGGGTTTCCCAGTATACCGTAAATGAAATTATAAAAGATTTTGGAAATCATTTGCAAAAGAAAACCAGAACTATTTATAATGGTGTTGTAATCGAAGGTATTACTGAAAGAAACCAGCGTAACATTATAAATCCTCTTTTTTTGGTGGCATCTCATTTAAGGGAATCCAAAGGAATTCAAGATTTGATTGTTGCTGTTTCACTTCTTCCCATCGAAATAAAAAATGAAATTAAAATAGATCTTTACGGGGATGGCCCTTATAAAAACAATTTGATTGAAAGCATAGACCAATTTAATTTACAAAATTGCTTCACTTTTATGGGCAGTAAACCCAACTTAAAACAATTGTTTTCGAATTATGATTATATGTTGCAGCCTACCCATATGGAGTGTTTCAGTTTGTCCATACTCGAGAGTCTTGCTGCCAATGTGCCAGTAATTACAACAAATGTAGGAGGGAATGAAGAAGTAATTGTTGATGGTGAAAATGGATTTATTTATAAAGCCAAAGATATTTATGAATTGAAAGATATTCTTGAAAAGGTTTGTTTAGGCCATAAAAAAATTGAATCAAATACAAGAGTAGTTGTGGAAAATTCTTTTTCTTTGACAAAAATGGTTGCCAATCATTTGGCTTTGGTATTGGAGAATAAACCTTAATTTTACATTCTTAAATTAGTTAAAGTAGTCTATGTTTTTTAATTCATTATCCTTTGCGGTTTTCCTGCCGATTGTATTCTTGCTGTATTGGTTTGTATTTAATAAAGCCAAGAGTGCACAAAATGCAATCCTCATTGTAGCGAGTTATTACTTTTATTCCTGTTGGGATTGGCGGTTTTTGTTTCTGTTAGTTTTCTCCACTTTTTTGGATTACTATACCGGTATTCGAATCGAAAAGGCTAAAACTGAAACTGCCCGAAAATTTTGGTTTTGGTTGAGTATCATAATGAATCTGGGATTTTTGGGTATTTTTAAATACTATAATTTCTTTGCCGCTTCTTTTTCGGAATTATTGAATGGTTTTGGATTACAAACAAGTCCGTTATTACTAGATGTTATTCTTCCTGTCGGTATCTCTTTTTATACGTTTCACGGATTGTCGTATGTAATTGATATTTATTTAAAGAGGATTAAAGCCGAATACAATTTTGTGGATTATTCTCTGTTTGTCAGCTATTTTCCTCTTTTAGTGGCAGGGCCTATTGAAAGGGCGACTCACTTACTGCCGCAAGTAAAAGTAAAAAGAACCTTTGATTTTGAAAAAGCCAAAGAAGGTGTGTATCAGATTATTTGGGGATTGGTCAAAAAAGTGGTGATTGCCGATACTTGTGCGACCTATGCCAATGCCATTTTTGACAATTATACTTCGATGAACTCGTTGTCGCTGTTGTTGGGAGCTTTTTACTTTGCTTTCCAGATTTATGGAGACTTTTCGGGTTATTCGGACATGGCGTTAGGAATGTCCAAATTGTTTGGATTGGATTTGTTACGTAATTTTAATTATCCTTATTTTTCCAGAGATATCGCCGAGTTTTGGCGCCGTTGGCACATTTCCTTGTCTTCTTGGTTTAGGGATTATGTTTATATTCCTTTGGGAGGGAGTAAAGGAAGTAAATTAAAACAGGTTCGGAATGTATTTGTTATTTTTTTATTGAGTGGTTTTTGGCATGGCGCCAATTGGACCTTTATTGCTTGGGGATTTATCAACGCCCTTTATTTTTTACCCTTATTGCTTCGAGATAAAAATCGGTCTAATATCGAAACGGTTCAGTTGCAATGGGATTTTAGTTCCCTTAGAGTATTAGGAAGTATGTTTGTTACTTTTGCTTTATGCTGCTTGGCGTGGGTCTTTTTTAGGGCAAAATCGATAGATGCTGCATTTGACTATATAAAGCGTATTTTTACTAACAGGAATTTTCAAGCACAGTATCTGGAAAATGAGCGATATAACTACGAAATTATAGTGTTGATTCTTGCTTTCATTCTTGTAGAATGGAATAGCAGGAATCAAATAGAGCCTATTTCAGGAAGATATAGTGGATTGAAAGTAGCATTGTGCATTATGGCGATTCTCGCTTTAGGAACCTATTCGGATTACAAAGAATTCATCTATTTTCAATTTTAATGAAAAATTTTTTACGATTAACTAGCCAAATTTCAGTTACCATATTTTTATTATTGGTTGTTTTAGATTTTTTTTATACGACTGTTTATTTACATTCTTCCAAAAGAGGAAAAATTGAAGAGGTGTTCAATTCAAAGTCTCAACGGTTGGATGTAGTTTTTTTGGGGAGCTCCAGAGCCAACAATCATTTCGTTGCTCCAATGTTTGCTGACAAGGGTTTAAAAACATTTAATTTTGGCATGAGTGGAGGTCATTTGTTTGAAGCATCGTTGTTGTTGCAGCTAATGATAGAGCGTAAGTACATAATTAGAAATGTGATTGTAGAAGCCGATTTGAATCTGTCTTATGAAGGTAGAGCAGATGGTGTTGCGGCCAAGTTTTTGCCTTACATTCATCAATCAGAAACTATTAAGAACCATTTTTCAGGAGAGTCTGATTTTTTTGCTTGTTATTATGTTCCTTTTTACCGCTATATTGCATATGAGACTAAGATTGGTTTTAGAGAAGCATTTTTCACAGCAATTCATAAGGAGGGAGTCGGATTTAAAAATTTGGGATATTATCCGCTGGGAGTGAATCCTAAAGCCAATATGAAAAATGATATAAGAAACTTAAAACCTGTCCGCAATAAACATTACGAAAATATTAAACGTCTTTGTAAGGAAAACAAGATTAATCTAATTGCGATTATGACGCCCATGTGCTCTAATACTAAAGGATTGGATTATTTTCAGAAAGTCAATACCATCTATCCTGAAATTCACAATTATGAAGATGTCGTTCAAGGAGATCAGTATTTCTCGTCCTGTGGACATTTAAATGATTCAGGGGCACGATTGTTTACAAAGATAATTTTAAAAGATTTTTTCAAAAAATAAGATATGAAAATTGCCTTTTTAACTCCCGAATATCCACACCCGAAAACCGGAACCTCCGGGGGTATTGGTACGAGTATCCAAAACCTGGCTTTGGGATTGATACAGCAAGGCTGTTCGGTTCGGGTTTTGGTCTATGGGCAAAAGGAAGACGGTGTTTTTTATGATAACGGCATCTGCATTCAACAAATAAAAAATGTAAAACTAAAAGGGTTATCCTGGTACCTTACTCGAAAAAAACTTCAGAAAATAATCGATACCTTATATCAAGAAAAAGAAATTGATTTAGTCGAGGCTTCTGATTGGACTGGAATTACGTCTTTTATACGCCCGAAAAAATGTAAGATTGTTATTCGATTGAATGGTTCGGATACGTATTTCTGTCATTTAGATCAACGTCCGGTAAAATGGATTAACAAATTTCATGAAAAAAGAGCGTTGCAAAAAGCCGACGCCTTGCTTTCGGTAAGTCAGTTTACGGCTGATAAAACGAATGAAGTTTTTGGATTAGAAAGAAAATTCACGATCATCCCAAATTCGATTGATATGGGGCTATTTAGTCAGAATAACAATGACAGTGAAAATAACAAAGGCAATAACACCATTCTTTATTTTGGCAGCTTAATCCGAAAAAAAGGATTGTTGGAATTACCCTTGATTTTTAATGAAGTAATTAAAAAAAAATCAGATGCAAAATTAGTTTTGGTGGGTAGAGATGTTTCTGACATACTATCCGGAAATGTTTCAACTTGGCACATGATGCAGGGACTGTTTACGGAACAGGCAAGAACGAATGTGAATTATTTGGGAAGTGTACCCTATCAGGACATAAAAAAACAGATTAATGCAGCAACAGTATGCGTTTTTCCTACATTTGCTGAAGCTCTTCCTGTATCCTGGATAGAGGCTATGGCGATGCAAAAAACAATTGTCGCTTCCAATATAGGTTGGGCAAAAGAAATTATTGATGATGGAATAAACGGATTTTTAGTACATCCAACGGATCATACTGTTTATGCAAATAGAATTATTGACTTACTTGAAAATAAAGAATTGCAAAAAGAATTTGGGCTAAAAGCAAGAGAAAAGGTGGTTCAAAAATTCAGTATGGAAATAGTGGCACAACAGAGTTTGTCTTTTTATCAACAGCTCATAAATTCAAAATAGTGGATAATAAATATAGTTTTTTTTTAAAAAACAATTGATTAACTGAATCTAAGTAATGAGATTGAAATAATGTCATATTTGTTTTTTAACTCAACCTCAGTCTTTATTGAGGGTTTGACATTATAATATGCGACAATATATCGTTCCTATTACTTAAGCTTAAGATATTATATATAAAAATGAAATTTAAATTAAAGGAATATATCACACAATCTGAAGAAATTATTCTTTACAACGGTAATCCTGATTTTGAAAAATTAGAAGAGTTGTCAAAAGGAGCTGGTGACATTTGGCATAGTTCTTTTGAACAAGGATATAAAAATGCTTTTCCGGAATTAGTTTATCAAACAGCAGTTTTCTTTTGGTATCTGAATGATTTTGATGATTTAGATCAATGTGTAAGTTGGAGAGTCAATCCCAATGCATTTGCAGTTCGTAAATCTGTTTGGGAAATCGCAAGAGGTTTTGATTTAGATTATGAAAATATTCAGATGCAGGCTTTGGATTTTGGTTTTCAATGCATTCGTTTTCTTGGAGGGGTCCCTTTGTATGTTAAGGATTTATTCGCTTATACAGAAAAAGAAAAAGTAATAATTTCGTGTAGGGACCGGCATCTTTTTTTTAGGAAAAATTACAAAACTACTCATGCTATCTTTATGATTTATAGATTGGGGTTTTGGAAAATTTCGGAATGGAAGTCTTTGTTACAAGCAAAAAAGAAGTGTCACAAGCGTAATTTTACTGTCAAAATTCCCGTAAGAGAACTTCATAAGATTAAAGGAAATCCATCGATAAGTTATATCATACCTACTATGTTCAGGGAAGAATATACCTTGCAATTATTGGACGACTTGTCTTTACAAAATTATAAACCGAGTCAAGTTGTGGTAGTGGATGCAACTCCGAAAAGGGATAGGCAAGAAACTGTATACCAACAAAAAAAATATCCCTTTGAATTGAAAGTGATTTGGCAACAATCTAAAGGTAGCTGTCGGGCAAGAAATCAGGCCATTGCTTTGTGTACAGGTGAATATATTGTATTTGGGGATGACGATATTCGAATACCTGCGGATTTTATAGAAAACCATATACGATTTTTGCAAACTTATAATGTGGGCGCTTGTAATGGATTAGATATACGTGCGGATCATCATAGGCAAGATTTAAACGATTTGCAAAACAAATTGATAAAATTATATCGAAGTCAATTAATTGCTGGTAGTGCTCATATGTTTAGCAATGCAAATTCTTGTGTAAAACGAGAGCTAGTGAATCAATTGGTTGGTAATGATGTCAATTTTGACGGAGGCTATGGAGAAGATAGTGATTTTGGAATGTCATTAATAAAAATTGGTGTAACAGTATTAGCTAATCCATTTTCTGTCAATTTGCATCTGAAACCACCAAGCGGCGGCTATCGTTTTTGGGGAACGCAGGCTAAAATTATTGGAAAAAAAAGAAAATCACAACCTTGGGAACTGGACACTCCAGTAAAATCAGTCAGGCCTGTACCCAGTCCTACAATAATGTACGGAATTATTAAACATTATTCTCCTCAACAATTGATAGAATACAAGTATAAACATTTTAGTTATTATTTGTTTACCGGGTCTAAACTTGTTTTTTTTTATCGTCTTCTACGACTACCATATAAGAATGCTCAATTTAAGAAATCGGTTTTTTATGCACAAAAACTTATGAATTTAGGAATCAGACACTAATAAGAAATGAAATTTGCACTAATTATTTGTACTTACCTGCGTCCTCAACCCTTGTTGCAATTATTGCAGTCGGTTCGGAAACAAACCCTATATCCCGATGAGATCCTTATTGTTGACGGTTCAACGAATCCTGAAAATGAAATTGCTTTACAAGAAAATCATTTTGTAAACCTATCCTATTTTCTAGTTCCACCTACTCATCGTGGTTTGACCAAACAAAGAAATTATGGGATTGAGCGAGTTGGAAATGATGTAGAAATTGTTTGTTTCTTGGATGATGATACTGTTTTGGAAAGTGATTATTTGGAACAATTATTAAGCACTTATCAAATACATCCTGAAGCCTTGGGAGTAGGCGGTCATATCATTAATGAGACAGAATGTGAGTGGGTAGGACATAATTACAAAGCAAAAATAGGCGAATATTTTTTTGATGGCTGGAAAAGAAAAGATGGAAGCCGATTTGTATTAAGGAAAAAACTAGGATTGGATAGCGATTGCCCGCCGGGGTTTTCTCCTTTGTTTTCGCATGGACGGAGCGTAGGTTTTTTACCACCCAGTGGAAAAATATATGAAGTGGAATTATTAATGGGAGGGGTCTCGTCTTTTAAGAAAAAAGTATTTGGAACGATGCAATTCTCTACCTATTTTGAGGGGTATGGTTTATATGAAGATGCAGACTTTACGTTGCGAGTAGCTAAAACTGGAAAATTATATGTGAATACTTCGGCCAAATTAACACATCATCATGATGCTTCTGGTAGGCCTAACCAATATCAATATGGGAAAATGGTGGTACGAAACGGATGGTATGTCTGGAGAACCAAGAATCCAAAACCTTCATTGGATGCCAAACTAAAATGGCATTCCATCACAATTGTATTGACAATGATTCGATTTAGCAATACATTTACTTCCGGTAAAAGAGCAGCCGCTTTCACTGAAGCGTTAGGAAGAACTGTAGGATGGTGGAGTTTGTTAATTAATAAACCAAAAATAAAAAACTAATGACTCTTGTTATTATTACTCATGTAGCTCATTGTATAGAACAAAATAAATATTTTGCATATGCTCCTTATGTTCGAGAAATGAATATTTGGACGCAATATGCTGATAGAGTCATTATTGTTGCACCAAAAACGGACTTAGAAAAAACACCAATCGAGAGTGCTTATGAACATAAAAATATCGAATTAGTGGCTATTGATAGCTTTGATATATTGAGTTTAAAAGAAATTTTTAAAACAATCATAAGTATTCCAAAAATCAGTTGGAATATTTTTAAGACCATGAGAAAAGCGGATCACATCCATTTGCGATGCCCTGGAAATATTGGTTTATTAGGCTGTTTGATTCAGATTTTGTTTCCTAATACTCCCAAAACCGCTAAATATGCAGGTAACTGGGATCCCAAATCGAAACAATCTTTGACCTATAAATTGCAGCAGCTAATTTTGAGAAATATCTTCCTTACTAGAAATATACAAGTTTTGGTTTATGGAAAATGGGAAGGAAGTACAAAAAACATCAAATCTTTTTTTACAGCTACTTATGCAGCCAAAGATAAATTGCCATTAACTCGAAAAGATGTAAAGGAAAAAATTAATTTTGTTTTTATGGGGGCTTTAGTGATGGGTAAAAATCCTTTGTATGCCATTCAGTTAGTGGAATTGATGTCAAAAAAAGGATACGACGTAATGTTGCGTTTGTATGGTGAAGGAATAGAAAGAAAAATACTAGAAGATTATATCACAGTAAATCATTTGAAAAAAAACATTTCATTAGAAGGAAATCAGACCCAGGAAATTATAAAAAATGCGTACAAGGAAAGTCATTTTGTAATTTTACCTTCCGATAGCGAAGGTTGGCCAAAAGTTATTGCTGAAGGTATGTTTTGGGGTTGTGTTCCTGTGGCTACTTCCGTATCTTGCGTTCCTTTTATGTTGGATTATGGGGAAAGAGGAGTTTTGTTGGAAATGAATTTAGAGGAAGATGGGTTGCAGATTGAAACTCTTTTACATCATCAAATGGACTTTGATATTAAGCGTAATAACGCTGCCCAATGGTCAAGAGGTTATACCTTAGATGTTTTTGAGCAAGAGATTGAAAAATTATTAAACTGTTCTCGATATAATTTATAAATCTTGAACATTTGTTTTTATCTAGAATAACAGTTGTTATTTTAAAAATCACTCGAACTGATGCGTTTTGTTGTTGAATTGAGAAATTTTATTGAGAAATTTAAACGCAAAGATCATGAAGATTTTGTGTATTTAGAAGTTTTTAGTTTTCATACAACGGTTCTCGATATAATTATATAAAAATACTTTCGCTATTTTATACAATCGAAACTGACGCGTTTTTTGGAGTGTTTTTTGCATTATTATATGACAAAGAGAGATAGTGAACCGGCCCAGCGGCAATGACAAAACGGTAGGAGCGATAAACACAGATGAGATTCCTCCTTCGTCGGAATGACAAGTAAGATTGGAATGACAAATGGAATCGAATGATATTAGTTAGAGGAAATAAAAAATGCGTATACTTCAAATTATAGATTCTCTCGAGGCCGGTGGTGCCGAACGAATAGCAGTAAGTTATGCCAATGCCTTGATACGGCATAGCGAATTTTCAGGATTAGTGGTCACCCGAAAAGAAGGACCATTTGTCAATCAGATTGATAGCAGCGTTTCTTATCTTTTTTTGAATAAGAAAAAAACGCTTGATTTTAAAGCGGTATTTAGATTGCGAAATTATGTGAGACTAAATAAGGTCACAATTGTTCATGCACATGGGACTTCCTTTTTTATCGCTTTTTTGCTCAAATTGATTTACCCCAAAGTCAAGATTATTTGGCATGAACATTATGGAGGAAGGATAAGAGAATCTATAAGAGATAATTTTTCATTATTTTTTTCTTCTATTTTTTTTTCTTCTGTTTTTGTTGTCAATCACCAATTAGAGGCTTGGGCTAAGAAAAATTTGTTGGTAAAAAAAGTGTCGTATATTCCCAATTTTGCGACATTTGAGGAGAATTACCCTAATACCACCTTTTTAAAAGGCAATGATGAAAAACGGATTGTTTGTTTAGCAAATTTAAAAAAACCCAAAAACCATTTAGCAATACTTATCGCTTTTCAAGAAATGAAATTAAATGATTTAGGGTGGAGTTTACATTTGATTGGGAAAGATTATAAGGATGGTTACTCTATTCAACTTAAGGAATTTATAAATAAAAATAAATTAGAAAATTTTGTTTTTATTTATGGTTCTAAAAATGATATTAAACATATTTTATCTCAAATAACAATAGGGATATTAGCTTCAACTACAGAAGGTTTTCCAGTAACCTTATTAGAATATGGTTGCGCAAAATTGCCAGTAGTTTCTACTAATGTAGGGTATTGCCCATTAATCATTAAAGATAATTTAAGCGGGTTGTTATTTGATCCTTTAAATCAGTCACAATTACAACAACAATTGCATAAAATGATTTCAGAAAAATCACTAAGAGATAGATTTGGGATGCAATTGCAGGAATTTGTTTTTAATAATTATTCAAAAGCGAAGGTTGTTAACTTGTTATTAAACAAATATAAGACAATTTAAAAGCATATATTTAAAGATGAAAAAAGAGGATCAATCCTATCTCTATTTAATCGTACTCCATGTTTTTATTGGGTTTTTGATTTATGGACTGCCTTTTGCTTCAAAAATATACGGCTATTTTATTTATATATTTTTGTTTTTCTATATCATTAAAAAACAAAATAGAAATAATGAGGCACTTATTGCCGCGGCTTATGTGGTGGGAAGCGAAGTTTTCTTGAGAATGACAGGAGGAAATCCGCTATATGAAATTTCCAAGTATGGAGTAATGGTTTTTCTTATAACAGGGATGTACTTTAGTGGTTTTTCAAAAGGTGCTGTGCCTTATTGGTTGTATCTGTTATTGTTAGTTCCCAGCGTGGTGTTCACTACTTTTGTATTGGATTTTGATACCAATATAAGAACAACCATAGCTTTTAATATTTCGGGTCCCGTCTGTTTAGGGTTAGCTTCTTTATATACTTTCAGGCGAAAAATTGCATTAGAGCAAATGAACAATATATTGTTAAGCATGGGGTTGCCTATTATCAGTTGTATGGTCTACTTGACATTTTATACGCCAAATATTAGGGATGTTATTACAAGTACCCAATCCAATTTTGAAACTTCAGGGGGGTATGGCCCTAATCAGGTGGCCACCATTTTGGGCTTGGGCATGTTTATTTTTTTTTCCAGAATCATACTAGAATCCCGAACAAAATTTTTATTGGTAATTAATTTAATTATTGCACTAAACATAACCTATCGCGGGATGCTTACCTTTTCGCGTGGAGGTATGGTAACGGGTTTTATGATGATTGCTTTGTTGTTGTTTTTCCTGTATTTGAAATCAAACTTTAGAGGAAGGGTAAAACTGAATTATATTATTGTATTTGTCACTCTGGCAATGATATCGACCTGGAGTTATACTTCTTTTCAGACTGGGGGGCTTATTGACAAGCGCTACGCCAATCAGGATGCACAAGGAAGGGTAAAAGAAAGTAAATTTACAGGGAGAGAAGAAATTGCACAGGACGAAATCAATATTTTTCTGAAGAATCCCATTTTTGGGGTGGGGGTTGGAAAAGGGGTTGAAGCAAGAAAAGCAGAAACGGGAGACGGTACTTTATCGCACGATGAAATTACTCGAATGCTAGCGGAACACGGTACACTGGGTATTTTTGCCCTATTGATCTTGTTTTTCACGCCTTTGTTTTTGTATCTGGAAAACAAGTTCAACATGTTTCTATTGTGTTTTATTGTGTTTTGGTTTTTAACGATTAACCATGCGGCGATGCGAACCGCTGCACCTGCTTTTGTATACTCTTTGTCTTTACTCAATGTGCAGTTGGGGGGAGGTTCTAAAAAAGAGAGTAAATTAACTAGTTAACGATAATTTATTTTTATTAATGACGCCGTTCTCGACACCGTTTTTATTTCATTACATTAAGCAAAATCCCGAAGAATCAGGACTAATGGACCGTTCTTAGTTAATTACATCCAAGTTGGCAACAGATTAATTCGTTAAAAAGATAATTTTGTTAAAATATTTAACATTTCTTAGAATGATATGAGTTCAAAATGGCTAAATTGCACCAGTAATCCTAAATGCCATCCATGTTTTCAGTTGACAAAATTCATTTTGAAATATCAGAGCGGAAGATGATTCTTCGCTTCTTTGATGTTTTTTTTGTTTTGGGTGCACTGTTTTTTGTTGGTAAGATGTTCGATTTCGATTATTTCACATTCTCTACCATTAATTTCTACTGGACAATAGTTTTAGGTGTTTATCTCAATTTTTTCGGGACGATATTCGAAATGTACAACCTTCAGGTAGCCAGTAATCAATTTCAGGTGCTGCGAAGTGCCATTCTTACGGCATCAACGACCGTTTTAGTGTATTTATTAACACCGGTTTTTTCTCCGGAATTGCCATCCAAAAGAATTGAAATCCTAGTGTTTTATTTAGTTGTATTTGTGGCTTTGTTTTTATGGAGGATGTTTTATGTTAAATTTTTAGCATCCAAGCGGTTTCTTCAAAATGCTGTTTTAATATGTGATAAGGAGCAGGTAGAAGAGTTGATTTCCGGATTAGAACATATCGATCCGCATTATAAAATCGTAGCGTATGTCAATTCGGATTGCACAGTTAAGGATGATTCTAAATACCATTATGTTCCAAACATAAAAAGTGACGAGTTGTTTTCCTTTGTAATTGAAAATTCCATATCAGAAATTGTGATTGCCTCTCAAAAAACAGAAGGAATCACCGCTGAATTGTATCAACAATTGCTTCGTTTACTGGAAAGGGGAAGTGTTATCCGGGAGTACACCCAAGTATATGAAAATAAAACGCATCGTATCCCTGTACATTATATATCCAGAGATTTTTATCGATTTTTCCCTTTTAGCAGAAGCAACCACAATACGTTGTATCTGTTAAGCATCAGAATTTTTGAAATAAGCATGTCGGTGCTTGGATTGGCTGTTGGTCTGGTCTTATTCCCTTTGATTTTAATTGGAAATGCAATAGGGAACAGGGGGAAGTTGTTTTATAGCCAAGAACGTGTAGGCAAAGACGGAGTTGTATTTGAAATTTTTAAATTCAGGACTATGATCAGTAATGCCGAATCAAACGGAGCTGTTTTTACCACTACAAGCGACTCGAGAGTAACGGCATTCGGAAAATTTTTAAGAAAAACCAGGATTGATGAATTTCCCCAATTTATAAATATTTTAAAAGGGGATATGGCGGTTATTGGCCCTCGCCCTGAACGTCCTTTCTTCGTCAAAGAAATAGCTGAAATAATGCCTTTTTATGAAACCAGACATGTTATAAAACCAGGCCTTACGGGTTGGGCACAAGTCAATTATGCTTATGGAGGGACTATTGATGACAGCTTGATCAAACTGCAATACGACCTGTATTATATCAAACACAGAAGTATTTTTTTAGATTTGAGCATTGCTTTTAAAACGATTACCACTGTGTTGTTTTATAGAGGGCAGTAGTTTGCTTATTCGTATTCTCTATTATTATTATTATTATTATTATTATTATTATTATTATTATGACTGTCCGCTTAGCGGACTATAATTATTTTTTTAGCCACGAATTTCCACAAATTTCACGAATTAGTGTTTAATTTTTCTTTTAAGGATAAAAAAATCGTGACAAATTCGTGAAATTTGTGGCTAAATTTTTCTTTAGTATTATTTACGGATAGTCATTATTATTTATAATCTAAAGTCGCATTTTTAAATAATGATAGGAATGCGTTTTTTATTTTGAATTGCCAGGCGGACTAAAATAATTCCACTTGCAATTACCAAAGGCAGTACGATCAACAAATGGGCTTTATTGATTAGAATGATCAGGTAAACAAGTAATGACAGGATGTTGAATGCCGCCAGGTTGTAAATTCCTTTTTTGTTTTTTGTCGCATAAAAGTAGAGCAGTCCCAATAAGGAGGGATTAAACAATAAGATATTATAATTGTAGCCTAATTCTTGATGAAATGAATAAAATCCCACAAACACGAAGAATAGCCCTAATATTCCCATCATAATGAGGTAAAACAGATCGATACTTTTGTTATTTATCAGGACAGCAAAGCCAAGAAGTACTAGATACGTATAAACATTATTCCACCAAGAGCCGGAAACTTCTTTTTCGAATTCGATTATAGTTTTGTTTTCGGGAGCCAGCAGCTGATTCTGAAAAGAAACTTTTTTCAGACTTTTTTGTAATTCGAAAGGCAAAAAGATTTGTGTCCCCAAGCCGTCGACTTTTTTACCGAAGATAATGCTCGTTCCTAATTTTTCATAAAAGTGATTGTCAAAATAGGGATACAATATGGTTCTATAGGTGATATCAGTATCTGCGTTTTTAACAATTGCAATCGTGTCTAATGTTTTGTTGATGATATCGACGACCATTGACGTACAGTTTTTGTCAATAAATTTATAGGTGTAATGACTTTCCCCCGAAGCTAAAGAAATATTCAGGTTGTCAAATAATTGCTGTTTCAGGTTTGGAGGAATATTTAATTCCTGCTCATAAACGGATCTTTTTTCATAGGTGTATTCATTGATGAAATCAGCGTAGGAATGCGCTACTGCAAAATATTGTAAATCGCCTTTGATGAATTTCAAAACAAAATTAGGGGTATTAAAGTCGAAAGCACCATAATTATACACCACATCGATGTTGTTGTAAGCGTCATTGATACGGATTGCGGTATGGCCAAACATTGAATAGGATTCGTTACCCGTACCGCAAGTGAGCACACTGACTTTTGCCTCTTTTGACAACAAAAGGTTTTGACCGAAACTATGGTTTGTGGTTGAAAACAGCAGTATGAAAAGAACTATTTTTTTTAAAGAGGGTATATTCATTAGGAGATATTATTAAAAATGGAACACAGATGGCACAGATGGAACAAATTTACACGGATTTTTCAGTTCAGCATGTAAAAGGTAACACGAATTTCACTAATTGTCACTAATTGTTTTGTGCAAATTAGGGAAATTCGTGTTACCCTTTTTGTCTGCTATTTATGGGCTACACGTTAGTCTTTTTGGAGTGGTGTGGGTGAGTTAAGTTAAGAAGCAATTATTTATTTATTATGTTCTTAATCAGTGCAAATCTTTTTCATCAGTATTATTTGTGTGCTATTTTAATTTAAGTATGCATATGTATTTTTAAAATTAATTAATTTCTAAACAACCCTAAATCTACTTTAACCGAAAAAATATTCGAATACAAAGCGGTACTTTGATTGCCTAAATCGGTCAACGCATAATCAATCTGGATGCCTTTGTATTTAAATCCCAATCCAATATTGGGCTGAAACCCTACTTTTTCGGTGCTGTCCAATTGTTCTACATTCTGAAAATTTCCCGCACCCGCACGTACGAAGACCAAATCGGTATAGCCAAATTCCAAGCCTATCGCCGGATCGATACTTACAAAATCGGTCGAGATAAGGTCATTCGTTTTGGTAAATCGCATATTCATATTGGCTGCAGCCAAAATACTATAGTCATACCGAATGATAAATTTTTTTGCTATTCCCAGTTGGGCTTTTGGGGCTGTAATCTCTGTGCTTTCCGGTAATTCCTGATTTTCTCCGGGTACCGCATTAGCGATTTTTTTGTACTCTTCTTCATCAATATTCCATACATTGTAGGTGGTTATGATGTCGCGAAGCATTAATCCAAATTGCCAGTTGTTTTTTTTGAATTGTAATCCAACATCAAAACCAAATCCCCAAGAGCTGGCAAATTTCCCGATTATTCGCCGTATTACTTTGGCATTTGCACCATATTGAAATCCGGGAACGGGGAGTTTTCGGGCGTACGAAAAGGTGAAGCCATAATCAGCCGTTGAAAAAAGGCTGATTCGGTTGTAGTCGATATTGCCTTGACTGTCGATTAATTCTGTGGTATTCAAAATATCATCCACACCAAAACGGATTAACGAAATTCCCCAAGCGCTCTGGTCGTCAATGGGACTCGCATAAGCTAAGTAATCGTATTGGGCAATATTGGCAAAATAATTGGCATGCATTAACGATACCTGATGGTCTTCCAAGTGCATCAGTCCCGCCGGATTCCAATAGCCTGAATTGACATCGTCGGTTGAAGCCACAACAGTATTTGACATACCCAAAGCCGCCGCATCAACGCCAATATTCATAAACTCATTCGAGTATTTCCTGACGGCCTGACTGTAATTTAGGGTACTAGCCAAAAGCAATACAAATAAGGAGGCTTTTTTCAAGGGTATTGTTTTGACAAACCGAAAGTCTGTTTGATTTTTTGTCAAAAATATAATTTTTTACTGAGGTTATTTCATTTTACTATTGAATTTACCGTGACGGACTAATTGATTATGGATCATTCTAAGCATTTGTTAGTCCTGTAGTTTTTAAAGGTAGAAAAATGGTATTGCCTCGATGGCTAACGGAAATTTGAAATAGCACGCGGATGACGCAGATAAAACGGATTTACACGGATTTTTTGAAGATTGTAAAAAAGGGAACAGTGAAAATTTGTGTCTAAAGAACGTTTAGGCTTAAAAAATATTTCAAGAACTGTCTTTTAAGCAAGGCTTCTCGATACATTTCTGGCTTAACTAATACTTGCTTTCAATCTAATTTCATCAAGCAAAGTCCCGAAGTGTCGGGACGAAGTGACGTCGTCGAGGTGATAATCCCGTCAGTTCGAGGCTTAATTTTTTTACAAAAAAAAGCAATATAAAATGACGTATTATACCTATCTCGTCTGGACATAAGTCTAAAAATAAACACGAATTACACGAATTGCCACGAATTCATTCGTGAAATTAATTACACGAACTGTATTAGCCGCATAGATTTGTGAAAATTAGTGGAATTCGTGTTCAAATTTAACCTTTACTATTTGTGTCTATACGATAGGTTTTATATTAGTTTTGAAAAAACGTCAATGGTAGTGATTTTTGTGTAATGCAATGAAAAAAAAATAGTATCGAGAACAGCTGTTGAAAAATCTCTATTAAAAAACGTACTTCTCCTTCACTTATTATACTAAATTTGTCAACTTTGGTCCACTAAACTCTATCACTATGAATATTAAAAAGCATATCCCCAATAGTATCACCTTGCTTAATCTTTTTTGCGGCTGTATCGCTTTGGTTTTTGCATTTCACCGTAATTTTGAAATGGCTTTTTATTTCGTTTGTCTGGGTATCTTTTTGGACTTTTTTGATGGCTTTTTTGCCCGATTGTTCAAAGTTTCCAGTCCGCTGGGTTTGCAGTTGGATTCCTTGGCAGACATGGTTACCAGTGGTGTTGTGCCCGGTTTAGTGATGTATCAAATGATGGTAGACAATTCAACTGGTTCTGAGACTTATTTGCAAATCTTTCCTTATTTGGGTTTCTTGATTTCCTTAGGTTCTTGTTACCGTTTGGCGAATTTTAATATCGATACCCGTCAGACTGATTCTTTTATTGGTTTGCCAACGCCTGCCAACGCCTTGTTTATTTTAAGTTTGCCTTTGGTTTTAAGTTATTCCGATTCCCTATTTGTTTTCGAAATTTTGACGAATCCATGGGTTTTGTTGGCGATTACTTTAGTAAGCGCTTATATTTTGAATGCCGAAATTCCGCTATTTTCCTTAAAAATCAAAAAGTTTAATTTTGCGGCCAATGCACTCCAAATTAGCTTTCTGATGCTGTCCCTTTTATTATTGATTTTCTTCCAATATTTAGGAATTCCTTTGCTGATCATTTCTTATGTTTTACTATCGGTCGTGAATAATAAATGGCTAAAAAAGTAGGTTTTTGAATGAAAAGAAAAATGGTTAGAAGGAAAACCACACCAATTCGCAAACCCAAAAAGAAAGTGTCTGTTTTCTCTGGTAAGCTCGTGCGGTATTTGATTGTTACTTTTGTTATTGTACTAGTTATTGCTGTTGGTTATCATTATCGGGATGGTTTAGCCTATTATTTTAGTTTTAAATCAGATAAAATTCTGAAAAAGGAGGCGGAAGCCAAACGCATTTCGGATGTCCGAAATTTTCAGGTTTTAGAAAAACACGAAGGAAAAAGCGTCGGTTTGGATGTTTCGGAATACCAAGGAAAAATCCAATGGACTTATGTGGATACTTTAGAGCAAAAATATCCCTTAGATTTTGTGTTCATTCGTGCTACAGTAGGGAGAGACAGAAAAGACCGTCGGTTTGATCGAAATTGGCTTGGTGCCAAAGAAAATAAAATGATTCGTGGGGCCTATCATTATTACCGTCCCAATGAAAATTCGCTCGAACAGGCCGAACTTTTTATCAAAACCGTTACCCTTCAAAAAGGGGATTTGCCTCCTGTTTTAGATATTGAAAAACTACCTAAAAATCAATCGCTTGATCGCTTAAAAGTAGGTCTGAAAAGATGGTTGAAACGAGTGGAGCTGCATTACGAGGTAAAACCTATTATCTATACCGGTGAGAAATATTACGACGATTTTTTAAAAGAGGAATTCAGTGACTATCTTTTTTGGATTGCCAATTATAATTTTTACAGGGAGGAAATAAACGAAGATTGGTTGTTCTGGCAATTCACCGAAAAAGCATCGGTTCCGGGAATCAAAGGAAATGTAGACGTCAATATTTATAATGGCGATTTACAGCAGTTGCAATTTATAACCAAGGAATAAATTAGAGATTTTTTTTGATGATTGAGAAAAGAATGAAAGCGAAAAATAAAATAGCTCCAATCATAAAAAGAACTGATTTCGGGTTGGCAAAATTTATCGTAAATCCTATCGATGGAATTCTTTTAGGAGGTGTAATTCTTTTTTCTTCGGGATTGAAATAGAAAATACCCCAAATCCAATTTTTAGGGTCTTTGGGCCATTTTTCTTCAGTTTCTTTACTCGGGTTCTCCATAATTAATAGAATTACAATCGGGTAAATTTAGTTTTTGCAAAAGCGATCTGTAAAGGGTTACAATTTTAAAACTCTAATTTCTTTTTACGCAATTCAAAGTTTTGACCCAAATATACTCTTCGTACCATTTCATCTTCAACTAATTCTTCCGGAATACCTGCTTTTAAGATTCCACCTTCAAACATAAGGTAGGTTTTGTCTGTAATTGCCAAGGTTTCCTGAACGTTGTGGTCGGTGATAAGAATACCAATATTTTTGTTTTTTAATTGCGCTACGATTCGTTGAATATCTTCTACGGCAACCGGATCGACACCTGCAAATGGTTCATCCAGTAAGATGAATTTTGGGTCGGTGGCAAGACATCGCGCAATTTCGGTACGACGACGTTCACCCCCTGAAAGTAAATCTCCGCGATTGGTACGGATGTGTTCCAAGCTAAACTCTTCTATTAAACTTTCCATCTTCGCTTCTTGTTCGGCTTTGGATAGTTTTGTCAATTGTAAAACGCTCAAGATATTGTCTTCGATACTTAATTTTCTAAAAACAGAAGCTTCTTGCGCTAAATAACCAATTCCCTGTTGCGCTCTTTTGTACATGGGATAATCGGTAATGTTCAAATCGTCCAGGAATATGTTGCCCGAATTTGGTTTAACCAATCCTACAATCATATAAAATGAAGTCGTTTTTCCGGCACCGTTGGGTCCTAAAAGTCCCACGATTTCGCCTTGATTTACTTCTACCGAAATGCCTTTTACAACACTGCGTCCTTTATAGGTTTTGATTAGATTTTCGGCTCTTAATTTCATATTCATATTCAGATTCTTAGATTTTTAGATGGTTAGATTTTAGACAAATAAACGAATAAACCTATAGTCCAATCCTTCCTTTAACAATTATTTAGTTTCTTCCCATATCCAGCTATTTGCCTAAAATGGTCAGGAGCCATTTTTTATTTGATGGAAATATTATTTTGTAGTGGTGGTTTCTAATGCTTCCCAAAATTCATAGGCTCTACGCAAATGAGGCACCACAATAGTTCCGCCAACAAGCGTAGCGATTCCCATGGCTTCCATCATTTCTTCTTTAGTTACCCCTTCTTTGAAACTGGTTTCCAAATGGTATTTTACACAATCATCACAACGTAATACTGCCGAAGCTACCAGTCCTAAAAGTTCTTTGGTTTTTACATCTAATGCACCTGCTGCATAGGCATTGGTGTCCAGATTAAAAATTCGCTTTACAATTTTATTATTGTCCGCCAATAATTTTTCGTTCATTTTAGAACGGTAGTCGTTGAATTCTTGAATGATATCAGCCATTTATCTTTTTTTGATTTTTTACTACAATTTTTGAAATTAAGATGCTTGCCTCGTAGATCAATAACATCGGAATAGTTACAATTATCTGACTCACCACATCCGGTGGGGTAACAATTGCGGCAACGATAAGGATGATAATTACGGCATATTTCCAATATTTTCTTAAGAAAACAGGAGTTACTAGCCCTAATTTTGTTAAGAAATAGATAATGATAGGCAATTCAAAAAACAAACCACAAGCAATCACACTTGTTTTTACCAGCCCAATGTAAGAATCAATACTAAATTGGTTTTTTACCACGGCACTAATGGTGAAAGTGGCAAAAAAGTTGACTGACATGGGTACAATTACAAAATAGCCAAACAACACTCCCAAAAAGAAGAGCAATGAGGATGAAATCACGAAAAGTCTCGCGTGTTTTTTTTCTGTTTCATACAATGCCGGGCTGATGAATTTCCATACTTCCCACAATATGAAGGGGAATCCAAGGATAAATCCGGCCGTTATACAAGTCCAAATCAACACGTTGATTTGTCCTTCCATATTCGTGTTTTGGATAATGAAAGGCATTTCGGTTACACAAATACTTTCGGCAAAACCCAATTGATTGGATAAATCACAAAAGAATCGGTACGTTATAAAATTAGCATTTGTTGGTCCGAAAATGATGACATCAAAAATATAATCACTAATAAAAAAAGTAACGGTAGCAAGAATTAATATTGCAATAGTACTTCGAACCAATAGCCATCTTAATTCTTCAAGATGATCTAAAAACGACATTTCGTTTAAGTTTTTCTTCGCCATTATACTATTCCCTCTTTTAAAATATCGTGTAAATGTAGTACGCCTTTGTACTCGCCGTTGTCCACCACCACTAATTGTGTAATGGAGAAGTCTTCTAGAATATTCAATGCATCTGCAACCATGGCTGTAGATGGTATTAATTTTGGATTTTTAGTCATAATATCTTTGGCGGTCAAATCAGTGAAGGAGTCTCTGTCATTTAGCATTCTTCGAATGTCGCCATCGGTAATAATTCCGACAACTTTATTCTCATCTACAACTGCAGTTACTCCAAGACGTTTTTCGGAAATTTCGAAAATTACTTTTTTTATCGGTGTATCCGGTGCTACCATTGGTTTCAAAGTGTGTTCCAGCATGTCCTTCACACGTAACAATAATTTTTTACCTAAAGCGCCTCCTGGGTGGTATACGGCAAAATTTTCCGGTTTGAAATCCCGCATTTCCATCAGGCAAACGGCAATGGCATCGCCCATTACTAATTGCGCTGTGGTACTATTGGTCGGTGCCAGATTATTAGGACAGGCCTCAGCCTCTACTGTGGTGTTCAAAACAAAATCGGAACCTTTGGCAAGAAAAGAAGTCATATTTCCTGTGATTGCAATTAAGGTATTGCCAAAACGTTTTAAAAGCGGCACCAGAACTTTTATTTCCGGACTGTTGCCACTTTTTGAAATACAAATAATACTATCGTCATTTTGAACCATTCCTAAATCACCATGAATCGCTTCGGAGGCATGAAGAAATAGCGAAGGAGTTCCGGTGGAATTAAAGGTCGCTACCATTTTTTGAGCAATAATGGCACTTTTTCCAATACCTGTCACCACTAATCTCCCTTTAGAATTATAGATGTTTTGCGTGGCTTCAATGAAGTTTTCATCAAGAAATTCAGTTAGTTTGGCAATTGCTTCACTTTCAGATAAAATAGTTTTTTTGGCACTAGCCAATATATTTTCTTTACTTATCAAAACAGAATGGTTAAAATTTGTATTTTTAAAAGAATTTTGTATCTTTATGTGATGCAAATTTATACAAAATACCACATAATCAAGAATGAATTCAAACGAAATTGATATCCACAAAGAATTAAAAAAATATTTTGGCTTCAGCCAATTTAAGGGATTACAAGAACAAGTCATTAAAAGTCTCCTTAATAAGCAAAACACATTTGTGATTATGCCTACAGGAGGAGGGAAGTCGCTCTGTTACCAATTGCCTGCTTTAATTCAGGAAGGAACTGCCATCGTAGTTTCTCCTTTAATCGCTTTGATGAAAAATCAAGTTGATGCCATTCGAAGTTTATCTTCTGAAAATGGTGTTGCCCATGTTTTAAACTCCTCCCTTACCAAAACCGAAATTACCCAAGTAAAAAAAGACATTACTTCCGGTTTGACAAAATTATTATACGTTGCTCCAGAGTCTTTGACCAAGGAAGAGTATGTCGCTTTTCTTCAAACGGTACCCATTTCCTTTGTAGCTATCGATGAAGCCCATTGCATCTCCGAGTGGGGCCATGATTTTAGACCCGAGTACAGAAATCTAAAACACATCATTAAGCAATTAGGGGATGTGCCTATTATAGGTTTGACCGCTACAGCTACACCAAAAGTACAGGAAGATATTCTGAAGAATTTAGATATGACTGATGCGACTACTTTTAAAGCATCCTTCAACAGACCTAATTTATATTACGAAGTACGTACCAAAACTAAAAATATTGAATCGGATATTATCCGTTTTATAAAGCAACACAAAGGCAAATCAGGAATTATATATTGTTTGAGCCGCAAGAAAGTAGAGGCTATTGCCGAAGTTTTGCAGGTAAACGGAATAAGTGCCGTGCCTTATCATGCGGGATTAGACGCTAAAACCCGTGCCAAACACCAAGATATGTTTCTTATGGAAGATGTTGATGTGGTGGTGGCAACCATCGCTTTTGGAATGGGAATCGATAAACCGGATGTGCGTTTTGTGATTCACCACGATATTCCTAAATCATTGGAAAGTTATTATCAGGAAACCGGTCGTGCGGGTCGTGATGGAGGCGAAGGACATTGTCTTGCCTATTATTCCTATAAAGATGTCGAGAAATTAGAAAAATTCATGTCGGGTAAACCTGTTGCCGAGCAGGAAATTGGTTTTGCTTTATTACAAGAAGTGGTGGCTTATGCCGAAACTTCCATGTCCAGAAGGAGATTTCTACTGCATTATTTCGGAGAAGAATTTGACGATGTCAATGGAGAAGGAGCTGATATGGATGACAATGTCAGAAACCCGAAAACAAAAGTGGAAGCCATAGATCAAGTGGTGAAACTACTGGAAGTGGTACGGGATACGAAGCATTTATATAAATCGAAAGAAGTTGTTTTTACGTTGATTGGTCGTGTCAATGCTGTCATAAAAGCACATAGAACGGATACACAATCTTTTTTTGGATGTGGTTCAGATCACGATGAAAAATATTGGATGGCCTTATTGAGACAAGTTCTTGTGGCAGGATATTTATCCAAAGACATTGAAACTTATGGAATCGTCAAAATCACCAAAAAAGGATTGGATTTTATTAAAAATAGAGAATCCTTCATGATGTCTGAAGATCATGAATACAATGAAACAGAAGATGAAGCGATTGTAACTGCTGCGAAATCTACAGGAGCTGTCGATGAAGTTTTGATGAGCATGTTGCGTGATTTACGCAAAAAAGTAGCCAAGAAATTAGGCGTTCCTCCCTTTGTGGTTTTCCAAGATCCATCATTGGAAGATATGGCCTTGAAATATCCGGTTTCTCAAGATGAATTGATTAATATTCATGGCGTTGGGGAAGGGAAAGCTAAAAAATACGGTGCAGCATTTCTAGAATTAATTAGTCGGTATGTAGAAGATAACGATATCATTCGTCCGGAGGATTTAGTGGTAAAATCTACCGGAGTCAATTCAGTAAATAAACTCTATATCATTCAAAATATTGACAGGAAATTATCTCTTGATGATATTGCTTCCGCGAAAGGGATTAACATGGATGCTTTAATAAAAGAAATGGAGCAAATTGTTTATTCTGGAACCAAGCTGAACATAAAATATTGGATTGACGATATGCTTGACGATGATCAGCAAGAAGAAATTCATGGCTATTTTATGGAATCCGAATCGGATAATATAGAAGATGCCCTCAAAGAGTTTGATGGGGATTATGATCTTGATGAATTGCGCTTGATGCGAATTAAGTTTATTAGCGAAGTGGCTAATTAAAGAAGTGTTCAGTGGTCAGTTTTTTAGTGTTCAGTTATTTCGGTATTAAATAGGACTGATTATTAAAAAACTGACTACTAAAATTCAGTATTAATTGGACTGATCACTAAAAAGCTGACCACTGACCACTAAAAAATCTCTCCTCGATGCGGTTTCAAAGCATCCCGAACCTGAATCATATTTTCATCGGTAACCACCATAAAAGCGATGGCTTGCATTTCGCCATGAATTTCAAAACCCGTGATATTCAAGGGTAATTTTTCAATTGCGATATATTCTTTCAAATGAATTTCGTGGTGCTCGGCAGTTTTTTCGGAAGCAGGTCCACGGAAATCCCATATCAGTTTTATTTTTCTGGACATTTTTTTATTAGGTGCAAAGGTTCATAGATTCAAAGTGCCAAAGTTACAAAGTCTAATTTAAAAATGAGTTAATTTGGAAATTTGAAAATGGATTCTTTATTGAATCACTAATTCCACTTCAAAATACTATTTTTGTACTTTGTTTTTGTTTTTCGAATAAACGATTCAACAAAGCAATGATTAAACAAGATAAAATGCCTCAAGAACTCCTATTACAAGTAACACCAGAAACAGCTGCAAATGAATTGTTGCTAAAAGACTATTTGGCGAAACAAATTAAGGTTGCTGCGAAAGAAATCGAACATATTTCCATTTTAAAACGCTCGATTGATGCGCGTCAAAAAGCGATAAAAATCAATTTGAAAGTGGCAATCTATTTGAAAGGAGAGCCTTTTCAGGAACATAAATTCCAACTTCCCGATTATGCGAATGTTGAAACGGCTCAGGAAGTTATAGTGGTAGGCGCTGGTCCCGCCGGACTTTTTGCCGCTTTGCAATTGATAGAGTTGGGTTTGAAACCCATAGTTATTGAGCGTGGAAAAGATGTTAGAGGCAGAAGAAGAGATTTGAAAGCCATCAATGTCGATCATCTTGTCAATGAAGATTCTAATTATTGTTTTGGCGAAGGTGGGGCAGGAACCTATTCGGACGGAAAATTATACACTCGTTCTAAAAAACGTGGTGATGTAACGAGAATTTTGGAGTTATTAGTGGCTTTTGGGGCTTCGGAAGATATTCTGATTGAAGCGCATCCGCATATTGGAACTAATAAATTGCCTCAAATTATTCAGGACATTCGGGAGAAAATCATTGCATGTGGCGGACAGGTTTTGTTTGAAACACGACTAACCGATATTTTAGTAAAAAACAATGAAGTGCAAGGAATTGTTACTCAAAACGGAGATACGATTCTTGCTAACAAAATAATCTTGGCTACAGGACATTCTGCCCGAGATATTTTCGAATTATTAGATCGAAAGCAGATTTTTATCGAAGCCAAGCCTTTTGCCTTAGGTGTAAGAGCCGAGCATCCACAATCGTTAATTGACAGTATTCAGTACAGTTGCGATTATCGTGGGGAACTTTTGCCTCCGGCACCGTATTCTATTGTGAAGCAAGTGGGCGGTAGAGGAATGTATTCTTTTTGTATGTGTCCCGGTGGTGTGATTGCACCTTGTGCCACCAGTCCTGGTGAAGTGGTTACCAATGGTTGGTCGCCATCCAAAAGGGATCAGGCTACTGCCAATTCTGGAATAGTAATCGAGTTAAAATTGGAAGATTTTAAACCGTTTGCCAAATTTGGTGCTTTAGCCGGAATGGAATTCCAAAAAAGCATCGAGCAAAAAGCATGGCATTTGGCTGGGAAAACCCAAAAAGTTCCTGCGCAACGCATGATCGATTTTACCCAAAATAAAGTTTCCTCCGAAATTCCGAAAACGTCCTATGTTCCCGGAACGACATCCGTTGAAATGGGGCAGGTTTTTCCCGGGTTTTTAACGCAAATATTGCGAGAAGGTTTTTCTGAATTTGGGAAATCCATGCGCGGTTATTTGACCAATGAAGCCATACTTCACGCACCGGAATCAAGAACTTCTTCGCCAGTGCGTATTCCCAGAGATCCGTTGACTTACGAGCACGTCCAAATAAAAGGCTTGTATCCCTGTGGTGAAGGAGCAGGTTATGCTGGTGGAATTATCTCGGCGGCAATCGATGGCGAGAAATGTGCGTTGATGATAAAAGAGAGTATTGGAAATTAATTTTTTTATCAATCAATCCATTGCTTTTAAAAAGGAAACAGCCCGATACAGGCTGCTTCATTATAATTTTTTAAATAAAATCTGTTATTTTTTCGGAGCAGGTTTTATTTCTGTCACAACAATCTTGAATGTGGTAGTTCCTGTGTTTTTTGCCATGTGCATTACGGGTGGGAAATACAGTACTTCTCCTGCCTTGATATTGGATGTGGTTGCCGGCTTGCCTTTTTCTGTGATTTGAATTTTACCACCGGTCAAAGCATACACGGTGTGATGAGGGTGGCTATGCCATGGCATTGTTGCGCCTGGGGCAAATTCTGCCGACATGACCCTCACTTTATCATTGTCAAGGAGGATTTTTTTATACACTTTCGGACCAGCTTTCATAGGGTCTTGTGCATGCATACCTGTACTCATCATCAGGAATAATCCAACGAGCAACGACATCGAAATCTTTTTAATTGTTTTCATTTTATTTCATTTTTATTGATTAAACATATAGTGGGCAATGGTCGCATTGTCCATTTTTTTAATACTATTTTGTCACGTTTTTTATGATGCAAATAAAATTATGTTAATCGTGCGAAATTTAATTTATAAACAAGTGGAATGCTTCTCAATTTGAAAAAGGCTGAATTGTGGCTTTCAGGGTTTTGCCTTTTCAATAATCGTTAGCTCTTTATTTTTGTTTTTATCAGTGTTGTCAACACAAAAAGCAACTTTTTTTTTGGGACTACTAATTTACAAAAAATAGTAAAAGGAATATATTTATTTTACGTATTTGTTTTGTAAAATACTGTTGTGTAGTTTGTTGTAATAAATCTTTATTGAGTATAATCATGGTTTCATGAATAGTATCAATGATTGATTCAGTAAATTCACAGGATTCTGTCAGCTTTTCATTATTTTTTTTTAATTCCTGAATGTTGGAAATAAGTTCTTGATTTTCGGTGATATCTTCCCCACGCTGGATGATATATTTTACATTATTATCAGCATCTAATATGGGAGAGTGACTTACTTTCCAATATCTAACTTCAAACCCACCACCATCGGCCACCGGTTTTTTAATATCGTATTTTTGAACCGGTAGAGTATCGGTTCGCTTATTTTTAATCACACTATTAAAAGAAGCGCGTATCTTTTTTTCTCCATCGGGATTTATATCATCAGGGTTAATAGGAAATACATCAAAAATATTCTTGTCTAAAACATTTTTTCTTTCCATCATCGTGACTTCCAAGAAAGCATCAGTAACTGCGATTATTGTAAAATTAGTATCTAAAACTAATAACAATGCCGGAGCGTGATTGAATAACTCTTTGTAATTATTTTCACCCGTACATATTCTATTTTAGTTTTATAGCTATAATTTTTTATACTTTGAAAAGGTTACAAAAGCTGTTGTATTTCGATAGTATTACTTTGATTTCAAAAGCTTGCAAAGTTGATAAATTCAAATTCAAAAGATTTGTATTGTTTCTAATTATTATTTGACTAATAAAAACAGGAAATATAATCAATTTTGGCTATTTCTATATAAAATCATGTTTCGGTTCTTATCGACTCAACTAATTCTATTATTTCAACCGTTTCTATAAACGACTACAGGGTAAAGTTGCATTTATTTTATGAAATAACAATTCATTTTCGAAAGTAAATGATGCTTTGATGTTTTCAAGTTGAGCGCTTTCATTTGGATTGATTTCACCGGAATCTATTACTTTTTTCAAATGTTTGATAATTATCTGGTTATCGTGCCATTCTCCAAGTAGTTCCGGTAAAATAAGATTGCTTCTAGTCAGCTTGTTTTGCTTGCCATAATTCAGACTTTTATAGCTATACTCATATTCTTTTAATCGCTTGCGAAGTGGGTGAATTTGTTTGCTTTTTAAGGCATTTTGACGGAGCAATTTTTCAATTTTAGTTCTTTTTTTATCCATATAACGGTTCGCCTTTTTTTTACTTGTTTTGGCAAGCAAAGGAACAATTTTGCGATACTTTTTTTTTAGAGTTTGAGATAAACCGTTATTTGTAATCAAGAAAAAAACTTTTAGTTCTCTGGTTAGGAGCTTTTTTAAATGATCCTTGTATTCCGGAAGTAAATTGAAAGCAAAATATTCCTCAAGCAGGGATTCTTCCACCTGAAGCTCTCTTACTTTTCCTGCCTGACGAAAAATACGTTTGAAGGGTTTGAAAGTCTTTTTTTTCTTAAATCCTTTGGAATAATAATTTGCCAAATTAAATAAAGCATTAAGCTTTTTGATTTCTACTCTGAGTGCATGAAAAGTATCGGGTGTGTAGGATTGTTGCTGTTTTTCCAAAAGAAAGCTAATGGTGCATTTTCGTTTTTTTAAATATTTTTTAAGCGCTTTCATCTTTTAAAAATATTTATTAACCGTTTTATTCTAGAATTAAAATAGAACGGTTAATACTTCTTTATTGCGTTTAATGAAGTGAAGGTTGTTATTTAATTCTCATCAAGAAATTTCTTTTTTTCGTCGAATTCTTCTTTCGTAATTTCTCCTTTGGCAAATCTTTTTTTTAGAATGTCCAATGGGGTGTCGTTTTTTGTTCGTTGACCAGGAATGTTATAAGGAGTTGCGAATATCCATATTACCAGGATTACCCAAAATATCCACCACAATAAATGCATTCCCCAAAAGTGATGTCCGTTATGCATAATATAGTGTTTAAGAGATTGATATGTAGTGTAAATATATGAATTTCAGTGCCAGAAAACAATTTATTGTAATGGATTCTCTTACAGGGAGGTAAAACAAACCGTCTTATTACATTAAACGAGACGGTTACTTTATAATTGTTATTTTTTCTTTTTCAATCGGTTTTTAAATAGTTTTTCAAATTTTTCTATTTTGGGTTGGATGACCATTTGGCAATAGGGTTGATTTTTATTGTTTGCATAATAATTCTGATGGTACGCTTCGGCTTTATAAAACTTGGTCAGCGGTTCCAATGTCGTTACTATGGGACTGTCATATACTTTCGCTTTTTTCAACGCATTGATAATTGCTTGCGCCGCTACTTTTTGTTCCTGATTTTTATAAAAAATGGACGAACGGTATTGTGTTCCGGTATCAGCACCCTGACGGTTTAATGTTGTTGGGTCGTGAACAGTAAAGAAAACTTTGAAAATTTCGTCCAGATTCGTTACCGTTTTATCATACGTGATTTGCACCACTTCGGCATAACCCGATCTTCCGGTGGAAACATCCTCGTAAGTAGGATTCGCAATTTTACCACCTGCATATCCTGATACCGCTGATTTTACTCCGTTTAGATTCTCATAAACCGCTTCGACGCACCAGTAACAGCCCCCGGCTAAAGTGATGGTTTCGAGATTGGATTGTTTTGTGGCTTTGCCAGTTGTGTTGTTTTGTCCCAACATACTCAGTGTTGTCAATAGACCAATTAAAAATAAATTCTTCATATTATTTTGTGTCAGGTATAAAGTCAAGGGCTATAGAATTCATGCAATATCTTTTTCCGGTTGGCGCAGGTCCATCATCAAAAAGATGTCCTAAATGACCACCGCATCTGCCGCAAAGGGCTTCAATTCTTTCCATTCCAAGTGAATTGTCAGTTTTATAAACAACACTGTTTTTATTGTCTTGTTCAAAAAAACTGGGCCAACCGCAACTGCTTGAAAATTTGGCTCCGGAACGGAATAATTTATTTCCACAAGCAGCACAATAATAGGTTCCTTTTTCATCCGTGTTCCAATATTTTCCTGTAAATGGTCTTTCGGTGTCAGCATGTCGCATTACTTCATACACATCTTCCGGCAGCACTTTTTTCCATTCGGCATCCGTAAGGTTTAGTTTTGCTGTATCTGTATTGGAGTAATATGGGTTTTCGGGTTTGTTGATCGGATTTTCCATGCCAGAAGTTTTTTTTGTGTTGTTTTGGTTGTTTGTATTTTGCCCACAGGCAGTAAACATGAATAATGGGAGCAAAAATAATGCGCTTAAAAAACGGGTTGTTGTTTTCATAGGTAGATACTATTTGTTCTTTATAGGACTCGAGCGACAGCGAACAGGCGAAGCAATATGGTATCGCCATTCTTCATTATTGATTGTGCTTTTGAATCATGGTGATTTCATAATTTTGTTTTTATACTACAAATGTAAAGTGTTTTTGGACCATAAAATGTCGCCTACTTTACAAATTAATAGCGATTTAAGTAAGTTTTAACTAGTGTTATTTACGTAAAAAAATCGTTCTTGGATTTGTAATTAAAAAAAACGTATTGCTATAAACCCATTCGCATGTTTATCAAGTGCTTTTTGAACCCCACTTTTTCATACGCTGTAATTGCCGGACTGTTGTCATTATAAACATCCAGTCGAAGTTCAACTATATATTGAGAACGGCACCAGTCCTTGAGTGCTTCAATAATTCTGGCGTTTACTCCTTTTCCTCTGTGATTCGGATCAGTGTACATAAATCCTAAATACCCATATGTTTCATGATTCAAATACGGTTTTGCGGTCTCTATTCGCGCATATCCGGAACCAATAATCTCCGAATCCATTTCGGCTACCAATACTTCAATATGAGATGCTGAAATCATTTTTTCAATGTCGTAATAATGGATTTTTTCCTCTTTTAAAGTAGGGTCAAAAGGACGTTCGGCAGTAATAATCCCCTGTTCGAATTCCAGGAGTTTTTCTAAATCGTTAGGATGTGCTTTTCGGATGTTTATAGTATGCATTGCAGTATTTATATTTGATTATAAAAATACAAAAGAAATAGATGGGGTTGTATTTTATTTGGCTTTCTTCAAAATGATTTCGCTTCAACAAATCGAAACAGAACGTTAAAGCCCCCTTCGATAATTATCTTTTTTGTATTTTTGTAAGGCTAAAAACACCTATGAAAGAAGAAAACGTAATATTAGTTAACGAAAATGATGTGCAAATTGGGTTGATGCCAAAGCTTGAAGCGCATGAAAAAGCCATTTTGCATCGTGCTTTTTCCGTTTTTATATTAAACAGTACAAATGAAATTATGCTGCAACAACGGGCGCATCAAAAATACCATTCCCCTTTATTGTGGACCAATACCTGTTGCAGTCATCAGCGTGAAGGAGAATCTAATATTGAGGCGGGAAGCCGAAGATTGTATGAAGAAATGGGTTTTGAAACGGAACTTAAAGAGCTTTTCCATTTTATATACAAAGCTCCTTTTGATAATGGCTTGACCGAACACGAACTCGATCATGTTATGATAGGATATTATAACGATAATCCAAAAATAAATACGGAAGAAGTTGAAGACTGGAAATGGATGAAAATCGAGGATGTAAAAATCGATATGGAAATTCATCCGGAACGATATACCGTTTGGTTCAAAATAATCTTCGATGAATTTTATCATTTCCTTGAAGAACATAAAGTGTAAGATTGCAGGTATAAGATTTCAGAATGCAGTATCTGAAATTGTAAATTAAAAATCTAATTGTCACCCTTGAGAACAGCTGAAGGTTAACACCATAAATTAACATGAGAGTTACTATTTCACGAAAAGCCCATTTTAATGCGGCACATAGATTATATAGAAAAGACTGGACTTTCGAGCAAAACGATGCTGTTTTTGGCAAATGCAACAATCCTAATTATCATGGCCACAACTACGAATTGATCGTTGGTGTAACCGGTGAAATTGACCCTGAAACCGGATTTGTCATGGATGTGAAATTCCTGAGCGAAATCATTAAAGAAGAAGTTGAGGATCGATTCGATCATAAAAATCTTAATCTCGATGTGCTGGAGTTTCAGGATTTAAATCCAACAGCCGAAAATATCGTCGTGGTAATTTGGAATAGAATCAGAAAAAGAATCAAACCACAATTTGAATTGGAAGTGGTTCTTTATGAAACGCCTCGAAATTTTGTAACCTACAAAGGGGAATAATGGGACTAAAAGTAGGAGATAAAATCCCAAATTTTAAAGCAAAAGACACCAACGGCAATGATTTTGACAGTCAAAGCATAGTTGGACATAAACCGCTTGTTATTTATTTTTATCCAAAAGACAATACACCAGGCTGTACCGCTCAAGCCTGCAGTTTTAGAGATCAATATGAAGATTTTAAGGATTTAGGTGCCGAGATAATAGGTGTCAGCAGCGATAGTGTTGCTTCCCATCAAGAATTTACTAAACACTATAAACTGCCTTTTCTTCTTTTGTCAGACCCTGATAAAAAAATTAAAAAGCTTTTTGGTGTTCACTCTCAAATGCTTGGATTAATTCCCGGACGTGTAACGTATGTAACAGATAAGAACGGAATTATTCAATTGATTTTTGATAGCATGTTTGCCACTAAACACATGCCTAAAGCACTTGAAACCATTAAAAGATTAGTATCATAGAGTGACAAAATCGTATTAGATACGTTTTGTGTTTTTATCTTAATTTGTATCTTATCCCCACTTTACAGCGAGATTTTTTTTTAAGAGTGAACGGAAGACTGGTTTGCGGAAATGATATAGATTATGCAAATTTGCAATACATAAAAAAAGTAACATGAAATTTTATCCATTACAATTTGAACCCATTCTGAAAGAAAGAATTTGGGGAGGCGAAAAACTAAAAACGGTACTTAATAAACCGATTACATCAAAAATAACTGGCGAAAGCTGGGAGCTATCGACCGTAGAAGGCGATGTGAGTGTTGTAGCCAATGGCGAATGGAAAGGAAAATCATTGACTACCCTGATTAATGAATGTCCAAGCGAAATTTTAGGAACAGCAGTTCATGCCAGATTTGGCAAACAATTCCCACTACTTTTCAAATACCTGGATGCTCGTGAAGATTTATCCATACAAGTTCATCCTAATGATGAGTTGGCCAAAAAACGACATAATTCTTTTGGTAAAACTGAAATGTGGTACATCATGCAAGCTGATGATGATGCCCGAATAATTGTTGGTTTTAAAGAGAAATCGAATGCCAACGAATATTTAGAAAATCTAAAAAACAAAACTTTACTTTCTATTCTGGATGATGTACAAGTACAATCAGGTGATGTTTTCTTCTTGGAAACAGGAACGGTTCACGCTATTGGTGCTGGACTGGTTGTTGCCGAGATTCAACAAACTTCTGATATTACCTATCGCCTTTATGACTTTGACAGGGAAGATGCACAAGGAAATACAAGAGAATTGCATGTCGATTTGGCTTTAGACGCTATTAACTATAATAAAGTAGAAACCAAAAAAGAATATACTAAAAACGCAAACGAATCCAATAGAGTTGTGGATTGTCCTTATTTTACGACCAATTTTATTCCGTTAGATGGAGAAATTACGGTTTCTAAATCAGGAAAGACTTTTACAGTTTATATGTGTGTGGAAGGAACATTTGAAATGGAATATGGCAATTCAAAATTGGAATATAAAAAAGGGGACACCGTTTTGATTCCTGCTGCAATGAATGCATTCATTCTCAATGGAAAAGCTTCAATTTTAGAAATTTACATTTCATAGTCGGTAATAGAAAGATTATGTGTACTTTTGCAGACGCAAATTAAAATTCAAATTTTAAAAAAATAAAAATGGCAAACGTTAAGAATTTAAAGAAAGACATCAACTACGTTTTAGGAGATATTATTGAAGCAGTTTACTTGTTCGAAATTTCTACAACAGGAAAACCAACAACAGAAACTAATGCTTTAATTGACGAAGCTATTGCTGCTTTTGACGCTTTAATCACAAAAGTAAACGCTAAAAAGGTAGAAGATAAAAAAGCACACTTCAAACAAATCAATGTTGAATTGGAACAAACTGCTAATCAATTGATTGCTAAAATCAACGAATTGTAGTAAAAAAAATCGCAAAAAAAGTTTGAATTTATTTTGGAAAATAGAAATTCAGACTTATATTTGCACCCGTAATGAGTCGCCAGCGTAGCTCAGTTGGCTAGAGCAGCTGATTTGTAATCAGCAGGTCGTGGGTTCGAGTCCCTCCGCCGGCTCTTTAATAAACCATCTAATATTTGTTAGATGGTTTTTTTCTTTTTTATTAAGAAGGAACAATTAAATTTAATTCAAAGTTAAAAAAAACCGTCCCGATTTATCGGGACGGTTTTTGTTTTTAAGATATAAATTCAGAAAAAATGAGGTATTGTATCGATATTATTTCTGATTTTTGATTGATGCAACATATTTAGTCAATTTTTTTCCATAAAGCGATTGCGCTATTTTTGGAGACATTGATTTTTGAATCGTATCTAAGTATTTAATATTGATATCATAGATCTCTGATAAGGCAATATATGGTGCTACATCGTAGTTTCTATTGTTTATCGCAAAGTTAGTGGCAAATAAATACTTTCGTTTTATATTAGAATCCTGCTTTGCGCTTAAACTGTCAATCGCTTTTGGGTTATTACTTTTAATGGCATTGAATTTTTGTTCAATTAAAGTAAGTTCTTCATCTCTAAAACGTGAATTTATTTTTTTGTATTCTTCATACAAATCGTTATTTTTTGATCCTGTAATTTTTGCGCCAGAAAGATAGCCGTCTAAACTAGTCTCAATAGTTATATTTCCCGGTTCAGCAAAAAACAAAATATTATTATCCAATGAATTGCTTACGCCTCGGTCCAAAAATAAGTAAAGCATTTCAGGAGATTTTAATTCTAAATCACTTTCAAATGCAGAGCTTCCATCGATGTTTATAGTGTCTATCGCTACTAAAGCAGTATCAACCACTCTTTGAATGTATAAAGTTCCTTTTTTTAATCCTTTAATATTTCCGGTAATATGTAAGTTTGTTTTTGATCCCTTTTCGTTACAAGATGACAAAAGTAAAAGGGTAACGAATGCAATAATAGATTTTTTCATGAGAAGTTAATATTTGTTTTTTTTTTTTTGGAACATGGTATCGCCATTCTTTATTATGATTTGTCCCGAAGCTTCGGGATTGAATCATGGCGATTTCATTTGTGTTTATATTTTGGCGCAAAATAAAGAAAATTGTTGGAATGATTTGGCAACGCATCTAAATTTTACAAAAAAAATCCCAATCTATTTCTAAATTGGGATTTTATTAATTGTTTTTCAGATTATCCTTTCAACCAAGCTTCTTTTACTTTGTTTGCGGAAGAATCGGTTGCTTTGAGACTATCTTTTTCTTCGTAAGGAAATTTTACTTTTCCTTTAAGTGTTTGCTCTTTGCCGTCGCGTTTTATTTTTATGGAAATAACATCGTTTTCTTTCCAGTTTTGACTTTCAGAAATCATTTCATAGATATTATCAAGAGAATATGGTTTTTCGTTTATTGCTAATATAATATCACCTCCTCTAAGGTCTAAGCTTTTGTAAAAATCGATCAATTCCATATTCGGAATAACAATAATCTCTTTATTTTCAGGATTTACCGTAATGTATGGCACTCTTCCTTTTAAGAAAACATTCCCCGGAGTTTTTTCGGTAGATTTTGTAACCCCTACTTTTGCCAAATAGGTTTCATAAGGAATTGGAGTTGGTCCAGATACATAAGTAGTTAAAAAAGAACCTACTTCCGGATACGTTAAAGCTGTGATTTTTGCGAAAAGCTCCTCATCATTAAATGGTTTTGTGGACCGTACTCACTCGATAGTTTTTGCATCAAATCAAGAATTCCTCTTTCTCCATTGCTTTTTTCTCGAATTATAATATCCAAACACATTCCAATAAGAGTCCCTTTTTCATACACATTCAAATATTGGTCTTTGTACGGTTGTGTCAATACATTCGCACTCATAGTTGTAAAAGGCATAGTGTCATTCATGGTGTTTGCACGAGTTATTTTTTCAGCCAAACGCGTGTAAAACTCTTTCTCATCAATTAAACCTTGGTTAATTTGAAAAAGGTTGGCAAAATATTCTGTTACGCCTTCATACATCCATAAGTGTTGAGACATTTTTGGGGCATTGTAATCAAAATATTGAATTTCTTTAGAATGAATGGATAAAGGAGTTACGATATGGAAGAATTCGTGTGAAACTACATCTTTCATCGCTTTTATTAATTCTTCTTTTGGCATCATCTCAGGAAAAACTACTGTCGTTGCCGTGGGATGTTCTAAAGCGCCAAATCCCTTTGCGTCACTTTCTGTCATGCTTGACAGATACAACAAGACACTGTATTTTTTCGTAGCATTTATTTTGCCTAAAAAGTTCTTTTGGGCAGTCATCATGGTTTTCATCTCCGGAGTAATGCTTTCGGCAGTAACTTTTCCAGTTGGAGAATATACCCCAATCAGTATTTCCATACCGTCAACAGTAAAAGTGGTGTAATCTGGTTTAGCGTACATGATAGGGTTTTCTACCAATTCAGCATAATGTGGCGTTATGAATTTATCATTTGTGGTACTTACATCCAGGTCAGTCATTGAAGTAGCGCCCCAAAGTGTTGCAGGATGTGTTATGGTAACGTTGTATGACAGGTCTTTCTTGTCTTGAAAATAACCTACAAAACAATGCATGTTTAGCATAAAGTTTTTGTCGGCATCAATATTTGTTCCCGCTGGGGAAAAAATTTCATGAGTTTTTTCAACATCAAAAGTGTCATTTACCAAGTAGGTTATTTTTACTAATGATTTTGCATTTTTGATGTTCCAGGTGTTGTCATCAGTTTTAGAAACTGGAAGTACATTTCCTTTAGCATCATACGCTTTCAAATCGTCTATGTATTTTCCGTAATCATCTATTGAATAAGTTCCGGGAACGGTTTTAGGAATGCTGTAGGTAACTTCGTCAGTATAGTTTTTTGGTGATGCAACCGTAACAAGTACTTTGTCCTCTTTTACGTCATTTAGGTTGATAGTAACCTCGATTTGTTGTTTTGCAGCAGCAGTAACAGATGAGCTAGCGGTTTTACAGCTCCAAAGAACAGAAGCAAATGCAAGTGAAAAAATTATTCTTTTCATTTTCGTTGGTTTTTATTTTAGGGATAAGTCCTTTGTACCATAAAAATGTTACAGTTTCTATTGATTTAAAAAATATTTTTTTATGGTAGGGATGAAAAAAAATCGGAAAGGATGCTATTTAATGTTGCGCATTTAGTAACTGTAAGGTTGCTTCTGGATTTTCGACTTCAATAATTAGTTTTTTGTAATGATGATTTTCCAATTCTATAATTATAGCTTTGTTTTTATTCATCACATCCCAAAAATTTCTGCCTTTTTTATAAAATGTTCCAGCGGCTATCAAGCCAGGAATTTATGTTCCGGGCATTCTGAAGCCTTTCCAAAACGTAAATTCTTCTTTGTTTTGATAGGCTCTAATGATTCTTGCTTTAGAAACAACAATTTTACTTTCCATTGCCCAAATTTTGTGCAATCCTTTGATTTTAAAAATAGATATGCCGTCTTTTGATATTACTGAAACCATAATTGCATTTATAAAAGATTGTATTTAAAAACAAAAAACTCCTGAATTACAGGAGTTTCGTTTTTAATCCAATTTGTTTTTTATATAGTATTTACCATCCAAATCTTCATCAAAATCATCTATTTTAACGGGTTTTGGTTTTGGTTTATTTGCAGTAGCTTTCTTTTTCCACATTTCAAATTTTTCTGCAGGCATCTTCTTTTTCATGATCTCAAGAACCTCTTTTTCAGCCAAACCAAATTCTTTTTTGATAATTTCAAAAGGATTTTTTTCCTCTAAGGCTAATGTAACAAGTTTTTCTGTTTGTTCCCAGTTCAATTCTTTGCGGTTACTCTTTTTCATCACGTGAAAATTAATTCAAATAAGTTGTTAATGATTAATAAATGTCAATTCTAATTATATTCCAATATTAAGAAAAAAAATAATTACTTCTTATCAAAAGGTCATTTTTTTTATTGTTTTTAGTTGTTTTCTGTTGAACGGGGTTTTTGAAACGGTATTTTGAGCAAATTTTTCAGTTGGTTGTGCTCTTTCGGATTCCTATGTGTATCAATTCCGTATACAATTTCTTCTTTTGGTAGCGCCATAAAGGTACCAAAAAGACGATCCCAAACCGAAAATATATTCCCGTAATTACTATCGGTATACGGTAACACATGGTGGTGGTGTACTTTATGCATGTCTGGAGAGACGATAAAATAGCTCAAAATGGTATCTGCTTTTTTAGGGACTTCCTACGATTAAAACACCCAAAGTGGTGAATGTAAAGCGGATAACACTTTCTCCGGGATGGTGTCTGTTTGCAGAGGTGGTGTCAACCCACGTATCGGTATGATGAATTAAGTGAAAACGCCATAGCAATTTGGTTTTATGTTCTACTAAATGCACCAAATAAGCTCCTATTAAATCCAATAAAAGTAATCCTATGATCATATAAAGCCATAGTGGCATTTGCGGAAGCCATTGTAAAATTCCAAAATGATTTGCAATTGTCCAATCAGCAGCTTTTAATAAAATAAAAGCCAGACAGAAATTGACAATGATAGTCGTGAATGTCAGAAAAATATTGATACTTGCGTGATGCCATTTTTTATAAGTAAAATTAAAAAGCGGAAAAGCATTTTCTATTAACCAAAAATAGTGATTCCACACACAAGAATTAAGCTTCTATGGGAGGAAGGAATGGTTGAAAAATAAGCAATAATTTCATTCATAATTCGAGTATTTATTGGTCGCAAGCATAGTTTAAAACTATGCACTTTAGTGCATTTCGCTTTTAGCTTCTAAAAAAAATCAAACACGAATTTCACAAATTACCACGAATTAATTTGTGAAAATTAGTGAAATTCGTGTTTAAGTATTACATTTTTCATTTTTGCAGACTTTCAGTCTGCCAACCAAATCTATGGACTTTTAGTCCATAGTGGTTTAGTTCAAATCTAATGATTTTTTGCAGAAATTATCTATTTGATTACCCGAAAGGTACCATTTATTCTGGGACCTATGGGCTTAGTGGTTTTTGGGATTTGGTGTTTCCAGAAATGCTGCGTCGTTCCTTTCATCAATAATAAACTCCCGTGTTCCAGAACGATACTTTTTTTCTGGTCTTTATCGGAATTGTGTTTCAATTGAAAGGTGCGTTCGGCACCAAAACTCACCGAGGCGATCACAGGATTTGTGCCTAATTCTTTTTCATTATCGGCGTGCCAGCCGTTACTGTCTTTTCCGTCGCGATAATAATTGAGTAAAACGGTGGTGAAGTTCGTTCCGGAAACACTTTCGACCCGTGATTTTATCTTTTGCAAAAGCAAATTCCAAGGATGCGGTTGCATTTTTATATTCGAATAGGAATATGGTTTTCCTTCGTTTCCAAGTAAAGCGGTCAATCGGGGTTGTGCATGAATCTTGCCAAAAACGCGAATTTCATCTTGTTGCCAAGGAATTTCCTTTTCTAATTTGGCAAAAATAATATCCGCCTCTTCCCTGTCAAAAAAATGAGGATAATAAATAATATCGGCATCCGGCAAATCAAGAACTATTGGTTGAGATTGAAAGAGTGAATCCATTTGACAAAAATAAAAGGAATTTTCAAAATAAAAACTTAGATAAAAGTTTACTAAAAATTAATTCCGGACTACTTTGTGAAGTTCAAGGATTTCTTAAAATCCACATTCATGATGACAATGGCCAGAATTATTAAAACAATTCCAAACCATTGTATCGTATTTACTTTTTCGTTTAAAAGAAAATAAGCCATTAATACCGAAACCGGAAGTTCCAATGCCGAAACAATGCTTCCTAACCCAATTCCGGTAAGCGGGAAACCGGCATTAAACAATAATGGCGGGATCACTGTTCCAAAAAGCGCCAATACAATTCCCCATTTGATGAAAATATCAAAATTGAAAGAGGTTGTTTGTGTTGCGATTGCAAAACCAGCTACGATTATGGCTCCGCCAAGCAGCATATATAAACTGCGTTGCGCCGATGAAATATGAGTTGCCACACGATTAGCGGTAAACATAGTTGTGGTAAAAGATGCTGCAGCTAAAAGTCCTAAAACAATCCCTCGCCAGTCCAGTTCTACTTTGCTCTGAATGAGATTTGTTGCAAGAGCCGTTCCAATTAATACGATGATTACGGATATGATTTTTTGTGTGGAAGGGATTTTCTTTTCTAAAATCATTTCGAATAAAACACCCATCCAAACTGTTTGCATTAATAAAACGATTGCGATAGAAACAGGAATGTATTTTATGGCTAAATAATAAAAAACACTGGTCATTCCTAAAGATGTTCCGGCAAGCATCAATTGAAAAACGTTTTTCTTGGAGGCTTTTACGACATCATTCCCTTTTTTAGCTTTTTGATAGCTATTGATAATCAACATTCCCAGAATTCCATATACAAACTGGGCAATTGTGACTTCGGGAGTGGTAAAACCTTCGCCATAAGCCATTTTTACAAACGTAGCCAGCATTCCATAACTCGTTGCGCCCAGACCAACTAAGAAAACTCCTTTTAATACACTATTCTTTATCATTTATTCCATTTTAAAAGCGGGTAAAGATAGGGTTTTGTGGTGATATGTCTTTCTTAAAACAGTCCTTCCAGCGCTTTGTTTCGTATTCCAATTTGAGAGGAATCAAATTCCAATTTGTTTTTCAAAAGGGAGGCATAAACGCTCCTGAAATCAATCTCATGTTTTAAATCGCCATTGTCTAAATCCGAAAGATTGGGATTTTTTCCTATGATTTCCCCTCGGTTATTGCCTCCAATAATAAACATTGGTGCGGCTGTACCATGGTCTGTTCCTCTTCCATTGTCTTTTACGCGGCGACCAAATTCAGAGAAGACCACTATTGTTACGTTTTGTAATTGTTGTGATTTTTTCAAATCTTGATAAAAACCAAAAACAGCATCATTCAGATCCGTCAATTTATTTTTGTGTATGGAAAGCTGATTGTCGTGTGTGTCGAAACCGCCAAGCGAAGTATAATATACCTTTGAATTCAGGTTTCCTTTTATCAATTTCGAAATCCATTCGAGGTTTTTGGCCAAGCCGGTTTTTGGATAAACCACATCTGAAGCTGCTGATTTTGACAGCGCTTTCTGGATATCATCGGAACCTTCAATGACGGAATTGGCAATTTTTCGAACAAAATCCAACTGTGGATTAGCGGATAATTGACTGTCGTTTTCCTGTTTGTTTTTTGTGATAAATCGGTTGGGATCTTTTACCGTAATCGAGTTGGGTTCTTCGCCTTTCAACGCTAAATTGTCAATGCTGTCAATGTTTATTCCGGCCGTCGGTTGGTGTTCTTTGCATTGTAAATCAAGATATCGACCCAGCCAACCATCGTTTAAATATTCCTGATTGGTTGGTGCGGTTTGCCAAATTTCCTGACTTCGAAAATGAGAACGAACCGGATTTGGATACCCCACATTTTGTATTACCGACAAATCGCCACTTTGTTGCATACTGGCAAAACCTTTCAAAGCGGGATGAAACGCCATCCCTTTTGCGGAAGTTAGTATCTCATTTTTTGAAATGGCAATTTTTGGACGCAAGTCATAATAGAGTGCATCTTCAAACGGAATAAAGGTGTTTAGCCCATCATTTCCGCCATTTAACTGAACGAAAACCACGCATTGTTCGCCCAAAACCAAATTGTTTTGTGAGCCAAAAGAATATAAAAAATCAGGCAATAGGAGTGATCCTCCTGTAAAAGTTCCTGTGAGTGTTAAAAAATTTCTTCTGTTCATTTTCTTGATTTTTAAATCTTAAATTAATTGGAATTCCGGTGTCTTCACCATAAAATTAAATAATCGCGTCACGGCATTTTCCGAACCTTCGGTTTTACTGTCGAAATCGTATTTTAATAATTTCTCAAAATCCTGCTGGTCGGTTTCATCGGTTTGAAATAGTAATCGGTCTTTGAGCTCAGCAATGATTTGTTTATTATTTCCTTCTTTGTCCCATTGCAATCTTACGTTCAGCGGTCGGTTTGGATTTTGTTTCATCATTGTATTCTCATTTTCTTTTTTCCCTCGGTTTAAATTTCTACCATTACAAAGTAAATCGGCAACATTGTTTCGTTGCAGAAAAACTTGCGAAGTGAGCCAAGAATTTCCGCCGTCCCATCCTTTCACATTGGGCTGGTTGAATAAATCCATGCCTTGGTCCTTGATAAAATGCGCTATTAATTTTCCATTGGGATTTTGAATATGGAGTTCAGCTGTTAATTGTAAAATGTATTCCAACGGGTTTTTAATTTTGGAACCTGCATTGTTTTTGGTGAATTCTTCGGTGAAAATTTTAGTCAGAAGTGGTTTGATTTCGAAATCCATTTTCTTGAAATAATCACCATAATAGTGTACTAATTCCTCTTTTGGATTATCATAAATAAACCATTTTAAGATCTTTCGAGTGATTAAATAAGGGATTTTCGGTTGTTCGAAAATGGCATCGACTATTTCATCTAGTTTTAAATTGCCTTTTTTTCCAAGATAATTGAAGCTTTCATTATCTTCGAAAAATTTTCTGTAAACTGCATTTTCTTCCCCAATGCCAAGTCCTGCAAGACCTTTGGCCCCGTTTTTAATATCCTCTTCTGTGTAGTTTCCTATTCCAAGGGTAAAAAGTTCGAGTAATTCCCGACTTAAATTTTCATTGAGTTTGTCTTTCCTGTTATCAACATTATCGAGGTAACGCACCATAGCATTACTTTTAATAATTTCTTTGGTCAGGGTTTTGAAATTATCAAAAGCATTCTCCCTTAGAATTTGATTGTGCTGAAAAAGCCAATAATTCACTTTTACTTTTTGGTAAGTAGAAACAAAATGGTTGTGCCAGAAACAAGTCATTTTTTCGCGAAGCGGAAATTCGTCTTCGGTCATTTTATCAATCCACCAGGCTTTCATTTCAAAGGAAGTTAGCACTTCTTTTTTGAGCATTTCTTTTGCTTCTTCAGGACTTGAGGATTTTAATTTTTTTCGAAGTCCTTTTAATTCATTAAATGATTTTGGACTGTTTTCCAGAAAATCAGGAACTGTTGAATCAAATTTTGTGGCAAAAGACTGTTCCAGGAAATTTTTCAAACCTGTTCTTTTGATGGTTTCCGCTTGTTTAGCTGAATATCCGAGTCGCAATGACCAAAGGGTGTGGTTGTTCATAATCTAAAGTGCTATGACAGTTGGACTTTGAAATTGAGAAAGGGTTTAATGCGTAAAAAAATGTTTCTGACTGGTTGAATTATTTGTTCGGCTTTAATCCCAAATACTATCAGGTTTTCGTATCTGTAATCCAAATAGGTCTACTTAAACACCTTCTTTTTTATCCATCAAATCGCTCAAATGTAACCGGAGTGCATCGACTGAAATGTTAATTTCCCAAAACGATAAACCCAATGAAATAAGCAAACTAAATAAACTCAACCCAAAAAGATAAACGCCAAATAATTGCTGTTCTAAAAACAATAACAACATGGTAAATACCGACAGGAATAAACTCAAGACGCCAGCCATTTGCATGTAGCGAATGAGTGTTAATCGCAAGTTTAGGTTTTTGATTTCCAATAAAATCATACTGTTTTCTTTCTCCTTGTATACTTCTTTCAGTCCTCTTATGATTGTGGCTATTGTTAGAAACCGATTGGTATATGCCAATAAAATTAATGAAGTTGCTGAGAAAAGCAGGGCTGGAGTTTCAATATGTAAGGTCATAATTGGGTTGTGTTTTTTAATGAATTATCTAAAGTACGCAATTCGATTCTTTTTTAATACGTTTTTAAAATAATGCAACTTTTAGGTAGGGTAAAATGCTTTACAGTTGTCTTATTATTGAAGTTAGAAATACAACCGATAGTACCTGTAACTAAAATTTATAATCATGAAAACAATTAAAACTCTAATTATCCTGCTTTTTTTGGGAACAATAGCAACAGTAAATGCACAAGAAGCCAGTGCAGAAAGTGAAACAAGCATAAATACCAATCCAGATAAAATTACTTATTATCAACAAAGAGGTAGTGAAGATGCCAATTATGAGTTAACATTTAAGGCTAAAACGAAAGCCGAAGAAAAAGCCTTTTGGAAAGAGCAAAAAGAGTACGAAAAGGAGTTAAGGAAAAACAATAGAAAAGCGTATCAGGCTTATATTGCCAGTAAGCAAGATGTTTATACCATGCATCATTCTCATTGTGATGCACATTGTCACCACAGTGATTCTTTTTATGGACACGCAGGATTTTATTATTATGAATATGATCAAAGAAATTATCAAAGAAGACCAAGCAATACTTCGGTAAATACACAAATAGGCGTGCGTGCCCCCAGCGTACGATTTGGCCTTTTTTAATATATTGAAGTTTGCAAAAATCCGTTTTTTCTTGTTTAGAAAGAACGGCTTTACTTATTTTACAGCAGTAATTGTATTTATTGCTGTCGAGCTATTTCTTATATAGAATGTCAGGCAATGTTTTTTTTATTTCATTTAGCAATTTTTCGTTCGATTCTTCTTTTGCTGAGAAATAAATTTTGGTACCATTAGATTTTGTTAAAAGCAGGTAGGGCTTATTGTCAGAATTCAAAATCAGCTTAACTATTTCGTCTTTATCCGTTTTGAAATACCCTTTTTGGATGGTTCCGAGAGCAAATCCATTCGTTTTCATAGTGGTTTTTGGTTTGTCATCTACCAGTTCGATACTTTGGATTTCGGTTTGGGTTACAACTTCTCCATAGCTTCCTTTAAATTCAATTGAATGGGAGTTAAAGATGATTTTGTCTTCCTTAAACCCAAGTCCGATGAGTCCAATTACAAAAATCAAAGTTCCCACCAGAATGAAAACTCCAATTTTATTCCCTTTTGTAGGCACTCCCGTAAAATATGTAGAACTGGTCCAAATGAAATAAATGTAGGCTAGAATTGGATAGACACCTAAGAAAATTCCACCTGCGTTTTCATGGATTAAATAAGTCAATAGTGTTCCAAACAGGAAAAACGAAACACCTAAAAAGATATGAAACTTTCGAAAATAAGGAATATAAGCTTTAATATCTACTTTCTTTCGCTCTTCTTCACTCATCGTATTGTACCCCGACAATAAGTATTTTGCATTATTTTCTGTTACAATAAATCCTATTGTTACAAAAAGTAAACTCATTCCAATTAATACGTACATCATTTTATTTGTATTTATTTATTTTGTTAAGTTAAGTTAAGTTTATTTGTCATTCCGACGAAGGAGGAATCTCTGTTTGTTGCTCACGTTTGTTGAGATTCCTCCTTCGTCGGAATTGACAAAATCATGGAGATTATTCCTTAACCTTTAGATATTGCGATCTCGCTAGCTGAGGGATTTCGGAACAGAGTATTTTCTGTTTAACGAAAACGTGATGTGAAACGGCAATTCCACTAAAATCCCACTATATCAAAACGCCTATTACAGGAAGCCTATTACAGGAAGCTTTTCTGTATCGGTAGTCTGTTTCTTTTCAATTCACTTTTGCAGTTTATTCAAAATTTTGTTTTAATAACTGCTTAGATCTAAAGCTAGATTAACAAACGTAATATAAATAAACTATTAGTTGATTACCATTTTTCCATTTTACCCAACCTTTTTTATGTTTATAACTACAATATTCGCAATTTTTATTGCATTCAATTTTTATCCAATCTCCTTCCACTTCAAGAACTCTATAGCTTAAATCTTTTTGGGTTTTTATTTTTTTTGATTTAGTATTTTTTTGGGAATGTAAACTAATATTGTCTGGTAATTTAATTAATACATCCTTTATAAACTCTCCCCACTTTTTATATAGCAGATTATTATCTTTTATTATTTTCCATTCGCCGTTTATATAAACCTCATATTTATTATCGTTAGATTTATTTGCATCAATAACAAAAACTCCATAATCAGGATAATATGCACGAATAATTATATTTGGGATTGGGGAATTATATTTTGAATTATCATTATAGTAATAAGGATATATTTTTTTTAAAGTTTTATTGTTTTTTAAATCGATTTTATTTTCAAAATAATGAATATTAATAACTTCATTTTGTTTTAATAATTTAGCATTTAAAGAACCATTTTTATTGAAAATAGAAATAGAATCTGGTAAAATAAATATTGTTTTTTCTTTGCAATACAACACTCCTTTTGAAATTATCTCTCCATTTTGAGCTTTCAGACTTTGCGTCAAAATTAGAATAAATAAATAGATAATATATTTTTTCATTTTAATTATTTTTTAATTATTTTCGGATTAAACCCTTGTAAGTGAAGGTGTGTAGTGTGGTCTGAATGAATATTACGTTCAATTGAAGAACTTGTATGAGGTAATAAATTGCCGTTTCCAAATCGTTCTGAAATCATATCTTTCCAGCCATATTTATATAATCCCTCATTGAAAGTGGATTGTCTAGTAACATCGAAATTGGAACTCCTAATATTAGTGGAAGCACTTTTTTTATTTGTATTTAAATATCTTAAATCTCCATTTTTTCCAAGTTTATGTGAGGTACTTGGTGCAGGAGATTTACCATCGGATAGACTAAAACCAACAACTCCTATATCTTTGAAATTTGCTTGTGAAGCTGCCCCAAACAAAGCAGCCGCAGCGTCTCCTCTAATATATGATCTATATTCATTTCCTTCTTTTACACTTAATGAAAATGATGAATTAGAATCACTTGAATTAAAATTAATTGAAGAGGGAAGTTGAAGAAGCCCATTTTCATTTTTATTAATTTGAGTAATTGACTCTATTTTTCCTTGTTTATTTTCAATGGAAAATCTATCAAATTTATCATTTGTTTTAGTTACTTCAATAATGCCATTTTGTTTAATTAAATAATCATCAGGAGGCATTACATCTTCCGCTGCCATACCTGTAGGATCATTAAATCTCAATGGATTATTATTAACAAAAGTATAAGGCGACCAACTCGGGAATTCCTCACTCAAAGGGTCTGGAGAAATCCAACGCCCAACTCTATCTCCGATTGGTTGGGCATCGGGATTTAAACTGTCTTGTACAATTCGCCCAACGATTTCGTTCTTGTAAACGTGCCAACGAATTGTACCGATTGTTACAATACTATCAAGATCGTGAAATTCTAAATATTTACCCTGGCTTAATGTCGCAATTTTGGCTTTGTAGCCAAATTGCGTAAAAGGATTTCCTGCTTGGATGTTTTTTTCTCGTCTTGCTTTTTCTTCTTTTGATAGTTTTTCTTGTGCTGAAAGCACAGAAAAAGAAAAGATAAAAAGGAATAGGTAATACAGTTTTTTACTCATAATACTAATGTTTGCTCATTGTTTTTAATGCTTTGTTTTCGTATTTATTTCTTTCTGTTTTTAAAGAGATTAGCCATTCGAGATACATATTTTCGGGCATATTGCGGTAACCGATTTCGTGAATATGTGCATATTGTTTTTCTAATTCCCTAAACTCTAAATCGCACTTGGTTTTGTCTTGTATTTGCTCAATTTGTTTGTAACGAGTTTCGGCTTTTAAGATTAAAGCGGATGCAAAATTGGGATATTCCTTGATAGCGGTTTTGCAACATTTGAGAATAAAAGTGCCGTCATTATTGGGGAATTTTGCATCGTAATTGTCTGCCAAATCGAGTAAAACAAGTGCAATACTTTCCCGATTATTCAAGGCTTTCATATAAACGCCGTTTGAAATGGCATCTAAATGCACATAGCCCGAAGCCATTACCCAAGCATCAATCGGGAAAATTCCGCTTGTAAGTTCCGTATTATACCAACCGTCTTTTTTGCTGTTGTGTTTGATATAAACGTGATTGGGAGCGAGTGCCAAATTGGCTTGTACTCCTAATTCTTCGCAAAGAATTTTGTATAAATAAGGTAATGAATGGCAATTACCTTTTCGGGTGTAAAGCAATTTTGAAACAAATAAATTTTCTCTTGTTTCGTGTCCGAAAATATCATTAAAATCATAGCCGAAAGGCGAATATTTATAAATGGTATCATTAATGTTGAGCGGGATGGTGTCGCACATTATTTGATATACCGAAGCCCATTTGTTAACCGTTGGTTTGTCTTTTTCGAGATAAGCTAAAAATCGATCTTTGATTAATGAGTTACTTAAATGAGTTAAAAATTTGATCTGACGATTGAAGTCAATAGTGTCTAATTTATTGTCTAAATAAGTATTCTCGACTGAGAAAACCGCCTTTTTGAAACTATAGCTATTTTCATTAACAAGCATACTATTGAGCAAAGCGTAGCTTTGCTCAAATAGTTTTTCTTGATTTTGTGCGGTAGCACAAAAAGTTGAAAATAGTATTAGTAAAATTATAAAAGTTGTTTTCTTCATCTTTAATTTTTAAGTGTCTTGATAATTGTTCCTTTAAATTGGGCGTTTAATGTTTCGTTTTCTTGTTTGCGTTTGGCTTCTTTTAGAGAATTTAACCAACTTTCGTAGGCTTCGGCTGGCATTTCTGTATAGCCTAATTGTTCTACTTTTTTGCCTTGTGTATTGGTTTCTTGCAGTAATGCAACTGTATCTGGGTAGCCTTTTATATGTTGTAATTGTTTATTATCTCTTGGGTTAATTCCCAATTGTTTTGCCACAAATTCAAAACGAATTGCGGAATAATTGGCTTTTATCATTTGAGCGTTTACATTATTTGGATATAATTCTAATGCTTTGTCGGTTACTTTTTCTACAAAATCATCATAACCAAATTTATGAATATAGCCGTTAGCCAAATCTACATAAAATGCTGAAAATAATTCTTGTTTTGATAGATTTTGTAAGTAAATGTGATTTTGTAAGGCTTCGGCTTTGATGTAACCCGAATTTATTAAAAATGATGGAGCGGTAAACATTCCATTTGTGAGTTCGATATTATACCATTTGTTGTTTTTATCTCTAAATTTTATGAAAGAATGATTTGGAGAAAAGGACAAATAGGCTTCTGCCTGAATTTGTTCGGCAAGAATTAAATAGAGTAACGGCATTGAATGACATTGGCCTGTTTTGGTTTTCAATAATTTAGACACAAACATTTTCGTCCAATCTTTGTTTCCCATATAATCTACAAAATCATATTTGAAAGGTGTGTGTTTTAGTCCGTTTGATTTTAGAGTTAAGTTTTCGGAAAAGAATTGAAAAAGCATATAGTTTTTGGCAACATTACTTTGGGTATCGTATTTCAGTTCTTTCATTTTGGCAAGAATATAATCGCCTGAATTTTTTATGATTTGGTCGAATTCCGCTTTGTCTTCTTTGTTTTCAAGATAAGCGTTTTCAATTTCAAAATTTAAATCTTTTACGGAATAGTTTTCAATGTTTAGCGTTAGCATTTTTTCGTAAACGTTTCTGTATTGTTCTGTTCCTTTTACGTTTGAGAAACTCGGAAGATTATAATTGATGTCTGATTTTGATTGGTTAATGTCTGTGTAAATTTCACGCATTTGAGTTTCTTTTTGCTTTTCTCTTTGTTGAGTTTCTTGTATTATTTGTTGGTTTTGTTGTTGAATTCTTTGTTGTTCATCTTTTCCATAAATTATATCCATTGGGTTTAGTGCTTTTAGAATATTATTGTTTGGATTAGACCAGTTTTGGTTGTTGTAATTCGTAAACTGTGTTGGTTGTGGAATTGTCGGCAATTTTACTTGTCCGATAGAAATTATTGGTAATAAAAGTAAAAATATGTTCTTCATATTCTGTTTTTTCAACGTTCCGTGTAGCTCAAAGGTTTCCTGTAACTCGTTTATCATACTTTGTTATAATTCAAATATATAAATAATTCTTTACAAATAGTTAAAAGGATTATTTAATAAGTGAACTGGTTTGAAAGGTTTTGATAAACATTATTTTGAAAACAAAAACACTCTAAATAGCCCTGATGGCAATGGAAATCCCGCGCTGTCATTGCGAGGAACGAAGCAATCAGCGTGGATTGCAATGGACAGCAGGACAGAGCGTTCTTATGAAAACCAATCATTTTGCTCCTAAACAAAAAAAGGCTGCCCGATGTGGACAGCCTCTTAGTATTTTGGATATTCCGAAACAAGTTCGGAATAAGCGATTCACACCATTTTACTTCATAAAATGGGTTCTCTGCTTATTTTATCATGTCAAAACTTCTTTTCACGAAAGCCGTTAATGCTTCTCCTTTTAATAAGTTTTGTGATAATTTAGCTAAGTCTAGTGCTTGTTTTACCAAACTTTCCTGAGCTGATTTGTCTTCGGTAGTAAGAATGGTTGTAGCCAAATCGGAATTGGTGTTCACAACCAAATTGTACATTTCAGGCATATTTCCCATTCCGAACATTCCGCCACCGCCAGACTGACTCATTTCTTTCATTCTACGCATGAATTCCGGTTGCGTAATAATGAATGGAGCCGCTTGACTGTCCATTGCTTCCAGTTGTACGGAATAGTTTTGTTTTGGAACTATAGTTTCTAAAACTGTTTTCAAGTTAGTTTGTTCTTCCTCAGATAATTTAGAAATGGTGGTTTCCTCTTTCTTGATTAAATTATCAATATGGTCTGAATCGACACGTACGAAAGTCAGACCGCTGTTATCGCCTTCAATTTTTTGAATTAAATGCGAGATAATTGGGGAATCAAGCAATAAAACCTCATATCCTTTTTCTTTTGCAATTTCGATATACGAGTGTTGTGCTTCTTTATTTCCGGCATACAAAACAACCAGTTTTCCGTCTTTATCAGTTTGATTAGCGGCCAGTTTTTCTTTTAATTCTTCCAGTGTATAAAAGGTGTCATCTACTGTAGGATACAAAACGAAAGCACCTGCTTTTTCATAGAATTTATCTTCAGAAAGCATTCCGTATTCTAAAACGATTTTAATGTCGTTCCATTTTTTCTCGAAATCTTCACGGTTTTCGTTGAATAACGATTTTAGTTTGTCGGCAACTTTACGGGTGATATAATTCGATATTTTCTTAACGGCAGCGTCAGCCTGTAATCCAGAACGAGATACGTTCAATGGAATATCCGGTGAATCAATTACACCTTTAAGCATGGTCAAAAATTCAGGAACGATTCCTTCAACATTATCCGTTACGTAAACTTGGTTTTGGTACAATTGAATTTTATCTTTCTGAATTTGTAAATCAGAACCTAATTTTGGGAAATATAAAATACCGGTTAGATTAAACGGGTAATCAACATTTAAATGAATGTGGAATAACGGTTCTTCAAATTGCATTGGATACAATTCATGGTAGAAATTTTTATAATCGGCATCAGATAATTCAGTTGGCAGTTTTGTCCAGGCTGGATTTGGGTTATTGATGATGTTGTCTGTTTCTACTTCTGTAAAAGTTTTGTCTTTGTCTTCTGGTGCAACTTCTTCACCCTTTTTTTGTTCAATTTTCTCCGTTTTTGTTCCAAATTTAATTGGAATAGGCATGAACTTATTGTATTTATTCAATAACTGGTTGATTTTAGATTCTTCCAGAAATTCTAAAGAATCTTCAGCAATATGCAAGATGATTTCTGTTCCACGAGTAGTTTTATCAGCAGGCTCTAATGTGAACTCAGGACTTCCGTCGCATGTCCAGTGCGCTGCAGGTTCGTCTTTGAAAGATTTAGTGATAATTTCCACTTTTTCGGCAACCATAAAAGCAGAATAGAAACCAAGACCAAAATGGCCGATAATACCAGAATCTTTAGCAGAATCTTTGTATTTGTCCAGAAATTCTTCGGCACCGGAAAAGGCTACTTGGTTGATGTATTTTTCTACTTCATCAGCAGTCATCCCCAAACCTTGATCGATAATGTGCAGTTTTTTACCTTCCTTGTCGATTTTTACTTCGATAATTGGGTTGCCATATTCTACTTTGGCTTCGCCAATGCTTGTTAAATGTTTTAATTTTAGCGTAGCATCAGTCCCATTTGAAATCAATTCACGCAAGAAAATTTCGTGATCACTGTACAAGAATTTCTTGATTAGGGGAAAGATGTTTTCTACCGAAACATTAATTTTTCCAGTTGTCATATTTTGAATTTTTAAGTTTGAATTTGGAACTATTTACTCAAATAAGATACCAATTTAGGTTAAAGTGACAAATTGTCGGAAGTGTTAATTATGATATAAAATAATTTAATTCTGAAACAAATTTGTTTTGTTTGCTTTGTATCTTTGTGTAAGTATTAATTCATTAAATTTTAAAAAATGAAAAAAGTTATTTTATTATGCATATTAGCTGTTTCGATGTTTGCCTGTAAGTCAACATCAGTAACAAGTACAAATACAGATAGAAAAGCCCAAGTTGCAATGAAAGGAAACTGGGAAATAAGTTCCGTGACTTATCCCGGTTCACAATATATTAAAGTGAATTCTTTTCAAATTGCTGATTCAGAATGTTTTGTTGGAAGTACATGGAAATTTGTTTCAAACAATAACAAAGGAAATATGGCTTTGACAAGAGCAAGTTGTACAGCATTTAACTCACCAATTACTTGGTTTGTGAATAAAGATGGTCAGTTTATCCTAAAAGTTCTTTATGCTGGAGAAAAAGCCAGAAAAGTTAGAGAAGGTTACATCCTTATGGTTGCAAACCAAACAGAGGCTTCTTTTCAATTGATTGATAAAATTGATGTAGGTGGAAAAATGACCGATGTTGTTTACCAATTTAATAAAGTTAACAAATAAAAAATAGATATAGATATGAAAAAGATTTCAATAGTTGCAATAGCAACACTAATGATTATAGGTTCCATGTTTACAAGTTGTGAAGCATTAAAAAATACCAATAAAACACAAAGAGGAGCCGCAATTGGAGCTGCTGGTGGTGCCGTAATAGGCGGAATTCTGGGGAATAACCTTGGAAAAGGTGGAAAAGGCGCATTAGGTGCTGTTTTAGGCGGAGTTGTTGGTGGAGTTGCCGGTGGAGTTATTGGTAACAAAATGGATAAGCAAGCAAGAGAAATTGATGCTGCACTTCCAGGAGCTGAAGTGGTTCGTGTAGGAGAAGGAATTAAATTAGTTTTGAATGAAAATGCAGTGCGTTTTAATACTAATAAATCTTCTTTGACTTCAACGGCTAAAGCTAATTTAGACAAATTGGTTCCTGTTTTTAAAGAATATCCTGATACGAATATTACTATTTACGGATATACAGATAGTACTGGTACGCCAGAATATAATTTGAAACTTTCAGGAGAAAGAGCGGTATCCGTTAGAAATTATTTAACTAGCAAAGGGGTATCTTCCAGTAGATTTCAAGTAACGGGTTTAGGAATTGCTGATCCAATTGCTTCAAATGAAACAGTTGATGGCAGAAGCCAAAATCGTCGTGTTGAATTTGCTATTACTGCAAATGAAAAAATGATTAAAGATGCGGAAGCTGAAGTAAAAAACTAAGCATCACAATACTATAAACAAAGGCTGTTTCTTCACGAAACAGCCTTTTTTTGTATCCGAATTTGAATTAAACATTGTAAATTTGCACTCTTAAATACAGATGATGCTCGAGATAAAAAATATATTCTTCACTTACATTGATAAACCGGTCATTGAAGATGTTAGTTTTACTATTGCCAGAGGCCAAAATACCGCTATTATTGGTGAAAGTGGTTGTGGTAAAAGTACCTTACTTAAACTGATATACGGCTTATATGATTTGGATGAGGGAGAAATAACGCATAATGAGAAACCCATTTTAGGACCGAAACACAACCTTATTCCTGGGGAAGATTATATTAAATATCTAGCTCAGGATTTTGATTTGATGCCTTACATAACTGTCGAAGAAAATGTAGGGAAGTTTTTGTCTAATATTTATAAGGATAAAAAAAAGGCTCGAGTTCAGGAGCTTTTGGAAATGGTCGAAATGACGGAATTTGCAAAAGTAAAAGCCAAATATTTAAGTGGTGGTCAGCAACAAAGGGTGGCTTTGGCCAGAGTTTTGGCATTAGAACCAGAAATCATTTTGCTGGACGAACCGTTTAGCCAAATTGATTCGTTTAGGAAAAATTCCCTGCGTAGAAATTTATTCCGTTACTTAAAACAAAAAGGGGTTACCTGTATTATTGCTACACATGACAGCGCCGATGCTTTGTCTTTTTCTGATGAAACGATTGTGATTCAGAATGGAAAAGTGGTTGCAAAAGGGAACTCAAAAGAGTTGTATGAAAACCCTGTGAATAAATACATTGCCTCTCTTTTTGGGGAAGTAAATGAATTAAAATTATCTCAATTAATTGAACTTGAAGGAGATGATGAGGAAACCCTTTTATTGTATCCACACCAATTGAAAGTAGTTGACAACGGAATGATACAAGTAGTTGTGAAACAATGCTATTTTAAAGGAAGCCATTATTTGATTAAAGCTGCTTTTGAAAAAAGGGCGATTTTCTTTGAACACGATTCGGAATTAGAATTGAATCAGGAAGTGACATTGATGTTAGCTGATAGACAGATTCGAAAAATAAATATGTCTTTTTAATAGGATGCCTTAGCCCTGATGGAAGCCTACCGTGTGGACACAAATTTTTATACATTAGAATAGAACACAGATTTGACAGATTAGACGGATTGTCACAGGTTTTTTTGATTATAACATGAAAAAGCCAACATGATTATGACATTTCGGGACACGACTTTTTTAATTAGAATAGAAAAGAACAAATTTAAATCTGTGTTAATTTGTTCGATCCGTGTTATCTGTGTTCTATTTTGAGATGTGTCCAGACGGTAGGATGGAAGCGGCATCCTTTTATTATCGTTTTTTTACGAGAATAAAAGATATAGCATATAGCAGGACACGAGCGAAGCGAACTGACGAAGTAAATAGCTCTTGAAAATATATTGCATATTACTAAAAAAGCAGTAATTTGGGGCCTAATATTTAGCGTATCGTTAAATATGTGTTCTTGATTTTAACAAAATAACAAAACTATGTATCATTCAAAAATAGCAGGATTAGGATTTTATGTCCCTTCCAATAGTGTTACCAATGACGATTTGGCGAAAATTATAGACACGAATGATGAGTGGATTCAGGAGCGTACGGGTATTCAGGAAAGAAGACATATTATTCGAGGTGAAGATACTACAACTACGATGGGAGTAAAAGCGGCTGAAATTGCGATCGAGCGTTCCGGTGTTGCTAAATCAGCTATTGATTTTATAGTTTTTGCCACCTTAAGTCCCGATTACTATTTTCCAGGTCCGGGAGTTTTGGTACAACGTGATTTAGGTTTAAGAACAGTAGGCGCATTGGATGTCAGAAATCAATGTTCGGGATTTATTTATGCTTTGTCAGTTGCCGATCAATACATCAAAACGGGAATGTATAAAAATGTTTTGGTGATTGGTTCTGAGGTACAATCGACAGGATTGGATATGACGACACGAGGTAGGGGTGTTTCAGTGATTTTTGGTGATGGAGCAGGAGCAGTAGTTTTGAGCAGAGAAGAAGATTTGACCAAAGGAATTTTGTCTACACACTTACATTCCGAAGGGCAACATGCAGCCGAATTAATCGTGAAAGCACCGGGAATGGGAGGGCGTTGGGTTACTGATATCTTGGCTGATAATGATCCGGATGACGAGAGTTATTTTCCTTATATGAATGGACAATTCGTGTTTAAAAATGCGGTGGTTCGTTTTTCAGAAGTAATAAATGAAGCTTTGCAAACCAATAATTTGCAGGTTTCGGATATCGATATGTTGATCCCGCATCAGGCGAATTTGAGAATTTCTCAATTTATTCAAAAGAAATTCGGTTTGACGGATGACCAAGTGTACAATAATATTCAAAAATACGGTAATACAACTGCCGCTTCTATTCCGATTGCTTTGACCGAAGCATGGGAACAGGGGAAAATAAAATCAGGAGATACAGTAATTTTGGCTGCTTTTGGCAGTGGATTCACTTGGGGAAGTGCTATTATAAAATGGTAAATTAAAAATTTAGATTTCAGATTTCAGATTTGTTTTGATAAATAAAAAATTGTAGATTTTAAGTAGTTTTACTCTTCTAAAATCTAAAATTATTTTATTATCTCTTCAAAGAAAAGTGGGATTTAAATATTTTTGAGATTCCTTTTTCAGAATAATCAACCGTAAACCAATAATCGGTAGACGGCAATTGTTGTCCGTTAAACATTCCGTTCCAGCCATCAGTTGAAGGTGTTATTTGTTTGATTAGTTTTCCGTATCGGTCAAAAATGAATATTGGCGCATTTGGATTTGTAAATATCAAATGTTTGATGTTCCAAGTATCGTGGAATCCATCACCATTTGGTGTGAAATATTTAGGATAATTTATGAGCACTGCGTTAATTGGAGCAGGATTACAGTGTCCGTTTTTGTCTCTAACCGAAATAATATGTTCTCCCGGTGAAACATTATTAAAGGTATTGCTGTCTTGGAAAAGTGAATCATCAATCTGGTATTCATAATTTCCAGAACCTGCGCCCAATACATTTACAGAAATAAAAGATGGATTTTCAAATGCATCGCTGTATGTGATTTCAAGATAGGGTGCATATTTAGAGACTTTTGCAGGGACTGTATTTATGCAATTTGTATTTGTGTTGGTTACTTTTACGGTGTAATCTCCAATTTGACTGGTTGTAATTGATGCCGTGTTTCCACCAAACGGATTTCCGTCAAGAGTCCACTCAAATATATAATTGGATGCTGTCAACCCTGTATTTAGAGTAGCTGGATTCAATAAAGTTCCCGTTTCATAATCTTCACAGATAATATATTCTGGGTTTAATTGAATATTGGGTAACGGATTCACAATCAATTTTAATTCGACAACGGCAAAACAAGGATTCGGTATCGTATTGTTTGAAACCCTAATCCAAACGCTGTCGGTAAACGGATTGTCGTTTTGGTAAGTCGCAGGATTTGCAATTGGAATCGCATTTATGTCATTGGCCGCAGCCAAAGAAGTAAAGAAAGTTAAAGTAAAGTTGGCGTCAGGTGATTGCCCGTTTAAGACTTGATTTCTGATGGCTAAAGTGGTTAAGTCAAATTCAAAGATACCGTCGTTTGTGCCAAATAAATCACAGGTTTCCAAAGGGCTAACAGGATTAGCAACAGGTCTGGGAGCAATGGTAATACTAAACGGATTTTCGTCGCTACAATTCAATCGATCTCCAGTTTCATAATAAATATAGTAGGTTGGCAGAACGGTTGCAGGCGTTACCGTTGTGCCAAATGGTATTCTATTTCCACCGCCCAAAGGACCTCCGGGAGCGTCATAATAAAAATTATTAGTAGAAGGCAATGCAGGAAAAGTAAAACTGTTGCAATACGATAATTGTGCAGGAATTGGATCTGCTTCAACACCATTTATAGCAATATCGAAAAAATTTTCACTATAGCAAGAAGGGTCATTCGGATGTGCCGCATAAATATATATTCTATTGCTTTTGCTAATAATAGTTCCCGTTGGTAAAGGGTTTACACCATTTGGATCATCAAAATAGCTTCCGTTTATCAAGGGACTTAAAACATAAGAATTACACTGTTCTACATCCGCTCTGGAATCTATTATTGGTTTTTGATTTATGGTAATTAGTCAAGGTTTTTCATTAAAACAACCAGCAACTGTTGCAGATTGTTTGTAAATATATACGGTTGTCGTTGTAGTTATTGCATCGACATTTGGAATTAATTTTATGTTTCCAGGAACAGTTGGGCCTCCAGACAGTATGTAATAATCGCCGCCGTCAACTTGAACTGGCAATAAATAACTGGCGCACACTGTTACATTCGAAGGAGTAGTCAGAAACGGAGCATTTATGGTAATTGTAAAAAAATCATCATCAGTACAATTTGGCGTTCCTGCTCCCGGAACATAAATATATACTTTTTTGGTTTGCGCAATAACTCCTGGAGGAATTATGTTTCCGCCACCACTTGGGGCATCACGGTATTCTCCAACAGGTGCCAAAGGCAAATTATAAGGTTGGCATTGGGTTACGTCAACCAAACCCAACGTGTCAATATAGACTGTAAAGATAGTATCTGGAGTTCTGCAAGTATTATTTGTTGCAAAAACATAAAGCGTTGTTGTCGTAGTTATTGGCGAACTTGCGGGTGTGTATATTCCTGTTACAGCATCGTAAGTATAATAATTTCCAACGGCTAATGGAGGCAGAGTATAGGATAAACAATCAAAAGCATTAGAAATAGGGGCTATTGTTGGCGTAACGTTTATGGTAATGTCAAATTTACTCTGAAGTTCACAAGGAGTAATATCTGTTGAAACAAAATAAGTATAAATTGTGGTTATTCCAGGAGTTGTTATTGAGGCTCCAGCAAAAAGTTCTGTTCCACCACCAGTTGGGCCGCCAGGTAATGTAAAATAACGCGTTCCAAAACCTAATGTTGGTAATAGATATATATCACAAGCATTTATATCAGCCGGTTTTATATCAATAGGTATGACAATTTCTACATGAAAATTCCTCTCGTTAGAACAACTCGGCGTTCCTCCAGTTTCGTTATAGATAAATATTGTTTTATCCGTATTAATTACATCTCCAGCATTTAGCATTGGTAAGCCTTTATTTGTTCCTGAATAATAATTCCCAGGGTTAACGAGCACAGGCAAGACATAACCAGTGCAAACAAACTGGTCAGGAATAAGATCTAAAGTAGGTCTTGGTACAACAATCAGGCTAAAACTTGTAGTATTGAAACAAGTAAAGTCAGTCTTGGTTTGAATTCTCACAAATAACGTTGCATTCCCTGAAGTATAAATAATAGAAGGATCTATGGGATTTATTCCTGTATTTGCATCTGCAGCATTAATATGATAAGTAACATTATATATTGTTGGCGATTGTCCTCCTAAAACCGCGCTTGTTTGGGGAGAAATATCAAAAGCGGCAGTATTTGAATCTAGTGTAGTTTCGCATAAAGTTATGTCTCCAGGTTTATTGGCAACTGGAGGAGGCGTAAGTTCCAATTGAAATGACTTTGTAAGGACACAATTTGTCGCTGTGTCCAAAATTCTTATCCAAATTGGGGCAGGTAAATTGGCAGTGGCGATTGTATAATTATTCGGTAAAGGAGCACTGTTTGTAGTTGCATCCGCCAATGTTGCGTGATAACTTATTTGCGTTCCGGCAACATTTACAATTGAGGTGTTAAAAGACAAGTCGAAAGTAAAACTAGTTTGTCCAGCAGCATTACATTGATATAAATTTACAGGATCAGGAGTTGTTATCGCGTTATAGAATTCAACGTTTATAAAATCAGTGGTTACAGGGCAATCCGTTGAAATAATGGTGTAAGTAAGTCCGTAAATTCCAGCTTGGTTCACGGTTAGATTAGGTGTATCTCCTCCAATTAGGTTTCCGTTAAATGTCCATTCAAAAGAATAAACAGCAGAATTTAAGCCCGAAGTAAGCGTGTGTGTACCGTCATTGCAAATTGCAGTATTGCTCGCTATTGTCAAATCTGGACCCAAAACATCTTGGCCCACATTGAAACTATTTGCCCCCAAAAATATGGCAGAATCGGCTTGATTGTCTTGCCTGTCGGCAATTACAAGTTTTATGTGGTAAGGTGTGTTTGGAACTAAAGTTGTTGATGTGGCATTCATCATAACGGTTTGACCATTAAAGTTTGTGGCTGAACCAAGAGCATTAGAACCGCCATTGAATGCTCCAAAATAGGTTGGGTTTTCTGATGAGCAAGACGAGTTATACAATGAATTCCGAATGGTGACTACCGAAATTGGAATCGTGGTATTGGGTACAACGGCAAGATTTGTTGTAACTCCAGTAGATGTATTGGTTAGCAAGAAAGCAAAAGCATCAGAAAATTGACATTGAAAATTGCCGTATTCTTCAGAAGCAAATAAAAATTGAAAATTAAAGTTTGGAGAAAAAGGCACAAAGTCAAATTCTAAAACCGTTGCGTTTGTTGAGTTCATTGTGATTCCAGCGGCTAAAAGTGTGGCTTCTAAATCGGCATCGCCAGTCCAAGAGGCATTTCCATCGTTGAGTAGGCTTGTGTTTGGTCCAGATGCATTGGCCGCATTTCCGGTGCTCAGAATAACGCCACTTGACAATGGAAAAGCTGGATTTGTATTGTCGAAATGTCCAATTCCGTTTGTAGAACCAAAATTTGTTCCAGTTCTCCAAGTAATGTTATTTACCGGAACACAGGATTTGTTTACCAAAACATCAGTTACTAATTTCGGAACAGTATAAGTATTTGTATCTACGGTAATTGCCTGCGAAAAACACCCTGTCCAAAAGAGTGAAATTATTATAAGTAGGCTTTTTTTCATAAAGAAATATATTTGGGGCAAAAATATAAAGCAATCAAATTAAAGAATTTTTTATCAATAAAACGAATAATATTAATAATTTCAAGTTTGGTTCCAAAAAAAATTAATGAAAAACAGGCCGGAAAATCACTTATTTCCATTATCAAATTAAAGCTAATGGTCTGATATTATTTCATATAACTATACAAGAAACCCCGAAGTGGCATACTTCGGGGCTTCTTTGGCAACAAATTATTAAAACTAACTATTTAAAATCCTCCACTACTTTGGGTTTCATTTTTTTTCTCTTTCTTTTCTTGGACGACCTTGTTCTTTCCCGATCCAAAACGGTAATTAAATCCTACATAGGCTGTTTGACTTTTCCAATTAAATTGTCCGTTCATGACCTAAATATGTAGTAATCGAAATCTTTATAAACACAATAAGTAGACTGTAGGACGAATGAAATGTTACAGTAATTTTTAAAAAAATGGACAAATTATTGTTTTCTCAAAGTAATTTCTTCGTTTTTAGTGGGAAATTATCTCATTTTCCAATTTCCTAATTGCGACATTATAACTATCTTTGCACCCTTAAAATCAATACAAAAAATGACATTATCTCAAATTCTTACACCTTCTATTGAAAAAGCGGTTCTCGCTTTATTTGACATTGCTATCGACAAAGTTGAATTTCAAACCACTCGGAAGGAATTTGAAGGTGATATTACCATGGTGATTTTTCCATTATTAAAAGTTATAAAAAGTAATCCTGTAGAATTAGGAAACAAAATTGGTAACTATTTGGTGGAAAATGTAACCGAAGTGAGTCGTTTTAATGTAGTTTCCGGATTTTTAAACATTGTTATTTCTGACGAATATTATTTGGATTTCTTCAATGGAATCAGAGACAATACAAAATTTGGTTTCGTTACACCATCCCGAAGCTTCGGGACTGAAGATAAAGCAGTCATGGTGGAATATTCTTCACCAAACACGAATAAACCCTTGCATTTAGGTCACGTCCGTAATAATCTTTTAGGATATGCTGTTGCTGAAATTATAAAAGCTTCGGGTAAAAAAGTCTATAAAACCCAAATCATAAACGATAGAGGAATTCATATTTGTAAATCAATGTTAGCTTGGCAAAAATTCGGAAACGGACAAACGCCAGAATCAACAGGGTTAAAAGGAGATAAATTAGTTGGGAATTTTTATGTTGCTTTCGATAAAGCGTATAAAGAAGAAATTGCCCAATTAATGAGCACAGGAAAAACTGAAGAAGAAGCCAAAAAACAAGCGCCAATCATTTTGGAAGCTCAAGAAATGTTGTTGAAATGGGAAGCTGGGGATGCTGAAGTGATTTCACTTTGGAAAACTATGAACCAATGGGTTTATGATGGTTTTGCCATTACGTATAAAAATTTAGGTGTCGATTTTGATTGTTACTATTATGAAAGCAATACCTATTTGTTAGGGAAAGACGTCGTTCAAATTGGTTTGGAGAAAGGTGTTTTCGAAAAAGATCCTGACGGTTCGGTTTGGATTGATTTAACGGATGAAGGTTTAGACAGAAAAATTGTGCTTCGTTCAGACGGAACCGCTGTTTATATGACACAGGATATTGGAACGGCTATTCAGCGTGTAAAAGATTATCCGGATGTCGGCGGAATGGTTTATACGGTGGGGAATGAACAGGATTATCATTTTAAAGTTTTATTTCTTATCCTGAAAAAACTAGGTTTTGACTGGTCTAAAAATCTCTTCCATTTATCTTACGGAATGGTAGATTTACCTTCTGGAAAAATGAAAAGCCGTGAAGGAACCGTTGTCGATGCCGATGATTTGATGCAGGAAATGACAGATACAGCCCAAAAAATTGCAGAGGATTTAGGGAAATTAGATACCTATTCTGCCGAAGAAAAAGCAAAATTATACAATACGATAGGTCTGGGTGCTTTGAAATATTACATTTTAAAAGTAGATCCAAAAAAACGAATCCTTTTCAATCCGGAAGAATCAGTAGATTTTGCAGGAAATACAGGACCGTTTATTCAATATACCTATGCCAGAATTCAATCGATTATTCGCAAAGCTAATTTTGATTTTTCCAATGCGTCACAAATGGTGACCTTGCACGAAAAAGAGAAAGAATTATTGAAACAATTGGAATTATTTCCTGAGGTGATTCAGAATGCGGCTCATAATCACAGTCCGGCTTTATTGGCAAACTTCACTTACGATTTGGTACGGGAATACAATTCATTCTATCAGGCAGTTCCTATTCTTGGAGAAGAAAATTTAGAGAAGAAAATATTCAGAGTACAATTGTCTAAGAAAGTGGCTGATACTATCGCCGCTTCTTTCAGACTGTTAGGGATTAATGTTCCGGAAAGAATGTAGGATTAATAAGTTATTCTAAAACTTAAGTTTGGAGTTCGTAGAAGTGAAAAAGTTTTTACATCTTCAATAGAATTTGTAATCGCATTTATTCTATAATATTCATTAATTTCATTTTTTCGATTGAATACATTCAATACGGAGAAACCTAGTTTATATTGAATTTTATTCAAGCTTTCCCATTTGTATGTTGTCGAAAAATTAACTTGAAAAAAGTTATCCAAGACTTTATTGTTAGGGGTATTGTAATCAATTTTTGGATTTGAGGAATTACTATAATTTATCGCTGAACTTATAGGAGTTGTTTCGGGTTTTCCAGAATACCATTTTGAACCCAATGCTATTTTTAGATTTTTTCTTTGATAGATCCCAGCCCAAGAGACAATATGATCCAATTTAAAGTTGTTCGGAAATACAGGTTGTTCTATATTTGGAAAATGGTAATTATTATTGTTATAAGCATAACTCAACCAGGTAATGAAATGATTTATTTTTTTTTGCACCAGCATTTCAATTCCTAAGACCTCGTAATCACCATTAATTTTTACAAATTCTAATTGGTTTTGAAATCCTTGACTTGAGCTGTTGATTCCGGTTACTTTTTTATAAAAATGTTCTAAAGTAAATAACCAATTATTTTGGGTATAAAACAAACTAATTGATGCCTGTTTGCTTTTTTGAATAGGAATTGTAGTGCCATTTGCCAATATCCACCGTCTTTTTTCTATGCCAAAATAATCTTTCTGCAGATCAATAACCTGATAACAATTTTGACTTTTGAATTCCCCTAATACTTCTAAATTAAAATGTTTTGTGACAGCATAATTAAACTGCAATCTTGGTTCAAAAAGGTGCTTTTTAAATTTTTCAATATAGTTTAATCGCGCTCCGAGATTAAAATATATTTTGGATAAGGTATCGTTATATTTCCCTTCAACTATCAGCGCATGAGTTCGTAGAACTTCTTTAATTCTTCTGTAAAATATTGGACTATTTACTTCATCTAAATTTATAGTACCAATTTCGTTAAACTGATATCCATTATTAAACGTAAATTTTGAAGAGATAACATGACTATTCTCAAGCTTAACACCATTGTCTAGCACTTTATTTTCCTGTCTTACAACCTGATTATCTTGTATTTTGTTTTTTTGGGCATTAAGTTCATAGGAGCTACTGTAAACATTGAAATTACTACTATTTTTTGCATTCCAAATTCGTTTCCACGAAAGGTTACCGCCATAATTTTTTTGAAATAAAACATTATTTTCAGACTGAATTATAGTGTTAATTCTGGTTGTTTGAAAAACTTTAAGCTGATCATTAATGGTTATAAAATCAAAAACGAAATGGTCTTTTTGTCCAATTTTTTGAGAGTATTTTGCCGTAATATCGTAAAAATTAAATTTCTCGTCACTGGAATAATCTACATTTTGATTATTGGAAAAATTAGTAATACTTGTATTTTGAAAAGCTTTATTATAATATTGTTTGTAGGTAGGTGTCTGTACAAAATCGCTTATGGATTTTCTTCCCGCAATTTCCAGGAAACCTTTTTTGGTGATAGTAAACTTTGAATAAATGTCTGCATTAATCATATTTATTCCTGCACCAAAACTGTTTCCTTCAGAGTTATTTGGGTTAGAGGACATGTCAACAACACTCGATACACTTTCGCCAAAAAAAGCAGAACTCCCATTTTTAGTTATGGAAATAGTATGGGCTAAATTAGGATTGAACGCCGAAATTAATCCGAAAAAATGTCCCGTTTGGTACATTTTGATGCCATTCCACAAAAATAAGTTTTGATCATGTGTACCTCCTCTCACATTAATGCTAGAAATACTTTCTTCAACACTATAAATACCGGGAATTTGCAACATAGTTTGCAATACATCGGGTTCAATTAAACCAGGCAATATTCCGAGTCTCTTTGGTTTTATTGCAAATGTCCCATCAATTGTTTTTGAAATTCCGGATGTTAAAAAATGATTGGCTATTATATTATTTAACCCCGAAACTTCAACTTCAAGATAAATTTTAAGGCAATTTTTATTTTGTAAATCAGAAACAGAAATTTTTTTAGTGGCAAATCCCACATAACTGACCAGTAAATCAGTTACCTTCTCCTTTTTTAGTTCAAAATATCCATTTTTATTAGTTGCAGTACCGGCACCTACAAACTTAATATTCACATTTTCCAGTGGAGAATTATCATCTTTCGAAAATACATATCCACAAATATTTTTTGAGTCTAATGTATTATTGCTAAAAACGTTAATGAATTTATTGTCTATGTTTTCAAAGAAGAGATTGGTTTTCTTTTGAAGATAATTAATCTTCTCATTCAAAGACAAGGTTTTTTTTGGAGGGACAATTTTAAAAACAACTATTTCATTATCAATATAATTAAAATAAATATAATGTTGTTTCTCTATTGATTGAAGAATATCTTTTAATGCAATTGCTTTGCTTCTGTCTTGGGCTTTTATACTCAAGGCAAAAACAAAGCAAAAAAATAAGACGTAAATACGTTTAATAAAAAACATTTATTTTCCTTCAAAAATTATTTTGTTTGGAGCAATTTTATTCGGTTCTAAATGATAAGTAGTTGCAATAATTTGAAGGGCAACATCGAGATTATCAATAGGAATTTTCCCAGTAAATAATTCACCTGAATATTTTGCTTTCACTTCAATAGAAACGTTGTACTGTCTTTGAATTTCATCTAATATGTTGTGTAAATTTTCTTTATTAAAAGCAATTTTATTTTCTAGCCATTCTGGTTTAGAAGCATTAACGGTTGTATTTATCTGCTTTCCATTTTCAAAAGTAACACTTTGCCCGTGGGTTAAAATTACCTCTCTCTCTATGTAATTTACTTTTACCCTTCCTTCAAAACAAGTTACATCAAACCGATTTTTTCTTGCTTTTACATTAAACTGAGTTCCAAGAACAGCAACCTTTCCAAGATCAGTTGCAACTTCAAATTTTTTGCCTTTTGCTACTTTAAAATATGCTTCTCCATGTAATTCAAGACATCTTTTATTGTCCCAATTCCATTTTTTATATTCAATTTCTGAACCAGCATTTAAAACTACTTCGGAATTATCGGGTAACGAAAAAGTGGTTCTTTTGCCATTAGGTGCATATTGGGTTTGTAAAACAAAATTTTGCATCATAAATGTAATTCCTAACCCAATGACTAAAACGGCAGCCACTTTAAACAGCCAGTTTTTGTATAAAGGAATAACTTTAGACGTAATTTTTTTATGACTAATAACATGTTCTAAAACTTTCTCTTCATTAAAATCCGGTACTTCTAAATGAGCAGTATAGTTTTTAATTTTTTCATATTTTTCATAATCAGGATTGGCTTTAAAATCAGCTAATTCAGCTTCTGTCAAATCGTTGTTTAGCCATTTTGCTAAAATGTAATTCTCTTCCATTGTATTAATCTTATATGTTTAAAACAAGTAAAAACAAATTTACCCTACTTTATAGTATCAATTTTTTTTCTTAGTTCAACTAAAGCCAAATGTATTCGCTTTTCAACTGCTTTAACACTTATATTTAATTCTTCTGCAATTTCGCTATATTTTTTACCATCTATTCGATGCATCAAAAATGCAACTCGTTGTGTTTCATTCAAATTTTCAATTGATTTTAAGAGCTTGCTTTTGAATTGTTTTTCTTCGAGTATAAATTCCGGGTTTTCATTTGTTTTATCAAGACCAGTAAAATTCTTTTCATATTCCAAAACTACTTTTTGATGTGCAATTTCGTTAAGAGAGTTATTATTGGCAATTATATATATATAGGATTTAGCTTTTTCAATGGGGACCGCAGCACAGTTTTGCCAGAGTTTAATAAAAGCTTCTTGGGTTAAATCGTCGGCTTGGTCTTTATTTCCATACTTATAAAAAATAAAATTGCGGAGTGACTTTGAATGACTTCTGAAAAAGTTTGAAAAAATAATTTTATCGCAAGTTTCTGATAATGAATTTTTTGTCATTTATTTCGTAATTTTTTACCTTACAAAGATATATTTATTTTTAAATTTTGGTAGGGTAATGTTGATGTAAACTGTTTTATTATTAAACCGCTAATTTTTTTATATGAAATGAGCATAATGAAAACTCGATACAAACACCGATGAAGATATACGAAACGGAGTTCGATGACAGAAAAAAAACAATATAAAAAGTCATCAATTCCATATTCCATTAAAAAACAAATATTAGCTACATATGAAAACAATTAAATATTTATTAATGAGCTTTACGGCAATAGTATTTATTTCTTGTCAAAATGAGGAAACATTGGTTATTCAAGATACTACTCAAAACTTAACGGCTGTATCTCCTCTTACGAGTTTGATTTCTAGGGTATCACAAAACCCTACGTCTAAGGATAATATTTTGGATAATTCTAGCTGTTTTAATGTTCGGTTGCCGGTTATTGTTATTGTAAATGGAACGCATATTACAGTATCTAACCAAAATGATTACCACACGGTTCAAAACGCATTAGATGCTTTTTCAAATGATGATGATATAGTAAACTTTGTTTATCCAATAACAATTCAGTATCAAAATTTCAGTACGCAACTGATTACAAATGTTGATCAATTAGACGACGTTATTGATAATTGTGATGAAGATGATGGGTTTGATGAGATTGACTGTATACATATAAATTACCCAATAAAGATTGATATTTATAATGCAAATAGTCAAATTGCAAAGACTATTACTGTTCAAAACGATACAGATTTATATAACTTTTTAGAAGATATAGAAAGTAATGTATTTATTTCCATTAACTACCCTATTTCTATTACAAACCTGAATGGTCAAAATGTTGTAATTACAAACAACTCTGATTTTGAAAACAGTATTGAAGATAGTATAAAAGATTGTGATACTAATTCAGGCACTGGAGGAAATCCGAATTTCACTTCGATTTTGACAGATGGAACATGGCATGTTTCTTACTATTTTGACAATATTGATGAAACTTCAAATTACAATGGTTATAATTTTACTTTCAATTCTAATGGGAGTGTTGCGGCTGTAAAAGGAACAAATAATATTGGCGGAACTTGGTCAACTTCTGTAAATAGTGGTCAAGATATATTTCTGTTAAAATTTGATGACAGTAAATTAGATGAATTAGAAGACGATTGGAAAATTACGGAATACACAACTACTAACGTTAGACTGAAAAATGAAAGCAATAGTAGTGGAGAAACTCATTATCTGTATTTTACTAAAAATTAATTACAACCAAATACAAACCTTAATTAGTTACTTTAAATTTTAAAGAGCGATTTTTATAAATGTATTTATAAAAATTGTTTGCCAAAAATATTAATTATTAACCCCTAATTATATATTACTTAACCTTTAAAAAAATGAAAAAAATGAAAAAAACATCAATTTTAGCATTACTTGTCATTATGATAAGTTCTTGTACGGATAATCCATCTACAAGCGGAAATGTGACATTAAAAGCTTCGGCCGTTTCTGTAACAGGGAAAACTTCTACCACTGCTCGTACTGCTGCATCAACAGTGGTAATCACGGATTTTAAAATAAACATTGGTAAGGTAAAATTTGAACTAGATGAAGAAGGTGAAATGCATCATACAGATTCTATTTATGATGATGATGTAAAACTTGTAGGCCCCTTTTTATTAGATTTACTTGATCCAAACAAAACTTTGAGTCAATTTATTACTTCTGTTAATGTTCCAAATGCGAAATATGAGGAAATTAAGTTTAAGTTTGAAAGAAGTATTCAGCCTGGAGAAATGGAAGGTAAAACTTTTTTGATTAAAGGTACCATTGACGGTAAAAACTTTATTATCTGGAGCGGCAAGGATGCTGAACTTGAAATGGATTTTGATGATCCAACTAAAGATTTTACAGTTAATAGTAATGATGTAACTCTTAATATTAAAATACAACTTGATGCTCTAATGGCAAAACTAACATCATTAGCAAGTCAAAATCTACTTCTGGATACTGACGGAGATGGTGTTATCGAAATTAGTACTGATAATGATGATGGGCACCATGATTTTGGAGAGCAAATAAAATCTTTACTTGAACAAGAAATAGACTTAGATGACAAGGATTAATCAAAAGTTAATTTAATTTTATTAAAAAAGGGGCTATCTTAAAAAGACAGCCTCTTTTTATTTGTAATACTATTTAAACTTCAAAATCAAATGCTTAAATTTGCACTTCAATAAAATAAAAAATCATGTTCGATAATTTAAGCGATAAACTAGACAAAGCCTTTCATATACTAAAAGGTCACGGAAAAATCACCGAGGTAAACGTAGCCGAAACATTAAAAGAAGTTCGTAGAGCTTTACTTGATGCCGATGTTAACTTTAAAATCGCCAAAGATTTTACCACCAAAGTAAAAGAAAAAGCAATTGGTCAAGACGTATTAACCACGCTTCAACCGGGACAATTATTGGTAAAGTTGGTCAAAGACGAGCTTACGGAATTAATGGGTGGCGATGTTGCCGGAATAAATCTTTCTGGTAATCCAACGGTTATTTTAATGTCGGGTTTACAAGGTTCAGGTAAAACTACTTTTTCTGGAAAACTAGCGAATTATTTATTGACCAAAAAGAATAAGAAACCATTATTAGTAGCTTGTGATATCTATCGTCCTGCGGCTATTCAACAATTGTATGTTGTTGGAGATTCGATAGGAGTTGAGGTGTATTCTGAACCAGAGAATAAAAATCCTGTTGAGATCGCTCAAAATGCAATTAAACATGCTAAAGCCAATGGTTTTAATGTGGTGATTGTCGATACAGCCGGTCGTTTGGCCGTTGATGAGGAAATGATGAATGAGATTGAACGTGTTCATAAAGCGATTCAACCTCAGGAAACTTTATTTGTTGTTGATGCCATGACAGGGCAAGATGCTGTAAATACTGCAAAAACCTTTAACGAAAGATTAAATTTCGATGGTGTCATCTTAACTAAATTAGATGGCGATACCCGTGGTGGAGCTGCAATTTCAATTAAATCGGTTGTAAATAAACCAATTAAATTTGTAGGGACAGGGGAAAAAATGGATGCTATTGATGTATTCTATCCTGTTCGTATGGCGGAACGTATCCTTGGGATGGGTGACGTCGTGTCTTTGGTAGAAAGAGCGCAGGAGCAATTCGATGAAGAAGAAGCAAGAAAAATCCAAAAGAAAATCGCCAAAAACGAATTCGGTTTTGATGATTTCCTTTCTCAAATTCAACAAGTAAAGAAAATGGGTAATATGAAAGATTTGGTTGGAATGATACCAGGTGCTTCAAAAGCCATGAAAGATGTTGAAATTGAAGATGATGCTTTCAAGCATATTGAAGCTATCATTCATTCGATGACTCCAAAAGAAAGAAGCAAGCCAGCTATTATTGACGTGAAAAGAAAAGCTAGGATTGCAAAAGGTTCCGGAACAAAAATAGAGCAAGTCAATCAATTGATGAAGCAGTTTGAACAAATGAGCAAAATGATGAAAATGATGCAAGGACCAGGAGGCAAAAACCTAATGAAAATGATGGGTGGCATGCAAGGTGGTATGCCAGGAATGCGTTAATTATTTATTTAAGGTTTAAAGGTTCCAATTTTTTGAACTTTTAAACCTTAACTTTTATATAAAAATAAACCACTACTAAACCTTAAAGTTTCTAGTTTTCAAAACTTTAAACTTTAAACTTTAAACAATTTTAAAAATGCAACTACTAGACGGAAAAAAAACAGCAGAAGATATTAAAAGCGAAATCGCTGCCGAAGTACAAAAAATGAAAAGCAATGGGGAGAAAGTACCTCATTTAGCAGCAGTAATTGTGGGTAACGATGGTGCTAGTTTAACGTATGTTGGAAGTAAGGTAAAAGCTTGTGAACGAGTGGGTTTTGAATCGACTTTAGTGAAAATGCCAAGTACTACAACTGAAATTGAGTTGTTGAATAAGATTAAAGAGTTGAATGAAGATGATAACATTGATGGGTTTATCGTTCAATTGCCGCTTCCTGAACAAATCGATGAGCAAAAAGTATTGATGGCAGTGGATCCAAGTAAAGATGTTGATGGATTTCATCCAGAGAATTTTGGAAAAATGGCATTAGACATGACCACTTTTATTCCTGCAACGCCTTTCGGAATTCTAGAATTGTTAGAAAGATACGGTGTGGAAACTAAAGGAAAACATACCGTAGTTATTGGTCGTAGCCATATTGTAGGTCGTCCTATGAGTATTTTAATGGGAAGAAAAGGCTTTCCAGGAAACTCAACGGTAACCTTGACGCATAGCTACACTAAAAATATTGAAGAAATTACGATTCAGGCTGATATCATTATCACCGCTCTTGGTGTTCCTAATTATCTAAAAGCGGATATGGTGAAAGATGGAGTTGTGGTTATTGACGTTGGTATTACTCGTGTTCCTGATGAAACAAATGACAAAGGTTATGTAATAACCGGTGATGTTGATTTTGAACATGTGAGTAAAAAAGCATCGTTTATTACCCCAGTTCCCGGTGGAGTAGGACCCATGACGATTGCGATGTTATTGAAAAATACACTTTTGGCAAGAGAAATGAGAATAAACAAGTAAGAACAATATACTTTACTTAGAGCCTTAAACGATAGTTTAAGGCTTTTTTTATCTTAAAAAACGCTTAAAATTCTGATAATTGATTACTGTAACAAAATATAAAGAATACTTTTGCAACACTTAAAAAACAGGCCATTTAAAATGGACGATTATTATTCGGAAATATTGAATTAATATAGCACTTGATACACCATTCAAAATGCTATGAATAAACCTATAGAATTTTGAAATGAGAGCTTTTTACAAAAACAATAACGGATTAATTGCCACTAAAGAATGGTCTCCAAACTGCTGGATAAATATTGAATGTCCAACTGAAGCAGAAAAGAAATACTTACTTGAGGAATTGCAAATTCCCGAGGCATTCTATAATGATATCGAAGATATTGACGAAAGACCCCGTATTGAGATTGAAAATGGGTGGACATTGATTCTCATGCGAATTCCTGTAAAGAGCAATGATGTAAAATTGCCTTTTCATACGATTCCTGTAGGCGTAATTTTCAAAGACGACATTTGTGTTACCATAAGTTTTCAGAAAACAGAAATGCTTATCGATTTTGTAACTTACACCCAACGCAAGAATATTGATATAAAAGATAACTTTGATCTCGTATTGAAATTGTTGTTGTCTTCGAGTGTTTGGTATCTAAAATACCTCAAACAAGTCAATCAAAAAATTAAATTGGCAGAAGATAATCTGGAAAAATCGATTAAGAATGAAGAATTACAAGCTTTGCTTCAAATAGAAAAATGTTTGGTGTTCTTCATGACTTCGCTGAAAGGGAATGATATTTTATTACACCGAATTCGGAATATAAAATCACAAAAAGAACATTTTGATCTCGAATTACTGGAAGATGTTGAGATTGAATTGCGTCAGGCACAGGAAACCACCAATATTTACAGTGACATCCTGACTGGAACGATGGATGCGTATGCCTCTGTGATTTCTAATAATATGAATACTATTATGAAACAGATGACTTCGATTTCGATTATTCTGATGATTCCAACATTGATTGCGAGTTTGTATGGAATGAATGTGCCCAATGACCTGCAAAATAATCCGTATGGAATAGGGATTATCATTTCAATATCAGTTCTGTTATCTGCTTTTGGTGTGTTTTTATTTAAAAGAAAAAGATGGTTTTAAAAAAACGTTTCGAATTTTGAAACGTTTTTAAATCTGTTATCCCATCCTTAAAATAGGAATGCATAAAATACACCGTTACGGAAGAGTGTTTCGTATTGATGTTTAGGGTTTTATTGGTTACATCTGGAGCTGCATTTGTTTAGCTATTATTTCTTCCAGGTTTTTTAAAACAACGGGTTTCGTTATAAAATCATCCATACCGTTAGAAATGGCTTTTACCTTGTCTTCATCAAATGCACTTGCAGTTACAGCAATAATTGGTATCGCGTTTATTTGATATTTTGGAGAGGAATGTATTTTTTCTGTAGCTTCAAACCCATCCATTTCAGGCATGTGTAAGTCCATAAAAATAATGTCATAATCGTTTTCATTATAAAGTGAAACCGCTTCTTTTCCATTAATTGCAATATCTGAAGGGATATTTAGTTTATCCAGAAGTTTATACAATACTTTTTGATTGATTAAATTATCTTCAACAATTAATGCTTTATTAATAATTACATCTTTTATAGTATTAAACTGAGTTTCATTGTTGTCTTCAATTGAAAGCACATTGGTATTAATTTTAAATGGAATTTCAAAACTAAAACTCGATCCGCCACTTTCTAAAGCTATAATATTTAATTTAGTTCCTCCCATTAGTTGTACTAATTGGTTAGAAATTGTTAAACCCAATCCTGTGCCACCATATTTTCTCGTGGTTGTTAAATCTGCTTGTTCAAATGCTAAAAGCATTTGTTCTGTTTTATCAGGGTCAATACCTATACCAGAATCCGTGATTTTAAAATTCAAATATTGTAAATCATCTATTCGATTTAATAAATTTACCTCAAGTTTAACATCACCATGAGTTGTAAACTTAATTGCATTGTCAATAAGGTTAATCAATACTTGTTGCAATCTTAAATTATCACCAAGTATATTATTAGAGATTTTATCATCATAAATAAAATGTAGTTCTATGTTTTTATCATTTATTCGGTATTCAAATAATCGGATTAGTTTAGTGAGTTCTTTTTTAAGATTTATTGGATATTGTTCTACCTTCATTTTACCAGCTTCCATTTTTGAATGATCTAAAATCATATTTACAATCCCCAAAAGATGGTCTGCACTGTGTTCTGCTATTTCGATGTATTCGGTTTGTTCGCTATTCAATGCGCTTGTTTTGAGCATGTTTAACATTCCGATAACTCCATTAAGGGGTGAGCGAATTTCATGACTCATATTGGCAAGAAATTGTGTTTTGAATGTTGCTATTTTATTTGCTTGCTCGGTTTTTTTTTCTAAAAAAATAATGTTTTCAGATAGCTTTTCTTTTAATATTCCGTAACTTTTTAATAAGAAATCAACTTCTCTAATTGATGATTTATGATTTAAATTAGATATAGGTTCTTTGAAATTGGACTTTATATAATTTGAAATATCTAAAGAAAGTAATTTGATGTCTTTTGTGAAATATTTAGATATATAAGTACTTAATATTAAAGCAATTAGCATCATGAGTAGTGTTTGGCATAATTGAAAATAGAATAAGGTTTCTTTTAATTCATTTATTCTTTTTTTATTATGGGCTATAATTTGAACAAATGAATTTTCAACAACCTCATTGATTTGATTTATTTTTCCATATAGACCTTGATTTTGAGCAACTCCTAGTTTTGAACTCAATTTCACCAAAGAATCAAAATCATTTTTGTAATCTATAAGAACTTGCCTGGTTGCTGAATCAATATTTTTTTCTCTTATAGTAGAATTATACAAATCCTCAAAATTTTTAATATAAGTATCGTCTGAACGTAACAAATAGTCTTTTTCATGTCTGCGAAATTGAAGTAAAGTAATTTTATTTAATGAAGACTTTTTTTCTAAAAAATGTGCTTTGTCTCTCATTTTTCCTTCAATTCCATAATCTTTAAACCCCCGAATTAATGCTATTTTTTTAAATTGATTTACAATAACATAAAGATTATCTATTTCTTTTGAAAGCGTAATCATAGATTGATTTGTTCCAATGTTCAACTCTTTCGATTCTTTGAAAATTAGATCAACTTCCTTTCTTTGGCTTTTTAAGTTGTCTATATATAGTTTAAGGTCTTTCTGATTATGATTAATATAAAAGTCTTTTTCCTTATATCCAAACAATAAAAAAGTTTGAAAATTTCTTATGTTAGCACTAAAGTCTTGTGAAACCCGATACGATTTGTAAGTGAAGTTATTCAGATGATGCACTTTACGGTCGATATACAGATAAAACATAAACCAAACAACTATCAAAACAATCATTAATGAAAATGATAAAAATATTTGTGTTCTGAAGTAACGAAAATTGTTGAAGAAAAATTTCAAGTACTATTTTTTTAGATGTCCTGCAAATTTATTGCGTTCATTAAAAAAACAGATTAAAATACTTCAAACAAAAGGTTAAGTAATTGTATCCCGAATTGAAATAGTCAGTGGGTATCACTATTTAATAAGCCTGTGGAGGCCTTGTTTGGATTTATAAATTGTATCCCGAAAATAGAATGATAATAAGTTAATCGTTGTTTAATAGTTGATTATGGTTTAATAATCCCCTCTTCCTTTAAACCTTGGATCGTCTCTTTTGATGAATTCGGTTCTTCTTTTTGGTGCTTCCGTTTTAGGTAAACTGGCTTCTTCTGTTTTACTGGAAGGCTCAATAAGCTCGTTCAATTCTTTGATTTCGGCATCAGTCAGATCACGGTAACGCCCTACAGGAACATCTAATGAAATATTGATGATGCGAATGCGTTTCAAAGCCGTAACTTCGTAACCTAAATATTCTGTCATTCTACGAATTTGGCGATTCAATCCTTGCGTCAGGATAATTTTGAAAGTGAATTTACTGATTTGTTCCACTTTACATTTTCGGGTTACCGTGTCCAAAATTGGGACTCCATTCCCCATTCGTTCTATAAAACGATCTGTAATAGGTTTGTTTACCGTTACCGTATATTCTTTTTCGTGATTGTTTCTGGCGCGCAATATTTTATTAACAATGTCACCATCATTGGTCATGAAAATCAATCCTTCACTGGCTTTGTCTAGTCGACCAATAGGGAAAATACGTTTGGGATAATTGATGTAATCTACAATGTTATTACGAACGTCTAGGTTTGTGGTACATTCAATTCCAACAGGTTTATAGAAAGCAAGATAAACGGGTTTTTCGTTTTTCTCACGGATGAGTTTACCGTCGATACGCACTTCATCATCTGGCGAAACTTTTGTCCCTAATTCCGGAACGACTCCATTGATGGTTACACGACCTTCTTCAATGATTTTATCGGCTTCTCGGCGGGAGCAATACCCGGTTTCTCCTATGAATTTATTGAGGCGTTTTAGATTTTCTTCCATGATGCAAAAGTAGTACTAAATTGTTTAATCGTTTATGTGGTTATTTGTTTATTTGAAAATTAAGAAGTCAGTAAAAGATTTTACTGCGATCTCATTTTAATTACTCCGCTTCAAATAAAAAACGGGAGACTTTTTCATATAACTCGTCGTCATGCATGCTGTGTCCTAAACCCTTAGTTTCAATAAAAACCACATTCTTCCAGGTACTTGCAATTTTTTTTCCTTCTTCGAATAAAACTACCGTGTCGTCAATGTCATGGGCAATCAATCCTTTTATGTTTAATTTTGAAGCGAATAGTTTTCCGGAAAATTGTTCCAGGTTAAGTTTAAAATTATTCAAATAATGATCTTCTAAAGATTTTGAAATTTTAGAATTCAAACTCAATAACGCAATGTAATTGTGCAGGATAATCTTGAAATCACTTGGTGCTCCCAGAATTACCATTTTTTTAAGCAGATTGTTTTGATATACCGATTGGTAATACAAACAGGTTTTTCCACCAATGGAATGACCAATCAGGTACTGTGGCTGAAACTTTTCTACAGCGATATGAATAAATTCGGCATATTTAGGAATGCTAAATTCTTTTCCGCTGGATAATCCATGAGCCGGACCGTCGATGGCTATAATAGTACTTCCTGATTTTTTTAGATAGGGTAGGAAGTTCTCCCAGCGAGAAGCGTTGCTTTCCCATCCGTGAACCAAAAGAATTATAGAATCATTTCCTTTCCAAGTATACGTTTGAAAGCAATGTTCTTCTTGTTGGAACGTTTCGGACTGTGCTTCCTGTAGAATTTCCGGCAGATTAGTTTTAGATAATTTACCTTCTCTGGGTTCACTAAAAAAGGCATACGCGAGTTGCGATGCTTTTTTTGGAAATACAAAGCTCAAAAGGTTAATGTATAATCCAATAGATTTAGTGAATATAAAAAACAACATTTTTTTCATAATAAAAAAGTCCCGATGTTTATCGGGACTTAAAAGTAATTAGAATTTAGAAAACAATTGTTCCATTTTCTCTTTTTCTTCGTCAGCCAGTGTGCTGTCGACTAATATTCTTCCTGAATGTTCATCAGTGATGATTTTCTTTCTTGAAGCAATTTCTACTTGTGTCTGAGGTGGAATGGTGAAGAATGATCCTGCAGATGCTCCTCTTTCAATAGAAACAACAGCTAATCCATTACGAACACTTGTTCTGATTCTGGTATAAGCTTTCAATAGTCTTTCTTCGATTAAAGCTTGATATTCAGCTGATTTCTCAGATAAAAACGCTTCTTCTTTAGCAGTTTCAGACATAATAGCGTCTAATTCTGATTTTTTGTGTTTCAAATGGTTAGATTTTGCTTCTAATCTTTCTTTTGAATTTGAGATTACTTCTTTCTTATGTTCGATAGAAGCTTTCATTTCTTTAATTTGTTTTTCAGACAATTGAATTTCTAATTCTTGAAATTCAACCTCTTTAGTCAACGAATTAAATTCTCTGTTATTACGAACAGTTTCTTGTTGCTTTGTATATTTTTTGATAGCCTCTTTGTGCTCATCAATTGCATTCTTTTTTACCTTGATTAGATCTTCGATAACTTCGAGTTCACTTTTCAATTTCTCTGAACGTGTGCTTAAACCTGCAACTTCATCTTCTAAATCCTCTACTTCTAAAGGAAGTTCTCCTCTTACGTTTCTGATTTCGTCAATTCTAGAGTCAATTAGTTGTAAATCGTAAATCGCTCTTAACTTGTCCTCAACACTTAATTCTTTCGTATTCGCCATATTCTATAAGTACTTAACTGGATTTGAATTTTCTTCTGATAAAATAACTGCAAAATTAAGGTTTTTTTTCCGAAGATACTCAACAATATAATTTTTTGTATAGCGTTCGCTTTCAAAATGTCCAATATCAGCCAATAAAAGCCTATTTTCGGCTTCATAAAACTGATGATACTTCAAATCAGCAGTTAAATAAGCATCCGCACCAGCCTGAATCGCATTTTTTATCGCAAAACTTCCTGCTCCGCCAAGAACTGCCACTTTTTTTATTTCCTTTCCTATAAAGTTGGAATGTCGAATGCCATCAGCTTGCATTTTTTCTTTTGCAAAAAGTAGAAACTCTTTTTCTTTCATGGGATTTTTCAATTCCCCAATCATTCCCAAACCAATATTTTGATGTTTGTTTTGTAAATCATAAATTTCATAAGCGATCTCTTCGTAGGCATGGCTTCTAAATAATGCTTTTAGAATTTTATTTTCTAAATGCTTTTCGAAAGTGACTTCGATTTTGATTTCATCTCCTTGTACAAATTCAAATTGCTCGCCGACTTGAGGGTTACTGTGCTCGTTTCCCATATAGGTTCCGATTCCTTTCGAATTAAAACTGCAATTTTCATAATTCCCAATCGTTCCCGCACCGGCATCAAATAATGCATTTCGAACTTCTTCTGCATTTTCAGGAATAGTATAGGTTACTAATTTCCGAATAAAATTTTGCTTCGGAATCAGGATTTTAGTCTTTATTAATCCTAATGCATCACAAAATATTTTATTCACGCCTTCTTGATGATTGTCCAAAGCAGTATGAACGGCATAAATGGCGATGTCATTTTTTATGGCTTTAATAACCGCTCGCTCCACGTAGTTTTTACCCGTAATTTTCTTTAATCCGGAAAATAATATGGGATGAAAACAAACCACCAAATTGCATTTTTTGGCAATCGCTTCGTCTATTATATTTTCTAAAGCATCATGGCAAACTAAAACACCTGTCGCTTCTGATTCTTGATCTCCAACCAATAAACCCACATTGTCAAAATCTTCAGCATAGGCGAGTGGCGCCATTTCTTCAAGCACGGAAATGATTTCTTTGATTTTCATGATTTTTTAGTTTAAAGTCTAAGGTTTAAAGTTTAATGTTGATCAACTTTAAACATTAAACAAAAGAAACAAAATTTTAAATCAAAGATAATTTATTCTACTTTCGTAAAATGAATTTACTGCGAAAATTACTGTTTCCGTTTGCCATTTTATATGGTCTGATAACGAGTATTCGGAATTTTCTTTTCGACAAAGGGATTTTAAAATCCTATTCTTTTGATTTACCTATTATTGCTGTTGGAAATCTAAGCGTTGGCGGAACCGGAAAAACCCCTCAAATTGAATATTTGATTCGATTGCTTTCTGATAAATATAAAATAGCTACTTTAAGCAGGGGTTATAAAAGACAATCAAATGGGTTTGTTTTAGCAGATGCCACTTCGGATGCTACGATTCTTGGAGACGAACCTTTTCAGTTTTTTCAAAAATTCGCAACCATTCAAGTTGCCGTAGATGCTGATAGAAAAAATGGAATTGAACGATTGCTTGGGCAACAAGAAAAACCAGAAGTTATTTTGTTAGATGATGCTTTTCAACACCGAAAAGTCAAAGCAGGTTTCTATATTTTACTGACTTCCTATGGTGATTTGTATTCGAATGATATTGTGCTTCCAACAGGAAATTTACGGGAGAGTAGCAGTGGAGCAAAACGAGCCAACGTGGTTATTGTTACGAAATGCCCTTCGAATCTTTCGCTTGACGAGCAAAATGAGATTAAAAATAAATTGAAAATTGCTGAAAATCAGCAATTGTATTTTACTTACATCGATTATGATGAGTATATTTATTCCGAAAATAAAAAGATAAAAGTCGATGAAATTAAATCTTTTGATAAGGTACTAGTGGCAGGAATTGCAAAGCCCGAACCGTTTTTTGCTTATTTGCAAAATGCAAATGATGCCAGTTTGTCTTTTCCTGATCATCATAATTTTACCGATAAAGATATTTTAGAAATTAAAAATTTAGCGCAAAACAACATTATTATTACTACCGAAAAAGATTATGTACGATTGAAAGGAAGTTTGCCAAACGAACAACTTTTCTATCTGCCTATAAAAAGCTCTTTTATTTCAGGAAGTGAAAATTTTGATAAAACCATTTTAAATTATGTGGAAAGAAGTACAACAAACCGTAAGTTATATTAAAGAAAGGATCTATTTTACACCTGAATATGGTGTGATTTTAGGGTCAGGTTTAGGTAGTTTTACTAATGAAATGAAAGTAGAATTTATTTTGCCTTACAACGAAATTCCAAATTTCCCTGTGTCAACCGTTCAAGGTCATAAAGGAGCATTGGTTTTTGGAACAATAGGAGATAAAAAAGTAGTTGCCATGCAGGGAAGATTTCATTTCTACGAAGGCTATTCGATGAAAGAAGTGACTTTTCCCGTTCGAGTGATGAAATTTTTAGGCGTTGAAAAATTAATTGTTTCAAATGCTTCAGGAGGCGTAAATCCAAATTATAAAGTGGGTTCTATTGTCATGATTACAGATCATATCAATATGACACCGGAACATCCTTTGCGTGGAAAAAATGATGAACGTTTCGGACCTCGTTTTGTAAATATGAGTGAACCCTATTCCAGAAAAATGATTGCTAAAGCTACCGAATTAGCACAGGAATTAAATATTGAGGTTCACGAAGGGATTTATCTTGGCTTGCAGGGTCCAACTTTTGAAACTTTGGCTGAATATAGGATGGTGAAAATTCTTGGGGCTGATTGCGTAGGAATGTCAACTGTTCCCGAGGTGATTGTGGCGCGTCACATGGATCTGGAAACATTCGGAATTTCTGTAATTACTGATATGGGAGATGAAAAAAGTATAGGGACAATTTCTCACGATGAAGTTTTGGAAGCCGCTAAAAATGCCGAACCAAAGGTAAGAAGTCTAATCAAAGAATTGATTTTGAAATATTAGTAATTACTATACATTTTTAGCAATAACAGCATAGAATTCTTCTGGTATGAATGGTTTGGTAACAACATCATTCATGCCAAAGGATAAAAGCATTTCCCGATTTTCATCTAATGAGATAGCGGTGAGTGCAATTATAGGTGTTTTAGTATCAAATTTTCTAATTTCTTCTGTAGCAATAGTTCCGTTGATTCCTGGTAAATGGACATCCATAAGAATCAAGTCAAATTTATTCTTTTTGACTATTTCTATAGCATCTTCACCATTATCAATAATCTCACATAAAACTCCTTTATTGCGAAGCATTTTTTCTGTGATCATTTGATTGATTTTATTGTCTTCTACCAAAAGTATTTTTTTGTTTTTTAAGGAAGAGTCATTGTATGTTTTCGGTTTTTCTTCAATGGTTACTAATTGCGAACCTAGTTTAAATTGTAATTCGAATGAAAAAGAAGAGCCTTTTCCTACTACACTTTTTAAATTTATCCTTCCTCCCAGAATTTTAATCAATTTTTTTACGATTGTTAAACCTAAACCAGTTCCACCATATTTACGATTGATTTCTATCGAGCCTTGTGAAAAACTATCAAAAACACTTTGTAGCTTGTCTGCCGGGATTCCAATTCCAGTATCAATTACTTCAAAATATAAAGTTGCATTTTTATCCTCTAAAGAATGGAGTTTTGCAATTACGCTTACGGTACCGTTTTTTGTGAATTTTAGTGCATTGTTAATCAAATTCATCATTATCTGAGATAATTTTGTAGGATCACCAATCAAATAATCTGGAATAGCCGGGTCAACTTCGAGTTTAAAAATGTTGTTATTTACAGATGCTAATTCTTTTAAAGAGTTTTTTATGTCTTCTAATAATTGTTTAAGATTAAAGCTGATGTATTCTATTTCAAGTTTATTAGAATCAATTTTGTTGATTTCCAGAATTTCATTTATAAATTTTGTCAGATAATCTCCTGAAAATTTTAATGAAGATAAATAGTTCATTTGGGATTTTTTCGGGTTTTCTTCCAACAATAAATGGGCTATTCCATTTATGGCATTTAATGGTGTCCGAAGTTCATGACTCACGGTCGATAAAAATTCTGATCGGGCATTAGAGGCTCTTTCTGCTTTCTCTTTTGCGATTTCTAACTCTTTATTTTTTTCTTTCAACATTAGATTGGACTGCGTTCTAATGATGTTGTTTTTATACAAAGACAAACTTAGTAATGATAAAATAGAAATTAAGGCAATAGCCAGAATGCTGATTAATTTAGAGAATTTACTGGTCTTCTCCTGCTGTTTGGTATCTCTATCAATTTGTGCCAGTTCCTTTAGACGTTCGGTTTCTTTGAATTTATCGTAATCATCAATTCCTAGTCTTTCGTTATTTAAAATAGAAATACTTTCTTTCAGATTGAGATGTTGTTTCAAATAGGAATAGGCATTGTTTTTATCCAACATTTTTTCAAAAACAGTACTTAAGGCAAGTAAAATATTTGATTTTTGTTCTAGATTTTCATCCTTTTCATTCAACTCCAATGCTTTATTAAGATAGTTTAAAGCTAAATTATATCTATTTTTTGAGGCTTCAATTGTTCCTATTTGGTATAATGCTTCTACCTTTGAATTTAATATTGCCTGACTATCAGGTTTAGCAATGATGGTTTTGAAAATTGTTGACGCGACATCGTAATTTGCTTTTGACTTGCTTATAATTCCTCTTTGAAGCGGTAGTATTTCGGCAGTGTTGGTAATTTTTAGTTCGTCAAATAATGATTGTGTTTCAGTAAAACAAATTTCGGCATCAGCAAAATTTGATTTTTCTATATAACATACTCCAAGGTAATAATAGGAATAGGCGTATGTAGCGGTTGGTTTTAAGTTTTTATATAACGTAATGCTTTTATGAAAGGTTTCAATAGCATCATTATATTTTTTTAAATCAAAATAAATTTTACCTAAGTTATAGATTTGATTAGCCTGAGCTTGAGTATTACGAATTGCCTTAGAATAGTTTATAGCCTTTTGTGTGTAAAAAAGTGCGTTTTTGTATTTATTGTTTAAGATATTTGAGCTACTTAAATTACTGTAATACGGAATGCTATCTGTTTTCTCATTAGTCTGAGAATACAGAAACGAATTTAAAAAAAAGATAAAAATGAAAAGATATTTCATTTGTAGCTAAATTTTTTTCTTATTAGTTATTTTTACTTTCAATCAAAAGAATCAAATCAATAATTCTGGATGAATACCCTATTTCATTATCATACCAGCCTACTACTTTTACCATTTTATCAATTACTGAAGTGAGTTGCGCATCAAAAAGGCAAGAGTTTGTATTTCCAATGACATCAACAGAAACAATTGGATCTTCAGTATAATCAAGAATTCCTTTTAAGTTAGTTTGTGCTGCAATTTTGAAAGCGGCATTTATCTCATTTATAGTAACGGCTCGTTTTACATTGAACGTAATGTCCGTCAGGGAACCGTCCGGAACAGGAACTCTAATACCGCATCCTCCAATTTTCCCTTGCAATTCAGTAAAAATTTTTGTTAATGCCTTAGCAGCTCCAGTTGTTGTAGGTACAATAGATTGACTTGCCCCACGTGCTCTGCGTAAGTCTTTATGCGGTTGATCGTGTAAACTTTGATCCGTAGTGTACGAGTGAATAGTTGTAATATAAGCCTGCTCAATGCCACAAAGTTCATCGATAACTTTCATCATTGGTGCTGCATTGTTCGTTGTGCAACTGGCATTGGATATAATGCTTTCAGTACCATCAAGAATATTTTCATTCACACCCAGAACGACAGTTTTTATCGTATCCACTTCTGAAGGTGCAGAAAGAATCACTTTCTTGGCGCCAACTAAAATATGGGCATTTATATCTTCAAAAGTACAATACTTTCCAGTCGACTCAATTACGTAATCGATATCTAAACTTTTCCAATCCAGATTTGAAATGCTTTTTTCGTGAAAAAACAAAAAATGTTTTCCGTCTACAAAAAAACCTTTTTCATCAGGACTTACCGAGAATGGTAAAACACCGTGAATACTATCGTACTTCACTAAATGTGCCATTGTTTTAGTATCTGCAATATCATTTATGGCAACGACTTCAATGTTGGGATGGTTTAAAAGTAAGCGAAATAAATTCCGACCAATTCTTCCAAAACCATTAATGGCAATTCTTGTTTTCAATATTTTTTTGTTTAAAGTCACATGTTTAAAGTTTCAAGTTGAGCAACTTTAAACCTTAAACTTGAAACAATTTTTTAAAGAATATGTTTTTGTGCTTTGTATGAAGAACGAACTAACGGTCCGCTTTCTACATGACGGAAACCCAATTCCAAACCAAATTTCTCATATATTGCAAATTGATCCGGCGTTATGAATTCCTTTACCGGCAAGTGTTTTTTACTGGGTTGCAAGTATTGACCTATCGTAACAATATCAACATTAGCCTCGCGTAAATCTCGCATCGTTTGGAAAACTTCTTCTTCTTTTTCACCAAGGCCAAGCATAATTCCTGACTTCGTTCTGTTGATACCTTTTTCTTTCAAGTAACGCAACACTTCAAGGCTTCTATCGTATTTTGCCTGAATGCGCACTTCACGAGTCAATCTGCGAACGGTTTCCACATTATGCGAAACCACTTCAGGATTAGCTTCCACGATACGGTCAATATTTCTTTCGATACCTTGAAAATCCGGAATCAACGTTTCAAGCGTTGTGTTTGGGTTCATTCTGCGAATGGCTTTTACGGTTTCTATCCAAATAATGGATCCGCCATCTTTCAAATCATCTCTGTCAACACTGGTAATTACAGCATGTTTGATATTCATGATTTTTATGGAGCGCGCCACTTTTTCCGGCTCATCCCAATCTACAGTTTCCGGTCTTCCGGTTTTTACACCACAAAAACCACAGGAACGTGTACACACATTTCCTAAAATCATAAAAGTAGCTGTGCCTTCACCCCAACATTCGCCCATATTAGGACAACTTCCTGAAGTACATATCGTGTTCAAACTATATTTATCTACTAAGCCGCGAAGCTCCGTATATTTTTGGCCAATTGGGAGTTTTACCTTCAACCATTTCGGTTTTCCTACAGGTAAAGTATTTTCTAAAACAGTTTCCATATATCAATTTTCAAAGGACAAAGATAAGGAATGTAGTTTATTTGTGGATTTGTTTATTTGTTTATTTGAAGGAAGAGAAGTTGAAGCAGTTGGAGCACAATATTTGCGTTTTTTTAGGAAATAGTTGTCCTGCTTTTCGTTGTATCCACGCAAAAAAATGTGTGGGATGCCACTGCAATCAGGGCTAAAGAGAACTTTTGGTTGTTTTTAAGATAAAATATTTAAAAAAAAATAAAGGCAGTATTCAAAAAAAGATTCAAAATTAAATGAAGCTTTTCTGTTTTTTTAATTAATTCATCTGAACCGTAATAGGGAGATTATAGGCAGTTCGAACCGGTTTTGAGCCAATCATTCCGGGCGACCATTTCGTTTTCAATGATTTCAATACTCGGATGGCTTCTTTTCCTAAACCATAACCAGGATCTCTTTTCACTTGAATGTCAGTCATGCTTCCGTCTTTTTCTATTACAAAAGACACATAAACTTTCATGGTGCTGCCGCTGTCAATATCTGGTCTTTCAAAATTATTTCCTACATAAGTATAGAACTTATTGATTCCTCCCGGAAATTCAGGAAGTTTATCTAGAGTTAGAGTGGCTACAATTGTATTTCCGGGATCGATAGAACCTGTCGTTTCCGTTCCTGTTCCGGATGTAGAAGACGGATTTATACCAACAGTTGTTGTTCCTTCAGTACTCGTGTTTGTAACCGTAGTATTATCAGTGTTTTTTGCTATATCTTGATTTGCCAGTTGTGCCTGAACGATAATAGGATTCACAAGTTGGTCGCCTTGAATAGGCACTTCGGTATTTTGTGTTTTTACTTCGGGAATAACCGACTTTGCTATTTCCTGAAGCTGATTGGGTATAATGTCAGTTACGTTGACTATGGTATTTGTGAATTCTGGTATCGTTATCCTATTTTGAGGATTAAAATAATTCAGAATCACAGGAATACTCAAAGCAGAAGTTAAAAGTAATATTCCCATAAAAAGTGCCATTATTGAAGTTTTGGTGCTTTCCTGGCGCAACTGATACGCTCCATATTCTTTGTTTCTGTATTGAAAAACAAGGTCAATCCAGCGGGTCTCGTAAATGCTTAATTTTGACATAATTTATGGATTTAAAGGTTAAGTATCAGTTAAATCATAAGCAAGTGTTGTTTATTTTTAACAACGTAAATAACAAGAAATTTAGTATCAAAACTGTGGATTATTTTTTAGTTTAATTGTTTAACCGTTTATTCGATTAACTGGTATCTCTAATATCGATTAAACGAATAACCAAATAAACGAATAAACCCCAAATCAAAAAACTATCTTCTACTCTGAATGATTTCCGCCAGAAGTTTTTTGGCGCGAAGCAATTTAATTTTGACATTACTCAACGGTTCGTTAATTTTGTTGGCGATTTCCTGGTAACTCATTTCCTGAAAATAGCGCAATTGGATGACTTCTTGATAATGTGGTTTTAATTCTTTTATGAATTGCAGTAATTGCGAAAGGTTTTGTTCCGTAATCAATTCATCTTCTGCCGATGGAGTAGTGTCGGCAATGTTGTAGGCTTGTTGGTCTTCTTCCTCAGTAATTTCAACAAAAAGGCTCGATTTTTTTTTTCGTAATAAATCGATGTGAACATTTTTTGCAATAGCGATAAGCCAAGTGTTAAACTGGAATTCGGAGTTGTAAGTGGCTATTTTGTCAAAAGCTTTCGAGAAAGTTTCGATGGTAATATCTTCTGCATTGGTTTCGTTTTCAGTACGTTTCAGCATAAAACCATATACTTCATTCCAATAATAATCCAATAGAAAAGTAAAGGCAACCTGATCGCCTTGTTTTGCTTTTTCTATTTGTTTGTTTATTTCCAATGTACCGGTTTTGAGAATATATTTGTTATAAAGATATTGATTTGTGTGAATATAAGTACTATCTCAACGATAGGAAACCAGAATTTAATGTCATTTTCTTTTAATTTTCCTGCAGAAAATCCAACAACAATCCAAGCGACAAGGTATCTGAGAACAATTAAACTCAAAACTAATATCCATTGAAATTGGAAAGCTAATAAGATAATAGGCAATAAAATAAATAGCAATTGAGAGCAATAGAAAACTCCTAGTTGTAATTTATCGAGAGGTTTATAATAATTTGCCGTAGCTACGTGTCTTCTTTTTTGGGTAAACCAGTCTTTGTATGTAGTTTTTGGTTTAGAAAGTGTAAAACTTTCCGGTGTGTAAGCGATAGTTGTATTTCTGGCATTTGCCGCTTGGTTTACAAATAAATCATCATCACCAGAACGAATTTGCATGTGTTCTATGAAACCATTTACATTAAAAAATTCTTCTTTTTTATAAGCTAAATTTCTCCCTACACCCATATACGGATGTCCTATTTTTGCCCAAGAAAAATATTGAATTGCCGTAAGTAAAGTTTCAAAACGAATTATTTTATTCAGGAATGAATTAGCAATTTTTTCATATTTTCCATAACCTAAAACAATTGTTTTTTGCATCGTAAATTGAGAACTCATTGCAATTATCCAATCTTTTGAAGTTGGGTAACAATCCGCATCAGTGAATAATAAATATTCTTTTTTAGCCGCTTTTATTCCTAAAGTCAGTGCGTATTTTTTGTTTCCCCAAAAGGCTTCGTTGTTCTCCACTTTTACCAAGCGAACATTTGGGTATTGCTTTTCAAAACCTTCAAAAATAGCCAAAGTATTATCACTTGAAGCATCATCAATCAAGACAATTTCAAAATCAGGATAGTTTTGTTCCGCAAGTAGCGGGATAAAATTCGCTACATTTTCTTCTTCGTTTTTGGCACAAACAATAACCGAAATCGGGATTCTTTTTGGCATTATCTTCTGTGCTTTGACGAAAGCAAATTTCCCAAAAACACCTAGATAATACGAAATTTGAACAACAACAATAAAAATAAAAAAGTAAAGAATTAGTATAAGCATCTGAGTTTAATGAGTTTTTAATACCGAAATTTCGGGAGAGTGCAAAGGTATGAATAGAATTATGAATTGTAAATTATAAAGTATGAATTTTGAAAGAATTTATCTGGGGCATTTCTTCATTTCATTTGCTACAGCGATGGACTGATTTGTGTTGGTTTTTTCCAACTCTGAAATGATGTTTTGGTAGTTTTTATCATCTCGGTTTTGTGACATTTTTTTCGTGGCCTGAATTGCTGTAATTTCTATTTCGAATGCTACAATGCCTCGTGTTTGCATCATGGTTTTTTTTGACAAATCTTCCACACGAATAGGGTTTTCAGAATTTTGTTCGTATTTATCCACTAATTTTTTTAGGGATTCTATTACCGCGTCGCCTTCGATAATTTTAATTTTCCCGTAAACATGAACTGCAATATAGTTCCATGTTGGTACATTTTCATGATCATACCAAGAGGAAGAAATATAAGAATGCGGTCCGGAAAAAATAGCTAAAACTTGGTCATTATCGGCAAAACCTTTCCATTGTGGATTTTCCTTGGCAATGTGTCCATGTAAAATTTCCTTTCCGTCTTTATTAGTGTCCAATTCTAATGGGATATGAGTTGCCCATAATTTTCCATTGGTTTGATTGATTAGAATACCAAAACTATTCTGTATTAGAAAATCTTTAATTTCTTCTTGATTTTCGTTTTTATAAATATCTGGAGTGTGCATTTTTAATTTAAGAATTAGGATTTAGGGATTTTGAAATACTATTTTGAAATTGATAATCTGAAATCTATATTCCGATTTCTATCGGAGCTGAACACTGCGACTGAATACTGAACACTAAAACCTATATCACATTGACTTCGGCCTCAATGTGAATGCCAAACGTCTTAAAAATAGTCTCTTGAATATTCTTCGAAATATTCAAAATTTCCTGTCCGGTGGCATTACCATAATTCACTAAAACCAAAGCTTGGTTTTTATGGATTCCGGCATCGCCAAAACGTTTTCCTTTGAATCCGGCTTGCTCAATCAGCCATCCTGCAGGAACTTTTACTTCGGTTTCAGAAACGTCATAATATTTCATTTCTGGAAATTGCTGATGAATTTTCTCGAAATCCGATTTCAACAGAATAGGATTTTTAAAGAAACTGCCGCTGTTTCCCAGTGCTGCCGGATCTGGTAGTTTACTTTGGCGAATAGCAATTACGGCATTACTAACGTCTTTTAGTGTAGGATTGGAGATGCTGTTTTTTGCTAATTCAGTTGTGATATCTCCGTATGAAGTATTGATTTTATGGTTGCGCTTTGTCAATTTAAAAACAACGGATGTAATCACATATTGGTCTTTTACTTCGTTCTTGAAAACGCTTTCTCGGTAGCCAAAATGACACTCGTCTTTTGTAAACGTTTTAATTTCCTGATTTTCTCTGGTCATCGCTTCACAGGAAACAAAAGTGTCTTTAATCTCAGCGCCATAAGCGCCAATATTTTGTACTGGAGTGGTTCCCACATTTCCGGGAATTAGCGACATGTTTTCTAAACCGCCAAAATTTTGGTCGATGGCCCAAAGCACAAATTGATGCCAGTTTTCGCCAGCCTGACTTTCGACCCAGACAAAATCATCGTTTTCTGCTATAATTTTTTTGCCTTTCAAATCGATATGAATAACCAATGCATCAATATCTTTTGTCAAAAGCATATTGCTTCCGCCGCCCAAAATAAATTTTCTCTGGGATTTATTTTCTTGTAAAATAGTTTTCAAATCGGCTGCCGAATGTACCGCAACGAAATGTTTTGCTTTGGCTTCAATGCTAAATGTATTGTATTTTTTTAAAGAGAAATTATGTAGTATTTCCATAAAAGAAAGTGCTTTTTGAATTTTTTAATTCCAGGTCAAAAGTAAGAATTAAAATTTAGTTGCATACGTTTTCATCCAGATATGCATCATAAATAAAGGCATGATGTAAGAAGTCATTCGACTGTCTCCTTTTTGTAAATTCTGAACGAGTTTCTCAATGTTTATATGTTCAAAATAAGGAATTTGGAACAAATCACTTTTGGAAAAAGATTCTAACTCTTCTTTAAAAGCGGGGCTTTTTGTGATGTAATCTCCCCAAGGAGCACTCAATCCTACTTTCCTGAATTTTAGAATTTCGTCTGGCAAGCGTTCTTGCATTGCTTTTTTTAGAATGAATTTCCATTTTTTTCCTGTAAATAGCCATTTATCTTCCAATGAACCTAATCCAACAATTAATCTTGGATCTAAAAATGGTTCCCGACATTCAATGGATGCGCCCATTGTGCAACGGTCATTCCTGTCCAGAAGCGAGCATAAATAGGTATGTTGGTCAAAATAAAGTGCTTGTCGGCGTAAATTATTCGGATATAAAGATTTTGCTTCTTTATAAATTTGTTTTCTGTATTCGTTTTTTGGAGGCGTATTAATTCCAAAGGTTTCCGCAATATCATTGGGATAAATATTAGAGCCGTTATATATTACTAAATCAGATTTTTTAATGATTTGTGCGTAACGTGTTAACTTTTCGTACCGTGGTTTTTTTGTAAAAACATCTAAATTACCAATGGTTGCTATGGAATTCAATAACGATGGATATTGCAAGGCTTTGTATCGCACATAACCTCCCATTAATTCATCAGCGCCTTCACCGGAAAGCACTACTTTTACCGATGGTTTTGCCATTTGTGAAACTGCCAAAAGATGTGGTTCACTCAAATGCATAATTGGTTCGTCCTGAAAATAAGTCGAACTTATTAATTTATCATACAGATTTGTATCCTCCAATTGCATCGTATGAAAACCATAATCGAATTTCTCAGCCATCATTTTAGCTAAATGTGCTTCGTTATGTTCTTTTTCTTTGAAACCAATATTAAAAGTTTGTATGTCTTTGTAATTTTGGTGGTGTAATGAAGCTAAAATGGAGGAAGAATCCAGTCCGCCACTCAATAATACACCAACAGGAACGTCACTTACCATTCGCAATTTTATGGAATCGTCAAAAGTTTCTCGAAACCATTCCACCGGATTTTGAATTTTGGGTTGATTTTGAATTTCCTTTTTTAAATTCCACCATTTTTCGGTAGTGGTTTTTCCATCTTCATGAATGGTCATGATATGTCCGGGCAATATTTTTTTTACATTTTGATACAATGTATTTTCACCGGCTACAAATCGGTTAAAAATGTATTCTTCCAGTCCGTCTTGTGCCATTTTAGTAGGAACTCCAGCCGTGAAAAGTGCTTTTTGTTCGGATGCAAAATAAAAAGTTTCGTTGTAAAAAGAATAATATAAAGGTTTAACGCCCATTCTGTCCCGAACAACAATTAACTTTTTTTCCATTTTATCCCAAATAGCAAAAGCAAACATTCCGTTGAGGCGGTTGAGCATTTTTAAACCATGCAGTTGGAATAATTTCATTAAAACTTCGGTATCCGAAGTGGTTCTAATATCAAATCCATTGCTTTTTAATTCAGGATAAAATTCTTTGTAATTATAGATTTCACCATTATAAACGAGCACATATCTCCCATCATCCGACAGAAAAGGTTGGTGTCCTGCTGAGGAAACATCCAGAATTGAAAGTCTTCTGTGTCCAAAACCAATATTATTTTCGATGAATAATCCTTTATCATCAGGTCCGCGGTGTTCCAGTAAATCGCGCATCTTAGTAAGAATACGTTCGTCCACTTTTTTTTGTGATTGTAAATGCAAGATTCCATTAATTCCACACATAGTTAGTTGGGGCTGTTTGTGTTGATTAATTCGTGGTATTTGTTGGCAATAATTTTCATGTTTATATTGTAATCAGCATTTTGTTCTACAAACTTTCTGTTTTTCAAAACGACATTATTTCGATATTCGCTATTTTCAAATGCCCAGATTAATTCTTCTGCGAGCATTTCAAAATCATCAACGGTGACTAATTGTCCATTTTCTCGGTGTTTAATCCAACTTTGATTTCCTGGAATATCGGTTACAATTGGATAACAATTAGTAGCCATCGCTTCAAATAAAGAGGCCGAAACACCTTCAGTAATAGGCATGCTGATGTAAATGTTAGATTTTTGCAATAATTTTGGTAATGCTGTATTTGGAATTCTCCCTGTAAAGTTGACTTTGTTTTCGATATTTAATTTTTTTGATAAATCTTTCAAAGTCGATAGTTGTGTTCCTTCTCCTATAATGGTAAGTACGAAATCAATTCCCTTTTGGTTTAGAATGGCAAAAGATTTTAAAATAATAGCATGACGGTATTCCGGCAATAAAGAGCGCGTTACGATAGCGCTGATTTTTTCAGGATTAGCATTGTTTTTATTCCCGAATTTTTCCAAATTAATTCCCTTTGGTAAAACCAAAACTTTATTCATATCAACATTGGCCTTGATCATAGAAATAGTCATCACTGGTCCCCAAGCATGAATTAAATCCGCTTTTTGAAAGGCATAGTGCTGAATAAGTTTTTTTAAAGGTAATAGAATGGATTTTTCAGGCCATAAATCGGTTCTGCCTTGTTGTGCAATCGCCACTGGTTTTACACCGCATAATGCAGCAAGAAAGCCGTAACTTGTAGTTCTCTCTGCAATTACCATATCTGGTTTGTGTAATTTTATTATTTTTCTAATTCTAAAAAATGCTAATTCAAATTCGAAAATCCTTAAAATTCGGTTTTTAAGATTATTGTTGGATGTTTTTAATTCCCAAGTGATAATTTCAAAATCACCAAATTCCCTGAGACCGTTCATCCAAGTGATGGCATCAGCTCTATAGGATTCTCCCAGAAAAAGTATTTTCTTTTTTTTCATCGGTATAAATTGAAATTACTCAGAAGTTAAGGCGCGATTTATAAAATCATTTAGCGGCTTTAGTGCAATTAGTTTTTTGCTCATTGTAGCAACAAAATCTTTTTTTGTCACTTCTGAAATATCAATTCTTTGAGAAGACTCAAAGCTTTTTAATTTTAAAAATTCAATTGCCGGATGTTCTTTTTCGTAACCTCGTGGTGGGTTTTTTAGCGTATTTTTTTCATTCCGATCAAAATCTTTAAATTCTTTTTTGAAATGTTTCTCGTCAAGAATTGCTTCTAAATCATCATGGAAATAAGCAATTTCCTTTCGCATTTTTTTCAAATCCTCCGCTTCGGGACAATACAATCCACCGGCAATAAAACTGGCTCCTTTTTCTAAATGAATGTAATAACCGGAGCGATTCTGACCTTTGGCACCAGAAGAAAGCCAAACACCCAAATGTGATTTATAGGGAGACTTGTCTTTAGAAAATCGGATATCACGATTGATTCTGAAAGTACAATTTTTGACTTCCAGCATTTCCAGCGATGAGTCTAATGGTTTCATGGCATCAAGGAAATCACTAACTAATTGATGATAGTCTTTCTTGAAAGCTTCGTAACGTTTTTTATTTTCCAAAAACCAATCCCTATTGTTATTGGCTTGTAAATCATCCAGAAATTGTAGTGTATCTTTTGAAAGCATCTTGAAGCTATTGTAATTGTTTTCTTAAATCGTTTTCACTTATAAAACCAGAATGTTTCCATTTTACTTCTTTGTTTTCATATAATAATAAGGTAGGAAGTTCACTGATTTTCATTTCTGAAAGCAGGGTTTTATTTTCGTCGGCATTTAATCGAATTATGGTCACTTTGTCCGCTAATTCTTTTTGCATTTGCAAAATATATGGTGTCATTTTTTTGCATGGTGCACACCATTCAGCATAAAAATTAATCAGTACTTTTTTATCTGAGTTTAATAGTTTGTTGTATTTCTGAACTGATAGGCCTATGATTTTATCACTTGGTTTAGAAAGTTCCGCAGCATCCCATTTTAATATTCCGCCTTCTAATTGGTATATGGTTGTAAAACCTAATTCGTTTAGTTTTTCAGCAGCTTTTTGACTTCTTCCTCCGCTTTTGCAATACACAAAAACAGGTTTTGATTTGTCGAATTTTTCGGCATTTGTAACAAAATCATTGCTAAGCCAATTTACATTTTTCGCATTGTCAATATGATCCGATGCAAATTCTTCAGGAGTTCGTACATCAAGGATTTGTGGATTTGGAGTTGCTGCAATTTTTTCTGCAAAAGCTTCGGCTTCAATAGTTTTTACGTTTTTTGAAGTTTGACCGTTGCAGGATAAAACTATAAAAGATAGGATTAACAGAAATATAGAATGAAATTTCATTGATGTGATTTTAAATTGGAATAGGCTAAATTAGGTAATTTTTAAATTTCCGAACCTTTTAAATTATTAAATAAAAGTTATAAGTTGAAAATTTTATACGTCTGATGTGTCGATTTTACAATGGCTTCCGTGCGCTCCGGATGTGTGTCTGAAATAAAAAGTTGTCCAAAAGTATCGCTGTTGACCATTTCGATTATTTTGGCTACGCGACTTTCATCCAGTTTATCAAAGATGTCATCAAAAAGTAAAATCGGTTTCACACCACTTTGCTTTTTTAGAAATTCAAATTGTGCTAATTTTAAAGCGATTAAAAACGATTTTTGTTGACCCTGAGAGCCAAATTTTTTGATAGGATGTTGGTCAATTTCAAATGCTAAATCGTCTTTATGAATCCCCACACTTGTATAATGTAAAGCGCGATCCTTGTTGATGTTTTCCTGTAAAAGGGTCAGCAAATCTTTTTCGAATAAATGACTTTCATATACGAGTTGAACGGTTTCCTGCGAACCGGTTATAGCTTGATGGTGAACATTGAAAATAGGAATGAACTGGTCGATAAATTGTTTTCTTTTTTCGAAAATATAATTCCCAAAACTGTTGAGCTGCTCATTATATATAGAGAGCGTATCGTTTTCGAAAACATGGTTCAGTGCAAAATATTTCAGCAATGCATTACGTTGACTCATTACTTTTTGATATTGAATGAGTTGTTGCAAATAATGGGAGTCCAGTTGCGAAATGACGCTATCCATGAATTTTCTTCTGGTTTCGCTGCCTTCTACAATCAAATCCCTGTCGGCTGGTGAAATGATAACCAAAGGAATAAAACCGATATGATCTGAAAATTTATCGTACGCTTTCCCGTTGCGTTTCAATATTTTTTTTTGGCCTTTCTTTAAACTGCAAAGGATTTGTTCATTTCTTTCGTTTTTTTCAAATTCAGCATCAATTACAAAGAACTCTTCTCCGTGTTTTATATTCTGAACGGCTAATGGGTTGAAATAGCTTTTTCCATAAGACAAATGGTAGATCGCATCCAGCACATTAGTCTTTCCAATACCATTTTTACCTACAAAACAATTTATTTTGCTGTCAAAATCGAAATTTGCTTCCGAAAAATTCTTATAATTGAATAATGAAATTTTTTTTAAATACATGGGTAAGGCTTGCTGGTATTGAGAACTTTGATGTTTTTGAATGAGTTTTTCAAAGTGGGTGCAAATTATTGAAAAATATCGATAAAAATGGCTTTTCCATTTTTTCTATGGTAATTATTTTGTCTTTGGAAAGAAAGAACCTCTTAGGATATTTTTTTTAAATATAAAAGCATATTTTTTATGTCGGTTTGAATAAAAATTTTATTTTTGCGACTCACTAAATTAAAATTAAATGGCTACTTACAGTAAAAGAGGATATAAAGCACCAAAAGAAAAAGAAGTAAAAGATACAGTTGAAGAGGTAAAGGTTGACGAAAAAGATAGCACAACTGCAGGTGTTTTTTCTAAATTAGATGAAACAGCTTCGTTAACGGAGAATTGGGTAGCCAGAAATCAAAAAATCATTATTGGATTAGTTGCAGGTGTTGCGATATTAACTGTTGGTTATTTAGCCTACCAAAAATTTATTGCTGCTCCACAACAAGACGAGGCTGCAAATGAAATGTTTGTTGCTCAACAAAATTTTCAAAAAGCTACCGATGGAGTGGCGAGTGATTCATTATATAAGTTGTCTTTGAATGGTTCAGAAGGGAAATTTGGATTTTTAAAAATTGCTGATGAATATTCTGGAACAGATGCAGGAAATTTAGCTAATTATTATGCAGGTATTGCTTATTTGAATACAGGAAAATACACTGAAGCGATTGAGTATTTAGGTAAATTCAAGTCTGAAGATATTGTTTTGGGTGCTTTGGCAAAAGGAGCAATAGGAGATGCCTATTCTCAAAAAAATCAACCGAAAGAAGCTTTGGAAAATTACGTAAAAGCTGCTGAGTCAAATAAAAATGATTTTACAACACCACGTTTCTTGCTAAAAGCTGGAAAAACTGCTTTAGGATTAGGAAATAAAGAAGACGCCTTAAAATATTTCACAGATATTAAAGATAATTTTGATGCAACTCCAGAAGCGGCTTCAATTGACGTTTTGATAGGATTAGCACAATAATAAATAAGTATTCAGTTATCAGTTTGAAGTAAGCAGTTTATTCTGCACACTGAAAACGGAAAACTGTACACTAAAAACTAAAAAAAATGGCTACCGTAAATAAAAATTTATCCGACTACGATAAAAATTCAGTCCCAAATGCGAAAGATTTTCGCTTTGGGATTGTTGTTTCAGAATGGAATGATTCTATAACTGAAGGACTTTATAAAGGTGCTATAGAAGCCCTTTTGGAAAACCAAGTTCCATCCCAGCATATTATTCGCTGGAATGTTCCAGGAAGCTTTGAGCTTATATATGGATCAAAGAAAATGTTGCAAACGCAGAATGTTGATGCTGTTATTGCTATTGGATGTGTAATTCAGGGGCAAACCAAGCATTTTGATTTTGTGTGTGAAGGAGTAACTCAAGGAATTAAAGATTTGAATGTACAAACTGATATTCCGGTTATTTTTTGTGTTTTGACTGATAATACCATGCAACAATCCATTGATAGAAGTGGAGGAATTCACGGTAACAAAGGTACTGAAGCTGCTATTGCGGCTATAAAAATGGCCTATATTCGTCAACAAGCTTCGTTGTCACATCAAATAGATAATCAACATTTATTGTCTGCAGGGGCTATCCAAATAGAAGAAGGATCGCCTTTAGAGTTAAAGGAATAAATAATAAAATTAATAATTATTAAACCTATACTGTTTTATAAATAGTATAGGTTTTTTGTTTTTTTTATGATTAAATAAGCTACCATTCCCAAATAGAATTTCATTAAATTTGATGTTTATGCTACAAATAATAAATTACATATTAATTTACATATGAAAAAGTATTTACTAAATAGTATTGTACTATTAATTTTTGGATTGACTCAATCTCAAACTAGAATAGACCAAAATTTAAAAAATGAGTTGAATATTATTTTAAAATCTGATCAAATCCTTAGAGAATATATAGATTCTGAGACAACCGAAAATAGAAAAGTTGAAATACTTAAAGAAACGGGTTATTCCAAAGAAGAGTTGTTTCAAGATAATGTTTTCATGATTTTAAAAAAGCGAGATTCTATTAATTTGGTCAAAGTTGAAAAAATAATTGCAGAATATGGTTATCCAGGGAAATCCCTAGTTGGTGAACCTACAAATGAAGCGACTTGGTACGTGATTCAACACAGTAATGAAATTCCAAAATATTTTCCTTTAATTAAAGAAGCCGCAAATAAAAGTGAAATTCCTTTTACGCTGTTTGCAATGATGCAAGATCGATTATTAACATCTGAAGGAAAAGAGCAAATTTATGGAACACAAGGAGGGTGGAAAAAAACAACAAATAAAGAAACTGGATTAGCAGAATATCTCAGATATATTTCACCAATAAAAGATCCGGAATCAGTTAACGAACGTAGAAAAAAAGCAGGTTTTACAAGTACAGTTGAAGAAAATGCAAAAAGAATGGAAATAGTATATAAGGTTTATTCTCTTGATGAAATAAATAATATAAAATAGTTTGCAATTCAATAATAATTAGGATTGTTAAATTGACTTATTCTGTTATACAGATTGTTATGCTTTTTTTGTTTTTTTATGATTTTCTAAACTACAAAAGCCAATAGAAATTCATTAAATTTGTACATCTTGGGTTTGAAAAACTTTAAATCCTAAACTTTAAACCTAAATTTTTTAATGTCGAGTATTATTCAATTACTTCCTGATCACGTTGCCAATCAAATTGCTGCTGGAGAAGTTGTTCAAAGACCGGCTTCGGTGGTCAAAGAATTGCTTGAAAATGCAGTTGATGCAAGAGCAACGGACATCAAATTAATTATTAAAGATGCGGGAAAGGCATTAGTACAAGTAATTGATAATGGTTTAGGTATGAGTGTGACTGATGCACGTTTGTGTTTTGAACGTCATGCCACTTCCAAAATTCGTCAGGCCGAAGATTTATTTTCTTTGCATACCAAAGGTTTTCGTGGAGAAGCATTGGCATCTATTGCGGCTATTGCCCATGTAGAAATGAAAACCAAGCAAGATCAAGAAGAACTTGGAACGCATATCATCATTGAAGGCAGTAAATTTGTATCTCAAGATGTTGCTGTTTTGCCCAAAGGCACTTCATTTGCAGTCAAAAACTTATTCTTTAATATTCCTGCACGACGCAATTTCTTGAAGTCGGATACGGTGGAATACCGCCACATTATTGATGAGTTTCAACGTGTGGCTTTGGCTCACCCAAAAATACATTTTACGTTTTATCACAACGGCAGTGAAATGTTTAATTTGCCGCCTTCCACTTTACGACAACGAATTGTCAATATTTTTTCGGGTAAAACCAATGAGAAATTAGTACCGGTTCAGGAAGAAACCGAAATAGTCGCTATACAAGGATTTGTAAGTAAACCTGAATTTGCCAAAAAAAATCGTGGCGAACAATTTTTCTTCGTGAACGACCGTTTTATAAAAAGCGGTTATTTGCACCATGCGGTTATGGCTGCTTATGACGGGATTTTGAAAGACGGTGCACAACCCAGTTATTTTTTATATTTATCTGTGCCTCCCAATACAATTGATATCAATATTCATCCTACTAAAACGGAGATCAAGTTTGATGACGAGCATGCATTATATGCTATTTTAAGAGCGTCAATTAAGCATAGTTTGGGACAATTTAATGTAGCTCCCGTTTTGGATTTTGATAGGGATTCTAATTTAGACACGCCATATCATTACAAAGATTTAGAAGGGGCAACACCTACGATTCAGGTTGATGGAAACTTCAATCCGTTCTCTGATGATAAACCCAACAAACATTTTTCAAATTACAAGAAGCCTGAACCAACGGCAAATTGGGAAAGTTTGTACGTGGGCTTAAAACAGGATACAGATGAAATTGGGCATATTACTTTTGAAAACGAAGAAGTAACTTCGTCTTTATTCAATGACGAAGAAGTGGAACATGCAGTTCATAAAACCTATCAAATACATAAAAAATACATTGTTTCATCGATAAAATCAGGAATGGTAATTGTCGATCAACAACGAGCACATCAACGCGTTTTGTATGAGCAGTTTTTGGTAAATATGACGGTTAATCAAGCTTCAAGCCAGCAATTATTATTTCCATTGAATTTGTTCTTTTCAACAAGCGAGATGGATCTCATCGCTGAATTACAATTGTCATTAAGGAATACTGGATTTGTTTTCGAAGAAAATAATATAGATCATATCGTCATTTCGGGAATTCCAGTGAATGTGACAGAGAGTGAAGTTTCACTGGTTTTAGAACAATTGTTAAGCGATTTGCAGGATGGAATTCCAGAAAGCAGTTTTAGCCAGAACGATACAATTGCCAAATCTATGGCGAAAAGTTTGGCTGTAAAAACGGGAGCGCACCTTACAGAAAAAGAACAGGAGAACTTGGTAAACGGGCTTTTTGCCTGTAAAGATCCCAATGTTTCTCCATTTCATAAACCCACTTTCATCACGATGCGTGTGGAAGATTTAGATAAAAAATTTGCACTATGAGAAACGTAACGGAGACGGTTAAGCAATTAATCATTATAAATATATTATTTTTCGTTGGAACGCTTGCATTAGGAGATCCAGCCTATAAAATGCTTTCCATGTATTTTCCTGAAAATCCAAATTTCCAGGTTTGGCAGCCTATTTCACACATGTTTATGCATGGTGGATTTATGCATATTTTCTTCAATATGTTTGCCTTATACTCTTTTGGTTCTGCATTGGAAAGCATTTGGGGGAGCAAAAAATTTCTGTTTTTTTATATTTCCTGTGGTTTAGGTGCAGCATTGCTCCATACAGGGATTAACTATTATTATTTTCAGGATGGAGTAAATATTTTGATAGAACAGGGATTTTCTAAAACGGAAATTTTAGCTGTTTTAAATGGAAAAGGCAATGATCAGATTGTACCGCTTTTAAACAGTCCTAGTTTTCAAAATTTCGTAAGTGCCTATTTTGGAACTGTAGTTGGAGCTTCAGGAGCTATATATGGTGTAATTGTTGCTTTTGCTTTTATGTTTCCTAATGCTGAATTGGCTTTGATGTTTATTCCTGTTCCAATAAAAGCAAAATATTTTGTACCAGGGTTAGTTTTAGTAGATTTGTATTTAGGAGTATCCGGTCAATCAATTTTTGGAGGCGGTGGCGGAATAGCACATTTTGCCCATGTAGGAGGCGCTTTATTTGGTTTTATAATTATGTGGTACTGGAAGAAAAATCAGTTTAATAAAAACCGTTGGAATTAAAAAAGTAATCTGTTTCTAGTAGTAGTCTTCAGTATTATGGCTAAAACATCTGATATTAAATCCTAATTAAATTATGAATATTATTGACGACCTGAAATTACAATACAAGATGGGAGGAATAGCAATTAAGCTAATTTTCTGGAACGTGGTTTGCTTTTTGGTTTCATTATTGTTTTTCTACCAATTTAAGGTTGGCGCATTTGATTTTCCAACCTGGATTGCCCTTTCTTCGGAACCTTCTAATTTTATTGTGAAACCTTGGACTTTTCTAACCTATGCCTTTTTTCACGATGGATTTTGGCATTTGTTATTTAATATGGTGGTTTTAAACTTTTCAAGCACTTTGTTTTTGACCTTTTTTACACCGAAGCAATATTTAGGGTTGTATGTATTGAGCGCTATATTTGCCGGAATAGCTTTTGTCGCCGGTTATTATTTTTTGAATTTAAGTTCTTCCATTGTTGGTGCTTCTGCAGCAATTATGGCTGTTTTAGTAGCCACAACAACCTATCATCCATTGATGAATTTACGATTGTTGTTAATTGGGAATGTAAAACTGTGGCATATCACTTTTGTGATTATTTTAATTGATTTAATGCAATTTAGATTAGGAAATACTGGCGGACATATTTCTCATCTATCCGGTGCGTTTTTTGGTTTTATTTTTATTAAATTGCTCAAGAATGGAATTGATTTGAGTAAAATAGTATCACGTGTTTTTGATTTTTTTACAAATTTGTTCAAAAAAAGTGCATCAACGCCATTCAAAAGGGTTCATAAAAATTATAGTAAACCAGTTGAGAAAAGTAGTTCAAGAATAATTACAAAGGACAAAGCACAGCAACAGATTGATGAAATTTTAGATAAAATTAGTCAGTCGGGTTATGATAGTTTGACAAAAGAAGAAAAAGAATTTTTGTTCAAAGCGGGTAAGTAAGTTAGCAGTGTTCCGTTTTCAGTCTGCAGAAAAAAATGAAAAAATGAAAAACCTTTCATGGTTCAATAAAGTAATGTTTGTATTAAATATAGCACTCGCTGTAATGACTTTCATTGCCTACGTTTTGCCTTTTTTAGCGCCAAAATCCTTTCCTCTTTTGTCGGTGTTGACGCTTTTTATGCCTCTTTTTTTTATTATAAATGGGTTGTTTTTTGCGTATTGGGCAATTCAATTCAAAAAACGAATGATTGTTTCCGGTCTGGTACTTTTGATAGGAATTACTTTTATAAATAAATTCTATAAATTTTCTTCAGTCGAATTGCCCAAAGCAGAGAATGATTTTACTATAATGAGCTACAATGTTCACCTATTCAATGTGTTCAAATGGATTGATAGGGACGATGTCCCTTCTGAGATTCTAACCTTTATAAATGATAAAAATCCCGATATATTGTGCATTCAGGAATATTCTTCTTCAGCCAACATTGATCTGAAAGTATATCCGCATCGGTATATTTTTACAGATGGAAACAATATTAAAAGTGGGCAGGCTATTTTTTCTAAATTCCCCATTATTGACCAAGGAAATGTTATTTTTCCTAACTCCACTAATAATGTTGTTTTTGCAGATATTAAAAAAGGAAAAGATGTTATCAGGGTTTATAATATGCATTTACAATCCTTAAAAATATCTCCTGATGTTAATGAAATTGATGAGAATATTGAAGCAATTAATCAGGATAAATCTCAAATGATGTTTAAAAGAATTAGTATTGCTTTTAAACAACAACAAGAGCAAGCAGAGATTTTTATGGAGCATAAAAAGGATTGTAAATATCCTATTATAATTTGTGGAGACATGAATAATAGTGCTTTTTCTTATGTTTACCGCAGTATTAAAGGAAAGCTGAAAGACAGTTTTGAAGAAGCTGGAAAAGGTTTTGGCGCCACTTATAAATTTAGATACTATCCTGCCCGTATCGATTATATATTTGCTGACGAAAAAATGAAAGTCAAGAAATTTGAAAGTTTCCCGGAATTTATAAATTCCGATCATTTTCCTATAATGGCCAGATTGTCTTTCGAATAAAACTTTGGAATCTATTTTATTATAAGTTTTTGTTTCTTCAAATAATCCATTGCATATTTCCCTTCATTAAATAATAAATCCAGAATGCTTAAATTATTTGATGAAACCATATTTGTCATCAAAAAATTGGGTGTAAATTTTCTAGAAATTTAAACTAAGTTATGTTCTGCTTTTACTATTGTGTTTTTTATTTCATTCCAATCAACCTCTTCAAACATAATTGGCATTTCTTCATTTTCAGCATCGTCGAAATAAGTTAAACTTTTTAAAACCATAAATTCAGAACCATCTGTATATTTTTTATTGTAAAATGAAAACAGTTCTTTTAGGGAGTATTTTTTTAGAAGAAAATACAAATCAATGAAGTCCTTCCGGCTTCCCCTTCCTGCAATAGCATTGAGTTTCATAGCCGCAACATCCTTGTCTGAAACCATTCTTATGTTTTTAATACTATTTGGGCTTTCGATCAAAGGATATTTATAATTTACAAAATCAACTTTAATGCCATCTACGGAGAAAATAATGATACTTTTGCTTTTTTTTAGAGTAATAACTTTTCCGAAATTAGATAGTTCTTCAGTGAATTCGACTTCGTTTATTTCGGAATTCCCAAACATATCGATATCTACCGAAAAGCGATGTCCAATTTGTAATGCTAACGAAGTTCCTCCAACGAGATTAAATCCTTCAAATATTTCCGAAGTCATTATCTTGTTTAATAATTCCAGGAGTTTTGGTTCGATTGTTTGAGTTTGTAACATCTGAAATTGGATTTTTCTATTTGAAATAGGTTGGCTAAAAAAGAAAGTGTAACAACATCCAAGCTTCTGAATTGAAGAGAAATATTTTTTATTACTTCTAAACCGTAAACTTTTTTGATGATGTTCCAATCGTTCATAACGCCAAATTCGAGTACCTTATAGATGATTTGTTCTTTTGATTTTTCAAAATCCAAAGACATTGTATTAACATCCCAAAAAATATGAGGAGATAATTGAGATATGGTGTATTTGGTTTTCATTTAAACAAAGATATAAAATTGTTTTCAGTCTCATTCTATTTTCTGTTTCTTCAAATAGTCCATTGCATATTTTCCTTCATTAAATAATAAATCCAGAATACTTAGATTGTTGATAAATCCATGTTTATCATCAAAAACCTGGGTATAAGTTTCAAAGGAAGAAGGATCCTTTTTTCCATCTACCAAAAATCTAAAGTCTTTTATGGCATTTGTATCCACTTCATGAAAATATTCAGTTGTAGTAGTAAAATCCAATTTCATTCTCAAACATTTAGTCATAATAGCTAAAGTTTCAAAATTCAAATCCAAAAGAAAGGTATGTTTTTTTTCGAATATTGGACGTAAGTCATCTTCGAAAAATTCAAAAAAAGGAGAGCTTCTGTATGCCGCTTCCAGTGATTTAAAATGTTGTTTCTGCCAGTCAAAATCAGTTTCTATTTTGATATCTTTTGTCTTTTGATGACTTTCTTTCGAATGTTTTACAGGGATATTCAATAACTGAATTCCATTTGGACTATAAATATAAGTGCGATTGCGATTGGTTTGTTTTTGAAAATTATCCTCTATTTCGAACATAATACTTTCAGCCTGAGCGATCGCTGCAAAATGGCTAATCGATGGGAAATAGGTGGGATGTATTAGTGTGTTCATTTGTTGATTTGTTTAAGGTTTAAAGTTTAAGGTTGTTCAACATGGAACCTTAAGCCTTAATTTTTATGTTACCCCTTTTTCTCTTTTCTCTTTTTCCAGAAATGCTCACCAACAAAAAAGGCTGTTAGGGCAAATAAGAAATGGATTAAATAAGATTTAGGTTCCCCATTTCCATTTACGAAAGAGAAAACACGATTCCACCTTATTTTTTGAAACCCTTTACCATCCTTATCCCAACTAAACCAAATGAATACAGGTTTACCAACTATATGGTCAAAAGGAACATATCCCCAAAATCTTGCGTCTAAAGAGTTTTGGCGATTATCTCCCATCATCCAATAATAATCTTGTTTAAAAGTATAACTGCTAACTGGTTTTCCGTTTATTATAATTTTGTCACCGTTAATCTGTAATGTATTTTTTTCGTATTCCTGTATAATGCGTTTATAAAATGGAAGTGTGTTTTTGTCTAATTTGATTGTCTCTCCTTTTTTTGGAATATAAATAGGTCCAAAATTGTCTATGTTCCATCCTAACGAATGAATGTGAGGAAATACATCTCCATCTTCTCCCTTTGGAAGTAAATACTTTTTGACACCTTTAACTACTGGATTGTTCGCTATCCTGGCTGCTTCGTTATCGGTTAATGTCAATACATATTCTCCATTATTGGTCAATGCAAAATCTCCATTCCCATCCTTCAAACCATCTCTAGCGCCATACCTGTTTACTAGGGAATTTTGATCCATATTTGTACCTTGAGTATTTACAAAAAAGTTATATTGAAGTTTTGCACTTTCTGGTAATTTGGTTGGTTTTCCATTGATATAAATGTTTCCTTCACGAATCTCCAAAGAATCTCCAGGTATTCCAACACAGCGTTTTACTAAATTTGTTTTTTTGTCAATAGGTTTGTAATAATTTCTTGTTGGTTTAAAATTATCCATATCCAATAAAGTATCTGCGGGTTGATTAAACACTACAATTTCATTGCGTTTAATCGTTTCAATCGAAGGGAATCTAAAATAGGGTAATTGAAACTTGTTCAAAATCGAAGTTTCCTTTTTTGTAATATCATCATTGAATAGGTATGACTTAACGCCTAAAAATGGGATTGAATCATGTACCATAGGCAACGCAATTGCAGTCATAGGAGTTCTTGCTCCAAAATTTAATTTACTCACAAATAAATAATCGCCAACGTATAATGTTTTTTCTAATGAAGAAGACGGAATCGTAAATGGCTGTATAAAATAGGTGTGAACCAAAGTAGCAACAATGACAGCAAATAGTAATGAACTAATGGTATCGGAAGTTTTATTCTCGGGGATTAAGTTTCTCTCTGCTTTGTAATCTAACTTTTGAGTATAGTTGATATAATAGATGTAGAATCCAAAAGTAACAATCCCTAAAAAAGTATCTAAAGTAGATTTTTTTCCAAAACTTCTTAAAGTTTCGACCCAAATTACGGGAAACATAATAAGGTTAATAATAGGAATAAAAAGCAAAATCGTCCACCAAGTAGGACGGCCTATTATTTTCATTAAAATTATAGCATTATAAACAGGAATAGCTGCTTCCCAACGTTTTCTTCCTGCGCTTTCGTATAGTTTCCAAGTTCCTAAAAAGTGAACTACTTGAATAATTAGAAAAAATAAAAACCATTGATATAGTGTCATAATTTTTTGTTTAAAATTTAAGGTTGTTCAACTTGGAACTTTATACTAAATATCCTTTTTTGTCTTTCTTTTTTTCCAAAAATATTCTCCAACAAAGAAGGCTACTAAACCAAGCAAAAATAATTTAAAATACGATTGAGGCTGACCTTCTCCGCTAACAGTTGTAAAAATTCTGTCCCAACGTATTTTATTTAACCCTTTTCCATGAGGGTCTATGCTTAACCATATAAAAATTGGTTTTCCTACGATATGATCTTCAGGAACATAACCCCAATAACGGCTGTCTTCGGAGTTATGGCGATTGTCTCCCATCATCCAATAATAATTTTGCTGAAAAGTATATTTGTCAACAACCTGACCATTTAGTCTGATTTCGTTTCCTGTTACCTTAAGGTCATTCTTCTCTCCATTTTTATTCGTCTCATAATCAGTAATTATAGCTTTGTAAAATGGTAATGATTCTGTTGTTAAAGCGACTGTTTTTCCTTTTTCCGGAATGTATATCGGACCGTAATTATCGCGGTTCCATTTGTTAATATGAGGGAATATGCCGTTATCAGATTTTTTTGAAATCTCTCTGGTCACAGCAGTAATGCCAGGTACATTTTCTAATCTTTTGGCTCCAGCTTCAGTCAAAGCACCCATAAACAGCGTATCCCTTTTAGTCTGGTCCATAAATCCAGCCGGATCAGTCACATCCATATCTTTAAACAGATATTCAAAATCGATGGGTGTTTTTCCGTCTAAGGTTATTTTATAGGAGAATTGTGGTTTTGCTCTTTCCGGCAATTGTAATATTTTGCCATTAATATAAATAATACCATCTTTTATAGACAGGCTATCGCCAGGAATCCCAACGCATCTTTTTACATAATTCGATTTTTTATCTACGGGTTTGTAAGCGCGTCTTTTAGATGTGTCAAAAAACTTATAAACGGTATCAACAGGCCAGTTGAACACTACAATATCAGTGCGATCAATATTTTGAATTCCTGGTAATCTTAAATAAGGTAATTGTGGCCAAGTCAAATAAGATTTCCTTTTGGTTAAAGGAATTGAATCATGAACCATAGGCAATGCTACAGTGGTCATAGGAACTCTAGCTCCATAATTCATTTTACTCACAAATAAAAAATCACCAATTAACAACGATTTCTCCAATGATGATGTAGGAATGGTGTACGGTTGGATAAAATAGGTATGAACTAATGTAGCCACGATAACAGCAAAAAGTAAAGAACTAACAGTATCTGCTGTTTTATTTTCAGGTTGTAAACTTCTGTCAGCTATGTACTCTACTTTTTGAGTATAGTTGATATAATAGATGTAGAATCCAAAAGTAATAATTCCTAAAAAAGTATCTAAAGAAGATCTTTTTCCGAAACTTCTCAGTGTTTCAACCCAAATCACCGGAAACATAATTAGGTTAATAATAGGGATGAAAAGTAAAATCGTCCACCAAGTAGGGCGGCCTATTATTTTCATTAATACAATAGCATTATAAACAGGAATGGCGGCTTCCCAACGTTTTCTTCCCGCGCTTTCGTATAGTTTCCAAGTTCCTAAAAAGTGAACTACCTGAATAATTAGGAAAAATACAAACCATTGATATGGAGTCATAATTTTTTGTTTAAAGTTCAAAGTTTAAGGTTGTTCAATTTAGAACTTTAAACCTTAAGTTTGAAACAAGTTTATTCTAAATTTAAAACATCTTTCATTGTAAAAACACCTTGTTTGCCTATAATCCATTCAGCAGCAATTACAGCTCCAAGGGCAAAACCTTCACGATTGTGTGCAGTGTGTTTTATTTCTATAGCATCAACTGATGAATTGTAGGTTACCGTATGAGTTCCTGGAACCGATCCAATTCTTTTGGCTTCAATATGGATTTCATTTGCTTTAGGACTCTCTAATGTCCAATTCGTGTAGGAACTATTTTCAATTACTCCTTTTGCTAATGAAATGGCAGTTCCACTTGGTGCATCCAGTTTTTGGGTATGATGAATTTCTTCCATGTCAACCGTGTAGCTGTCGAATTTTGACATTATTTTAGCCAAATACTCATTGAGTTCAAAGAAAATATTCACGCCTAAACTAAAATTAGAACTGGATATAAATCCTCCGTTTTTTGCTGCGCAAAGTGCTAACATTTCATCATAATGTTCTAACCAGCCGGTTGTTCCGGAAATCACAGGAACATTAGCATGGAAACAATTGGAAATATTACTGACAGCTGCTGTTGGAACACTGAAATCGATAGCCACATCAGCATTTGAAAGGCCTTCATAAGTGTTGAATTCATCTTTTTTCAAAACAATTTCATGACCTCTTTCAAGAGCAATTCTTTCTATTACCTGACCCATTTTTCCGTATCCTAAAAGCGCAATTTTCATTTGTTTTAATTTTTTAAATTTAAATAAACATTAACCTGACGGGTTGTATCGTCCTGAAGTTAAAAGTTATAATTAAGAGTTAGTCCGAAGGTTGTTTTGAATGTTACATCATTGGGATAAATATTTGGTCTTACGGATAAGTTTTCGTCAACATTAAACTGCAACAAGGCAGCATCAACATTGGCGTCAACAATATTTAGAACATAAAATCCCAAAGTTACCAAAGCAGATAAGTCCCGATTTCTTTGATAAAATTTTTGTCCGGCAATTAATCGGTTATTGTCTAAGAAAGCAAAATCATCCGTAGTATATCCTTCTAATCTGCTTTTATAGGCATCTCTATATTGATGGTATTTTTTATTATTGCTAATGTAAAAATAAAGACTAGTTCCTATAGCACCGTAAACAAGAGGTATTTTCCAGTATTTTTTGTTGTAAGCTTGACCCAGTCCCGGTAAAACTGCCGAATAAAAGGCTGCTTTTGCAGGTGTCAAAGGATCGATATCATTCGATTTCAAAGTATCTTTTGCTATCAGAATCGCTTCCTCAGTTTTCGATTGCCCAAAAACAGTAGCGTTTCCTGCTATAAAGAGGAATAGACCTATGAAAATGATTTTATGCACTACTCGTTTATTAGTTTAATAATTCTGTTGAAATCTTCTTCAGAGTGAAATGGAATAGTGATTTTTCCTTTACCGTTTCCGGCTACTTTTACATCGACTTTGGTTCCGAAATAATTCGTAAAAGTGCTTTTGTGAGAATCTGCAATTTCAAACGATGCCGCTTTAGGTTTACCGGCGGGTTTTGGTTTTAAACTTTCATGATAGTTTTTTACCAATGATTCGGTATCACGAACAGATAAATTTTGACTAACGATTTTTTGATAAATGTCAGTTTGAATATCTTGGTCTTCAATGTTGATTATCGCACGACCATGACCCATACTGATGAAACCATCGCGAATTCCGGTTTGAATTATCGGGTCTAATTTTAAAAGTCTCAAATAATTGGCAATTGTAGAACGTTTTTTTCCCACACGCTCACTCATTTGTTCTTGAGTCAATTGAATTTCATCAATTAAACGTTGGTACGAAAGTGCAATCTCAATTGGATCCAAATCATGGCGCTGAATATTTTCAACCAATGCCATCACTAGTGATTCATTGTCATTTGCAATACGAATGTAAGCAGGAACAGTAGTCAATCCCACAAGAGTTGACGCACGAAGACGGCGTTCACCCGAAATCAACTGGTATTTATTGAAGTCTAATTTACGTACGGTAATAGGCTGAATAACGCCTAACTCTTTAATGGAAGTTGCTAATTCTCTCAGCGATTCTTCATTGAAATTGCTTCTTGGCTGGAACGGATTTATTTCAATCGCATTTATTTCAAGCTCAATAATATTTCCTACAACTTTATCAGCATTTTTATCATCAACGGATTTTATATCGTTTTCCGGATCTTTCAATAATGCAGATAATCCTCTTCCTAAGGCTTGTTTTTTTAGTGCTTTTGCCATAAAACTATTTACTGTTTTTCTTTATAACTTCTTGAGCAAGATGTAAGTAATTGGTAGCTCCTTTGCTTGTCGCATCGTAGTTTATTATACTTTCTCCAAAGCTTGGTGCTTCGCTCAGTTTTACATTTCTTTGAATAATGGTATCAAAAACCATGTCGTTGAAATGTTTTTGAACCTCTTCAACTACCTGGTTTGATAAACGCAATCTCGAGTCAAACATGGTCAACAATAACCCTTCAATGTCTAAATCTGGATTGTGAATTTTTTGGATGCTTTTTATGGTATTCAATAATTTGCCTAAACCTTCCAAGGCGAAATATTCACATTGAATAGGAATAATTACCGAATCAGCAGCAGTCAAAGCATTCAATGTAAGTAATCCAAGAGATGGTGCACAATCTATAATGATATAATCGTACTCGTCTTTGATACTTTCCAATGCTTTTTTAAGCATATATTCCCTGTTTTCTTTATCAACCAATTCGATTTCAATAGCAACAAGATCGATATGTGAGGGAATCACGTCCACATTTGGGGCTGAACATTTTATAATGGCCTCTATTGGTGTATGACTGTGTTCCAAAATTTGATAGGTGCCAATCTCAACAGATTCGACATCAATACCCAATCCTGAAGAGGCATTCGCCTGTGGATCAGCATCTATAAGTAACACTTTTTTTTCTAAAACACCCAGTGAAGCAGCAAGATTTACAGACGTTGTAGTCTTTCCAACTCCACCTTTTTGATTAGCAATCGCGATGATTTTGCCCATTTGTTTTTCTAAATTTTGAACCGTAAAAATACAATTATTTATGGTTTCTAAAAATCTATTTTGTTAACATTTGTTAAAGCTTGATTTGTCGTCATTTGACAGATTCGAATTTTTAAAACTGAATTGGATTTTCAAGAGCTGCTGTAGTTGTTCGTTTCAAGTTCTTGAACGCCCCCTTTTTTTCTAAAGCCCTAAAAGGAGTTTGGCCTAGTCGCTCTTCTGTGTCAAGAAAAATAGGGGGCAGGCAAAGCTTTTCACTGCCATCTGGATTAGGAGAGTTCGATTGCGATACTGTTTTTAGAAGCCAATTTCTTTAATAGAATCTAACCGTATTTTAACGCCAAATAAATTATTTCTTATTTTGAAAATAGTTTTGGAGAAGCAAAAAATAGTTATATATTTGCCGACGCTTTCGGGGTGTAGCGTAGCTCGGTTATCGCGCCTGCTTTGGGAGCAGGAGGCCGCAGGTTCGAATCCTGCCACCCCGACTAAAAATCCTTTCTGTCTTTACAGAAGGGATTTTTTTTATTATAGAATAGCTAAAACTGATTATCCAGGTGCCATAATGCACTAATTATAACTTATTTTTGCACTGTTAAAAATTATAATATAACCATACTATGTCAGATACAATCGAAAAAATTAAATGTCTTATTATAGGTTCTGGTCCAGCAGGGTATACTGCAGCTATTTATGCCGCCAGAGCTAATATGAATCCAGTTTTATATCAAGGAATCCAGCCTGGAGGCCAATTGACAACAACCAATGAGGTAGAGAACTTCCCGGGTTATGTGGATGGTGTTACAGGGCCTGAAATGATGGTTCAATTACAAGCGCAAGCACAACGCTTTGGTACGGATGTGCGTGATGGTTGGGCAACCAAAGTAGATTTTTCTGGAGCTATTCATAAAGTTTGGATCAACGGTACTAAAGAATTGCATTGCGAAACTGTAATTATTTCAACTGGAGCATCAGCTAAATATTTAGGCTTACCCTCTGAACAACACTATTTGAAAATGGGTGGCGGAGTTTCTGCCTGTGCTGTTTGTGACGGATTTTTCTATAGAAATCAAGAAGTAGTAATCGTTGGAGCAGGAGATTCAGCTTGTGAAGAAGCACACTATTTGTCAAAACTTTGTAAAAAAGTAACGATGTTGGTGCGAAGTGAAAAATTCAGGGCTTCTAAAATCATGGAAGAACGCGTTCGTAAAACGGAGAATATCACGATATTAATGAATCACGATACGGTGGAAGTATTAGGAGATGAACAAGTAGTTGAGGGTGTAAAAGCAAAAAATAAAACTACAGGGGCTATTTTTGATATTCCTGCTACGGGTTTCTTTGTGGCTATTGGTCACAAACCAAATACGGATATTTTTAATGAATTTGTCACTTTAGACGAGACAGGATATATTATCAATACTCCTGGAACTTCAAAAACGAATGTTGACGGAGTTTTCGTAGCCGGTGACGCTGCAGATCACGTGTACCGTCAGGCCATTACTGCTGCCGGAACAGGTTGTATGGCTGCTCTTGATGCCGAAAGATATTTGGCTTCTAAGGAATAAAATCAATTAGATTTTTTTGAGATAATAGATTTGTTAGATTATTTTTTAATCTTGCTAACTTTTCAAAATGAAAAATTCCCATTTGCATTAGCAAGTGGGAATTTTTGTTGGTTTGGAGATATTAATTAATCCAATTTTTACTCCCCTCCTTCGGAGGGGTTGGGGGAGGAAGGGGTTGGGGGAGGATTTTTTATTTCAATTTTTTAATCAATTTAGCTTCATCAGCAAATTGTCGCATTTCAATTTTTGGTGTCCCCACAAGTTGAATTTCTGATTTATCAGCGGCATCGATAATAACGGCTGTTGCTGCGTTTAAACTGCAAGTGGAATAACTTTCGGTGGTTACATCGGCATTTTTTATGGTAAGTTTATTTCCTGTTAAGGTTGAATTATTATCCAATCGGATTATCGCATTAGTCGCGTCACCTTCTATAGTCGCATTTGATTTTTGGTAGATATCAACTTTCAAATCAATAGTAGTAACTAATGCTTTTAGAGATGAATTTTTACTCAATTCGATGATTGCATTTTCTGATTTTAAATTCAGTTCCGTTTTTGATTTGTCATCAGCTTGTAATATGAAATTCTTGGTATTGACATTCAAATAAAGTTGGGAAAAATCATGGGCTTTAAATGTTAAATTGTCTAATTGAATTTCTTGTATTGCGTTTATAGTTGATTCATTTTTTGAAGTGACCAGATTTAAATCATTGGTATAGGTAACTCTTACAATTAGGTTTTTGTAATTCACCGCTTCTTTAGTGGTATAAATGCGCAGTATATTGTCTCTTAAATCGAATGAAATAATATCGTGTAAATTGTCATCGGCTTCAATTTTTATTTCGGTTTTTTCTCCTCTTTCCAAATGAACTTCGAGATTGTCTTCTACTTCAAGCGCTTCAAAATTACCAACTTCCCTTTGCTCAACGGTAACCGTTTTTGATCCTTTTATTTTCTCTTTTTTCTGAGCCAGTGTCAATGTGGTTGATAAAAGCACTAAGAGTATGGCAGTATATTTTTTCATTTTCATTTGGATTAGGATGTATACAAATATAAAAAAACCATCCACTTTTGATGGATGATTTTATCTAATTTTTGATTAAAAAGAAATTCTTATTCCTGATGAATGCTTCCTCCTGAATTCTCTTCTTTTCGAATTGATTTTGGAACTGTATTATAACTCACGCTTCCTCCACTAGATGCTTCTGCATCCAAGCTTACAATTGGATGTACATTAACAGAAGCGCCACTTGAAGCGTTAGCTTTGATTTCATTTGCCAATAAATTTTTGGCATCTATAGTACTTCCACTTGACGCTGCTGCATCTAGTTTAAGAGCTTTTCCATTGATGACAATAGTACTTCCGCTACTGGATTCACAAAAAATAGCATCCGATTCAATATTTAGATCTATTGAAGCTGCGCTAGAGGCTTCCAGTTTAATATTTTCCCCTTTTAATGTATTGCTGCTTTTGATTGTAGCTGCACCGGAAGCCTCTAATCGATTAATAACAGGCATCTTTACCGTTACTTTTTTGGATTTTATATTGTTGAAAGAATTATAATCACAGGCAATAATAAGAACGCCGTTTTCCACTTTGGTGGTGATTTCTTTTTGCAAATTATCATCAGCTTCAACAATGATTTCTGTTTTGTCTGATTGTTCAATAACAAGCTCTATAGCATTGCTGACTTTAACGCTTTTAAAATCGCCTTGTACAATTCGCTTTTCAGTGGTGACATGGCCACTTCCTTCTATTGATTTCATGTTGACCATATGATTACATGATGCAAACAATAATGCAACCAAAGTGACACTAATGAATTTTGTGATTAATGTGATGATTTTTATCATGGCTATTTGGTTTTAATGATAATGCCGTCTTTATTAATTTTTAATTCTTGAATGTTGTTTTTTGAATTAATGATCGTGTCATTTTTTACAGAAACTCCGTTTTTATTAATAGTAACAGAGGTTTGAGTGCTGTCGTTGTCATCCATGTCATTATCAACGTCATCATATTCATTTTCATCAGCAGGACAATTTAAACATTTTATTTGAGAGTTTTCCACTTTGTAAATGTAATTGTCTGAACTGTAATGCAAGTTGAAAAAATCATTATCAGAACGATCATAATTTTCAACAGAAGAATCTGGTTTTAGTAAAGTTCCTTCTGGTAAATACAACGTTATTTCTACTTCTTGATCACGGAATTTATTTTTGAAATCAGTTAATAGATAGTTGTCTAAAATCAATTGATTACCAATAATCGTATAGCCATATTGAATTTTTTCAGCTGTTTTCTTAGCTTCAAACAATGATTTTCCCTTCGCTTCTTTTTCAATTTGGATATAAGGTGATTTTTCATCCGTTTTGCGGATATTGATACGTACTTGATTAGAATAAATCACTTTTGCACCGGTTGAATCCTCGGTAACCATGAAATCGTGATTGTCATTTATATTTTTTGAAAAATAATCATTATGTACAAATTTTATACGCAAGGTGTCATTTTCTTTCAATGGTATGATTTGCTTATTTACAACTCTACCGTTAGCCGAAAACGCTGACATTTGTTTTACACCTATTGATATTAACAATGCAATTGAAATTATCCAAATTGCCAATAAAGTATATTTAGCGATATTTCCGATAGATTTCATATTTGGGGCTAATAATTTGAAGCCCAAAAGCATTAGGAAAAATGCCGGAATACTTACAGCGATGTAAAATAAAACTCCAAAAAACCAAATCGGATAATCCGTGAAATTTCCAGATTCGATAAAGTCATGAAATGGGAAATTAGTGAAACCTGTTGAGCCCAGTGATAAAACACCAATTAAGAAAACGATTAGTATTGCTAAACTTGACATAATCAAAATCACACCTAAAAATTTTGCAAAAACCTTGAAAACAGTAATGATAAAATCACCAAATGAGCTTCCTATTTTATTGGCACCTGTTTTTATTTGATTGCCATATTTGTCGTAATCAACATTTTTTATTTTTCCTGAAACGCTTTCAAACTCTTCTCTAACTTTTTTTTCGATATTAGAAATGTTAACCGGTTCCCCTGTCATTTCTAGTTTTTCTGATGTCGTAATGGCTTCCGGTGTTACCACCCAAAGGATAATGTAAGCAAGAATACCGGTTCCAAATCCAGCAAAAACTAATAATATTAAAACAATTCTGATCCAAACAGCATCGATTCCAAAATAGTGTCCTAATCCTGCGGCAACACCGCCAATCATTCCTTTTTCTTTATCGCGATACAGTTTTTTAGATCTTCTATTGGAGTTGTCACTATACGTTTGAGAACCTTTCAATTCATCTTCAATGATGTAATCTTCAGGTTGTCCCATTACAGCAATTACCTCATCAACATCTTTTAATCCTACAACGTGTTTGTCGCTTATTTGTTTCTCGTTCAATAATTCTGAAACACGCATTTCAATATCTTTTATAATCTCATCATGCCCTGATGAATTATTTAAAGAACGTTTTATGGCATCAAAGTATCGTGTTAATTTTTGGTATGCATCTTCATCTATATGAAAGAACATTCCGCCTAGGTTTATATTTACAGTTTTGTTCATGACTATTGTTTTTGGTTGGTTATAAGGTTTACGGCATCAGATAATTCAGCCCAAGTGCTACTAAGTTCGTTTAAAAAAGCTTGTCCTATTTCGGTTAGACCATAATATTTTCTTGGTGGTCCTGATGTGGATTCTTCCCAACGGTAGTTGAGTAATCCGTCATTTTTCAATCGGGTGAGCAGCGGATAAATGGTTCCCTCCACCACTAACAATTTTGCGTTTTTCAAAGTGTCTAATATTTCCGATGTGTAGGCATCTTTTTCTTTCAATACGGATAAGATGCAAAACTCGAGAACACCTTTACGCATCTGGGCTTTTGTGTTTTCAATGTTCATAATTTCTTTTTTTTGATTTTTGGTTGATTAAACTATTCATTTTTTGATTGATGATTGATTTTGTCATTGCGAGGAACGAAGCAATCTCTCATTGCTTAGCACTCTTTCTTTTTGGAGCTATTTACTTCGTCAGTTCGCTTCGCTCGTGTCCTGCTTTCTATTTCAATCTTTTTTATTTTTAAAGGAAAAATAAAAAAGGATTTCCATTGCAAATGAAATTCACTGAACTCCTATGGAAATATATAAAATGTGAAGTAATCAGGGCTATTTAGAAACTGCTTACCTAATTTAGTATTTACTATTTAATAAATGGAATCGTTATTGGGTAGTTGTATTTTTCTCCATTTGATGTTTTTATAGCGGCATAAATAATTAAAAAGAATTCCACTATTTTTAAAAGGCCAATAATAAAAAGAGCCACTAAACCTACTGTTAACATTCCGATGTTACCTTCAAAGCTAAAGTTTCTTAAAACAATATCGTGATCATTTATTAGCGCTTCAAAAGGAATATTCTTAAAGAAAGTAATTAGAAATGTAGGTACGGCTATCATAATTAGTACTAAAGAATACAATAACAAACTCAATTGGAAATTCAGCACTTGTTTACCATTATGATCCACAAATTCCGATTTGTCTTTTTTTGAAGACCAAATCAATATTGGGAAAATGTAATTTCCAAAAGGAATAAAATATTGAGTTAAGGAACTCAAATGAGTAAATGTTGCGGTGTTTTTTTCGGTAGTTGTTTCCATGATTAAAAGTATATAGTAATTTCTTATACAAATATATGGTTAAAAGACAGTATCTTGTTTAGCATAATACCAAATATTAACATTATATTAACAAAATATTTTAATATGTACGCATAATATTTTTTTGTATTTTAGCAAAAAAACCAGCAATAATGAACTCGCCATGATTCAAAATCCCAAAAATAATAAAGAATGGCGATACCATATTGCTTCGCCTGTTCGCTGTCGCTCGAGTCCTATAAAAAACAAATATTAGCTTCATATGAAACTTACCGTATCAAAACTTAATAGATTTCTACTCTTCAAGTTACCATCGGCATTTATCTGTGGCGTACGTGTAAAAGAGATAGATGCGCATCAATGTGTAGTGTCAGTAAAACACCGTTGGATTAACCAAAATCCATTTAATTCCATGTATTTTGCAGTGCAAGCTATGGCTGCTGAGCTTTCTACGGGAGCTTTGGTTATGTATCAAATTCAAAAAAGCGGTAAAAAAATATCGATGTTAGTGGCTAACAATAAAGGGAATTTTACAAAAAAAGCGACTGGAAGAATCACTTTTACTTGTAATGACGGCTATTTAATAGAAAAAGCCATTCAAGGAACTATTGCTACTGGAGAAGGGCAAACCTTCTGGATGAAATCCATTGGAACAGACGAAAAAGGAATCCAGGTTTCCGAAATGGATTTTGAATGGAGTGTAAGAGTTAAATAAAATATGCGTAAATTATTTATATCGGAATTGTAAAAATAGAAAAACGTCTCTAAATTTAGAGGCGTTTTTTATGGAGAATCGAATAATTTCGCTTTAGTTTAGCATTTTTTTCCACTGGCTTTAGCCATTGATGCATCACATTTTTTTCCTTCCGCTTTGCATTTTGTGTTACATTTTTCTACTTCTGCTGCACTCATCGCTTTTGATTTTGAATCTTTTTTTGCACAACAAGATTCTTTTTTAGCTTTTTCTTTTGCAACAGTTTTTACTTCTTGAGCGCTGGCATTAATTGCAAATAAAAATATTGCTAAAAGGGTACCTATTTTCTTCATTTTGTTTTATAGTTAAAATTGTATTATTAGTTGAATTAATTTTCAAATATAAAAAGAATAATTAATATCAATTTTATAATTAGGGTTAATATTTAATTAATTAAGCCAGTTTTTATCATTAGAGATAGATTTAGTTATTTAATAATTATCTTTTTACTAAAATCGCCTTTGGAAGTCATAATTTTTGCAATATAGATTCCTGTATTTAAATTTTTAATTGGAATTTGTATATTGTTTTGTTTTATATCTTCAACAATCCAATCTGCCATAGGTTGACCTAATATATTGAAAAGATATACTGTGTTTACCGTTGCGTCAATAAAATTATTCTTGATGTTTAGAACTTTATTGTTATTGGTGTAATATACCATAATTCCTTCATCCAAATTGGTTTTGTCAACACCATATAACTTATTCACAAATTGTAAGGAGAAGCGATTTTTATATTCGCCAATCGCGAGTGAAATTGGGAAAGTATTATTTTTAATGTCGTGATAGATTCCGGTTATGTTGTCATGTAAATAAATTTCGAGGGTTTCGGGTATATTTTCTAAAGCGTCAATTTTGATAGTCGCTTTACCTTCATTAGCCACGATAATACCGAAAGGGATTATTTGATCATCATTAAAGTTTGGAACTGCCTGAATCACAAACTCGCTATTACTTAATTCCCAATACATATCATTATCATTCATGTCAAACATTTGTGCATCATAACCAATATCAAATTGATTCGTGGTGTTATTGTCCGCACCAACTAATAATTGACGGTGCGCACCAACAGTTGAGTCAAAACCCAATCTGATTTTTAACCTAGTGTCTGTTATTTCTTGTGTTTTTGTTTTTTTAGTACCGCTTGATTTCATAAATAATGAACTCGCCGAAGTTTCTCTTACAAATACACGTTGACTATTTTTAAAATTAATTAAACCACCATCGACGGTTGCTGTTGTCCCGGATATGGCTGGAGTTAAAGCTAGATCGGCATCCACAAAAAAGCCTTGACCCACAGGTATATAGCGCCCTGGTGTATTTAATCCAGAAGCACCATTATTTAAAGTTAATGAACTGTCATTGATACCTGGAACACCTCCCGTTAAAGTATAGGTTGCATAACCACCCTTATATTCGGCCAATATGTGATTATCTGATATGCCAAAATGATCCCAAAAATAGAGTGCGCCATTGAAAATATTCTTGCCAGCTCTTCTGCCTGCCAAATTATCTAAAATAAATTCATCGGCATCGAGTGCGCAGGGATAGGGATTTCCAATTAAATAGGTTTGGATTGCAGGTAAGGGTAGCGTAATAGTTCCAGAATTAGGCTTTCCAACAAAAACATGATTTTGTAGCGCATTGATTGCTGCTGTTCCACCTGTACCCTTCATGGTAAATCCTTCTCCCACTTTTAATGACCCTGTATTTGCAATATAGTTCCATTGAAAATAGTCTTGCCAATCCGTATTAGAATCTGGTGTTGCTGAATTGTAGGACCATATCCAACGGTTACTAATTTTTATTGGAATTTCTAATGCACCATCAGCATAAAAAGCACCGTCGCCAAAAGTTATAGTTTTTGGAATATCAGAAGTTGTGCCATCCTTCAAAACATTTGGAAGCGTGTATGGCTTATTATTTTCGACCCCTTGAATAATACTTACGGGTGATGACCAATAATTGTAATTGAAACTGTTTTTTTTGCCTTGTTGGTCACGCTCGAGATATCCTAAACTGGTTGCGTCAAAAATACTTTCACTGAATTGAGTCGTAGTAAATAGGTTAGTTGCATTATAGGTGCCATATCTCTTTTGCACCAATTGGGATTCCCCTACCAGATCAATAGTACCATTCAATTTTAAATAATGGGTAATCCATAAGCCCTGACCGTCATTTTTTTCAATTGGAGCGGTTACCGCAGGATCTGCAATGGTTAATCTACCGGCAGTCGAAATTAAACCTAATACCGTAATATCTTTATTTCCTGAACTAATATTGTGTGCCGCTTGTACAATATTCCAATCTATAAGAGTTCCATTATAGCCGGTACTATTTGGATAATCCCAAACAGAATCGCCATATTTCCATGGAGTTGTACCGGCCCCTCTATCGGTCCAATTACCATCTCTTATTGAAACATAAGGTAAAGGAGCGGTTTGTTCTTCGGAAGTCGTAATGTTTCTTAATTTGCCATCAACGCCCTTTCCTCCAAAAGGGTTAAGATAACCACAAACAATTAGGTCCATACGGTAATAGCCTTTTAAATTGGACCAATATAAGGGCTGGTCATCGGTTCCGTCTTTATTGGCATCCGGACCATTAATGTCAATAGGTATTATTTCTCCTCTAACAGCAGCGCCATTGTTAACAATTTGTTGATTCATCATTTGTCGTACATGGTCAGGACTTAAGCTTACTTCCCAAATTCGTAATTCATCCATCCATCCTGAAAAATAATTTACTGGTTTATTTGGAGGGTTATTTGCTTGATCCATGGCTCCCGCAATACACTCAAAACTATTAGTTATCGGTGTAGAACCGGCAGCAGTAATAACTTCAATTCCATCAACATATAATCTATAGATTCCGCCACTATAGGTGACGGCAACATGATACCATCTACTGGTAGTTAATGGGAAAGGCGAAGTTATTTTACTTCCATTATTCCAATTAAATGACAATGTACTTCCGACAAGTCTTAGATCATAGCCATCAATAAGACTGTTTGCATTCCGTTTAGATAGAATGGTTTGGATGGTACTTGGTGGGTTTGCAGGTTGTGGATCTGGTTTTACCCAAACTTCTATACTAAATGCACTACCTAATCCATAATTGTTTTTAAAGGCTACATAATCATCAACGCCGTCAAAATCAATAACTTTACAATTGGTTAGTGTTACTTGAACATCACTATAACAGCCGGAAACATCTAGCTTCCATCTCAAAGTATAGACTCCCGCATCACCCGAAAATGATGAAGTTGGACTCTTCGCATCAGAAAAACTATAGGTTCCGCATGTATTTGTAGTATTAAAGACAGACCATGTTCCTGTTGCTCCCGTACCAGGATCGTCACTAAAATCATTAGTTGCCAATGGGTAGGCATCTTTATCCTTATTTTGTTTTGCAGTTTTAGTGTTGTCATAGGCATTAAGATTAACCGTTCTTTCTCCACACTCTGCATTGGTATATTCCATTGCTTTACCAGCATAGGCATAATTTACTTTTACGGTAGCTATTGCCGTTCCGGCTGGATCATATGCTCTGCACCCGTTAACTAAACTTGTTGCTCCATATTGGTGAACGCCTGGTGATGTTGGAACAAATGAGTATGCAACATCAATCGCTCCGGATGCAAGTGGTGGAATGATCGGGTCTCCAATACCATCAGTCCATTCTAATTGAGCACCTACAGGTTTTACAGGGATAGTAATATTATCTATTGCCCATACGCTTTCATCAGTCGTTCCGAAAAATGTCCATTTCACTCTAAGATTAGTATAGCCACCAGCAGGCATTAGTTCAATATATTTATATAAATTAAAACAGGAGTCATCGCATGCGAACATATAATAACTGGGAGTTGAAGAAGTTGGAGGACAGCTTATAGGCATATTGTCATACCAAGTTAATGGCGGGTCTTTCCCTATTAATTCTCGTAAGGTAATGGTGTAATTTGCTCCGCCATCTAATGACAACTCTAACTTGGCATAATCTCCCACACGTAGGTGATACGCTTGGTCGAAGCAAATAGACGCTTCTGCTAAACCTTTCAAACTAAATATAGGGGTTTCTAAGGTTGTTGGTCCTACACCATACTTATCAGTATAAGCTGTGCTATTATAATTGCCATGGGCTATTCCAAATTTCTTCCCCGCTGTGCCATTATCATATTTTATTATATAGGCAGTACCTACATTTTTAGCATCATTGGTTCCTGTCCAATTGTTGACTTTTGTGTTATTAGCTGATGCTGTCCATGCCGTTCCTGCTACTTCTCCATCGATTTTCCATTGAGTGGGATCCCACTTGGCAGGAAATTGCCCCGTATTAAAATCCCCACCCTGACCTATGTTTACTGTAGAAGTGTAACCGTTATGTGCCACTAAGGTTATAGGATCATTTAGACATATAGTAAAATTATTTTGTTCTAGAATTGGAGGGACATCTGGAGGTATTGCATGTACATTTACCATATTTGAATATTGTGTACAGGTTCCCACTTGCACTTTGACTCTAAATAAAGTGGATTTCGTATTTTGAAAATAAAAGGTAGTATTATAGGCGGTGGTGCTAGCAGTGTTTGGAATAACTTGCCAATTGATATCTCCAGCTTCAAATTTTTCCCACTGCACTATAGTCCCTGTTTCGCCTGATAAATTCAATGTTATTGGATTTGATTCATTTGGACAAGAAGTTATGGCTATATTGTCAGTAGCATCTGCTACAGTATAAATGTCAGAGACAAAACCTTTCAAAGATCCTCCAGAAATTTGTGGCGCTGTTAGCGTTACATTTTGTGTTTGAGTTGTTGTGTTTCCGTTACCATCATTGAAAGTCCAAGTCACGACAGTCGTTCCTTGCGCAGTGATTGGGAATGGAGTTGTTGTTGTACCAGTAATTGTTCCTCTGCAATTATCAGTTGCTGTGGGTGGTGTTAAATCTCCTGTTTTTATTTCGCAACCTGAAATATTTAATCCAGATAATGCGTTTGGTACCGGCGCTATTGTGTCATCAATGATTACATTTTGAATTTTTGTTATTGAGTTCCCATTTCCATCATCAAATTTCCATGTAATAGAATAAGTCCCTTCAGTACTAAATGTATGAGGTATCGAATAATCTCCTGTTGTTCCGGTTACAGTTCCTGCACAGTTATCTGTAGTTGTTGGCGCTTGGACAGTTACTGAACATTGAGCTGTTATATTTGGTAATACGGGTACTGTTGGTGCTATATTATCTACTACCGTGATTGTCTTTGTGCCAGTTATTGTATTGGCCGGTGTAGCACTATCAGTAACCGTATAGGTAATCGTGGTCACTCCTTTATTAAATGTATAAGTGCCTACTTGACCAGCTGTTGAAACTTTTGTTGTAGCTCCACTCAATGTATAAGCAATCGTTGAACCAGTACAGTTGTCTGCAAAAGTAGCATCTGGCACCACTACCGTTGCAGTACAGACTCCTGCAGCAGTAAAAGCAGATTGACTCACTCCTGGCGTTACGGTTGGTGTTATATTATCTACTACCGTGATTGTCTTTGTATCCGTTATTGTATTGGCTGGGGTTGCGCCATCTGTAACTGTATAGGTAATCGTGGTCACTCCTTTATTAAATGTATAAGTGCCTACTTGACCAGCTGTTGAAACTTTTGTTGTAGCTCCACTCAATGTATAAGCAATCGTTGAACCAGTACAGTTGTCGCCAAAAGTAGCATTCGATACTACTACCGATGCAGTACAAACTCCTGCAGCGGTAAAAGCAGATTGATTCGCTCCTGACGTAATTGTTGGATTGATATTATCGGTTACGGTAACTGATTGTGTTGAAGTTGCTGTATTACTATTTCCGTCTGTTGCGGTCCAAGTTACGGTGTTTAATCCTTTCACCAAACTCGCTGGTGAACGTGTTACGGTTACCGTTGTACAATTATCTGAAGCACTTGGAGCTGTTAATT
>NZ_VJZP01000019.1 GCF_007097265.1 Flavobacterium gawalongense | reverse complement strand
TTGAAAACGGTTACACTGATTTAACCAGTTTATTGGAAAACGTTCCGGGTGTGGTAGCTATAAGAACCGACCATTTTACTTTTGGCGGACAACGTGGTTTTTTAAGTAATTTTTCGCAAACGATACTGTTGGTAAACGGACGAGAAATGCAAAATTTATTTGCTTCCGAAACATTTATTTCAACACAATTTGCAACGCATAACATAAAACAGGTTGAAATTCTGCAAGGTCCGGCTTCTGCTCTTTATGGTGCAAATGCTTTGGTTGGTGTTATTAATATCATCACAAAAAATGATTCCTCTGATTTTAATAAAATAGAGTATCATACTGAAATTGGAACACAAGGAACTCAATCTCAAAGCATTGTTTTTGGAAGAAATCTAAATGATTTTCGTATTAGTGGTAGTTTTCGATATTTCCGTAGCAATCTTTGGGATTATAAAGATTTTATAAAAGACACCCTAAATTTCAGACAAGGAGTTCCTTCTAACGCATTTCCCGTAAACCAAGAATTTAAACAGACTAGCTGGTCGCTTCCATATGCTGCAAAAATTTCTTACAAAGGTCTTTATGTGGGAATAGAGGGTTATGAGCTTAAAGGCAGTAAAGGACTTGAAAATATTTCGTTAGATTACACTAATCAAAGTGATTACCGTCAATTAGCCTTGTATTATGCCGGTATAGAAAAAGAAATTACTGCCAAACTTAAAATTAATGCAGAGCTTCAATTTTATAAAGAAAGATTCTGGGGGGTAAACTACACTTTTGACAACGCTATCTATGACACTCTTGTGAAAAATGGGCATAATCCGGACATGCCCCTTACTCAACAAGAAATTAAAGACAATTTTATGGATGTATATTCACAGCAATCGAGTTCAGGTTCAAAACGATATAAAGGAAATATACAATTAAATTATGTTCCAAGTCAAACTTTATCTATTATCGGTGGTTATACTTTTGATCTGTTTGATTTATTAGGTTTAGCTCGTTCTACAGATAGATTAAATCCTAGTTTTGATGAAACACGCTCTATCGAAAATAGAATGCGCAAACCATTTTTTCGTCAGTATAAAAATTCACTGTTTTTACAATTGCAAAAAACACTTTTTGATAAATTATATCTCACGCTGGGTGGACGATTTGATCACCACAATATTTATAAATCCATTTTTACCTTTCGCAGTGGTTTGGTTTACACCCCATTTCAGAAAACTTCAATAAAATTTCTTTTTGGACAGGCTTTCCGTGAACCTAATATTTTTGAACTTGGTGCCTCATCGGTAAAAAACGTGGTTAATGAACTTGATCCGGCACGTATGAATACTTTTGAGGTTGGAATTAATCAATCGTTTACAAGTAATCTAATAGCAAATATTGTTGCCTACAAAAATATAGCAACAAATTTTATTGAACCTACCGAAACGGGGGGGTTCATAAATTCAAATAATGTAATAAATGTCTTTGGTATTGAGAGCCAATTGTTTTATAAAATAGGAAAAATTAAAACTGAAATTGGTTATTCTTATGTTAAAAAAGATGCTGACGATTACGCTGGTGTTAGTACCGTGAATCTTGGTGTTTATCCCCATAGAATAACCGGAGGTTTGACTTTTAATGCAACTGATACCTTTACAATCAATTCAAGGATTAATTATTATTCTGAAATTCAAGCAAAACATGGTAATAAGGACATTACACAAATAATTACCATCCCATCTTATGCTAAGATTGATTTGACATTTTCTTATGTAAAAATAAAAGTGTACGATGCCGAAATTACTACACAATTACTAGTTACGAATGTGTTTGATTCCCAATTTTATCAACCCAATGTAAGAATAGGTGGTCCAAAACAATTTTTGTTGCATGGAAGACAACTATTTTGCAATTTGATTTTTAAATTTTAAAAATGATAAAGGAATGAAGCAACCGCTAACATCAGTTTGGAAGTCAGCAGATTTTGTATGTTAAAGACAATTTTTAAAAAACGAAAAAGAATTCAATAGTATTTGTCTTAAAAAATACAGCTGTTTTTAATTTTTTTGATCTTGAAATTTGATATAATTAAAAGAGATTCTTTTTTAAAATTACCTTTTTGTATTTTTGCATCAAATTACTCTTATGAAATCTATTTTTTACAAATACCGAAAATTCTTTGGTGTTTTATTAGTCTTCTCCATCATAACGATTTACTTGTTTTATGTGGCTCTTAAACCCAGTAAATCACTTCCGCTTTTTAATCCATCAGATGTAAACCCGGAATTAGTAGACAGTACTGTACAATATATCAGTAAATACCACACCATTGCCGATTTTTCTTTTGTGAACCAAAACGGAAAAACCATCACTCAAAAGGATTACGAAGGAAAAGTATATGTTGCTGATTTTTTCTTTACCACTTGCGGCTCCATTTGTCCAAAAATGACGACCAATTTAGCGGACGTCCAAAAAGCGATTATCAATAATCCAAAAGTAATGCTGCTTTCCCATACCGTTTTCCCGGAAACTGATAGCGTTCCTGTTTTGAAAGCTTATGCTGTAAAAAATGGAGTTATCGATAGTAAATGGAATTTAGTAACTGGAGACAAAAAAGAGATCTATACTATGGCCAGAAAGTCCTATTTGGCAGTAAAAATGGGAAAACCAAGCGAACTATACGATATGGTTCATACCGAAAACTTTGTTCTGGTGGATACCCAAAAAAGGGTTCGTGGCTTTTATGACGGAACAAATAAAGAAGACATAAAACGCTTGATTGAAGATATTAATTTTTTGAGCAACGAATAACACATCCTTTTTACAGCTATTCTTTTCTTTACTTTCCCTTTTTTATTTCAAACTTAGCACCCATTCTTTAGGCTGCTGCCATTTATTTTAATTCTGTTACAAATGTGATAATTATCATTTTTGTTTGTATTATAATGTGTATTTTTGCAATCTTAATTCAATCTAAATAAGGTTTGCAAACAACGCTAAATTCTCTCAAAAAAGGCGAGAAAGCCATTATAAAAGACTTTGACATCGATACCGTTCCATTAAAATTATTGGAAATGGGTTGCTTGCCTGGTAACTTGGTAGAATTACTTCAAATTGCTCCTTTTGGAGATCCTCTATATTTGAATATTAATGGTTCACATGTGGCCATCCGTGTGGAAACAGCAAAAGAAATTGAAGTTGACATAATCAAAACCAATTTATGGTAAGCAATCAGAACATTAATGTCGCTTTGATAGGAAATCCAAATGTGGGTAAAACATCGGTTTTTAATCAACTGACCGGCTTGAACCAACAAGTGGGGAATTATCCCGGAATTACGGTTGAAAAAAAGATTGGTTTTTGCAAATTACCCAATAATGTCAAAGCTAATATTCTGGATTTGCCCGGAACCTACAGCCTGAATGCCAGTTCGATTGACGAAAATGTAGTTATTGAATTATTGCTGAACAAAAACGATAAATTATATCCGGACGTGGCACTTGTAGTCACTGATGTTGAAAATCTAAAACGAAATTTACTTCTTTTTACACAAATAAAAGATTTAGAAATCCCGACTATTCTGATCATAAACATGGCTGATAGAATGGCGTATAAAGGAATAACACTAGACATTCCTTATCTTGAAGAACATTTAAAAACAAAAATTGCACTGATTAGTTCCCGAAAAGGCTTTGGAATTGATGCATTAAAAAAATTGATTGTTAATTACAAATCTATTTCCAGTGAACCTTGTTTGAATGCATCGAGTATTGATCCTGAATATTTCAATACGTTGCGCAAAACATTTCCCAACCAATTATTGTATAAATTGTGGTTAGTGATTACGCAGGATGTAAATTTCCTGAATTTAGATCGTAAAGAAATCCGAAGTTCGTTTACCAAATCGCATTCGGATTTAAAGCGTTTGCAACAAAAAGAAACCATAAAACGGTATCAGTTTATTAATGATGTGCTGAAAGTTGGATTAAAAATTGACGAAACTGTCGCTAAAGATTTCCGTAGCAAACTGGATCGCGTGCTCACACATAAGGTTTGGGGTTACTTTATTTTCTTTTTGATCTTATTTGTAATTTTTCAATCTATTTTCGAATGGTCTAAAATTCCGATGGATTTCATCGATAGCACTTTTGCTTCGTTGAGTTCTCTAACTGCTGACAATTTACCCGCTGGAGTTCTAACCAATTTAATTTCGCAGGGAATTATCCCGGGAATTGGAGGAATTTTGATATTTATCCCACAAATCGCATTCTTGTTTATGTTTATCTCCATTCTCGAAGAAAGTGGTTACATGAGCCGAGTGGTTTTCCTAATGGACAAAATCATGAGAAAATTTGGTTTATCCGGTAAAAGTGTTGTGCCGCTAATTTCAGGAACAGCCTGTGCCATTCCGGCGATTATGGCCACCCGAAATATTGAAAACTGGAAGGAAAGACTCATCACCATTTTGGTAACCCCATTTACAACCTGCTCCGCCAGATTGCCTGTTTATGCGATTATTATCGCACTGGTAATCCCAGATAATCGCGTTTTTGGTTTCCTGAATATGCAAGGAATGACATTGATGTTGTTGTATCTTTTGGGTTTTGGAATGGCTATTTTTTCGGCTTACATTTTAAATAAAATCTTAAAAATTAAAGGAAAAACGTACTTTGTTGTTGAAATGCCCAATTATAAATTACCTCTTTTCAAGAACGTGGGAATCAATGTAATTGAGAAAACCAAAGCCTTTATTTTTGGCGCAGGAAAAATCATATTAGCCATTTCTATTGTTTTATGGTTTTTGGCCTCTTACGGACCAGGAGAAAAATTCAATAATGCAGAAAAGATAGTTACTGAAAATACAAAGGAAAATCCATTATCAGAAGCAGAATTTGAAAATGCGGTAGCATCACAGAAACTGGAAAATTCATATATCGGGTTAATGGGAAAAACCATTGAACCCGCAATTTCGCCTTTGGGTTACGACTGGAAGATAGGCATAGCTATTATCAGTTCGTTTGCAGCGAGAGAAGTTTTTGTGGGAACATTGGCTACCATTTATAGTGTAGGCGGGAGTGATAATGAAGTTACCATCAAAAATAAAATGGCTGCTGAAATCAATCCTGTAACGGGAGAAAAAATATTCAATTTTGCCTCAGGCATATCTTTATTGCTGTTTTATGCTTTTGCCATGCAATGTGCCAGCACACTTGCCGTTACAAAAAAAGAAACCAATTCTTGGAAATGGCCGGCTGGACAATTGATATTCATGTCTGGGTTTGCCTATGTCGTTGCTTTGATTGCCTATCAAATACTGAAATAAGTGATTATGGATATTCAAGAAATTTTAGCTTTTGTTGCACTTGCGATTGCCCTTGCCTTTTTAATCCGAAAATTCTTTTTAAAAAAGAAGAAATCAGATAAAAATTGCGGTGATGATGATGATTGTGGCTGTCATTAAAATTTTTGTTTAAATTCATTCGGGTTAAACTTCCCTTAAAAAAACAATCCTTTAATTTAAGTTAATTAATTTAAATTAACTAAATTTACATAGCATAAAAGTGTAGTATTAGACTTAAAGTCAGTTGTTTTCATTTTTTCTATTTCAAAAGAATGGCTTCCGATTTGAACTTGAATCTAAAGTGCCTTCTCGATATAATTTCAAGACTTTTAGCTTTACTCCTACACAAGCAATCGGAATTATAGAACTATTATGAATTGGTAATCGGTATTCGATTAAACAGTCATAATTTTTAGTAAAATATGTGATTAATGAGTTATAAAACTTTCAATCCTAATTAAAATATTTCAGATTTTGTCATAGAGATCTAATAGTTGTAATTGGATCGGCATCTTTTAATAATTTAAAGGAGAAAACTACAAGAAACCTCAATACAAATACCGTTATGAAAAAAAAAGAAACTATCCTTTTCATTTCATAATTATTCTTTTCATTGGCTACTTTTTCACTAATGTGTTAAGCCGTTAAATGGACATCTTTTTACAATTATGATGTTGCAATTGATTTCAAATCAAAAAAACCGATATCAACTAATTATGAAAAAGCTTGCTTTATTATTATTTATGCTAAACGTCACGTTTCTATTTGCTCAAAAAGAAATTTCTGGTTTTGTAATAGATAACGCCGGAGTTGCTTTGTCAGGTGTTAACATCACCGAAAAAGGAACAAATAACAGTGTTTCTACAGATATCAATGGGGCATACCAGATTAATGTTAAAGAGGGAGCAACTTTAGTCTTTAGTTATTTTAATTTTCCTAAGCAAGAATACGACACAACTGATCCCATTCTAAATGTTGTTTTATCCGAAGAAGGTGGACAAAGTCTCAGCGAAGTTGTGGTTACCGGAACAAGAGCTACGCCCAGAAGCAATACCACGACTACACTTCCTATCGATATATTATCATCTGAAGACCTGACTTCAACCGGACAAGCAACTTTTGACAAAGCATTACAGTACAGAATTCCATCCTTTAACACGGCTCAAACTCCTGTAAATGATGCGACTTCATTACTTGACCCATACGAAATTAGAAATATGGGACCCAGTAGAACCTTAATACTTATCAACGGAAAACGGAAAAACTTAAGTTCCTTACTTTATGTTCAAACGTCTCCAGGCCAAGGAGAAACAGGTGCTGATATTTCTGCAATACCAATTGACGCTATCGAAAGAGTAGAGATTCTGCGGGATGGCGCATCGCCCCAGTACGGTTCTGATGCGATAGCTGGGGTAATAAATATTATTTTAAAAAAGAAAACAGATAATGGCTCCATAACTGTAAAAACAGGTATTACGGCTGAAGGTGATGGCGAAATGCTAGGTGTGAGTTTGAACAATGGTTCAACTGTGGGAGAAAAAGGATTTGTAAATTATACTTTAGATTTTTCAAAAGTGAACTTGGCCGATAGACCTGGAAAAGTTGATTTAGATGGAGATTTTGCTGACTTCGGGGGGACTATCTCTGGTGTTAACACCTTAGCAGATGTTAAATCTTTTCTTGCAAAATATCCAGATGCCCAAACCATCAATGGATCTCCAGAAACTGCTGCTGCAAAATTTTTGATAAACGGTGGGTCTGATTTATCAGCTGATACGCAATTGTATTATAATGCCGCTTATGTCTATAAAAAAGTAAATTCTTTCGCCAATTATAGAACACCATACTGGGGCTATGGAGGAGGCATTACTTTAAACGATCTTCCCTACTTATTAGACTTCTTTGGAGACGGAACAGTTGCGTCTTACAAAGGGTATCACCCGACATTTATAGGAGATTTGAACGATTACAATGCTTCCTTGGGTTATAAATTTATAAGGAATGGATGGAATACTGATGCCAGCATAACTGTAGGTGGTAATACGCAAACCTATACGGTAGAAAACTCACATAACAGATCAGACATAAAAGATTCTAATGGGGTTAATGTCTATCAAGAGAACAGTCCAATATTTTTTAAACCAGGGGGAGAAGCGTTTAACCATATTGTGGGTAACTTAGATATTTCTAAAGTATTATCTGATAAAATAAGTGTCGGTTTTGGTTCTGAAATTAGAACAGAAACTTTTGAAGTGATTGAAGGAGACAAAGCATCTTGGGATGGATTTGGTGCCGATTCATTTGCCGGTAATAGACCCGAGAATTCAGGAAAATGGAATCGTTATAATTTAGGCGGGTACTTTGATTTAGCTTATGATTTTACTAAAGATTTCTTAGTAAACGGTACGGTTCGTTATGAGGATTATAGTGATTTTGGTGGGGCAACGGTTTGGAAATTAAGTTCTAGATATAAATTTTCTGACGATAAAATTACCTTAAGGGGGTCTGTTTCCACTGGATTTAGAGCGCCAACATTACACCAAATTTACACCCAAAAATCACAATATTCATTTTCTCCAGGACAGGGAATCCAAGTTAGTGGCATTATAAACAATGTTTCACTACAGGCACGCCAATTAGGCATCCCTCGATTAGACGCTGAAAAATCAACCAACATAACTGTGGGAATAGGTGTGAAACCTCTAAAAAACTTTAACTTCACTATAGACTATTATAACATTAAAGTAAAAGACAGAATTATCTTGGGAGATAAAGTAGCCACACAATTTGGCACCGTTGCCTGGTTTGAAAATTCATTCGATTCGAGAACCTCAGGCCTAGATGTAGTTATTAATTACAGGACTATAGAATTAGGAACCGGAGAATTAGGATTCAATTTGTCAGGAAACGTAACTTTTGAAAATAAAAGAATTTCACCGGTTGCAAGTGATAATTTTGGAACAACATTAGACGCTTTAATGTTTACATCAAGACCCGAAACCAAATGGATATTGGGAGCAAATTACAAAATTAAAAAATTTGACTTCTATCTTAATAACACTTATTTTGGAAAAACAACGTTCAAACAGGCCGGTTTAGATTCAAGTTTAAGAACTGAGTTTATACCAAAAATAGTTACTGATTTAGGAATCAATTACGCTGCAACAGATAAATTAACAGTAGCTCTTAATATGAACAATTTATTGAATGTTTTGCCTGAATGGGAATTTAAAGCAGAAAATGTTACTGGAACTGAGATATTAGCAGATCCTGCTCAAGTAAAAAATCAATCTAACTTGATTACTTTCAATGGTCGTTATTCTCAAATGACTTCTGAAGGATATCACTTTAGCCAATTAGGAACCCAGTTTAGTTTATCTTTAATCTATGAATTCTAATTTGGTTATCAAATAATTTTAAAAAAGAATATATTTTGAAAGCCCTTTTCTGTTTTTAGTCGGTTACTATTGAAAGAAAAACTTGTAATTTTTACTTTTTCGAGAGTTCAAAAATTTGAAGTTATTTAAGCAACATTAAAATTCCAAAATTAGAATTTAAAAAAAACCAATAGAGTTAATTATTTCAAATCACGGCAAAACTTCATTAAAAATAAAAGATAATGACAATTAAAAATCACATATTATTTTTGGCAGGAATCATCATACTGATGGGAGGAAATCCAATAGCAGCTCAGAAGAAAATCAAGATGGAAGAGTATGAATTAAAAGCTGCTTTTCTTATTCGTTTTGTAGATTATGTTTATTGGAAAGATTACTCTAAAAACAAAACTTTTAAGATCGCTATTCTGGAAGAAAGCCCAATTACTTCCTCATTGCTGAATATGACTAAAAACAAAAAAATGGAAATAAAGGAGTATAAAAATTTGAACGAGACAGGTTTTTGTAATATCCTGTTTGTCCCTTACGATTGTACCATTCCAATTGAAAAAATTCTTTCAAAATTTTCCGGTAAGCCCGTATTGATTGTAACAGAACAAAATGGCTACGGAAAGAAAGGATCGCATATGAATTTTGTTATGGTTGAAAATAAATTAAAATTTGAAGTAAATCTAAAAGCAATAAATAAATCCGGAATTGGAATCAGTTCATTCTTGCTGCAACATGCAATTATTGTGCAATAGTTGTATCAAATTACAAATTTTCATCGTTCCATTTGTGTATGAATTCGAGTGAAGAGAAGAAGACTTGAGAGAAAGTGCAGCGACAGTGTTTTTAGTATGCGAAGTACTATTTTTAATATTGAAAAACAACAAACAAATGATGAATCTACGTAACATCTCCATTAAAAACAAGCTGGTGCTCATGCAGGTTTTTACCTCTGCATTTGTATTAGGGCTTTGTATTACAGCTTTTGTACTAATAGACATTAAAGGATTCAAAGACCGGAAAGTGGTCAGTTCAATTGCCATTGCGCAAGTAGTCGGTTTTAATAGTGTTTCTGCTCTTGAGTTTTTGGACAATGCTGCAGCAAAAAAAATTCTATCAGAATTAACAGTACAAAATGACATTTTAAATGCAACTATTCTGGACAAAAAAGGAACTGTTTTTGCATCCTATACAAAACCGGGCTCCAATCCTAAATATCGCTTTTCTGTACCTGCGATGGATCAAAAAAGCTTCCTGTTTACCAATGAAAATCTTTTTGTTTATAACAAAATCATAAAAGATAATAAAACGATAGGATTAGTTTGTATCCGATTTGAACTATCGGAATTGAATAAAATAAAAATGGCTGTTTTGCGTCTGGGAATAGTATTATTAATTGTCGGAATCGGACTCGCTTTTTTAATTGCCATGATTATTAAAAAATACATCTCAAAACCCTTGCTGAACTTGGTGACAGTAATACAACAGATAAAGGATACAGGTGATTATAAAACCCGTATGGTTATTGAAGGAAAAGATGAAATCAGCATCCTTTCCTTAGGGCTTAATGATATGCTGGAAAATATTGAAAAAAGAGACAATGAAGTGGCACAATCCAAAGAACAATTGAACAAACAAAATACACTTTTACAATCGGTTATACAAAATATGGGTGATGGACTGATCGTTGCTGATGAGAATAGAAAATTCATACTCTGGAATGCTGCCGGCGAAAGAATAATTGGAATTGGACCTATGGATATTCCTATAGACAGATGGGCTGAAACCTATGGCTTCTTTATGCCCGATACCAGAGCAATTTTTAATACTAATGAACTTCCTTTAGTAAAAGCATTAAATGGTGAAGAAGTGGACAATATGGAAATATTTATCCAAAATTACAAAAAACCCGAAGGTCTTTCTGTAATTGTAACTGCCAGACCTTTAAAAAATTTAGCTGGTGGAATAACTGGTGGGGTTCTAGTTATTCATGACATCACGGAACGAAAAAATTCAGAAAACGAGATTAAAAAACTAAATGAAGAACTGGAACGAAAAGTAACAGAACGTACAGCCCAATTGGCAGAAGCCATAGAAACACTTCGCAAAAGCGAAGAAAAATATCGTGAAATAGTGGAAAACATCAGCGATGTAGTCCATACTTCGGATTACAAAGGTTATTTTACCTACATCAATCCTGCATGTAAAAAACTAACGGGTTACATACAAAATGAAATTATAGGAAAACATTTTTCAGAAATCGTTGCTCCAGAGTGGAGAGACCGTGTGGCCGAGTTCTATTTAAATCAATTTAAAAATAAAATAGATGAAACATTATTCTCATTTCCCATCCTTACCAAATCCAGAGAAGAAAAATGGGTAGAACAAACGGTAATGCAATTAAGAGAAGGAAATAGAATAACCGGACATAAATCTATTATGAGAGATATTACGGAACGAAAAGCAGCCGAACAAAAATTAAAAGAAAGCGAAGGCCAATTGCAAACCATATTTAATGAGGCACCAGATGCCTTAATTGTGATAAATGATGAGGGAAACATTATTAGATGGAATCCACAAGCCGAAAAAATATTCGGATGGTCATTAGTGGAGGTTATAGGAAAACACATGAGTGATTTAATTATTCCTGAACAGTATAAAGAAAATCATATTAAAGGGTTCCAAAATTTCCTTAAAACAGGTGAGGGACCTATTATTAATAAAACAATAGAAATCACAGCCCTTAATAAAAAAAATGAAGAATTTGATATTGAGCTAACAGTGTCTCCAGCTACTATTTTAGGTAAGTATATCTTCATTGCTTTTATCAAAGATATATCATTAAGAAAAAAAATGGAAAATGAAAAAAAAGAAGCAGACAAATTAGTGCATCTTAATGAATTAAAATTGAAATTAATTCTGGAAAATATTGGAGAGGGAATTATTGTTACCGATAGCCAGAAAAGAATTGTTTTATCCAATCACATGGCGGAAGAAATTATAGGAATAAAGCAAGATACCGAACACCCCACTACTCTTGATTGGTCAACTAAATATGATTTATATTATCCTGACGAACAAACCATTTTTCCTGCCCAGAACCTTCCGTTGGAAAAAGCATTAAAAGGAGAGTCAACCGATGACGTTGAAATAATAATTGAAGATTCAGAAACTAAAGCCAAAAAACGGGTTATCATTAGCGGTAGACCAATAATAGATGAAAACAACTATATTATAGCCGCAGTTGCAAATATAAAAGACATTACCTATTACAAAGAACTTGAGGTCGCTTTAGAAGAAAGCGAACAGAAATATCGAAAATTAATTGGTTTTAAAAAGGGATAATAAATAAAGCACCTACTTTTTCCTAATTTTAATTGGAATCCCCCAACAAAAAACTTTGAATCCAAGAAAAAATCAGATAAAAATTGAGGCAACGATAATTGGGATTGCAATTAGGTCTTACTTTACATACCCAATCTTTATGTAATACTCTTTTGGATAAGTTTCAACCCCTTTTTTTGGATAAGGAGAAACACTAATACTTTCTATTTTTCTTTGTTTCTTAGGTAAATATGTAGAAAACCATTGCTTGTTTTCGTCGGCATTATTCACAGAAAAAACAATCGTGTTATCCTCAATTAATTTTGAGTCTTTGTAAACGGATACTACAACCGAAACTTCTCCAGCCCAAACGCAGGTTACACCTTCAGGACAACGAGAATCTGAAAGTACTTCTTTCAAAACCATTTGATATTCCGCCTTTTTAAGACACTTCTTTTGGGTTATCTTGGGTAATGAATCTTTCCTTTTGGGGATTCTGTGCCAAAGCTAAAGTGCTAAAAACGACTAAAAACAACAGGAGTGACTTTTTCATTTTTAATTACTATTTAAATAATTGATTCAAAGATAAGGCCAAAATTATTACGTTAACTTCACAAAGAGATTGCTTGCGATTTTATTTGAAATCGTCAAATCCTTACTGTCAACTTTTATTTTTAAGGACAAATCGAAACTTTCCTTACTAATTACTTCAATTTTAGAACCCAGTGCAATCCCTTGTTTGTCTAAATATTTTAGAAACTCTGATGACGTGTCTTGTACGCCAACACATATTCCTGCTTGATTTTCGTGTAATTCCGAAAGCAATTGCTTTTCAACTTTAACGATTCGCCCATTTGCATCCGGAATGGGATCACCATGCGGATCTTCGGTAGGATTGCCCAGGAAATCATCCAGTTTATTAATGAGTTTTTCGGATTTAATATGCTCCAATTGTTCCGCAACATCGTGTACCTCATCCCAGGAAAAGTCTAATTTCTCCACTAAAAAAACTTCCCATAAACGGTGTTTTCGCACAATCATTTTGGCTGCTAATTTTCCATTTTCGGTCAATGAAACACCTTGGTATTTTTTATAATTAACCAAATCTTTTTCGGCTAATTTCTTCAGCATATCCGTTACTGAGGATGCTTTGGTTTCCATCATTTCAGCAATAGCATTGGTGCTAACTTCAGAATCGGAAACAGTAGTGAGATGGTATATGGCTTTGAGATAATTTTCTTCTGAAAAGGTCATTTTTGATTTAAGATTGAGGATTAACGATTTTTGATTTCGGATTTTTAATGATCCTCCGATATACCCGCTATAACGACACAAATTTAGACAAATACATTGTAATCCGTGAGGGACTTAGTACTTGATGCTACATACTTAATACCGCTTTTAATTTTTCACAATAAACAAGGGGATAGAAATTTTGCGGCGCACTCTATCAACGGTAGTTCCAAAGACTAAATCTTTGAAATTCGTATGTCCGTGCGTTCCCATTACTAAAACATCAAATTTTCCTTTATTAATAATTTGGGGGATGACTTTATTGGGTTTTCCAAAACCTAATTCTGTTGAAATTTTATACCCTTTTTCCGATAGCATTTCTTTATATTCATTCAGTAGTTTTTCGTCTATTAAGGTTTCATGGTCATCAACATTTCCTCCATAAATCATGGCTCCAACCGTTTCTTCCACGTGAATTAAGGTGTATTTTGCATCTATTCCCCCTAATTCGAAAGCACTGTTTAAAGCCACTTCATCTGCGCTGGAAAAATCCACCGAAACGGCAATATTCTTTTTGTCATAACATCCGGATTTAGAAAATTGAAGTTTCAAATTATGTGGCGAATGATTTTGGATATCTATTTTCGATTTTGTAACAAAAGGATTAAATACAATATACAGCAACAAAATCAAGAAACCTATTGCTAACGGAACAACCGTTAACCATAATAGTATTGGATTTTCAGAGGTTTCGAGCCAGCCATTTATTTCATCAAAAACCAATTTGGCATTAAGCGAAACGATAATAGAAGCAACAATCCAAGAAGCGGTTTGTGTTAATTTACCGATATGGAAACCTTTCATTTTCGATTTATCGCTCACAAAATGAATCAACGGAATAATGGCAAAGCCCAATTGCAAACTTAAGATAACCTGACTTAAAATCAATAACTTACCCGTAACACCTTCTCCAAAAATCGAAATCACAATGACTGCCGGAACAATGGCAACTAATCGTGTGATTATTCTTCGAACCCAAGGTTGAATTCGTAAATTCAGATAACCTTCCATAATAATTTGCCCGGCCAGTGTCCCGGTAATGGTGGAACTTTGCCCTGCGGCAATCAAAGCCACTGCAAATAATATCGGTGCCCATTTGCTCCCTAAAAGTGGTTCCAGAAATTGATGCGCATCCTGAATCTCCGATACATTAAACATACCACTTTTATAAAATGTGGCTGCTGCCAATATTAAAATGGCTGCATTTACAAGAAAGGCCAAGTTCAATGCAATAGTAGAATCAATGAAATTATATTTCAATGCCTCCTTAATCCCCGCTGCACTTCTGTCTAATTTTCTGGTTTGTACCAAGGCAGAATGCAAATATAAATTGTGTGGCATTACCGTTGCTCCAATAATCCCGATGGCGATATATAGCGCCGCATGACCGGGGAGTGAAGGAATTAAACCGTAAATCACCTTACCCATTTCCGGTTGTGCGAATATCATTTCGAAAATGAATGAAAACCCAATGATTCCAACTAATACAATAATGAAAGCTTCCATTTTTCGGATGCCTTTATTAATTAGAAACAGTAATAAAAAGGTGTCTAAAACCGTAATCAAAACTCCTTCAATCAATGGAATTCCAAAAAGCAAATTAATACCGATTGCCATTCCTAAAACTTCGGCCAAATCACAGGCCGCGATAGCAATTTCGGCAAGAAAATAAAGAATATAATTAATGAATTTAGGGTAGGTTTCACGTGAAGCTTGCGCCAAATCACGTTGGGTAACAATTCCAAGTCGAGCACTTAAACTTTGTAGCAACAAAGCCATAATATTACTCATCAATAAAACCCAAATCAAGGCATAGCCAAACTGGCTCCCACCTGCAATATCAGTCGCCCAATTCCCCGGATCCATATAACCTACACTAATCAAGTAAGCAGGCCCTGAAAAGGCTAATATTTTTCTAAATACTGATGTTTTATTATGAGCATGTACCGACTCGTGAACTTCTTCTAAAGATTTTCCCATGGTTGAAATTAAATTACTGATACAAATGTAATTAAAAAATTTGTTTTGCGAAATATAATTTTTAGCTTTGCCTAAATTTTAATTTATACAAATGAAAACTATTCGTGTCCTCTTTGGAGTTATACCAATACTCTTAATCCTGTTATTTATATCATGCGATGAAAACTATACCGAAATTCCTGCTGATGATGAAGTTTTAGATGGAACTGTAGAAGGGCTTTCCCACGAAGAGCTAGCACGTTTCTTAAAAGGCGATGCGGCGTTCAATGAGGTTTTTACCCGAGAAACAGGACTTGGCCCTACATTTGTTTCAACAAGCTGTATCAGTTGTCATGCCGGTGATGGTAAAGGACATCCCTCCACTACACTTACCCGTTTTGGGCAAATTGATGAAACCGGAAATTTATTCTTAAACCAAGGAGGTCCACAATTACAAAACAGAGGATTACCGGGATTCTTACCGGAACAAATCGCTGCCGGGGCTACTTTTGCTAAGTTTACCCCACCCGCAAATACAGGTTTGGGGTTTTTACAATTTGTTACAGATGCTGATATTATGGCAATGACAGATCCTAATGATAGTGATGGTGATGGAATATCTGGTGTTCCAAACTGGATAGACATCCCTGATTTTGTAATGCCATCATCAAATGCTATTTCTCAAAACGGAAAATACATTGGTCGTTATGGCAAAAAAGCAGCAGCTCATAGTTTATTACATCAAACGGCAAACGCATACAATCAAGATATGGGAATAACATCCATATTCAGACCTATTGATGCTTATACCAATTTGGAAATTGACCCCGAAATTACAACTAGCACCGTAAACGACGTTGTTTTTTACCTACAAACATTAAAGGCTCCTATACAACGCAATCAAAGTGACGCAGTGGTTAATAAAGGAGCAGCTGTTTTTAACCAAATCAATTGTACAGGATGTCACAAATCTGAATTAAAAACAGGCTACTCACCTATTAAAGCCCTTTCAAATAAAACATTTGCTCCTTATACCGATTTGTTATTACACGATATGGGAAGCGGTTTAGACGATGGCTATACCGAAGGAAATGCGAAAACCCATGAATGGAAAACGCCACCATTGTGGGGAATAGGACTTTCTCAAGACGCACAAGGAGGAAGCTATTTTCTAATGCATGATGGCAGAGCAAGAAGTATTGAAGAGGCTATTTTAATGCATGGCGGTGAAGCAAGCAAAAGCAAATCTAACTTTCAAAATCTTTCCCAACCAGACAAAGAAGCATTGCTGAAATTTATAAAATCATTGTAATTATGGATAGAAAAAAATTTCTAAAAACGTGTGGTTTTGGTTGTTTGGCAGGACTCTCAACCCTTACCTTTTTACAAAGCTGCAGTTCCTCTCAGATTTTGGCAAAAGAGATAATCGGTTCTGATATTTTAGTCCCATTAACTGATTTTGAAATCAAAAACAAGGAGACAATCGAATATAAAAAATACGTAATCATACAAAACGAAAAACTGAAATATCCTATTTGTGTCTATCGATTTGGCGCCAATAATTATAGCGCCTTATTAATGCAATGTACACATCAAGGAACCGAATTACAGGTTTTTGGAGACAAATTACAATGCGCAGCACATGGAAGTGAATTTAGCAACAAAGGAAATGTAGAAAACGGCCCAGCTGACAGAAATTTACGAAATTTTCCAATTAAAATAGATAACAATACCCTTAAAATATCATTAAAATGAGATTAAAATTCCTCTATATAACATTTTTGTTTCCCTTAAATTTCTATGCACAAATAGACTCCAGTTTACTAAAAAGAACCCAAAAAGACAGTACAAAACAAGCATTAAACATGGATGCGGTTTACAATCGTCCTTTTTTAAATATTGGAAAAACACCCATAGCCGTTGGAGGTTATCTGGAAGCCAATTGGCAACGCCTTTCCACCGATGGCGTTTCCGAAGGACATCAACTTCAGGCCAGACGATTAACCATATTTATGTCATCGGCAATCAGCAAACGTGTGAAATTTTTAAGCGAAATCGAATTTGAAGATGGCGGAAAAGAAATCGCCATAGAGTTCGCCTCTGTCGATGTGGAATTTCATCCCTTGGTTAATTTTAGAGGAGGAATAATCATGAACCCTATTGGGGCTTTCAATCAGAATCACGATGGTCCAAAATGGGAATTTACGGATAGACCTATTTCGTCCACACAGATGCTGCCGAGTACTTTTAGTAATGCTGGAGTTGGGCTTTTTGGAAAAAAATACTCGAACAATTGGATGATTGGTTACGAAGCCTATTTTTCAGGAAGCTTCGATAATTCGATAATTGAAAATGAGGAGAACAAAACCTTTCTGCCAGCCGCCAAAGATAACCCTGAACGTTTTGAAGAAATAAATAGCGGATTACCTTTATTTACAGGTAAAATTGCTATTCGAAATAGTAAAATTGGAGAATTAGGACTATCCTATATGGGAGGTGTTTACAATAAATTCCAAGATGATGGGGTAATAGTAGACGAAAAAAGACGTGTTGATGTTTTCGCATTAGATTTTAACACCACGCTTCCTAAAATCAAAACTTTTATAACCTCTGAATTGGCATGGATTAAAATAGATGTTCCGAGCACCTATGGTCAACAATTTGGCAACAAACAATTCGGTGGGTTTATAGATATTGTTCAACCGTTATTGACAAAAAATATTTTTGGTTGGAAAAACGCTGTATTAAACATTGCTTGTCGATTGGAATATGTTGATTGGAACGTTGGAACTTTTAATGAAACTGGTGGAAATATCGGAGAAGATATTTGGAGTGTAATGCCTGCGATAAGTTTTCGCCCAACATCACAAACTGTTTTCAGATTAAATTACCGCTTTCAAAAACAACGTGATATTTTAGGAAATCCGCCAGCAAATACTGCTGGATTTAACATTGGGGTTTCTACTTATTTTTAATGTTTTGTTTTGCGTAGCAACCGATTGGTTTACTTCTTCAAGTGATTTGTCCATGATTGAATTAAATTATTGATGCTAAAGTAATTAAAAAATTTGTTTTCTGAAATATAATTTTTAGCTTTGTCTAAATATTAAATTTAAGTTTGTCTAAAATTATAATCGTGAAAAATATAATTCTCTTTTTTTGTATTCTAATCAATACTATTTCATTTGCACAATCCACCATAAAAGGGAAAATTACCTCCCAGGACATGCCTTTGCAACAAGCTAACATTGTGTTGAAAAACACTAAAAATGCAACTATAAGTAATGAGGACGGCTCTTATAGCATTAAAAATATCATCTCCGGAAATTATGAAATGGTGGTTTCTTATACTGGTTTTAAATCCCAAAGAAAAACCATTACAGTTATTGACTCTATTGATATCATTTTAGATTTTGATTTAAAAGAAAACAATACGCTGGATGAAGTGGTTGTAACTGGAACATTAAAACCCGTAAGTCGTCTGGAAAGTCCCGTTCCTGTGGAGGTTTACAAACCCACATTTTTCAAAAAAAATCCAACAGCAAATATTTTCGAAGCCTTACAAAACGTAAATGGCGTTCGACCGCAATTGAATTGTAATGTTTGCAACACGGGCGACATTCACATTAACGGACTGGAAGGTCCTTATACCTTGGTTTTAATTGACGGAATGCCCATTGTTAGCGGGCTTTCGACAGTTTATGGATTATCGGGAATCCCCAATTCATTATTGGAGCGAATAGAGATTGTGAAAGGTCCTGCATCCTCTTTATACGGAAGTGAAGCCGTGGGCGGGTTAATCAATATTATCACTAAAGACCCTAAAAACGCCCCTGTTTTTTCAGCCGATGCATTTTCAACTAGTTGGGGCGAAGCCAATATTGATTTAGGCTTTAAAGCCAATGTAGGAAAAAGCGCTTCGGTATTAACTGGTATCAATTATTTCAATTACAGCAACCCGATTGATAACAACCATGATAATTTTACCGATGTGACTTTACAAGACCGAATTTCCGTTTTCCAAAAGTGGAATTTCAACAGAAAAAGCAACAAACTATTTTCAATGGCAGGACGTTTTTTCTATGAAGACCGATGGGGTGGTGAAATGCAATGGGAGAAAAAATACCGTGGTGGAGATGAAGTCTATGGAGAAAGCATTTATACCAAACGCTGGGAATTATTAGGTGCTTATGAACTTCCGGTTTCTGAAAAAATGTTGTTTTCCTTTTCTTATACGGATCATGACCAAAATTCAGTTTATGGGAACATTCCTTATTTAGCGAAACAACGCATTGGTTTTGGACAACTGACTTGGGATAAAAAATTAAACAATCACGATTTGCTTTTTGGAACTGCCATTCGCTATCAATATTATGATGACAATACTACAGCTACAACCAAGGCAGACGTTAATTGGATTCCTAGTGTTTTTGTTCAGGACGAAATCAATTTGGCTGAAAAGCACAAACTTTTATTAGGCGCGCGTTACGATTACAACAACAATCACGGATCTATTTTCACGCCGCGTTTGGCTTACAAATGGAAAGTGAACGACAACAACATATTGCGATTTAACACGGGAACTGGGTTTAGAATTGTCAATCTTTTTACCGAAGAGCATGCCGCTTTAACAGGTTCGCGTGATGTAATTGTTCTTGAAGAATTGAAACCGGAACGTTCGTATAATGCCAATCTAAATTATTTAAAGAAAATCTACACTAAAAACGGAAACTTCATCGGCTGGGAAACTACAGCTTGGTACACGTATTTCACGAATTCTATTATTCCTGATTATGATAGCAATCCGAACCAGATTATTTATAAAAACTTAAACGGACACGCTGTTACCAAAGGAATAAGCACCAACATTGACATGGTTTTCAATAATGGACTAAAAATGATTCTTGGCGCAACCTTTATGGATGTATCCAAAACAGAAAATAACATTAGAACACGTCAAATGCTTACCGAGAAATTCACGGGAACTTGGGCTATTTCTTATAGATTACCTAAATTATTTTTGGATATTGATTATACCGGAAATGTATATGGACCTATGCGTTTACCCCTTTTGGGCGCGTTAGATCCAAGAAAGGAATATTCTCCCACATGGAGTATACAAAACATTCAGTTTACTTATAATAAACTCAAAAATTTCGAAATCTATCTTGGAATAAAAAATTTACTGAATTGGACGCCAAATAAAGGCAATCCGTTTATCATTGCCAGAGCAGATGATCCTTTCGATAAAAATGTACAATTTGACACCAATGGGAATGTTCAGGCAACACCTGATAATCCGTATGCTTTAACCTTTGATCCAGGCTATGTTTATGGACCAAATCAAGGAATTCGCAGCTTTTTTGGATTGCGTTATACTTTAAAATAATGAAGAAACGCTTTTTTATACTATTGATTTTCTTTTGGGCAATTCCATCCGGTTTTGCCCAATTGAAAACCTATTCCTTTGAAGAAGTGGAAAAATTATCTAAAGAAAATCCAAAACCTATTGTAGTTCTTATTCATACTTCGTGGTGCAAATACTGCAAGATGATGGAGAATTCCACTTTTAGAAATCCAGAAATAATTACGCTTTTAAATAATAATTTTTACTTCATTTCATTAGATGCCGAAAGCAAAAAAGAGATTACTTTCAATAATCATACTTTCAAATTCAAACCAAAAGGACAAAACACCGGAATCCATGAATTGGCTACAGCATTAGCAACAATTGACCGCGAAGTAGTTTATCCAACAATTACCATTCTTGCCTCTGATTTTTCGATATTGTTTCAAAAACATTCTTTTCTAAATGCAAAAGCTCTTGTTTCTATCCTTGAGAAAATGGAATAATTGGTTACTTTTGAGAAGAATTTCCTGAAATTAACATGAAACACTTCGATTACATTTTTACCGGCTCAGGTTTATCGGCTTTGATGATCGTCTATAAAATGGTACAATCTGGCAAATTCAATGATAAAAGTATGCTGTTATTGGATGAAAATCCAAAAAAAACAAACGACAGGACTTGGTGTTTTTGGGAAGAATCAAACGGAACTTGGGAAACGATCATCCACAAAAAATGGAATTCAGCTCTTTTTGCTGATGAAAATTTTCGTCGGGGCTTGGATTTAAAACCGTATCGATACAATATGGTGAAAGGGTTGGATTTTTACAACCTAGTATTTGATTTGATTTCGAAACAAAAAAACATCACTTTCTTCAGTCAGAAAGTAATCGAAATCGAAGAATCGGAAAATCTGATTCTGATACAAACCGATACTGAAAGCTTTTCCTGCTCCAAACTTCTCAATAGTATTTACAATAAACAAAAAGCGGAAAGTCAAACGGAATATCCGGTTTTACAACAACATTTTATTGGTTGGTTTATCAAAAGTGAACAGCCTGTTTTTAATCCCGGACAAGCAACGTTCATGGATTTTTCGGTGGAGCAAAGAGGCAATACCCGTTTTATGTATGTTTTACCTACTTCCAAAACAGAGGCTTTAATTGAATACACCTTGTTTTCTAAAAATCTACTTCAGAGACAGGAATACGAAACCGAAATCCAAAAATACATTCAAAATCTAGGTATTACCAATTACGAAATTATCGAAAAAGAACAGGGAAGTATTCCAATGACCTGTTATCCTTTTTGGGAAGCGAACACTAAAAACGTAATAAATATTGGTACTTCAGGTGGTTGGACTAAAGCAAGTACAGGTTATACTTTCAAATATTCCGATAAAAAATCAACTGAATTAGTTTTATTTCTTCAAACCGAAACTGACTTCAAAAAATTCCATAAAACAACCAAATTCTGGTTTTACGATTTGTTACTTTTAGATATTTTGGACCGAAAAAACGAAATCGGCTCCACTATTTTTTCTTCATTATTCAAAAAAGGAAGTCCAAAACTAATTTTCAAATTCTTGGACGAAGAAACTTCTCTTTTAGAAGACATTCAAGTCATTCTAAAATGCCCAAAAACACCTTTTATTCAAGCGTTACTGCATGTGGCTTTCAGAAAAATAAAATAACAATCAAACTATAACAAAACTTTATAGTTCAGATAAACATGTTGGTTTTAAACTTTGTAACTTTGCAACTTGAGATTATAAATTTTAAAATAAAAAACATGTATCCAGAAGAAATGGTAAAACCAATGCGTGCTGAGTTATCTGACGCAGGTTTTCAAGAATTACATACAACTGAAGCAGTTGAAAACGCAATAAAAGCTGAAGGAACAACACTTGTGGTTGTAAATTCTGTCTGTGGTTGTGCTGCAAGAAACGCACGTCCGGGAGCAAAAATGAGTTTGGATAATGCTAAAAAACCAGACTATTTAGTAACCGTTTTTGCAGGTGTAGATAAAGAAGCTGTTGATGCAGCAAGAGGATTTATGTTTCCTTTTCCTCCATCATCGCCAAGCATAGCTTTGTTTAAAGATGGTGAATTGGTTCACATGTTAGAGCGTCACCACATTGAGGGCCGCCCAGCAGAATTGATTGCTGAAAACCTGAAAGATGCTTTCAACGAATATTGTTAATTCAATAAAAAAGAAAAACCACGTCCATTGCTTCGTCAGTTCGCTGTCGCTTGGGTCGTGGTTTTTCTATTTAAAGCCATTTAGCTTTCATCATCTAAAGCCATTTAGCTTTCATCATCTAAAGCCATTTAGCTTCGCTGAATCTTTGATTTCCTGCTTTATATTTCAAATGAAATCCACTGAATTTCCATTAGAATAAAAGTATAGTGACCCTAATCTTTATTGTTTCTAAAGAAAAAACAAAGGATTTCCATTGTATCATTACGTAAACATATCCGAGCGATGTGGATTATGTATCCACGCAATCGGGCTTCTTAAAGAAAGAATCAAACTTCTTTATCGTCAGCCTTTTTAAAACCTATTAATTGTCTGTACTTTGATTCCGTTTCTTTTAATTCTGCCTCTAATTGTTTGTATTTGCTGATGTCTTTTATAGTAAGAACAAATGCAATTACATTATTATTTTGATCAGCCAATGGTCTCCCGCTAATAAGAATCCGCTTCTTTTCCTTTGTAGCCGGATCCAAAAGCACCACATCAATGTCATCTGTTGACTCTCCTTTCAACGCGCGATCCATAGGTAAGTTTTGGGAGGGAAAAATAGTTTTTTCATCTGGGTAATATATTTCAAAATGGTCTATTATATTAGGTGATATTTTATCATCCTCTCTAATTCCAAAAAATTCATTGGCCATATCATTAACCAATACTATTTTTTTATCTGCATTGGCAACAATAACCCCTTCACTTAAATTCTCTAAAATCAATCGTAATTTTTCCTCATTTTCATACAGTTCCTTTGTTACCGTTTGCTGTTCTTCTTCTAATTTAATCTGTTCCGAAATATCTCGCGCAACGGAATACAATACGCCATGCTGTAAATCGAAATTACTATGCCAATCCAACCATTTGTATGTTCCATCTTTACAAAGTACACGGTCTCTGAAATTCACAACCGGTTCTCCCTCTAAAAGTTTTGCAAACATCTCATTGGCAACACCCTTATCATCAGGATGTGTTAAGTCGGTAAATTTTATTTTATCCAAATCTTTTTCATCATAACCCAGTGTTTTGGTAAAAGCCGGATTGATTTTAATGAAATGCTCCTCTTTTGCAACCGTAAGGATGTCAAATGCCAAGTTAAAAAACTTGTCTGCCATTTTTAAGGATCCTTCATTTTCAACTATTTCAGTAACATCACGAGCCACAGCATACATTATTCCGGTTTTAATATCAACAGTACTGGACCAATCCAACCATTTATAGGATCCATCTTTGCAACGTGCGCGAGCCCTGTGATTGACCATGGACTCTCCTTTTTTCAATTTATTAATCGCATCAATATAAGCATTAGCGTCATCAGGATGGGCAATAGATAAAAATGGTTTGCCGTCCATGTCCTTTTGATCGTAACCAAGATTTCTTGTGAAAGCTGGATTTACTTTTTCAAAATACTCGCCTTTTGCAACGACAAGCATGTCATAGGACATATTAAAAAACTTGTCTGCCATTTTTAAGGATCCTTCATTTTCAACTATTTCAGTAACATCACGAGCCACCGCATACATTATTCCCGTTTTAATATCAACAGTACTGGACCAATCCAACCATTTATAGGATTCATCTTTGCAACGTGCGCGAGCCCTGTGATTGACCATGGACTCTCCTTTTTTCAATTTATTAATCGCATCAATATAAGCATTAGCGTCATCAGGATGGGCAATAGATAAAAATGGTTTGCCGTCCATGTCCTTTTGATCGTAGCCAAGATTTCTTGTGAAGGCTGGATTTACTTTTTCAAAATACTCGCCTTTTGCAACGACAAGCATGTCATAGGACATATTAAAAAATTTCTCTGACATTTTTAAGGATCCTTCATTTTCAACTATTTCAGTAACATCACGAGCCACCGCATACATTATTCCCGTTTTAATATCAACAGTACTGGACCAATCCAACCATTTATAGGATTCGTCTTTGCAACGTGCGCGGGCTCTGTGATTGACCATGGATTCGCCTTTTTTCAATTTATTAATCGCATCAATATAAGCATTAGCGTCATCAGGATGGGCAATAGATAAAAATGGTTTGCCGTCCATATCCTTTTGATCGTAGCCAAGATTTCTTGTGAAGGCTGGATTTACTTTTTCAAAATACTCCCCTTTTGCAACAACAAGGATGTCATAGGACATATTGAAAAATTTCTCTGACATTTTTAAGGATCCTTCATTTTCAACTATTTCAGTAACATCACGAGCCACCGCATACATTATTCCCGTTTGAATATCAATAGTACTGGACCAATCCAACCATTTATATGATCCGTCTTTACAACGTGCGCGAGCCCTGTGATTGACCATGGACTCTCCTTTTTTCAACTTATTAATGGCATCAATATAAGCATTGGCGTCATCAGGATGGGCAATAGATAAAAATGGTTTGCCGTCCATATCCTTTTGATCGTAGCCAAGATTTCTTGTGAAGGCTGGATTTACTTTTTCAAAATACTCCCCTTTTGAAACGACAAGCATGTCATAGGACATATTAAAAAATTTCTGTGCAACAACTAAAGAGCTTTCAATTTCTTTTTGCAACGTAACATCATGTGCAACAGCATATATCAGTCCGGTTGAAAGATCAGGGGAGGCTGACCAGACAAGGGATTTAATTGATCCATCTTTACAAATCCATCTGTTTTCAAATTTTATTGTTAAAATACCCATTTGAAGTTTAACAATTTCTTTTTGTGTGATTATATGATCCTTCGGGTGTACATAAGTGAGAAATGGTTGACTTAATAATTCCTCCTCGGAATAACCCAATAAATTACTCAATGCCGGATTAATTTTTACAAATTTATCCTCCGACATAATAACCATGATATCTAAGGACATATAAAATAATTTGTCGGCTGCTTTGAATGTTTCCTCCAATTTTTTCCTTTCGGTGATATCTGTAGAAATCCCTCCAATGGCATAAATTCTTCCTGCTAAATCATACAACGGGAATTTAATTGCAATATAGGTATGTGAACCATCCGGCAGATGAATGGTTTCTTCTGTCTTTAATTCTCTTAGTGCTTTTACGACTTCAAGATCTGAATTCCGGTAAGCATCCGCTAGTTTTTTAGGTAAAAAATCATGATCTGTTTTGCCTTTTATTTCTTCACTCGAGATTTGAAATAAAGACTCGCACTGTTTATTAATCAATAAATATTCTCCATTTATTTTTTTAATAAAGATGGGATTAGAAGTGTTATCAAAAACAGAATCAAGCAGTTGCTTATCTTCAAAAAGGAGGTTTTGGGATGCATTTTTAACATGAAGTTGGGTGCGAATAATATAATAAACGAAAGAGAATAAAATAATGGAAAGAACAAACAATGACAGTGCTATCCAATTCAATTTTTTATCTAAAGTTAGTTCTCTTTGTCTATCAAATAGTAAAACAAAAACCCATGACAAAGCAATTACAGCAAATAAATTGATAATAAACCCTAGGAATATTTTTTTTTCAAAAGAAATTTTCATGATTTTATGGTATTAAATTCAACATCTATTAATGTACGATTGTTGCTTTTTTCAGCAGTTGCTAAAGGCACCTGACCGAATGTTATTAATTCAACAGGAATTAACTGAACTCCCATTATAATAAAAGTATAGCGGCCTAATCTTTATTGATTCTAAAGAAAAAAATAAAGGATTTCTATTTCTATCATTACTTGAACACATCCAAGCAATCAGATTCCTTTATAAAAAAATCAAATGACTGTATCGCCCCCTTTTCTAAAACCTATTAACTGTCTGTACTTCAATTCTGTTTCTTTTAATTCTTCTTCCATTTTTTTGTATTTGCTGATGTCCTTTATAGTCACCACAGCAGCTATTACTTTATCATTTTGATCAATTAATGGCCTTCCGCTAATAAGAACACGTTTCTTTTCCTGTGCAACTGGATTCCAAAGTACAATATCAACATCATTTGTTTCTTCGCCACCCAGCGCACGTTCCATCGGTAAGTTTTGGGAGGGGAAAACAGTTTTTTCATCCGGAAAATACAACTCAAAATGATCCGATAAATTAAGTGATATTTTACTATCCTCTTCAATCCCAAAAATTTCATTGGCCATATAGTTGGCCATTACTATTTCTTTATCTGCATTTGCAACGACAACACCCTCACCTATATTCTCTATAATCAACCGTAACGTTTCTTCATTTTCATACAATTCGTTAATGGCTTGTTTACTTTCAGTAATATCCCTTACAAAACCAATAAAGAAATATTTTTCTCCCATTTTGACAGGTGAAACACTGAGAGATACTGGAAATTCCGTTCCCTCTTTATTGACCGCTTCTATTTCATACGGTTTATTTAAGATAGGCCCGATTCCAGATATTAAAAAATGCTCCATACCTGTCTTATGTAATTCCCGGTATCGTGTAGGAACAATGAATTCAAAAAGGGGTTTCCCAATAATTTCGGCAATTTTCCATCCAAAAACAGATTCTGCCTTTGGATTCCATCTTAAAACATTGCTTTCACTATCAATTACGATAACCGGATCAGGAGCACCATCAAAAATGGTTTGTATTTGCTGTTCGTTATCTTTTAATTTCTGAGTATAATTATTTAACAATTCTTCATCAAGCCTTTTTTGGGTGATGTCACGTAAAACGGCATATATCATTCCTTCTTTAACATCCGTTGACACCACTGATTCAGTCCATTTGTAGGAACCATCTTTGCATAATATTGGAAACATAACATCTGCCTCTACCTCCTCTCCTTTCAACCGTTTTGCTCTCCTTTCACTAACAATTTTTATATAATCTGGATGCATCAGGTCTAAAAGTGACATTTTCTCTAAGTCATTTTGATTATAACCCAAAATTTTAGTGAAAGCAGGGTTAATTTTTATGATTTTCTTTTCTTTTTCAACAAAAAAAGCATCAAATGACATCTCAAAAAAATTGTTGACTATTTTTAAGGATTGTTCATTTTTAACTTTTTCGGTAATATCACGTGCAACAGAATACAATACGCCTTGTTGTACATCAATAGTGCTATGCCAGTCCAGCCATTTGTAAGTGCCATCTTTACAACGAACACGATCTTCAAAATTTACAATTGCATCCCCCCTTAGAAGTTTAGCCAACACTTCGTCAGCTATGTTTTTGTCATCGGGATGCGTTAATTCCATAAATTTTATAGTATTCATATCCTCTTGAGTGTAGCCAAGTGTTTTGGTAAAAGCCGGATTTATTTTTATAAAATACTCCCCTTTTGCAACAACAAGCAAGTTATTGGACATATTGAAAAATTTATCGGCAATGACCAAAGAGTCTTCCGTTTCTTTTTGCGCTGTAACATCCCGTGCAACAGCATATAATAATCCCGTTGAAAGTTCAGGGGAAATGGACCATACAAGCCATTTTATTGATCCGTCTTTACAAACAAATCTATTTTTAAACTGAATCATTAAAGCACCCTTTTGAAGTTTACCAACTTCTCTTTTTGTGATTTCTAAGTCTTCAGGATGTACAAAAAAAGTATAGGGCTTACTCAACAACTCCGCCTCAGAATACCCCAAAATTCTAATAACAGCAGGGTTAACTTTACCAAATTTTTCTTTCGTTCCAATAATCATCATGTCCGAAGACATATTAAAAAATTTATCTGTTACTTTGAAAGACTCTTCTAATTTTTTCCTTTCTGAGATATCTGTGGAAATTCCTCCAATAGCATAAATTCTCCCTGTTGAATCATATAGTGGAAATTTAACTGCAATATAGGTATGGGGACCATCCGGCTGTTGAATAGTTTCTTCCATTTTTAATTCCTTTAATGCTTTTGCCACTTCAAGATCAGAATTTCGATAACCATCAGCCACTTCTTTTGGTAAAAAATCATGATCAGTTTTCCCTATTATTTCTTCATTCGAGATTTGAAATAAAGATTCAAATTGTTTATTAATCAATACATATTCCCCGTTTATTTTTTTAATGAATATAGGATTGGAAGTGTTATCAATGATAGATTGAAGCAATTGTTTGTTTTCCAAAAGTAAGTTTTGGGAAATGTTTTTAGCTCGCAATTGCGCTTTAATAATAAAATAGACAATGGTCAGTAAAACAATAGAAAGAACAAACAATGAAAGTTCTATCCAATTTAGCAATGAATCCATTGCCTCATCTCTTTGCTTATTAAATCTGGAAATGAAAACCCACCCTGAAGCAATGACAACTAGTAAATTGATAATAAATCCCAGTAATATTTTTTTTTCAAAAGAAATTTTCATAATAAAAATGGCATTAAATTTAACAATCATTAACCTCAACAAACCGAAAAATAATCTACTTATACACATGAAAGTTAGTGAATTATATTCAATTGTCGCAATCGATTTTAACATATTATCTCGAAACTACCCGCTTAACCAGAAAAAAAAGAAATACATCCACAGTCAAACAAATATGCTAAAAACATTAGAGCACTTTATAAGATAAAAAATACTGTCTTTAAGCTTATCCAAATTTTTGTTTGGAGCAATTTCCCGCTATCCGTTTCAATCCATCTCGTTAAAAAAACGAGATGGGATTTCCACTTTTATCGGGGCTAGGCATTTGGGATTAGGAAATTATTTCATTTCCAAATTAATCCTTACTTTTGCACCGTTCAAGAAAATTGACTTGAATATTTTATCGAAAATAAATTTCTCAACTTAAAACTGTTTATAGCATGCAACTGTATAACACATTAAGCGCAGAAGAAAGAGCCATCATGATTGATGATGCCGGAAAACAACGTCTTACGTTGTCTTTCTATGCTTATGCGCAAATTTCAGATCCAACACAATTTCGTAACGAATTATTCCTGGCTTGGAACTCCCTTGAAGTTCTTGGCCGAATCTACGTTGCCCACGAAGGAATCAACGCCCAATTGTCACTTCCAGCCGATAATTTCTACGCCTTCAAAGATTCAATTGAAGTCTATGATTTCATGAAAGGCATTCGCTTGAATATTGCTGTAGAACATAACGATCATTCGTTTTTAAAACTCACCGTAAAAGTTCGTGATAAGATTGTGGCCGATGGTTTAGTTGACGAAACTTTTGATGTAACCAATATAGGAATTCATCTAAAAGCGAAGGAATTCAATGAACTTTTAGAAGACCCAAACACGATTGTGGTCGATATGCGAAATCATTACGAAAGTGAAATTGGTCATTTTACCAAAGCTATAAAACCAGATGTTGATACTTTTCGAGAATCATTACCGATTATTGAAGAGCAATTAGCCGAACATAAACAGGACAAAAAACTCTTGATGTATTGCACCGGAGGAATTCGTTGCGAAAAAGCCAGCGCTTACTTCAAACACAAAGGTTTTGAAAATGTATACCAACTCGAAGGCGGAATTATAGAATACACGCGCCAGATAAAAGCCGAAGGATTGGAAAGTAAATTCATCGGTAAAAACTTTGTATTTGATCATCGTCTAGGCGAAAGAATTACAGACGATATCGTTTCCCAATGCCATCAATGCGGAAAACCTTGTGACATACATACGAATTGTGTGAACGAAGGCTGTCATTTGCTTTTTATCCAATGTGAAGAATGTGCAACGGCTATGGAAGGGTGTTGTTCTCAAGAATGTGTGCGTGTAATTCATTTGCCGGAAGAAGAGCAAAAAGCCATTCGCAGAGGGATTAAAAACGGAAATAAGATTTTCAAAAAAGGAAAATCAGACGTTTTGACTTTCAAGAACAATGAAGAAACCCATAGTGTTTTTGTTGCGGACCCGAGCGTTAGCGAACTGGCGAAGCAAAAACCAAAAACTGCAATTAAAAAAGAACCAAAAGTTAAGAAAGTCTATATTGGGAAAGGAACGCATTTCTTTCCAAAACCAAGTATTGGACAGTTTTTAATTGAAGACAACGAAATCAAAATTGGCGATACCATTCTAATTAAAGGTGCTACAACTGGAGAACAAAAATTAGTAATCGAAGAAATGCTTGTTAACGATCTAACTTCCGAAAAAGCAGTTTTTGGAGATACTTGCACTTTTAAACTGCCATTCAGAATTAGATTATCAGATAAATTGTATAAGATTTTAGACTAATTTCAATACCTTTAACTCCCTATTCTACAATCACATCAAATAACTCAAAATTAAAAAAATGAATAACTTATTTTCAAAATCAGCGGTATTAATTTTACTTTTATCAATGTCGATTGGAATAAATGCCCAATCAAAAAGAAATATAAAACAAGAAGAAACCAATAAAAAAATTGTAACTGTTTTTTATCAAGCTTTGTTTGGCGACAAAGATCCGTCAGCAATTGACAAATATATTGTAGAAGATTACATTCAGCATAATCCTGGAGTAGCAGATGGTAGAAAAGCACTAAAAGACGGAGTTGAACAATGGTTTGTGGGTGCGCCAAAGGAAAAAATAGACATTCAACATATAGCTGCTGATGGTGATTTGGTTTTTATTCACTTAAAATCTAAAGGTGCCGATGGGAAACTTACTTCAGTTATTGATATTTTTAAACTTAAAAACAACAAAATTGTGGAACATTGGGATGTTATCCAGGCTGTTCCGGAAAAATCAGCAAATAATCATCCAATGTTTTAATTTGTTAAAAACAATAGTTTTAATTCCTATTTATTATCAAAACTCCTTGAAATCAAAGTAATTTCAAGGAGTTTTTTTGTTAAAAACTCCTTTTTTTGGTGTCTAAAAATTTATGATTTTAGTAGTATTTTGACTTTGAAACATTCAATCAAAAAATACTATCTTTACACATTAAACGTTTTAAGAACTTAAGTTGTGCCAGTCACAACACTACATATAAAATTATGGCATGTACAAGTTGTTCAACTTCTGATGGTGGCGCACCTAAGGGTTGTAAAAATAATGGGACTTGCGGCACCGATAGCTGCAATAAATTAACGGTTTTCGATTGGCTTTCCAACATGAGTTTGCCTAATGGCGAAGCTCCTTTTGACTGTGTTGAAGTACGTTTCAAAAACGGAAGAAAAGAATTTTATCGCAATACTGAAAAATTAACGTTAAGCATGGGTGACATTGTTGCCACCGTTGCTTCACCAGGACACGACATAGGAATTGTTACTTTGACAGGCGAATTGGTAAAAATTCAAATGAAGAAAAAAGGAGTAAATCATTTAAGCAATGATGTTCCTAAAATCTATAGAAAAGCATCCCAAAAAGATATCGATATTTGGTCCGCAGCTAGAGACAAAGAAGAACCTATGAAGGTACGGGCACGTGAATTAGCAATTGCTCAAAAACTGGAAATGAAGATTTCCGATATCGAATTTCAAGGTGACGGATCAAAAGCTACGTTCTATTACACGGCAAATGACCGTATTGACTTTCGTGCTTTAATTAAAGATTTTGCTAAAGAATTCAGTACCAGAATCGAAATGAAGCAAGTTGGTTTCCGTCAGGAAGCTGCTCGTTTAGGCGGTATTGGCTCTTGCGGAAGAGAATTATGCTGTTCAACCTGGTTAACGGATTTCAGAAGTGTAAACACCTCAGCGGCACGTTACCAACAATTATCTTTAAATCCACAAAAACTAGCGGGACAATGCGGAAAATTAAAATGCTGCTTGAACTATGAGTTGGATACTTACATGGATGCCTTGAAAGATTTTCCAGATTTCGAAACAAAATTGGTGACTGAAAAAGGAGATGCCATTTGCCAAAAACAAGATATTTTCAAAGGGCTAATGTGGTTTGCTTATACCAATAATTTTGCTAATTGGCATGTTTTAAAAATTGAACAGGTCAAAGAAATTGTTGCTGAGAACAAATTAAAAAACAAAGTCTCTTCACTGGAAGATTTTGCCATAGAAATTGTTGTAGAACCGGAGAAAAACTTCAATAATGCAATGGGTCAGGAAAGTTTGACTCGTTTTGACCAGCCAAAACCAAAGAAAAAACAGAATAAAAAACGCAAACCTGCCGGTGAAAATGCAATTGTAGCAAACAACAACAAACCTGCAAATAACAATAACCGTCAGACTCCAAATGACAAAAAGCCAGCGGAGCCAAGAAAACCTATAATTATTACTAAAAATGTGGATAAAAAATAGCGCTTTACTTCTTTTGGTTGTAATCCTCTTTTCTTCATGTGATAAAAAAAGAGTCTTTGATGAATATAAATCTGTCGGAAGCGCTTGGCATAAAGACAGCATTGTAACTTTCAATTTACCGGAATTAGACTCCACAAAACGATACAATCTATTTGTTAATTTGAGAGCTAATAACAATTATCAGTACAACAATCTATTTCTGATTGTGGCCTTGGAATTACCAAATGGTTTTACAAAAGTGGACACTCTCGAATACCAAATGGCAGATCCGGACGGAACGCTATTAGGTGATGGATTTTCGGATATAAAAGAAAGCAAACTGTATTACAAAGAAAATGTAAAGTTCAGAGGAAAATACAAAGTCCATATAAAACAAGCCGTTAGAGAAACTGGAAAAGTTCCTGGTGTAACGGTTTTAGATGGAATTACAGAAGTAGGTTTTAGAATAGAAAAAAAAGAATAAAATAGTATTATGGCTATCAAAAAAAATAACAATCAGACAAAAAATATTGATAAGGACATCACTTACTACAAAAAGAAATTTTGGAAAATCTTCTTTTTAGGCTTAGGAAGCGTCGGTTTGTTTTTCTTATTTGCTTCATGGGGAATCTTCGGTTCGATGCCTTCTTTTGAAGATTTAGAAAATCCAGATTCTAATTTAGCTACAGAAATCATATCGGCTGACGGAGTGGTTCTGGGTAAATATTTTGAAAAAAACAGATCCCAATTAAAGTATTCTGACTTACCAAAAAACCTGGTACAAGCATTAATAGCTACTGAAGATGCTCGTTTTTACGAACACTCCGGTATCGACGGAAGAGGAACGTTAAGAGCCATTTCAAGTTTAGGGACAAGCGGTGGAGCCAGTACATTAACACAGCAATTAGCCAAACAATTATTTCATGGAGAGGGTTCAAAATTTTTACCCTTTAGAATTGTACAAAAAATAAAAGAATGGATTATTGCTATTCGATTAGAAAGACAATACACTAAAAACGAAATCATTGCCATGTATTGCAACGTGTATGATTTTGGTAATAATTCTGTTGGAGTAAGTTCAGCGGCAAAAACCTATTTTTCCAAAGAACCGAAAGATTTAACCATCAGTGAATCGGCAATATTAGTTGGAATGTTTAAAAACTCCGGTTTATACAATCCAGTAAGAAACCCACAAGGTGTGAAAAATCGTAGAAACGTGGTGCTTTCGCAAATGGAAAAAGGAAAAATCATCACTGCAGAAGAAAAAGAAAAATTACAAAGTTTACCGATCAAATTAAACTTCAAATTAGAAACACATAAAGAAGGAACGGCAACTTATTTCAGAGAATATTTACGCGATTACATGAAAAAATGGGTCGAAGACAACAAAAAATCGGATGGTTCTGATTATGACATCTACAAAGACGGTCTAAAAATCTACACGACCATTGATTCCAGAATGCAGTTGCATGCTGAAGAAGCGGTTACAGCCCACATGGCAAACCTTCAAGAAGAGTTTTTTAATCAATCTAAGGGTAATAAAAACGCTCCTTTTGTTAATATTTCTTCTGTAGAAACACAACGGATTCTGAATCAGGCAATGAAATCCTCCAACCGATGGGCTGTGATGAAATCATTGGATAAAAGTGATGAAGAAATTATAAAATCGTTTAGCGAAAAAACAAAAATGACTGTATTTTCTTGGAAAGGAGAAAAAGATACCATTATGACACCATTGGATTCTATCCGTTATTACAAACACTTTCTACAATCCGGATTGATGGCAATGGAACCGCAAACGGGCAATGTAAAAGCTTGGGTTGGCGGAATCAACTACAAATATTTTCAATACGATCACGTAGGACAAGGAGCAAGACAAGTAGGTTCAACTTTTAAACCCTTTGTTTACGCAACAGCCATAGAACAATTAAATATGTCTCCGTGTGACTCGATTATTGATGGACCCTTTGTGATTAGAAAAGGACGCCATCATGTTACCGAAGATTGGGAGCCTAGAAACTCTGACAACAGATACCGCGGAATGGTTACCTTAAAACGAGGTTTGGCTAATTCCATAAATACTATATCGGCAAAATTAATTGATAAAGTTGGCCCGGAAGCAGTAATAGATTTAACACATAAATTAGGGGTAAAATCTGAAATTGTAAACCAACCTTCCATTGCTTTAGGTGCGGTTGAAATAACGGTAGAAGACATGGTTGCCGCTTACAGCACCTTTGCCAATCAAGGGGTTTATATGAAACCACAATTTATATCTCGAATTGAAGACAAAAGTGGCGTTGTAATCTACGAACCAATACCAGAATCTCATGATGTCTTAAACAAAGACATTGCTTATGCGGTTATAAAATTACTGGAAGGTGTAACCGAAGGCGGTTCAGGAGACCGTTTGCGCACCACTGGCGGCGGTAATGGGGACAACCGCTGGACTGGTTATCCGTATTCTTTCAAAAACCCAATTGCAGGAAAAACAGGCACCACACAAAACCAGTCTGATGGGTGGTTTATGGGAATGGTTCCTAATTTGGTAACTGGAATCTGGGTAGGTTGCGAGGATCGTTCGGCCCGTTTCAAAAGCATCACATATGGTCAAGGAGCTACTGCAGCACTCCCGGTTTGGGGTTATTTTATGAAACTTTGCTACGCTGACCCAGCGCTTAAAGTCTCCAAAGCACAATTTGACAGACCCGCTAATCTTTCGATAAAAGTAGACTGTTATTCCGCTCCAAAAGTAAAAGACACTACGGCCGTAGAACAAGATACCGAAGAATTTGAATTATAATTTAATCATCTATTCCCCCGAAGTTAGGAATTAGGAGCTATTTCCAGCTGTACACTATATCTTTCTAGTCCTGAACTTGTTTCAGGATCCTGAAACAAGTTCAGGACTAGAAAGGATGCCGTTCCCTCCCGAAGTTTCGGGATGGGCTAAAAAACACAATATGATCAACAAAAAGGTAAACAACGTTCAAGACGCACTTCAAGGAATTGAAAACGGAATGACCATCATGCTTGGCGGTTTTGGATTATGCGGTATTCCGGAAAATTCCATCGCCGAATTAGTAAAAAAAGAAAATACCGATTTAACGTGTATTTCCAACAACGCAGGTGTAGATGATTTTGGTCTTGGATTGCTTTTACAAAAACGTCAAATCAAGAAAATGATTTCTTCTTATGTAGGAGAAAATGTTGAATTTGAACGCCAAATGCTTTCCGGTGAACTCGAAGTAGACCTTATTCCTCAAGGAACATTAGCCGAACGTTGTCGTGCTGCACAAGCAGGAATTCCGGCTTTTTTCACACCGGCAGGTTATGGAACCGAAGTGGCAACAGGTAAAGAAGCACGCGAATTCAATGGAAAAATGCATGTAATGGAACTCGCTTTCAAAGCTGATTTTGCAATCGTAAAAGCATGGAAAGGCGATACTGCAGGAAACTTAATTTTCAAAGGAACTGCAAGAAACTTCAATCCGTGTATGGCTGGAGCAGCAAAAATCACCGTTGCCGAAGTAGAAGAATTAGTGGAAGCCGGAACTTTAGACCCAAACCAAATTCATATTCCCGGAATATTTGTGCAACGCATTTTTCAAGGCGAGCAATACGAAAAGAGAATTGAGCAGAGAACGGTTCGTGCAAAAAATTAAACAATTTAGCAATTTTTTAATATAACAATTAATAAAAAATGGACAAAGAGAATATTGTTGTTACTAAATCCATTGATTTTGCATTAGGCATTATAGCTTTTTGTGAAATATTAGAAAATAAACGCAAATTTATTGTTGCCAATCAACTATTAAAGTCAGGAACAAGTATAGGCGCTAATATTCATGAAGCACAGAATGCAGAAAGTAGAGCAGATTTTATTCACAAAATTAAAATTGCTGCCAAAGAACTAGAGGAAACAAAATACTGGCTTTTGCTTTGTGAAAAAGCATCCTCGTATCCTTTTGATGAAAGCCTAAAAATTCAAATTAATGAATTAGGATTAATAGTTTACAAAATCCTAAGCACTAGTAAAAATAATAAGTAACAGTTGTCAAAATTGATATATTGTTATATTTATAAATTGATACATTAAGATATGGCATTAGACAAAATAGGAATTGCAAAACGAATCGCTCAAGAATTGAAGGACCGTTATTTCGTGAATCTCGGAATCGGAATTCCAACATTAGTAGCAAATTATATCCCACAAGGAATTGACGTTGAATTTCAAAGTGAAAATGGCGTTCTGGGCATGGGACCATTCCCTTTTGAAGGAGAAGAAGATGCAGATATTATTAATGCCGGAAAACAAACCATTACTACCTTACCGGGCGCATCTTTTTTCGATTCGGCTTTGAGTTTCGGGATGATTCGCGGACAGCATGTTGATTTGACAATTCTTGGCGCTATGGAAGTCGCCGAAAACGGCGATATAGCCAACTGGAAGATTCCTGGAAAAATGGTTAAAGGAATGGGTGGGGCAATGGATTTAGTCGCTTCTGCCGAAAATATTATCGTGGCCATGATGCACGTCAACAAAGCTGGCGAATCTAAAATCCTAAAAAAATGCACTTTACCATTAACAGGCGTGGGTTGTGTAAAAAAAATAGTTACAGAATTGGCCGTTCTTGAAATAACCCCAAAAGGTTTCAAACTATTGGAACGCGCACCAGGTGTAACCGTAGAACATATTATTGCTTCCACTGAAGCGGATTTAATTATTGAAGGAGAAATTCCTGAAATGGTGATTGAGTAAACTAAAATTATTTAAATACATAAAAACCACAAAATTCAGAAATTTACTTCGTGAACTTTGTGGTTTTTTTTCGCCCTTTGCGGTTAAATATTTAGAAAAACCAACTTGCTACAAAAATAGCTGTAATCACACATATCAGATCTACTAAAAGCATCGTGCCAAGGGTATAACGTGTGTGTTTAACATTGATAGAACCGAAGTAAACGGCAATTACATAAAAAGTGGTCTCGGCACTGCATTGGAAAATACAACTCAACCTTCCGGTAAAAGAATCCGGCCCAAAAGTACGCATAGAATCTATCATAAACCCTCGCGATCCGCCGGAACTAAAAGGCCTTAGCATAGCAACCGGCAAAGAATCGGTAATCTGTTTGCTCACTCCAATATTCGAGAAAACAAAAGAGATTCCGTTGCTTATAATTTCAAATAAACCGCTATTTCTAAAAAACGAAATAGCTACCAGCATCCCCAAAACATAAGGGAAAATTGTAACTCCAGTTTTTAAACCATTGTTAGCACCAGTGACAAATGCATCGAAAATGGTGGTATTTAAAGCAATGAATTTTTTCTCATGTATAAAGGAAAAAACCAACGTAAATGCAATGATTGTTACTAACATTAAACCCGAAAGATTGGCCGTAAAAAAGTTTTTACCAATTAAATCTAAACCGTTTATGTACAGTAATAAACCAACAATGGCTGCAATTATGGTCATTAATGCAACGATTAATGAAGCACTTTTGAAATTGACTTTTTGTCTAATTCCAACGATCAAAAAGGCAGCAATCGTTCCTATAAACGAAGTGATAATACAAGGTAACATGACATCGGCAGGATTTGCAGCATTTTCGGCAGCGCGATAGCCAATGATAGATGTTGGTATCAAAGTAAGTCCCGCTGCATGCAAACACATAAACATAATTTGCGCATCGCTTGCTTTGTCTTTATCGGGATTAATCTCCTGCAAACTCTGCATAGCCTTTAGTCCAAAAGGTGTGGCGGCAGAATCCAGCCCTAGAAAATTTGCTGCAAAATTCAGGGTCATATAGGATATCGATTCGTGATTTTTGGGAATAGTTGGAAACACTTTCACAAAAACGGGACTCAGTTTTTTGGCTAATTTTTCGGCAGCACCAGAATCAATCAGTAATTGCATCAGTCCGCAGAAAAAAGCTAAATAGGCAATTAAAGGAATGATTAAATCGAGTAAAGTATTCTTGCAAGTAGGTAATAAACCATCTGATTTTTGAACGCCGCTGTATATTTTTACCGTTTGGCTTTTGAAAACATACGTCGTATCGGCATTTATGGTATCTCTGTTGACAATCATAGTTTGATCTGGCGCTTTTTTGATGCTGTCTCTGATAAAAGCAGGTACTTGTTCGATGTATTTTTCGGACAGTAAAATTGGGTCGTCTTTTTTACCATTTAAAATATAATCAATAGTGTAACTATTCCCCGAAAACAAACTAATGACTACAAATACAATTGAAGAAATAAAAATAGCCAGCCAAAATCTACTCAATACCATAATTTATAATTTTTGTAAATGTAATTATTTATTAACAAACCCAATCAGGGTTTTGAACCCTCATTGGGTTACGACAATTTAAACATGAATAATCTCCTCCTCAATCAATAAATCTTCTCGACGTAATCGAAGGAAAATTTGTGCTACGGCAATCGTATCTTTTTCACAATAAGTTACAATTCTATCAATGTCTTTTTCAACATAAAAAACATGTCCCACCTGACTGCCATCGATATCGCCTTTTGGAGAAGGGATTCCGAGAACTTTACACATCAATTTTAAAGAAGTATAATGTTTATAGTCCCCAAATTTCCATAGTTCCAACGTATCCAAATGTGGAATTTCCCATGGTTTTTTTCCAAATAAATTCAGTTTGTTAGGAATGGCGATTTGATTGATAATCATGCGTCGTGCAATGAATGGAATGTCGAATTCCTTGGCATTATGGCCACATAAAACGTGTTGCGGTTGATTGAAATGATTGTTTAACAGATTAATAAAATCGTGTAGAATTTTCTTTTCTTCACCAAAAAAAGAAGTCACCCTAAAATTCCGAATATCGCCTTTGATCGTAAAATAGCCTACCGAAATACAAACGATCTTCCCAAACTCGGCCCAAATTCCGGCACGGTCATAAAAATCCTCCGGAGTGTATTCGTCTTTGCGCTGGTATTGGGTCTTGTGTTCCCAAAGGTCTTTCATTTCGGAATCCAGAGAGTTGAAATCAGCTGCTTCCGGAACGGTTTCTATATCGAGGAATAAGATGTTATTGAGGTGAATTTTATCAATCATAATTCAGATTTTGTTAGACTTCTTAGATTTTCAGACATTTTAGATTATTACCTTATTAGACTTCCTTGATCTTTTAAAATCTAACTTGTCTACCCGTCTGAAAATCTAAGAGGTCTATTTTAAAACAAACTTTGTTGCGTTGTTGGATTTTCATGTTCCAATAACCATTTTTTGCGCCATAATCCGCCTGCATAACCGGTTAATGAACCATCTGTTCCAATGACTCTGTGACACGGGACAACAATCCATAGCGGGTTTTTCCCATTGGCGGAAGCCACAGCTCTAATGGCTTTGACATCGCCTAATTTTTTGGACAAATCCATATAAGACATGGTTTTCCCGAAAGGGATTTCCAATAATCCTTTCCATACTTTTTGCTGAAAATCGGTTCCTTTTGGATTGAGTACAAAATCAAAATCGGTTCTTTTTCCTTCGAAATAATCGTTGAGTTGCGAAACTGCTTCCTGCAAAACAGCAGGAATTACACTTGAAAGGACTCCTTCATCAGCAACTGAAATTACTGAAATCCCATTTTCGTCTCCAATAATAGTTGCGATTCCTAAAGGGGTTTTGATATAAGCTGTTTCCATATTTTAAAGATAAAAAAATTAACCACAATGTTCACGAAGAAGACACAAACTTCACAAAGAAATGAAAACTTGAATAGTATTAGAAATAAAAAAACCATTCGCCTAGACGAATGGTTCTTGTTTTACAGCCCCGATAGAAGGGAAAATCCTTTTCTTTTTTTCTTTAAAAAAGAAAAGATTGGAATGATAGCGGGATTAGCTTCTTCCTTCGACCACGCTCAGGATGATAAAATTATTTCAAAGTTGAATAAACATATGCTTCTAATGCATTTAATTCTTCGTCAGTCATCGTTTTTGTAAGGACAATATTTGGTTTCATTAATGCATATTGAGAAGGATCAACAATAGGATCACTCTTCTCTTTTAGGAAACTGACAATGCTACCGTTTTTCTCTTTGTAGATTTTGGCAATATCTTGTAAACTTGGCCCTATTAGTTTCGTATCTACTTTATGACAAGAAGCACAGGTTCCTTTTCCTTTAAAAAGGGTCTCTCCTAATTGTTCCGGTGTTTGAACTTCTTCTTGCATTCCTTCAGAAACTGCAGTTTCAGGTTCAGCTTGTTTTTCAGCTGGTTCAGCTTCTTGCTTTTTACAAGAAAAAGCTAAAAATGCGATTGCAATTATTAATACTTTTTTCATTTTAGTTTTTTTAGTTTTTTAGTTTTCTCAAAAATAATTTATTTTTTGAAATTAGAATCAAAAAAAAGAATTAAAATTATTAGAATCAAAAAAATCTAAATTTTACTTGTTTAAAAGTATCGCAGCTTCTTTAGCAAAATAAGTCGAAATCAAACTTGCTCCTGCTCTTTTGATACACATTAATTGCTCCATCATAATTTTATCATGATCTAGCCAACCTCTTTCGGCAGCGGCTTTAATCATAGCATATTCTCCCGAAACATGGTATACCGTTACAGGAACATTTACCGCATTTTTAACCTCTCGAACGATATCTAAATAGGCAATTCCTGGTTTTACCATGACCATATCAGCGCCTTCTTCCACATCCCATAAAGCTTCTTTGATGGCTTCAATGCGATTAGCATAATCCATTTGGTAGGTTTTTTTGTCTTTTGGGATTTCAGTTGCATCAACAGGAGCACTGTCTAAGGCATCACGGAACGGTCCGTAAAATGCGGAAGCGTATTTTGCAGAATAACTCATGATGCCCACATTATGAAAACCGGCAGCGTCTAAACCTTCACGCAAACGCAGCACGCGTCCGTCCATCATATCAGATGGCGCAACAAAATCAGCACCCGCTTCAGCATGAGAAACGGCCATTTTTACCAATGCATCATTGGTTGAATCGTTTTCTACATCGCCATTTGCAATAATTCCGTCATGACCATAAATAGAATAGGGATCCAAAGCCACATCTGGCATTACAATCATTTCCGGACAAGCAGCTTTAATAGCACGAATTGCATTTTGCATTAATCCGTTTGGATTCCAAGCTTCTAATCCCGTATTGTCTTTTAAATTTTCACTGACTTTTACATAAATATTTACCGCACGGATGCCTAAATTGAATAATTCTTGAATTTCTTTTACGGTTAAATCGATGGAACGACGAAATATTCCAGGCATGGAAGGAATTTCCACTTGTACATTTTCGCCTTCTGCTACAAACATGGGAAACATAAAATCCGCTGGACTTAAACTGGTTTCACGAACTAAACTTCTAATGGATTCATTAGTTCTTAATCTTCTGCCTCTGTGTAATGGGAACATAATGATTTATGATTTTAGATTGCTTCGCCAATTCGAGCAAAGCTCTCGGGTTACGATTGCCGATTTATGATTTAAAACAAATTAGTGATGACAGAAAATCTGAAATCAAAAATCGTTAATCATCAATCTGCAATCCAATTTTTTGGGTTTTCTAATACGTTTACTAACTTCTCTTCTTCGCTTCCTGCTTCCGGATGATGATCGTACACCCATTGTACATGTGGCGGCAGACTCATCAGGATACTTTCTATTCTTCCGTTGGTTTTTAAACCAAATAAAGTGCCTTTATCGTGAACCAAATTGAACTCTACATAGCGACCCCGACGGATTTCCTGCCACGTTCTTTGTTCTGGAGTATACGGTAAATCTTTTCTTTTTTCTACAATTGGGACATACGCTTCGAGGAAACTATTACCAACTTCTGAAACAAAATTAAACCAATTATCCATAGACATGGTCTCCGTTGCTTTGCAATAATCGAAAAACAATCCTCCAATTCCACGGGCTTCATTACGATGTGCATTCCAAAAATAGGCATCGCATTGTTTCTTGTATTTCGGATAAAAATCTGTCCCGACGCTTCGGGAGTGTTTGTCACAAGCAGTTTTACAAGTTTGATGAAAATGGATTGCATCTTCTTCAAACAAATAATATGGTGTTAAATCCTGTCCGCCGCCAAACCATTGCTGGATTACATTTCCGTTGTCATCGTACATTTCGAAATAACGCCAATTGGCATGAACCGTAGGCACCATTGGGCTTTTTGGATGCAAAACCAAACTCAGTCCGCAGGCAAAAAAATCAGCTTCGCCTACGTTGAACAGTTTTTGCATGGCTTCCGGTAATTTCCCGTGTACCGCCGAAATATTGACACCGCCTTTTTCGAAAACTGATCCGTTCTCTATCACGCGGGTTCTTCCGCCGCCACCTTCCGGACGTTGCCAAAGATCTTCACGAAATTTGGCTTGACCTTCAACCGCTTCTAATCCTTTACAGATTTGGTCTTGAAGGTTTTGTATGTATTGGTAAAATTGTTGTTTCATTATAATTATGATGATTTTAAACAAATTATAAAAGTGTCTAAAAGTGTCTAAAAGTGTCTAAAAGTGTCTAAAAGTGTCTAAAAAGTATTTAAATTAATTCCCAATAATATCCGGGGGTACACTTTATCTTTCCCTCTTTCCCTAAGGCAGAAAGAAAATTAGTTACTTTCTTTTTCTTTTTCTCTTCTGAAAGTGCGGCTGAAAGTTTTGGAATAATTAAATTATCAATAGACTGCCGTTTTGATTTACCAAATTTTTTAAGATATCCAACAATCATATCTTTAAAATGAGAATCATCAAAACTGCGATTAGCAATATATTCTGCTTTTAATTCTTCATTATTTGTTAATTCAACAACATTAAAAGAAAGGAATATATTAGACTTTCTTCCTTCGACAAACTTCAACTTTTTAAGATATTTGAACTCACCATCTGTTATTGGTTTTTGCTTTTGTACCTTATCTAACAAGATAATATCTTCTAAAGACAGATTTGGATTTTTTATAAGGATTCGAGCAAAATCTTCATTTAAAATTTTTCCAGTTATCGTGACTTTTACTTTATTATCTGAAAAATTATAATCTGGTAAAGGAAAAAAACGTTGTCTTTGAAAATTAAAAATTTTCCGAATACCCCCGCCCTGTGTTTCTATCATATCTAAATTTTTCATCGCTTCCACTAGAAAAGGATTTCTATACACTTCTTCAGGCGTATCATTTAGCACCACATCTTCAATTGATTTTGGAAGGAAGGAGCCATAATTTGAAAACACTAAATGATCATCTTCAAATTCGACAACATTAATTCGTGCCCCTTTGCTATAATCCTGATGTGCAATTGCATTGTTTAATGATTCTCTTATAATAAATGGATCATAACGCAATACTTCGTCCGGAAACAATGTCCCATCACGCAAATAGCGATATTTAAGATTTCTTATTTTTAAATAAACCGTATCTACAGCGAGTAATAAAGGAATAGAAAAAATATCAAAATCCTTATCTTGATTATCTACTGTTTTAAGATTCCATCTGATTTTCACAAATGAACCAAGAAAATGTTCTGCCTCTTCCTTTCCTAAAAGAATGAGTGCTGTTCTTGTAATTTTTCCTTTGATAGTGATTTTAGACTTATTTAAAAAATCATAATCATTCCAGTTATCTAGATCTTTACTGTATTTAGGATTCCGTTTTTTGAATTCAAAACGGGCTTTTTCAATTGCATTCTTATCTAAATCCTCTAAAGTTGCGTCAGGGACAATAACCGCTGACCAATCTTCATTAACCTGAACCTGTGTGAGTATTGCATCTAATCTTGCTTTGGTCATTTCAACCAAATTATCATCAATACGCTGCCATGTTTTTTTATGAGCGTAAACAGGTAATCTAAATTGATGTTTCGGTATATGAAATACCCAAACTGTTTTATTTGTGTCTGAAGAAATGAATTGTTCAACCTGAAAAAGATCTGCATTTAGATTAGGACAGTTCCCAATAACTCTATATTTGATGTTTTCAATGGTATATTCTGCAAATTCTTTAATTCCTACTATAGCATGTGTTTGATCTTGAATCCCAATTACTAAATTGCCTCCTTGCATATTTGCAATCGCAGAAACGTAAGAGATGACATCATCACCCGCTCTTCCTGAAACAGCACTTTTTAAGGACTTAAATTCTTTCCACTCACATTTTTCGTTTTCTCGTGGGTAGTTAGTTTTTAAATAATTCTGTAATTCGTTTTCTGTCATTTCAAATAATTTATCATTACATTTCTAAGATGGGAATTAGACATTAACAAATCTATGCTATTTAAGAAGGTAAAGCAATTATGGAAGTGTTCTTTCATCTTGTTAACTCATATAATTCCATATCTAACGGAAGTTCATTTGTTGGCGTAAACTCATTTGACAATGTTCTTTTCCAGATGAATCCACAATTTTCAGCGACTTTAATACTCCCAAAATTCGTTTTATGGGAAATAATTTGAAGGGTTTTTAATTTCAAATTATTAAAAGCATAATTTGAAATTTCTTTCACGGCAAATGTCGTTAAACCTTTGCCTTCATATTTTGAACCAATACAATATGCAAATTCACCTTGTTTAGTTTCCCAATTTAATTTTTTGATAATGATAAGCCCTGCAATATTTTGAGTTTCATTGTCTTTAATTGCAAAAGTAAATTCTGAATTGGATTGAATTTCTTTGCTTTTATTTGAAATATAGCTTTCAGACGCTTCAATAGTCAAATTATTCGAAAGGGTTTTAGGGAAAAACCTCTTGAATCTTTCGGTATTAGAAACCATTAATTCATTAAGACTTACTGCATCTTCTGGTTTTAATGGAACTATTTGAAAAGCTTCTGTTTTCATTATAATTTTGCTTTTGCAGCAGCTATTTTACTATTGATTCCAAACGAAAACATTTTACTTTCCTGCTGAATATAATTGTAAAAGGCAATCGCTTTTTCTGTAAAATCGAACTGCTCATCTTTTGAAAAAGCAACCAAAAAATCTGCAAATTGCTCCAATTGATTCCAATCTAAATGACATCGTTGTAAATGTGTAATTAGATCTTTTTCGCCAAAATCACGAAGACTTTGGATATTCATGCCCAAGTCTTTCAATTCGTTTTCAATAAGAGCAATGTCTTCTAGATTCCAAAATTTAGGCACAAAAACCAAGGAAAGCAACGTTTTAAGAACATTGTCTATTCGTATGTTTTCCTCGTCTCGTATACTTTTGTTTAGCATTTTTAATTGTTTTGTGATTCTTCCATTTCCACGGATTAAAATCCGTGGCTACAAAATGAACCGTTCCTATGGAACTTCACAATAATATTACAGTAAATATATAAATCAATGATACTCTTGAATAGCATCATTGATTTTTGTTTCAATGCTCAAAAACTGAATACTAATTCCTGAACACTCAATACTACTGATTATATTCCTTCACAGCATCAATAAATGCTTTTGCGTGATCTACAGGAATGTTTGGTAAAATTCCGTGACCTAAATTCACGATGTATTTGTCTTTTCCGAATTCGTCAATCATTTCATGAACCATTTTTTTGATGGTTGGAATTGGCGACAACAATCTTGACGGATCAAAATTTCCTTGCAACGTGATGTTTCCACCTGACAAGTATCTCGCATTCCTTGGAGAACAAGTCCAGTCAACACCAAGTGCCGATGCTCTACTTTTACCCATTTCACCCAACGCAAACCAACATCCTTTTCCAAAAACAATTACATGAGTTTCATCGGCTAAAGCTTCAACGATTTGGTTGATGTATTTCCAAGAGAATTCCTGATAATCAACCGGAGAAAGCATTCCGCCCCAGGAGTCAAAAATCTGAACGGCATCAACCCCCGCTTTTATTTTTTCTTTTAAATATAAAATAGTGGTGTCGGTGATTTTTTGCAATAAAACATGCGCTGCTTCTGGGTGTGTGAAACAAAATCCTTTGGCCATATCAAAGCTTTTAGAACCTTTTCCTTCCACAGCATAACAGAAAATAGTCCAAGGAGAACCTGCGAAACCGATTAACGGCACCTCATCATTCAACATTTCTTTGGTCAATTTGATGGCGTCCATCACATAACCTAGAGTTTCCTGAATATCCGGAACAATCACTTTCTCAACATCCTGAATCGTTCGAATAGGATTTGGCAAAAATGGACCAAAATTTTCTTTCATCAAGACTTCAATTCCCATTGCCTGTGGAATTACTAATATATCCGAAAACAAAATCGCAACATCCGGAGCTATTCTTCGTATCGGTTGCACAGTGATTTCAGCAGCTAATTCTGGGGTTTGGCAACGGGTGAAGAAATCATATTTGTCGCGCAAAGCGATGAATTCAGGCAAATACCTTCCCGCCTGACGCATCATCCAAACTGGTGGACGTTCTACGGTTTCTCCTCTTAATGCTTTTAAAAATAGGTCGTTCTTTATCATAATTTCTTATTTAATGCCACAAAGGCACAAAGGCTCAAAGTTTTTATTTTATGTTTGTTCCCAGAAGTTGCAACGTTCTTAGGTTTCTTTTCTAATTCCCCTTCGGGGGTTATTTATATTCTTCAATTACATCTTCAATCACATCTTCAATAGACGGTTGATCTGCGATAATAATGTTTTTAGTAGTTTTGTTCAATGTTTCTGCAGTGGTAGTACCGATACAAAAGCAAAGTTCCCCTTTAATTTTATTTTCTTTCAAATAACTTTCCACGCCTGATGGGCTAAAAAACAAAATGGCATCAACAGGAGTTTTTATTTTGTGTGGTGTTAAAGAAGTCTCATACACTTGGATTTCGTTGAACTTTACTTTGGCTTCTTTCAACGCTTTTGGTAACGTTTCTTTTCTCAAATTGCCACTAAAAAAAGTGTAGCTTTCATTGGAGTAAATCAACGTTATTATTTCTGTCAAGTCTGATGCGTAACCCGTATAAGCAATGACGTTAAAACCACTTTCCGACAATAGAATTTTGGTTTTCAACCCAACACAAAAAACGTTTTTTGTTTTTAATTCTTCGCATTTAGGGTGAAGCAACAAACTTTGAGCTGCATTTTGACTGGTAAAAATCAAGTTGTCATTGATTTCGTTTAGTTCGAAAGGTTGATTTTTGGTGTCGATAAAATCCGCTTCGATGACATTGAAATTAGCTTTTACTAATTCTTGTTTTTGAACGCTAGAAAGTACTTTTGTTGAAAATATTTGAATTTGTCTGCTCATGTTTTTGTTAATGAATTGCGATAAATCAGAAATATGATAAATCTTAAATGCGATATGTGAGAGACGCTATTTATCGCGTCTCTACTTATTATTTTTTTAATGTTTCTTTAATGGATCGCATTAATTTTGTTCCGCCGTTCTCTAAAATTTCCTGAGCAGATGTAAATCCTAATTTTTTCCAATCTTCTAATGGAACAGTTTTATTTACCTCGATTCTTTCTTTTCCATCAATAGAAAACAAAACGCCTTTGAATAAAATAGTATCTTCTTCAAACGTTGCCAAAGCTCCAATTGGCGCTGTACAACCGCCTTCAAGCGTTTTTAGAAATTGTCTTTCAATATGGGTACACACTTCGGTTTCGATATCGTTGAGTTGGGCAACGGCTTCTTTAGAAAATTCATCATTTCCCATAGCAACAATAACCATTGCACCTTGTGCAGGTGCCGGAACCATCCAATCTAAATTAATATGATTTTCAGGTTTCAGGTTAATTCTTTCCAATCCTGCTGCCGCAAAGACAGCTCCATTCCAATCACTTTCCTGAAACTTTTGCATTCTGGTATTTACGTTTCCACGCAAATCGACAGTCTTGTGATTTGGGTATTTATGCAACCATTGTGCCTGACGACGTAAACTTCCTGTGGCAATAGTTCCTTCTCCATTAAGAAAATCAAGATTTCCTTTGTGTACCAAAATATCCAAAAAATTCGCTCTTTCCAGAACCGCGGCTTGAACAATTCCTATTGGCAAAGCCGTAGGAACATCTTTCATGGAATGCACAGCAATGTCGACTTGACCATTGATCATAGCGATATCCAGCGTTTTGGTAAAAATTCCTGTGATTCCTAATTCGTAAAGTGGTTTATCAAGGATGATATCCCCTTGTGATTTTACAGCTATAATTTCGGTTTTATACCCTAAATCGTTTAGTTTTCTTTCGACTGTATGGGCTTGCCAAAGTGCTAGTTCGCTATCGCGGGTTCCTATGCGTATAATTTTATTCATTATTTTGTGGTCGTTCCAATTTTGAAAACCTTTTCAATCCATTCAATACTTTCATCTACCATAGTATCATCATCTTTCAAATGGTTGGCAAAGTGTGTTGTTATTTTTTGGATAATTCTTGCACTGATAATCTCGGCTTGTTCTTCATTGAAATTTAAAATTTTCTTGCTTTGGAAATCCAATTCTGAATTTTTTATCGCATTCAATTTTGCTTTCAAAGCATTGATTGTTGGAGCAAATTTTCTGCCCTTGGTCCAAGTAATAAATTCTTCCTTTATTTCTTCAATGATTGCTTCAGCAGCAGGAATATGTTTTTTTCTATTTTCTAAAGTTTCGTCTGTTATTTGAGACAAATAATCCATGTGAATTAGCGTAACACCTTCTATTTCTTCCACATCTTTATTCACATTTTTTGGGATGGATAAATCCAGAATCAATAACGGTTTCTTCAAATTCAGAATCGCTTTATCGACCGTAGGATTTTGAGCTCCTGTAGCCACAACAACAACATCTGCTTTTTGCAATTCAAGATGCAATTCTGAATAATCTTTTACAACTAAATTCAATTTTCCGGCTAGCTTCTCTGCTTTGGCTTTCGTTCTGTTGATTAAAGTAATATGTTCGTTTTTAGTGTGTTTTACTAAATTCTCACAGGTGTTTCTACCAATTTTTCCAGTACCAAACAATAGAATATTTTTATTTCCAATGTCTTCTACATTCTTGAAAATATATTGAACAGCAGCAAAAGAAACCGAAGTAGCTCCAGAGCTGATCTCTGTATCGGTTTTGATCTTTTTACTGGCTTGTATAACGGCATTAACCAATCTTTCCATGAAAGCATTAGCCAAACCTAAAGATTTTGATTGTGAAAAACTGGATTTTATTTGAGCAATAATTTCGAAATCCCCAAGAATTTGGCTGTCCAAACCGGTTCCTACACGAAACATATGACTGATGGCTTCTTGATTTTTATAAACAAAACCAACTTTTTGAAATGCTTCAACAGAACCTTGACTGTTTTCGCAAATTAATTTGATTAATTGAAATGGGTGTTCTGCAAAACCGTAAATTTCAGTTCGGTTGCAGGTAGAAGTAACTATTAAACTCTCTATTCCTTCAGTCTTAGCTTGTTCCAGTAAACGCGTTTTTGCAGCAGCATCTAAACTAAATTTTCCTCTAATCTCAGCATCTGCTTTTTTATAACTCAATCCAACGGAGTAAAAATAATGATGCTTTGATGTGTTATTGTTTTCCATATTTTGCACTTTACCAGAAAGTGACACAAAATTATCACTATAGTTTTTATAAAAGTAACGCTAGAAGTTCTTTTTGTATCGCTGAGTGATTTTTTAATTCTAATTGCTTATTTTATTATAAAAAATTCTATTTTTGTAGTGAAATCAAGTTGTTGGAATCAAATTATTTAGAGTTGTTCTAAATAAAAATGTCTGATAATTATCATATTTGTAATAAAAAAATATCGCTATGGGTTCTCAGGAAATTATAAAAATTGAAGATGATTTTACCCTGATTCGTTTTCAAAATGATAGTGTTGATACTTTCAATGCACAACGCGAAGTGGGTAGCGGTTTGATTCAGTTCCATTTTGGATTAAAAGGAAGTGCCAAATTCATCTTCAATCAGGGAAATTATGCTTTGGAATTAAAAGAAGAAAAATCATTGCTTTTATACAATCCGCAGAAAGAATTGCCTTTAAATCTGGAGTTAGCGCCAAATTCCTGGGTGATTTCTGTAATTATTTCGATCAAAAAGTTTCACGCTTTGTTTTCGACAGAAGCAGACTACATCACCTTTTTAAGTGCCGACAATAAGGACAAAAAATATTATAACGAAGGAAATATCAGTCCATCGATGGCAATCGTTTTATCACAATTGTTTCATTACAGTTTGCATCCGTCCATAAAAAATCTCTATTATAAAGGAAAAGGATATGAATTATTGAGTTTGTATTTCAACCGAACTGAAGATCCAAACGCAGAACAATGTCCATTTTTAATCGACGAGGATAATGTAATGAAAATTAAAAAAGCCAAAGAAATCATCATTGCAAACATGGCCGAACCGCCAGGATTACAGGAATTAGCCGATGAAATTGGTTTGAATCTAAAGAAACTAAAAATGGGTTTCAAACAAATTTATGGTGATACGGTTTACGGGTTTCTATTTGACTATAAAATGGATTTTGCCCGAAAATTATTAGACAGTGGTTCCTATAATGTAAACGAAGTGGGATTAAAAATTGGTTATAGCACAGGAAGTCATTTTATAGCGGCGTTCAAGAAAAAATTTGCAACAACGCCAAAGAAATATTTGATGTCGATCAACCCAAATATGCAGTAAACAATTGATTTATCATATTAAACAATAAATAAAAAATAGTTAATCGCAATTTATAAAAAAGTAAGTTTATTTACTTTTGTACCAACAAAAAAAGATAACATGAAAGGTGTATTATTAGTTAATTTAGGTTCTCCAGAAAGTCCAACTCCAAAAGATGTTAAACCCTATTTAGACGAATTTTTAATGGACAAATACGTAATTGACGTTCCGTTTTTGTTAAGAGCATTATTAGTTCGCGGGATTATTTTAAGAAAAAGACCTGAAAAATCAGCTACTGCTTACGCAAAAATATGGTGGGATGAAGGCTCTCCGCTTGTGGTTATTTCCAAAAGAATGCACGAAAAGGTAAAAAAACTAGTTGATATTCCAGTTTCCTTGGCGATGCGTTATGGCAATCCTTCTCTTTTGTCAGGATTACAAGAATTGCACGATAAAGGGGTAAATGAAGTGATGCTTCTTCCATTGTATCCACAACATGCTATGGCTTCTACCACTACCATTCTGGAATTGGCCGAAGATTTGCGTAAAAAGCACTTCCCGGAAATGAAATTTACTATCGTTCCCGCATTTTATAACAAACCCGATTATATAAAAAACCTTGCTGATTCTATCAAAGGACATCTAGAAGGTTTTGATTACGATCATTTATTATTTTCGTATCACGGAATTCCGGAGCGTCACATTCGCAAGACGGATATCACCAAATCACATTGTAAAATTGACGGTTCTTGTTGCAACACGCCTTCACCGGCACATGAATTTTGTTACCGTCATCAATGTTACGAAACCACAAAACAAGTCGTGAAATTATTGGGAATTCCAGAAGGAAAATACAGTCAGACTTTTCAATCCCGTTTGGCTGGAGACAAATGGCTAACACCTTACACGGATGTGGAAGTAAATAAAATGCCGGAAAAAGGAATTAAAAACCTGGCCGTTGTTACGCCTGCTTTCGTATCGGATTGTTTGGAGACTTTGGAAGAAATTGCCATGGAAGCCAATCATCAATTTAAAGAACACGGCGGTGAAAACTTCAAAGCGATTCCCTGTTTAAATGACAGTGACGATTGGTGTAAAACCGTGAGTAACTGGATTACGAATTGGTCCAATACATCGTCTTCAATGAAAAAAGAGGTTGATTCTGAAAAAGCAAACGCTTAAAATGGCCGTTACCGCCGATGAATTAGGAACACAGGATATCAAAAAACTCTTGATAAAACAAGCAGTTCCTTCTTCTATTGGGATTTTATTCATGTCGGTCAATATTGTGATCGACACTATATTTGTAGGACAATGGATTGGTTCCTTAGCCATTGCAGCAGTAACTGTAGTTTTGCCCATCACCTTCTTGATTTCTTCTTTAGGAATGGCGATTGGCGTGGGCGGAGGCTCTATACTTTCAAGAGCTTTGGGTGCCAATCACAAAGAAAAAGCATTGCACACTTTTGGGAACCAAATCATGATGACTTTTCTATTGGCATCTGTTTTTGTGCTATTAGGTATTTTTTTTAGCGATGAAATGCTGTTGCTTTTTGGCGCCAAAGGTGAAATAATGAAACCCGCAAAGGAATTTTTCTATCCCATTATCACTTCGGTGCCTTTTTTAGCGCTTTGCATGATGGGTAATAATATTATCCGCGCAGAAAGCAAAGCTAAATTTGCTATGATTGCCATGATTATTCCTGCTCTTGTAAATATTATATTAGATATTATTTTTATAAAATACATGAATATGGGGATGTTTGGAGCTGCATTGGCTTCAGCAATATCCTATTTCATGTGTTTTGTATTTGTGCTATGGTTTTTTGTTTTTAAAAGTGAATTAAAGCTAAAAGCGAGACATTTTAAATTCAAAATTCCCATCGTAAAAGAAATCACGGAACTGAGTTTTGTGACTTTTTCTAGACAAGGTGTGGTAAGTATTTTAGCCATAATCCTGAATCATACTTTATATACGTATGGTGGTGAACATTCTGTAGCCATTTATGGAATTATTAGCCGAATGTTGATGTTTGCTTTGTTTCCAATTCTGGGAATTACACAAGGTTTTCTGCCTATTGCAGGCTTTAACTACGGTGCTCAGAATTATGAAAGAGTTAAAGAAAGTGTTCTGCTTTCGATAAAATATGCTGCTTTTTTAGCTACCCTGATTTTTGTAGTTATTTTAATTTTTGCCAAATCAATCGTAGCCATCTTTACCACAGATCCAATAGTAATTGCACAAACTCCCGAAGCTTTGCGCTGGGTTTTTGCAGCTTCGCCAATTATAGCTATTCAATTAATTGGCGCTGCCTATTTTCAAGCGGCGGGAAAGGCAAAAAAAGCATTGCTTTTAACGTTAAGTAAGCAAGGATTTTTCCTAATTCCGTTAGTACTGATTCTACCAAATTTTTTAGGTATTTTTGGAGTATGGATTGCATTCCCAATCGCCGATATTTTATCAACGATACTTACTGGCTATTTTCTAAAAAAAGAAATGAATACAAAATTGATTCAAACTAATGACGGACTATTATAATTACCTTAAATCTTTACACCTCATCTTTGTAATCACGTGGTTTGCAGGATTATTTTATATTGTACGCTTATTTGTTTACCAAATTGAAGCCGCGCAAAAACCATCTCCTGAGAAAGAAATTCTGCAAAAACAATACAAAATAATGACCTATCGCCTGTGGTATATTATCACTTGGCCTTCGGCAGTATTAGCGAGTATATTTGCTTTTTGGATGCTGTTGTTTACGGATTTAGGACAAGCTTGGTTAAAAATGCCTTGGATGCATGTAAAACTTGGCTTTGTATTTGTGTTGTATTTATATCATGGTAAATGCCATCAAATATTCAAGCAATTGCAAAATGACGAAGTAAAATACACGACAAACTACATGCGTTTATGGAATGAGGGCGCCACAATTATTCTTTTTTCGGTGGTTTTTTTAGTGATACTGAAAAATGCCGTAAACTGGATTTATGGTGTAATCGGGATTATTTTATTCTCCGTTTTGATTATGCTCGGGTTTAAATTTTATAAAAAAATTAGAGAAAGAAATCAATCTTAATTATGTTCAACAGCCTCAAAACAACAATGCTTTCATTACGGATTAGGATTTTCCTTTCCATGATTGTATTGATTATTATGGCTTCGATATTATTGGCGTCCATTTCCATTATTCAATTTAAAAATGAAGCCAAAGAATACCACCAAGAACGTCTGGAACGAAACGAGAATGCCGTAAAACAGCACATAAATTATGTGCTCTCTACTACAACTTATCCGTTGACATCCGGAAATTTAGATTTAATTTTTAAGGATAAAATTCACGAACTGGCGCAAATCCACAATATTGAGATTAACATTTACAGCTTAGATGGACAACTTCTAAAATCGTCTAAAGAATCGTTTTCAGTTGATAAAGTATCCCCTTCAATCCCAAAATACATTCTGAAACTAGTTCGCTCTTCAATTGAAAAAAAATACGTCGATATCAAAACCATTAACGGTGTTAAAAATCGTTCTTTGTACAGCCAGATAAAAGACGACAAATTTAAACCTTTGGGTATTTTGAATTTGCCTTATGTTGAAAATGACGGGTTTTATGAAAATGAATTAAATAGTTTCCTCATCCGATTAGGACAAGTGTATTCCTTTATGCTAATTGTCGCTTTTGCAGTTGCTTATTTTCTTTCCTCCTACATCACAAAATCTTTAAAAACGATTTCCGATAAGTTAAGTGAAACCAGCTTGTATCAAAAAAACGAGAAAATTGTATTAGAAGCCAATAGCAAAGAAATTAATTTATTGATAAAGGCATACAACGGAATGGTTGATGAATTGGAAAAAAGTGCCATAAAACTAGCACAGAGTGAGCGAGAAGAAGCCTGGCGCGAAATGGCGAAACAGGTGGCTCATGAAATCAAGAATCCGCTTACGCCAATGCGACTGACGGTACAGAGTTTTCAAAGAAAATTTGATCCAAATGATGCTGATATAAAGCAAAAGATGAAGGATTACTCCGAAACTTTGATACAACAAATTGACACGATGAATGCGGTTGCATCAGCTTTTTCCAATTTTGCTTCAATGCCAGCACAACAAAACGAGACCTTGAATGTGGTTGAAGTGGTAGAATTGGCAATGGATATTTTCAATGAAGAGTATATCACCTTTCAAAGTGATTCACCCGAAATTATTTCAAAAGTAGACCGAACCCAACTCATCCGTATTATTACAAATTTGGTTAAAAATGCGATTCAATCCATTCCCGAAAACCAAGAAGAAAAATCAATAGTAGTAACCGTAAGAAAAGAATTAAACAACGTTCTGATTACTGTTGCGGACAATGGAATTGGAATTCAACCTAAAGACATTAGCCGCATATTCGAACCAAAATTTACTACCAAAAGTAGTGGAATGGGTCTTGGCCTTGGTATAATAAAAAACATTATCGAAAATTATAAAGGAACGATTACCTTTGAAACTGAATTTGGAAAAGGAACTACTTTCACGGTTTCACTTCCAATAATTAACTCCTAAAATCACAATCATGAATTACTCAACTATTTTAATTACAACAGAAAATAATATTGCAACGATTACCGTTAATCGCCCTACAAAACTAAACGCTTTGAATAAAGCTACCATTACTGATTTGTATAAAGCATTCAAAACATTGGGGAAAAACAATGAAATTCGTGCTATTGTTCTAACTGGAAGTGGCGAAAAAGCTTTTGTAGCCGGAGCTGATATTGCTGAATTTGCTAATTTTTCTATTGAAGAAGGAATGCAGTTAGCTGCTGAAGGACAAGAAAAATTATTTGATTATATAGAAAATCTAAAAACTCCCGTTATCGCAGCTATTAATGGTTTTGCGTTGGGCGGCGGATTAGAATTAGCGATGGCATGTCATTTCAGAGTTGCTTCCGAAAATGCAAAAATGGGTTTGCCTGAAGTTTCACTTGGGCTTATTCCTGGTTATGGAGGAACGCAACGTTTACCTCAACTTATAGGAAAAGGAAGAGCTATGGAAATGATCATGACTGCAGGAATGGTAACCGCACAAGATGCCTATAGAACCGGACTGGTAAATCACGTGGTACCTGAAGCGGAACTTTTAGATTACTGTACTAGTGTTGCACAAAGAATAATAAAAAATTCTCCATACGCAATCAGCAAAGCTATAAAAGCAATCAATGCCAATTTCAAAGAAGGCAAAAATGGATATGAAACTGAAATAAAAGCGTTTGGAAAATGTTTTGGGACTAACGATTTTAAAGAGGGAACAACGGCATTTCTAGAGAAAAGAAAAGCGGTGTTTACAGGAAAATAATAACAAAAGAGAGCCACATCGGTTCTCTTCTGTATTTAACTCCAATGTGAGATCATTTGTAATAATCTTTCTTCAAAAGACGGAATGTTTGGTTTACAAAACTTAATTTTGCAAACCCGTCTCGGAATATAATTCAACATTTAAAATTTTACTTTATGTCTTACCAACCTGTATTTGCACTTTTCTGGGAAAAGGTAAAAGAAAGCATCCAAAATGGTACTTATGCTAAATTAACGTTAGCCAAAACCATTGGTGACACGGAATTGAAAAATATTTACGTTCGTCCAGTGTTGAACGATGACGTATTCAGTCTTTCCGTTACGGCGCGTTATAAAACGGAAGAAGTAGAAAGCTTCCACACACTTGACGAAGCTTTTATTGTATTGGCACCTTATATGAATAATCCGTTTTTAACCGCATTGTTGTTTACAACAGAAAACGACATTACCTTTAAACTCAACAAAAAAAGAGTAGGAAGCATTATTGAACAGGCGCCAACTTTTAAAAACGCTTCGGATGTAATTATAGAAATGAAAGCGAAAGGACTTTAGTGTTCAGTGTTCAGAATTTAGTGATCAGTCATCGTTTGTCTGTAAAACAAGACTGAAATCAATATTTTTTTTGAGTAGAGCAGTTCTATTTAGACGTCGAAAAACTGATCACTGATCACTGAACACTGCCAACTACTTCTCCCCTTCCCATTCCGCATAAAACTGCGAAATAAAACCTTCCATATAACGGTGTCTTTCCTTTGCAATTTGTTTTCCGGTTTCAGTATTCATTTTATCTTTTAAGAGCAATAACTTTTCATAAAAATGATTGATGGTTGGAGAATCGCTGTTCTTGTATTCTTCCTTTGTCATTCTTGTATTTGGCGCTATTTTAGGATCATAGAGCGTTCTGCTTTTAAATCCTCCATAATTGAACGTTCTTGCAATTCCAATGGCTCCTATGGCGTCTAATCGATCCGCATCCTGAACAACATCCAGTTCTATTGAAGAGAATTTCTTTTCGAAATTACCACCTTTATAAGAAATGTTATCAATGATATTGACAACATGAACGATGATTTCTTCGGAAACATTTTCTGACTCTAAGAATTCTCGAGCTATTTTAGGCCCAATAGATTCATCGCCATTATGAAACTTACTATCGGCAATATCATGAAGCAAAGCCCCAAGTTGAACAACAGTGGTATTACAAGCTTCGTTTTTAGAAATCAAAATAGCATTTCTATACACTCTTTCGATATGAAACCAGTCATGCCCACCTTCGGCATTTTCAAGTTTTGCTTTTACAAAAAGAATTGTTTTGCTTATTAAATCCGTCTTTATCATTGTTATATTTGGTAAAAAAAATGTTGATTTTCAAAGACTAACTTCAAAAATCAACATTCATTATTCTTAAATCAAAAATTTAAATTCTAGCTGGCTCTACCCATTTGAAAATATGTGACTCTTGTGGAATGACCAATCTTTCAGATATTTTCGCCATTCTTCCTGGTAATTTCATCAAATAATCACGTGCTTTCTCTGCTTCATCCGTCAAACCGGTAATTTTATCAACTTCCCATTTGTCAATTAACTTTTGCATAATATCTACATAATCCGCAGCGGTATAAACGCCAATTCTTTGCGCCGAATCAGAAAACTGTTCGAAAGCAGTGCTTATTTTTTCACCGGATTCTCTTAAGAAATGTGCTGGCATAACGATTTTTGCTTTCATCATATATTGAAAAGCAAGCATCATTTCGCTAGGATCTACCTGAAAAATACGGTTTACAAATTCGCTATACGCATGATGATGACGCATCTCGTCACCAGCAATCATTTTGCACATTTTAGACAATTTGTTATCACCATATTTCTTAGCCATTTGCGCTACTCTGTTGTGTGAAATATAAGTTGCTAACTCTTGAAAACTAGTATACACAAAGTTTTTGTATGGATCTCTTCCGGTTCCAATATCAAAACCATCGTTGATAAGGTGTTGCGTTGTCATTTCTATTTCACGCATGTTTACGCGACCTGACAAATACAAATACTTGTTCAGTAAGTCACCGTGGCGATTTTCCTCTCCAGTCCATTGTCTGATCCATTTAGACCAACCATTTCTCTCTACGTTATCAATTCCTTCTACGTCCATTAACCAGGATTCGTATGTTGGCAAAGCTTCCTCAGTAATGGTATCCCCTACTAAAGTTACCCAGAAATCATATGGTAAATCTTTTGCAATTTCACGCAGTTCTTTGACCTCATCAAAAAAAGTATCGCTTTGAGAATTAGGCAAAAAATCTGTTGGTTGCCATATTTTTTCTACTGGAATTAGATACTGATCGACAAAGCTATCTACGTTTTTTTCTAAAAACTGCATTACTTCTAATCGAATGTTTTTTATTGACATTATATATAAATTAAATTTTTATTCCTTGAATAACTGCTGTTTCTGTTTTTTCCATTAGTTCCTTAAAATCATACTCTTTAACCGCTAACGGTTTATGTACCACAAAGGTAAGGTGATTTCCTAAACCTAGAGGAAAAAATCCATATTTAACTATTTTCCAAGAATTGTTTATACTTACAGGAATCACATATGCTGATGGCGCATATTTACATAAAATTTTTAACCCACTTTGAGCAAACTCTTTTGGTTTCCCTGTCTTACTTCGCGTTCCTTCCGGAAAAATAACTGCGGAACGATTGTATTTTTCAATATATTCCGACAATCCCTTAATAGCTGGAATAGCTTGCTTTGGATCTTTTCGATCAATAAGTACGGAACCGCCATGACGCAAATTAAACGAAACACTTGGGATTCCTTTTCCTAATTCTTTTTTACTGACAAATTTACAATGAAATCGGCGAAAAAACCAAATCATAGCAATAATATCGTACATACTTTGATGATTGGAGACAAAAATCAGAGGAACATTTTTAGGAATATTTTCTATATTTTCAAATTTATAGGTTGTCCCTAAAAGATTTGTGCATTTTAATAGGAAAAAATTCAGATAATCAACACTTTTTTTATGGGCCTGATAACCAAAAACATGGAAGCAAACCCATTGAATTGGGTGAAAAATAACCAAGGTAAGACCAAAACATAAATAATAAATTATGGATATGGGATACGAAATCAGTTTTTGCATGCTTTAAAAATTTGCGACAAAAGTAAGAAATATATTTTTAGCCCGATTTTAAATCCCAAACAATATACAGGCTCAACGTTTAATCGTAACTTTGCAAGTCAAAATCTATGTCTTTTTTCTATTAAAATGAACTTCACTTACCCAAAAAACGAAAAGCTAAAAAGTAAAATCACCATTGGATTATTGTTTTCTGAAGGGAAATCAGTATCCAAATATCCTTTGCGATTGGTTTATTATTCGGGTGCTTTGGGTAGTCCTGAAACATCGGAAGAAAAAATCAAAATGGGTGTTTCCGTTTCTAAAAAATACTTTAAGAAAGCCGTTGACCGCAATTATTTCAAACGTGTACTTCGTGAAACCTATCGTCTCAACAAACATTTATTGATTGATAATCTGGACCAACCATATGCTTTTATGTTTTTTTACCAAAGCAAGGACCGATTGAGTTATGAAGAGATCAATACCAAAACCATTCAATTGTTTGAGAAGTTTTTGGCTCAAAACAGCAAAAAACATTTGTCAGGAAACGACTCAAATTTAGAAAATAAATAATTTCAATTTTACTAAATAAAGCAAATCAGCGTTTCCATTTAGCCCGGTATTATTATTGGTGATTTATTCTTAATTTAGTAGTCTCAAATTTAGTCCAAAAAACCATGAAATTCTTTTTCAAAAAAAAATTCATAATCCCTATTGTCGCATCGGTATTTCTTTATGTTGGTGCCAGTTTCAAAGACGATTTTTTTGAAATAGCCAAGCAAATAGAGATTTTCACCACCCTTTTCAAGGAGTTGAATAAAAATTATGTCGATGAAACTAATCCTGGTGACTTAATGGATAAAGCCATTAAAGGCATGTTAGCCAGTTTAGATCCGTATACTGTTTATTTTAACGAACAGGATGTGGTGAGTTTTAAAATAAACAACACTGGAGAATATACCGGAATAGGTGCTTTACTAACCCGAAAAGACGGCAAATTAATCGTTAAAGAACAATATAAAAATTTCCCGGCAGATAAAGCGGGGCTAAAAGCGGGTGATGAAATCACTCAAGTTGGAGACATTCTTTTGTCTGATTTTAGAGAAGATGCTTCACCGTTGTTTAAAGGAGCAAAAAATACTAAAATTGACATCAAATACATCCGTCAGGGAAAAACTTATACCACCCAAATTGTTCGGGATGAAGTTGAAATAAAATCGGTTCCTTTTTTTGGTAAAATAGATGCCGAAACCGGTTATATTGTTTTATCGCATTTCAACAATAAAGCTGCTGTAGAAACTAAAATGGCATTGGAACAGTTAAAAAATGAAGGTGCAAAAAGAATTGTTTTAGATTTGAGAGGCAATCCCGGAGGACTTTTGAACGAAGCGGTAAATATTTGCAATCTCTTTGTTCCCAAAAATGAAATTATAGTAACCACAAAATCAAAGATAGAAAAATTTAACAATACTTATAAAACAACCAGAGAACCCATTGATACTGAAATTCCTTTGATCATAATTGTAAACGGAAAAAGTGCCTCGGCTTCAGAAATTGTTTCGGGTGCTTTACAGGATTTAGATCGTGCTGTGGTATTAGGAAGCCGAAGTTTTGGAAAAGGATTGGTACAAACTCCTGTTAATTTAACGTATGGAACGCAACTAAAAGTAACTATTTCTCGTTATTACACGCCTTCGGGCAGATGCATTCAAGCCTTGAATTATGCCCATAAAGACAAAAATGGGTTGGCCACAAAAACGGAAGAGAAAAACTATACTGCTTTCAAAACCCGCAAAGGAAGAACGGTTTATGATGGTGGAGGTATTCAACCCGACATTGAACTTGACGAAACAAAATTAAGCCCGATAACAAATGCGTTAGTAAAAAACGATGGAATCTTTAATTATGTGACGAGCTATTATTATAAGAATCCAAATTTAGGGAATAGCATCCCAACGATTTCTGATGCTGATTTTTTAGACTTTAAACAGTTTTTAAAAGCACAAAAATTCTCCTTTGACACCGAAACCGAGTTGGCATTGAAAAACACTTTGGCTGTAGCCAAAAAAGAAAAAATAGACGAATCCATCATCACAGAATACCAACAATTGCTTGCTACTCTTCAAAAAAGCGAAGAAACATTACTGGATAAGAATCAGAAAGAAATTAAGAATTTAATTTTAGAGGAAATTATTAAACGCTATCAATACCAAGAAGGTTTATATCAATATTACATAAAAAACAATTCTGAAATTAAGAAATCCGTTAGCATTTTGAATAATAATACAGAATACAAATCCATTTTAAAATTGTAATGAATAAATATTTTAAAATAACACTCTTATTGTTTTTTGGATATCTTTCAGCTCAAGAAAAATCCGTACAAACTGTCTATTTTGATTTTGATAAATACACCCTTTATGATCAACAAATTAAAACTATCACTGATTTTGTAAAAAGATCAGACACTACAAAGATTGAATCTATCCAAATTTATGGCTATTGTGACGACAGAGGTGACAATGATTATAATTATAGATTATCAACTAACCGTGTAAAAACAGTTCAAGACATACTCACTTCTAATAGTTTCAACAAAAATAAAATTGTCGTTATTGAAGGTAAGGGACGTGTAATTTTGAAAAAAGATATTGAGGAAAATTTAACTGAAACCCGGTCTAAAAACAGACGCGTCGATTTGTTTATTGTTAAAAAAAATAGTTTCGGAAAAGGTATTTACAATTCTTTTCAGGAAAAACATAAAGTTGGAGATCGTGTTTATTTAGAAAACATCTTATTTGTAATGGGTAGCAGTAAACTTACCGAACAATCCAAGCAAGAATTAGACAAAACGGTAATGGTATTGCAAAAAAATCAAACCCTACAATTTGAAATTAGAGGACACGTATGTTGTACGCCCAATTATTACCCTGATGCAATAGATGAATTTACTCGTGAGAGAAAACTTTCGTTGAATCGTGCCCGAAATGTCTACAGATATCTGATATCAAAAAAAATTAGTCCGCAACGAATGACTTACAAAGGTTGCGGAAATAAATTCCCTTTAGGAAAAGGAGATGCGCTTGACAGAAGAGTCGAATTTCTTATTTTAAAAATATAGCTATCTTCTAAAAATATCACGGAACTGATATAATAATCGCTCAATTAATCTCAAATCTTCCGTGACAATTTCAGCACTTCCAGACATTTCCTGCTGAAATGGAACTATTTTATGATAGGAAGTTTCTAGTTTTTTTGGCAGGGCTACATCGATCAATAAATTGTCTGATGCATCCGGTGTTAATGAAATATTTTTGATTTTACCATTCAACATTCCGTATTGACTATCTGGAAAATTTGTTAATCGAATATTTACATCCTGACCTACTAGTATTTTTCCAGAATTTAATGCCGAAGCTTTAAGTTTTCCAATGTATCCTTTTTCTAGAGTTGGAATTACAGAAAAAACGTTATCCCCTGCAACAATAGTTTGATTTTTAGTCCATATTTGCAAAAAAGATACTTTCCCTATAACTGATGATTGTAACACATAAGACAACTCCCAATCTTTTATTACTTTTTTCAATTGATAAAAAGCCTGATTTTTATTACTCTCCAAATTTACTTCTTCTTTGGTTGCGGTAATTTTAGTGCTTTTACTGTTTTTAGAATTATCAATTAAGTTCGATTTTAATTGAGAAATAGTACTCAACAAACTCCTGTAATTTTTCTCTGCTTGAAGATATCCCAGTTTTTTGTTCTCAAAATCTTGTGCTGAAATTACTCCTTTATCAAATAACATTTCATATCGATTTACCTCATTTTTTTGCAATTGCAATTCACTTTCATTCAGACTTTTTTGCTCTTGCAAAATAGTTAAACGCTCCGAAATTTGAATATTTTCTAAATTTTGTGCTTTTCCCTCTACTCGAAAAGGTTGTAAATTAGCGTTTAATTCATTGGCAATATAGGTAGAATGAAACAATGCATAAGTACTTTCTATATCCCCTAATTGTGCATTTTCTAATAGTTTAAAATCAAAATCTGCATCTTTTGAATATTCTGTTATTAGACCTTTTAATAAAAACACATCCTTATAATTGGCTGTGTTTTGAATGATTGCCAGAGGTGTATTTTCCTCAACAATCGATTTGTCTTGTACCAAAATTGCTTCAATTTTCCCTGAAACTTTCGCCACCACTTTTTCGGGTGGAATATTAGTGGTAATTACAATTTGAGTTAAAATAATATCGGGGTATTTAATAAACCACATGGAAAAGAACATCATTAAAATCACTCCAGAAACCACGATAGTACCCCAACGAATCATCCAATTGGGGACACGAGTAAGGATTTCTTGAACTTCTTCGCTTCTTAATTCTATATCTTTATCTTCAGGCATTGTTTCTTTTTTTACTTCTTAAATCTAAAGTTAATCTGTAATCTAAAATCTTAAGTTCCCAATTGTAACTGGTTTCGAACCAATTCATAATAACTTCCTTTTTGTTTTACCAATTCTTGATGATTGCCTATTTCTATAATTTTACCTTTTTCAAGAACTACAATTTGGTCTGCATTCATTACCGTACTTAAGCGATGCGCTATAACAACAACCGTTTTATTCTTGAAGAAAGCATCTAGTTTTTCCATAATAACTTTTTCATTATTGGCATCTAATGCCGATGTTGCTTCATCAAAAAACAACATTTCTGGATTTTTATAGACAGCTCTAGCAATGAGTAATCGTTGTTTTTGTCCAGTGCTCATTCCAACGCCTTCCATACCAATTTTAGTATTATATCCCAAAGGTAAACCCGAAATATATTCTTTAATATTTGCCACATCAGCGGCATAAATCAAACGTTTCTTATCAATACTATCTACACCAATAGCTATATTATTGGCTATTGTATCATTAAAAATAAACCCCTCTTGCATTACAGCACCTATGTTAGATCGCCAAGTACGCTGTGCTATATTTTTCAAGTCAGTTCTCAATTTTTTTTTATTATTAAGGGTTGGAACGAGATTTATTTCTCCAATATTGGGTTCATAAAACTTCAATAACAATTTCATTAAAGTGGTTTTTCCGCTGCCGCTTGTGCCTACAATAGCGGTTACTTTATGGGCTGGGATGGTAAGGTTTAAGTTTTCAAGAACAGAAACGTCAGAACCGATGTAACGAAAAGACAATTCATTAATTACGATATCACAATTCATTGGAAAATCATGGCTTTGATGTATATCTTGCTGTGTCTCGTCCTCTTTTTCGTGTATTTCAGATAATCTAGCAAGTGATATTTTAGCATCTTGCAATTCGTGAGCAAAACCGATTAATTGTCCAATAGGGCCATTTAAACTTCCCACAATCGAACCTATAGCCATCATCATTCCTAATGTAATCTCGCCATCGATAACCAATTTAGCAGAAAGAAAAACAATAAAAATATTTTTTAATTGATTAATAATCGATGACCCAGTTCCTTGGGTTTGTTCCAAGACCAATCCTTTCATAGACACTTTAAATAATCGTGCCTGAATGTATTCCCACCCCCAACGCATTTGCTTCTCAGCATTATGCAGTTTTATTTCTTGCATACCGTTTATGAGTTCAATCACCTTACTTTGTTCTTGGCTTACTTCCGAAAATCGTTTATAATCAAGGGCTTCTCTTCGTTTTAAAAAGAGTACTATCCAAAGAAAATAAAGAAAACTTCCAATAAAGAAAACCACAAATATCTGCAAATTATAATATGCCAAAACGCTACCCATTATAACCATATTAATCAAAGAGAATAAAACATTCAATGACGAGGTTGTAAGGATCCTTTCGATTCGATGATGGTCATTGATACGTTGCATAATATCGCCTGTCATCCTAACATCAAAAAAAGAAATAGGCAAATTCATTAGCTTTATAAAAAAATCAGATATCAACGAGATACTTATGCGAGTAGAAAGATGTAATAGTATCCAACTTCTAATGAGTTCTAAAAATGTACTCCCTACAAAAATGGACAGCTGGGCAAACAAAATTAGATAAACAAAATGAAGATTATGATTCTGAATTCCAACATCTACAATGCTCTGCATAAGGAAAGGAGTGATAAATTGTAACAAGCTACCAATTGTCAAACCAATACTTAGCTGAATTAAAAATGATTTATATCGTAAAACATATTGAAATAATAAACCAAAGCCCAATCGTTTTTTGTCTTCCTTATCAAATTCAGATTGAAAAAATTTTGGAGTAGGCTCCAGCAACATAGCAATCCCTTCTTCAATAGTTTCACTTGCATTATTTCCTATCCAGAATTTCAGAAATTCCTCTTTGTTATAATCGATTAAGCCCAGAGCAGGATCAGAAATATAATGTTTACCTTTTTTTATTTCATAAAGTACTACATAATGAATTTTATTCCAATGTAAAATACATGGCAATGGTACTTCTTCTAATTTTTCAAGATTTAGTTTTACTCCAAGTGTTCTAAAACCTATCCTCTCTGCCGCATCGCTAAGAAACATCAGATTACTGCCAGCTCTCGTTGTTTCGCTATAATCACGTAATTCTTGCGTGTTTATTATTTTTCCATAATATTTTGCTATTATCTTTAGGCAAGTGGGGCCACAATCTTTCGCTTCGGTTTGTTTGTAGTGTGGGAATTTTTTCAATTATAATTATTTACTTTTAAAATTTCATAATAAAACACGAATGGATTTATTGTGAATTGCTTTTTTTAATTTTCGGAATAGTAACATTTCAAATTCAGTTTTAGATTCATTTAAATCATCTTCATCAAAGTATACCTTTAATTCGTCTAATAATTCTTGTACTGTTTTTTCTTTTTCTAAAATTCCCAATAATATCAAATCTAAATTATCAATTATTGAAATTGAAAAACCTTCAATATCACATTCTGGAATTATAATTGAATGAATTACTGAGACATCTTTATTTGGCAATGAATTAACATTTAGTCTATTGTGGTAGTTTTTTTCAAAATAGTAGCTCCAGTCATAGCTACTTTCTATTATTTCAAAAATATCTTCTGCAATAATTTTTTTCTGATAAATAGTTGCAATATCCTCAAATAGAAATTGAAAATATTGATGTATATTGACATCTCTACCATATAAATGGTTATGTGAAATCAAAGAAAATTTATTTTTAACTATCGAATTTATTTTTTTACAAAAAAGAGAAGCATCCTTTATTTGTGTTTTATCAAGTGCTTTTCTTGCACTTTCTTCAATTAAAAAATCTATTGTAAGGTTTTCATTTATTTGCAATTTAGGGGTAGAATTAAATTTCTTTATTTTATCTTCTAAATAATTATTTTTTATGGAAGCATAATTTAAAACTAAATCTTTTTGTGAAAAATCATCAAAATAATAATTCTTGAATAAAGGGATTTCATTTTTTCTGAACAATTCAATAATTCGATAGTAATAGATAGGATAATCTTGTCTTAATCGATTAGCCAGTTGTTTACACATCAATTCACTTTTTTTATAATCGCTGAATAAGTGAAGGTATTTTTTCTCGAAAGGCACTTTATCAAAATCCCCAAATCCTTTGTATTGATTGTCTCTAAAAAGTTGTGAAAAAAGCACATTAACCGGTTGTCCTTTATCTTTTGCTAAACAATAAAAAAGGTACTGTTCAAAAATAACATTAAATTCTGCAATGTTAGTTTTAGAAAAATTATGAGTGTTTTTATCGACAAACTCAAACGCTTTACGAGAGTATTCTTGAAAAAAAGAAATATCGGACCCGCCATATATGCCTGCATTATATGTACGAATTGGATTTTTAGCTTTCCGTTCCTTAATAATTTCTTTAGGAAAATAGGTAAATGCAGTTTCTAAAGACCGCATCGTTATCTCAAAATCGGATATTTGATCCTCGTTTTGTGCAATTAAACTACTTTGTAATAAATTATCATCAAATTTTTCCCAAACAAAGACATCTCCATCCACATGCAAGAAAGGTTTTTCTTGTTGTGAATAAGAATGTATTTTAGGCAAAGCCCATAACTGGGGATTATATGAATTTAAGACATCAAGATTACAAACAACATCACTGTAAGGCAATTGCAGTGCATCAATTAAAATTTTTGCAGAAACACTATCGCAATATAACACCACTTCAGGATAAAATTGTTTTAGTTGTAAGCAACTTAAAGCCCAACTCATTAGGTTGTATTCTGGGGACAACCAACCAAAATTAGTATGCAACATGTCCGGCTCATTACCAGTCCACATGCTTTGAATAATACGCATTTTTAAAAACTATTTATTAATTTATTTCTATTATTTGACAGTCATATAGTAAAGGATTAATAAAAAGTGTTAGTTATGGTTTTAAATTTACAGCCACAACTAACACTAATTTTAATAATCAACCCACTTCATTTAGGGTTTGGCGTATGGTGTTGCAGTGGCAGTTCCGCCTCCTGTCCCTCCACTTCCTGTAGTTGACATATTGTTATAGGTATTAGCGCCAGTACCGGATGTAGATGCAGAACCATTAGCGCCTGCGCCATAATTGAAAGTATTAGCATCAGCACTATTATTATACCCAGTACCTAAAACCGTTCCGCCACTATAAGGTGTTCCGGAGGTAGTAGTATAAGCAGCACCCCCAATAATTTCTTTCATTTCTTCACGACGTAACATTCCTTTAATGTCGTCGAATTTAATTTGTGTTTTCATAAATGTAAAATTTTAAAGATTATTATTTTCAACAATCAAATACTACCACTATTATTCGTTCTGTACACAAACTAAAAAATAAATATATAAGAGACTGTTTTTTTGATATTTTAAAATTCGTACAAATAATCTTATCTTTTTTTGTTTTTTTAGGAAATTTTTAGGATTTATTTTACTGCTCATTAGTGCATAAAATAAGAAACCTATATATTTATACGAAAATACTTATTTTATGAAACAGGAAAAATTAATAAATATGAGAAAAACAAGAGGCTATTCTCAGGTCTACATGGCGCAACAGGCAGCTATGGAACAAACTACTTATTCTAAGAAAGAGATAGGAAAATCTAATATAACTGATGCGGAATGGAATAAATTTGCTAAAGTGCTTAATGTTCCCTTGGAAGAAATAAAGGATTTAGATAGATCTTTAGCAATGAAAAATAAAAATTGGGATTTTAATAATAATGAGGCAGGTATTCAATACATAAATATGCCTGAAAATGTTTTTGATATTATCATGAAATACAATGGCAGGCTTGAGGAAGAGAATGAGCATTTGAGACAAGAAATCCTATCTTTAAAACAAGGCACTAATACCATTTTCGTGTCAAATTTAGTGGAATAAAAGAGGTGCTTGTTTGTTTGTTTCTTGTTGTGCCTTTAAGGTTAAAAACGATACAGTAAATTCAAAAGTAAAATGGTATAATGCATAAAATTGTCCTACACATTTTTTTATTTAATGGCATTATTCTTGATTTTTTAAAATTTAATCCGTTAAAAAAATGAATTCGACCCAATTAACTAAAAAATCAATTATGAAAAAACTACACTTATCACTAATCCTTATTTTTTGTTTTCAAATAAATTATAGTCAAGATACTATTAACAATTTAAAGGAAGTTGTCGTTGTTCGCAAAGAATCTAACAGGAAGGAAATGATAGCGATACTAAAAAAAATAAAATATAATTTAAGAGAAAATTATGAACAAGGAAATGTCAATTATTTGACAAATCATTTTACTATAAAAGACAATAAAGACACATTAGTAAATAGAAAAATGTTAAATAGTTTAAATATTAAAGTTTTAAGTAAAGATAATATTCGTTGGATGTTAAATGATGATTCTCGCAATTCTTTTTATAAAGACACTTCCCCTTACGCTAGATTTGAACCACAAGTAAATGATGACTATCATCGATTTGCATTATCAATGTTCTATTATAGTTTAAATGTAATTGATTTCGATTTTTTTAACATGAGTAACAATTACAAATATGAAATTTTGAAAAATGATGATATAACAACGGTAAAATTTACTGCCTCGAAATATCATACTGGTTATTTTACTTTTAATACTAAAAATTGCAATTTGATCCGAATTCTGTTTATGAATACTAAACCGTATGAATATTATCATTGGGGGCGTTATGGAAATGAACAATCCCCTTTAGAATTTTATTCAAAATGGACTTATAATAAAGTAACTATTAAATTAGATTTTACAGAAACGAATAAAGGTAAACTTTTATTAGCAAGCCTTGACGCCATGGAAGATATAACGAATTTTGAATTTACTAGATATAATGAATCAAAAAGAATAATTGATAAAGATATTAACTTGAAATTTTATACCACCTTGCAAATGAAAATTATTCAGTAGTTTTCTTAAATCGATTATTTATGAAAAAACTACACTTCTCATTAATCCTTATTTTTTGTTTTCAAATTAACTATAGTCAAGATACTATTAACAATTTAAAGGAAGTTGTTGTCGTTCGCAAAGAATCTAACCGGAAGGAAATGATAGCGATACTAAAAAAAATAAAATATAATTTAAGAGAAAATTATGAACAAGGAAATATCAATTATTTGACAAATCATTTTGCCTTAAAAGACAATAAAGACACATTAGTAAATAGAAAAATGTTAAATAGTTTGAATATTAAAGTTTTAAGTAAAGATAATATTCGTTGGATGCTGAATGACGACCCTAACAATTCTTTTCACATAGACATATCTCCTTATACCAGGTTTGAACCACAAGTTAACGATGATTATCATACTTTTGCTCTTTTGATTTATCATGACAGTATGCAAGTAATTGATTTCGATTTTTTTAATATAAATAATAATTATAATTATGAAATTTCTAAAGTTGATGATATTACAACTGTTAAATTTACTGCTCATAAATATTATACTGGTTATTTTACTTTTAATAATAAAAGTTACAATTTGATTCGAATTGTCTTTATGAATACTAAGCCGTATAATTATTATCGTTGGAGTCATATCGGAAATGAGCAATCCCCCTTAGAATTTAACTCAAAATGGACTTATAATAAAGTAACCATTAAATTAGATTTTACACAAACAGATAGAGGTAAATTATTATTAGCAAACTTAGATGCTATGCAAGAATTAATAAATTTTGAATTTACTAGGTATAATGAATCAAAAAGAATAATTGATAAAGATATTAACTTGAAATTTTATACCACCTTACAAATGAAAATTATTCAGTAGTTTTCTTAAATAGATTATTTATGAAAAAACTATACTTGTCACTAACCCTTATTTTTTGTTTGCAAATAACCTATAGTCAAGATACTATTAACAATTTAAAGGAAGTTATTGTACCAACATCCAAAAAAATCTTAAAAAAGCAAAAAATAGGAAGTTTTAATAGAACAACAATTGAATATTACTTCGGAGCTGGAACAAGTCCTTGGATTGTTGCAAGATATTATCCGTTTGAAAAAGAATATCAAAAAACTCCATTTATAAAAATATTAACATTGTTAACAGAAAGTAATTTAAAAAATGCACTGTTTAATATCCGTTTATATTCTGTTGGAGAAGATGGAGAACCAAAAAATTATATTTATAATGAAAATATATTTGATAGAGCAAAAAAAGGAAATAATCTGACTAAAGTTGATATCAGTAAATTAAAAATTCGTTTTCCAGAAGAAGGCATTTTTGTTGCTATTGAATGGTTAATAATTGACGAAAACAAATATGAATTTATATCTAATGATTTAGGGCAGAATAAAGAATCAAAAAGAATTAGTTACGAACCAAATATTGGAACGATACCGGTTGACGAAGACAAATTCAGTTGGATATATAGAAATGGGAAATGGAAAAAAGCTTTAATAGATACTATTACTAAAAAATATAATTTAATGGCAATAGAATTAACATTGACCAACTAGGTCCTATCCGATAAACCTTGTAATTGAAAAAAATAATGGGATTTTAAAACCCATTATTTTTTTGTTTAAATATCATATCTTATTTATAAAAAAAGAAAAATTATTCTGTAGGTTTTAGTAGTAAAAAGGGTTTAAGGATTACTCTCTTTTCATCTCAATATGCGGAATATCATCTTCTAAATACATTTCGCTGGTTTGAACAAAACCATGACTCTCGTAGAATTTTTTCAGATACAATTGGGCGCCAATAGTAATTTGGCTTTCGCCAAAATAAAGCTGAATTCCCGCAATAGCTTCTCTCATTAAATCATGCCCCCATTTTTTATCTCGGTAATTTGAATCGACAACAACACGACCAATAGACGCATTATCAAAACTGATTCCCGCCTTAAAAAGCCGAGCGTGAGCCACTATTTTTCCCTCAAACTCGCCAAAGAGATGCAACGCCACTTTATCCTTGCCGTCAAGATCCAGATAAACACAGTTTTGCTCCACTACAAAGATCTCGCTTCTTAGTTTGAGCAAATCATATAGTTCATGAACTGAAAGCGCATCAAAGGGCTTTATTTTCCATTGTATTGCCATGCATTATTTCTTTTTAATGATAATTATATTTTTCGTCCGTCAGTTCGAATGATTTTTAAAGCTATTCAAATATTTTTTTTATTAAACTAAATATTCCGCTTTAAAAATTGTATCGAGAACCGTTGAGCAACCAAAACTTCTCGATACATTTTTGGCTTATTAATATCTATTTCCAAAACCTATTTCTTCAAGCCAAAAACACTACCATTGACGTTTTTTCAAAACTAATATAAAACCTATCGTATGGACACAAATAGTAAAGGTTAAATTT
>NZ_VJZP01000018.1 GCF_007097265.1 Flavobacterium gawalongense | reverse complement strand
TAAGGGTAAGCGCCTTAAAGCTGGGTGGGATAATCAATATTTGGAGAAATTAATTAATTTATGATGCGTTTGCCCTGAACGGATAGCGGGAAATGGCTCCAAAAAACAAAATGCTATTTTTTCTTCAAAGCATCAATCTCCTCATCGGTATGTTCGATAATATCAATTTTTGGTTCGATGAATTCCTGTTCGTTCGCCAATGTTTTATTTAAGGTTAAAACCAAAGCTGGCAATAACATTAAATTCGACAGCATTCCGAACAATAAAGTCAATGAAATTAGTCCGCCAAGCGCTATTGTTCCGCCAAAACTGGACAGCATAAACACCGAAAATCCGAAGAATAACACGATGGAAGTGTAGAACATGCTCAAACCGGCATCCGTAAATGTAGCGTAAACAGATTTGCGTATTTTCCAGTTGTTTTTCTTTAATTCCTCGCGGTATTGTGCTAAAAACCGAATCGTATCATCCACCGAAAGTCCAAATGCAATTCCGAAAACCAATATCGTTGACGGTTTCAAAGGAATGTCCAGATAACCCATAATTCCTGCAGTTAGCAATAACGGCAATAAATTTGGGATGATGGAAACCAATACCATTTTGAACGAACGAAACATAAACGCCACCAAAAGCGAGGTCAGGAAAAAGGCAAAAACCAAAGACGAAAGTAAATTGTCCAGAAGATAACCAGTTCCTTTTTGGAAAACTAATGCTTTTCCGGTAATCGTAACATGATAGCGGTCTGGCGGGAAAAGGGTATTGGCTTTTTTACGAATTTCTGCTTCAATCTTCGCTATGTTATCGCCGTTTTCATCACGCATAAAAGTCGTGATTCGGGCAAATTGCCCTGTTGAATCGACATAGCTTTTCATCAAATTGTCTTTGGAATTTTTAGTGGCATTTTTGGCATACGACAAAATAAACGACTGTTCCTGTGAGGTTGGCAATTCGTAATAATCCGGATTTCCGTTATAATAGGCTTGCTTGGAATATTTAACCAAATTGACAATTGAAATGGGTTTTGACAGTTCCGGAATTTCGTCAATGGTTTCCTCGAGTTCTTCCATTCGCTTCAGTGTAGACAATTTCATGACCCCTTTTTTGTGTTTGGTGTCAATCATGATTTCCAGTGGCATAACGCCGTCAAATTCTTTTTCGAAGAAAACAATATCTTCAAAAAAGGCTTCTTTTTTGGGCATGTCTTCAATTAAACTACCTGAAATACGCATTTTGTAAATTCCTATAATGCTAATTACCAATAGAATAACGGCAACCACGTAAATTGAAAAACGATTGTATTTTACGTTTCTCAGAATCCAGTCCATAAAAACCTTAACATAATTTCGATCTAAATGCTCAATATGTCTGTCTTTTGGCGGTGGAATATAACTGTGAAAAATAGGGATGACAATAATGCACAAAAAGAAAAGCGCCATAATATTAATGGAAGTAACTACTCCAAATTCTAATAGCAATTGATTATTGGAGGCAACAAACGTGGCAAAACCAATCGCTGTAGTAAGATTTGTCATTAGCGTTGCCATTCCCACTTTGGTGGTAACACGTTGTAAAGCTTTGACTTTATTTCTATGAACTTTGTATTCCTGATGGTACTTATTGGTCAGGAAAATACAATTTGGAATCCCGATAACAATAATCAAAGAAGGAACCAAAGCAGTTAAAACCGTGATTTCGTAATTTAATAATCCTAAAAAGCCAAACGACCACATCACACCAATGATTACAATAATCATTGAAATTAAGGTGGCTCTAAAACTTCTGAAAAAGAAAAAGAAAAGCAATGAGGTTACCAATAATGAGGCTCCAATGAAGATGCTTATTTCGTCGACAATAGTTTTTGCATTTAATGTTCTGATGTAGGGCATTCCTGAAACACGAAGGTCGATTCCGGTTTCTTTTTCGAATGTTTCTACTGCGGGAACTAACTTCTCTAAAATAAAATCTTTTCGCGCTGCAGTGTTTACAATTTTTTTATCCATGTAAACGGCAGAGCGAATGCTTCCCGATCTTTTGTTAAAAAGTAATCCTTCGTAAAAAGGCAAATCATTGAAAAGTTCTTTTTTTATTTTTTGAAGATAGGCTTTGTCAACAGTTTTGCTTTGGTCAACAAAAGGGACCAATTCGAAGGTTTCGAGCGAATCGTTTTTCTGTAATTTCTTTAGGTCGTTTAAGGAAATAACCAAATCAACGGCTTTGTCTCCTTTAAGGCCGTTCATCAGTTTACTCCAAGAAGCATAGGCTTTTGGGGTAAAAATGGTATTATCCTTTACGCCTATGATGACTAAATTTCCTTCTTCGCCGAATTTATTCAAAAAGGCGTTGTATTCTATATTTACAATATTGTCGTCCGGTAATAAGTTAGCTTCGGTGAAAGTGAAATGGATATTCTTCCATTGCATTGCTAAAAGGACTGTTATCGCTATAATAATGGATAACATTAAAATTCTATTTCTAAGGACAACTCGAGCTATTAATTCCCAAAATCCTAAACTAAACCACTTAATCATAATTCATATTTAACGGCGGTAAAGGTAGTCAAAACCGCTATAAATCATTTGTTTTAAATAAAACTTTTTGGTGTGTTATGGGGTTAATTCCGGAGTTTTTTTATTTTACAATATATTAATTTTATGAGATATAAATTATACATTTGAATTTCTCATCTTTGTTTCTTTAAAGTTGGGAAAGTCCACATAAAAATACATATGAAGAATTATAAAAACGCATTATTTTATTTAGGTGTAACAGGTGGTTTCACTGCATTAATATATTGGATTATAAGTAAAGGAAAGCATTTAGAAGCTAATAAAACGATCATAAAATCGGAAAGTGAAAATGGTTCTTGGAATGATTTTTTAACTTCGATGCAACATAATTTTCAGGATCCACTGGCCATTCTTTTGGCACAAATTATTACAATAATCCTTGTGGCTCGTTTTTTTGGTTGGGTTTTCAAAAAAATCGGACAACCATCAGTTATAGGAGAAATCATTGCAGGAATTGTTCTAGGGCCCTCTTTGTTAGGAATGTATTTCCCGGAATTTTCAAGTGCTTTGTTTCCAGTTGAATCGTTAGGAAACTTAAAATTTTTAAGTCAAATAGGATTGATCCTTTTTATGTTCGTCATAGGAATGGAACTCGATATGAAAGTGTTGAAAAACAAAGCCAATGAAGCGGTTGTGATAAGCCATGCCAGTATTGTCATTCCATTTGCACTGGGGATTGGTCTGGCCTATTTTGTTTACAATAGATTTGCTCCCGAAGGAGTGAAATTCCTTGCTTTCAGTTTGTTTATGGGGATTGCCCTGAGCATAACTGCATTTCCTGTTTTGGCAAGAATCGTCCAGGAAAGAGGGATACATAAAACGAAATTAGGAGCTATTGTGATTACTTGTGCCGCTGCCGATGATATTACCGCCTGGTGTATTTTGGCTGTAGTAATTGCGATTGTAAAAGCGGGAACTTTCGTTAGTTCGTTATACATTATTATGCTGGCCATAATTTATGTTGCTGCCATGATTTTTATTGTAAAACCATTTTTGAAAAGAATTGGGGACTTATATGGTTCTAAAGACAGTATAGTAAAACCTGTAGTGGCAATCTTTTTTCTTGTACTTATTCTTTCATCTTATGCTACTGAAGTGATTGGTATTCATGCCCTTTTTGGTGCTTTTATGGCGGGAGCGATTATGCCGGATGTTCCAAAATTCAGAACGATATTCATAGAAAAAGTGGAGGATGTTGCGTTGATCCTTTTATTGCCTTTGTTTTTTGTGTTTACCGGTTTGAAAACCGAAATTGGACTTATCAATGATCCCTATTTATGGAAAGTTACCGGGTTTATTATTTTTGTAGCCGTGGTGGGGAAATTTTTAGGAAGCGCTTTAGCAGCCAAATTTGTAGGTCAGAGTTGGCGTGACAGTTTAACTATCGGTGCCTTGATGAATACGCGCGGTTTAATGGAATTAATTGTTTTAAATATCGGATTAGAGCTTAAAGTTTTGACTCCCGAAGTTTTTACAATGATGGTTATCATGGCATTAGTCACTACTTTTATGACTGGACCAGCTTTAGATTTAATCAATTATATATTCAAAACTAAAGATGGTGTTGAAATTGTAGAACAAACAAACCATAATAAATACCGAATTTTAATTTCGTTTGGAAACAATGAAAAAGGGAAATCCTTATTGCGATTGGCTACCAGTTTTATAAAGAAACAAAAAGCAAAATCCAGCATTACGGTGATGCATTTGTCATTAAGTGATGAGGTACATACGTTTAATATGGAAGATAAAGAAAAAAATAGTTTTTATCCTATTGTCGAAGAATCGCAACTATTAAACCAGGATATCACTACTATTTTTAAAGCGACCCTTGATATTGAAACCGAAATTGCAGATGTAGCGAATCAAGGCGATTATGATTTGTTGCTGATAGGTTTAGGAAAATCTATTTTCGAAGGTACAATTCTCGGAAAAGTAATTGGTTTTACCACAAGGATAATTAACCCGGATCGATTGATTGATAAATTCACGGGAAAAGAAGGTTTGTTCGAAAATTCCCCTTTTGATGAAAGAACCAGACAAATTATTTCTAAAACTAAGATGCCTATAGGGATTTTGATTGATAAAGAACTGCAAAATGTAGATCAGGTTTTTATTCCAATTTTCAGTCCTGAAGATTCATTTTTGATTGATTATATCCAAAAATTAATTTACAATAACAATTCTAAAATTATCATTCTGGATGTAAACGGACATGTTGATACTAATTTTGTCATGAAGAGCGCCATTGATTCTCTAGAACAAAAATATCCTAATAACATTGGTTTAGTGGCGGATAAAACAATTAAAAAAGAATTTTTAGCCAATCAGGATTTAATGTTAATTAGTCTCGAAAGTTGGAAAGAACTTGTGGATTCCAGAAGTATTTGGTTGAGTGGAGTTCCTTCGGTATTGATTTTAAAACATTAATATGAATTGGATTTTATTGATTATAGGTGGACTTTTTGAAGTCGGTTTTGCGACTTGTTTGGGCAAAGCCAAAGAAAGTTCAGGTGCTACAGTAACATTGTGGTTGGGTGGATTCTTAATTTGTTTGACAATAAGTATGGTGTTGCTTTACAAAGCCACACAAACCTTACCCATTGGGACTGCTTATGCAGTTTGGACAGGAATTGGCGCGGTGGGAACAGTTTTGGTTGGAATTTTTGTGTTTAAAGAACCAGCTGATTTCTGCAGAATTTTCTTTATGACCACTTTAATCAGTTCGATTATTGGACTCAAATTTGTGTCGAGTCATTAAATATCAAATGGGCTTTTTTAAAGTATTTTTAAACATAAAAGATGAATAGGATTCAAGAAAATAATGGTGTGATTTATATGTTTCTCACGATTATTATGTTATTGATAATCGTGCTTTGCTATCTTGTTTATCGATTAATTCAATCAGGAAAAGCGAAAGAAAGAGCAGAAGAAAAGTTTCATTTTCTTGAAATGAAAGTAAATAATTTACAGTTGGAAACATTGGAATCCAAACTCAATCCCCACCTTTTTAAAAATATTCTCAATTCAATTCAGTCACATGCGTATCAAACCTATTTTGCGTTAGATAAATTGGCGAATGTGCTGGATTATATTTTATATGAAAGTCAAAAAAAATTAGTTTCCCCAAAAGAAGAAATCGAGTTTGCATTGAATCTTATAGAAATCAATAAAATTAAAGTTAGTCCGCTTTTTGAATTGAAAGTAAAAACTAAAATCAATGAAGGTGAAATGCTCTACGAACAACGTCTTTTAGCACCTTTAATTTCGATTGATTTAATAGAAAATGCTTTTAAGCATGCTGATTTGCAAAGTGCAGATGCCTTTATTTCGGTTTTATTTGAATTCAAAGACAATTGTTTTTATTTGACCGTTTCAAATAAAATATCAGATAAAAAGACATTGAAAAAAGAACGAAGCGGTATTGGAGCCGCTACGTTGGAGCAAAGGTTAAAAATTATATACAAAAATCAGTTTAAACTCGATAAATTTGTAGAAAATGACATTTATATTGCGCACCTAAAAATCAATCTTCTTGAATACAAAACTCAAATGCTTGCTGCTGGACGATGAATTACCGGGATTGACCTATCTGAAAATGCTTTGTGAGCAAATTCCAGAATTAGAAATTGTAAAAGCATTCAATAATCCAGAAAAATTACTGGCAGAAATTCCGAAACTCGATTTTGATTTGTGTATTTCAGATATTGAAATGCCCGGAATTGATGGTTTGACTCTTGCGGGTTTACTACAGAATAAATTAGTCATTTTTACCACTGCCTACAAAAATTATGCTGCCGAAGCATTTGATATTGATGCGGTTGATTACATCCTAAAACCGGTTACAAAGGAGCGTTTACAAAAAGCAGTTGCAAAGGCTTTAGAACGATTTGATAAACCTTCGAATGTTAAAAAATTTATTCATTTGAATACTGATAAAGGAAAGGCATTGTTGTATTTTCATCAGATTGTATACATCAAGACTGCTGCGACTGACAGTAGAGATAAAGAAGTGTTTCTTGTTGGTGGTAGCCCCCTGATTTTAAAAAACATTAATTTTGATTCGCTTTTAAGTCAGCTTCCTCAGGCTGATTTTTGCAGAGTGAATAAAAAAGAAATCATTTCAATGAGAGCTGTGAAATTTTTCAATCACAATGAAATTACACTCAGCCATCAGGAAGAAAACGGAAAATTCATCACATTAGTTCTGAGCGAAACCTATCGTTCTGACTTTTTAATAAAAGTAAAAATCTGATTTGTTACAAAGTTTTCCAATCTTGTTACATCCGACGGGAATTAACTTGTCGTTCTCTTTATTTCTCAAAAATCACTTCCCATATTTGCATAAAAATATACTAAATTAAAAAGCGGAAGGTGTATGAGAAATATTAAAAATTCTTTTTTTTATTTGATAACTATTGGTGGGTTTTCTGCCTTGATGTATTGGATTATTATAAAAGGAAAAATGTTAGAAAAGGGGCAGAATATTGTTTCTCACCATATAGAAAACGGACATTGGAATGATTTCATAACTTCGATGAACCACAATTTGCAACATCCTTTAGCTATACTTCTGGCGCAAATTGTCACAATTATTTTGGTAGCTCGATTTTTTGGATGGGTTTGCAGGAGAATTGGACAGCCAACAGTAATAGGGGAGATGATCGCCGGGATTGTTTTGGGGCCCTCTTTAATCGGGATGTATTTTCCTGAATTTTCGGCAATGTTATTTCCCAAAGATTCGTTAGGCAATTTACAGTTTTTGAGTCAAATTGGGTTAATCCTTTTCATGTTTGTTATTGGGATGGAATTGGATTTAAAAGTGCTTAAAAATAAAACGCATGATGCCGTTGTTATCAGTCATGCCAGTATTATTATTCCGTTTACTTTAGGTTTAGGTCTTGCTTATTTTGTCTATCATTCTTTTGCTCCAGCCGGAGTTGAATTTCTTTCTTTTGGATTGTTCTTGGGAATTGCTATGAGTATTACCGCATTCCCGGTTTTGGCAGGAATAGTTAGGGAACGCGGCATTCATAAAACTAAATTAGGGGCAATTGTAATTACCTGCGCCGCTGCCGATGACATCACAGCATGGTGTATTCTGGCTGCAGTAATTGCCATTGTAAAAGCAGGTTCGTTTACTAGTTCTTTATATGTTATTGGCTTGGCCATAATTTATGTAATGGTGATGCTAAAAGTGGTTAGGCCTTTCCTAAAAAGAGTTGGTGATTTGAATTCTACCAGAGAAAGTCTGAACAAACCCGTTGTGGCTATTTTCTTTTTAACCTTATTATTGTCTTCGTATGCGTCAGAATTGATAGGGATTCATGCTTTGTTCGGAGCATTTTTGGCTGGAGCAATTATGCCTGAAAACAATAAATTCCGAACTATTTTTATCGAAAAAGTAGAAGATGTTTCAGTTGTAATCTTACTTCCTTTGTTCTTTGTTTTTACGGGTTTAAGGACCCAAATAGGATTAATTGACGACCCTTCTTTATGGAAAATTACAGGCTTGATTATTTTGGTGGCAGTAGCCGGTAAGTTTTTCGGTAGCGCATTGGCGGCAAAGTTCGTAGGCCATAGCTGGAAAGACAGTCTGTCTATTGGGACATTAATGAATACAAGAGGTTTGATGGAATTGGTTGTGCTGAATATTGGGTATGACTTAGGTGTTTTGTCAACTCAAATTTTCACCATGATGGTTATTATGGCATTGGCAACCACCTTTATGACCGGTCCGGCTTTGGATTTAATTAATTATATATTCAAAACTAAAAGCAGCATTATCCCGGAAGAAATTAGCAATAAAAGTAAATACAAAGTTCTGATTTCTTTTGCCACAGCCGAAAAAGGGAAAACACTGTTGAACGTTGCCAATAGTTTGGTCAAAAAACAAAGTGGGAATACGGTTGTTACTGCAATGCATTTGTCATTAAGTTCAGAGTTGCATTCCTTTGATGTGAAAGATTATGAACGAGAAATGTTTTTACCGGTTATTTCTGAATCGGAAAATCTAAATCAAAAAATCATTACTCTTTTCAAAGCGTCAAATGATATTGATTCGGATATAATTGATACGGCTAATCATGGTGAATATGACTTGTTATTGGTAGGTTTAGGACAATCTATTTTTGAAGGAACACTACTGGGTAAAGTACTTGGTTTTACGACAAGAATCATCAATCCGGATCGCTTGATTGATAAATTTACAGGAAAAGAAGGCCTGTTTGAAAACTCTCCTTTCGACGAACGAACAAGACAAATTATTGCCAAAAGCAAAATGTCAGTCGGAATTCTTGTCGACAAAGAATTAAAGGAAATAAATCAGGTTTTCATGCCTATTTTTAGTGATGAAGATGCCTTTTTGATTGAATTTGCACAAAAATTGATTCACAATAACGGTTCTCAAATTACGGTTTTGGATGCGGTTGGGCACATTAGAAACAATCGAAAAATCCAAGAAGGAATTCGTTCCATAGAACAAATAGCGCCCAATCATATTATGATGATGCAGGAAAGAACGATTAAAAAAGAGTTTTTAGAGCATCAGGATTTGATGATCATTAGTTTAGAAAGTTGGAAAAAACTGTTGGATTCCCACAGTATTTGGCTCAATAATACGCCATCGGTATTGATTATTAAACCATAAAATATTTTAAATGGAAACAAACAAAGTCCTGCATTTATATAAAACTTGCAGGACTTTGTTTTTAGTTTAAAGCCCTAAATTAAGTACATAACTTATTTTTACTGCTATATTATCTTCAAATTTAGGAAGTTGATTGGGTCCGTAACGGTAAAACCCACTTAATCCCAATCCTTTGAAAATTTGATTGAGTTCTATTCCGGATTCAAAATAACCTTCATTCAGCGTTTTATAATCCAGTCCGATGTGTTGTTCCGGTTTTTGCAAATTTCCCCAGGCCATTCGGGATACAAGAACCAAGGACGGTTTTATTTTTTTAAATAATGTCACCCGACTAAAACCATGTTTGAATTGAAAGAATGCATATTCACTGGAAAAAAACTCATTGAAAAACATCGTTTCAAAACTGTTTTTTCCTGAAAAAGTCATTCTTTGAATAATGGTTTCTTTAGTAATATTATTTGGAGAAGTATTGTACAAATGGGTTAATGGAACATCGCCAAAAGCATATCCCGCTTCAAAAAGTAAACTTGTTTTTTGACCGTTCAAATATTTTTTTTCATACTCCGTTTTGAAATCTATTTTACTAAAATCGAAATCATTTTCCCAAATTTTAGGTACCGATTGGGTGTATTGAAAAGTAAATTTTGGAAAACGTTTTTCTACTTCAATTCTTCCGGTTGGGGTTTGCATATAATCGCTAAATGGATTCCAGCGTAAAGAAACCATGGCTGTTGTCATAATGTAATTGGAATACAGTTTTCCGTTCGCGTTATATATGTAATTGAATTTGGGTTCGACAGCAGTACGGGAAAGTTCCCAGATACTTTCGGTTTTTGGAATGATTTTCGTTTCTATAAATGTTTTCCAGCTGACGTAATTGTAAAACGTACTGATGTTTATGGGTCTTGGGTCATAGATTTTAAAAGCTTTTTTATCAATCGCAAATACGGTGCTTGCAATTTCTCGAACATCATCAGTATAAGAAATGCCAATCCAGGAATTGGAAAATTTGCCTACTCGAGTCGCCATTCCCAAATTATATTTGAAATTCCCATCTTTTGTGCCATAAGCACAGTAGCCTTCGATTCTGTATTTCTTTGAAAATTGTTCGTTTGTGACTCCGCCAATTCCCAATCGGAACCCTTCGTAATTATTATAACTAAACAATTTGCGTAAGTCTAAATCAAATTTCCCCACGGGTAAATACCCATTGATGATTTTTCTGCCAAAACGGATGCGGCTTTCAATTCGTTTTTTGGAAGAAATACTATCGAGAGCCAAATATGTTTTTTGACTTCGATTGTCTAAACTGTCTTTTCTGTAAGTGTTCCAAAAACTTTCAGGTTTGTTGATCGCATCGTCTTTGATTTCGATTGCAATAGATGATTTTTTAATTTGAATAGGGGTGTTGTAATGAACATCAAAGTTGTTGCTTTGTGATAGCAGATAGGTATAATCGGAGGCTTCTTTTTTTCTTCTTTTAAAATCCTTCTTTATATCACCATCAAATTGAACGGTTCCGCCAAGAATTTTTATGTCATCATCGTTTTTGCCTTTTACAATTTTAAAAGTCTTATCTGATGGAAACCATAAATCGTCATTTGGAATGTATTTAAAATCATGTATTCCGCTAATGTCAAGAACTCCTTTTATTCGCATGACCGCTCTGGCTACAGCAAAATTATTTTGGTCAATATAAAGCACTCCTTCTAATCCGGATGCTTTTCTTTTCTTTTTGTTTTTAAAATAAATCATATAGGTATTTCTACCCTCTATGATTAAAGAATCCAGTAGTTTATAATTGTAATCTTTTAGCGCATCATTGGCAATGGGGCTGTTGTATTTAGTTTCAAAAAGCTCGTAACTGGAATCATAAATCGAAAATGACTGTAAGTTAAAAGCAATGATTTCATAAACGGGTTGTTTGAAACCAGCCATTTTTGTACCTAATATCGTTTCTTTTAATTTAGCATTACTGAATTGATATTGGGATACCTTTTCGGTTTGAAACAGATGTTGTTGGCGTATGATTTCTTTAAATTTATAATCAGAAGAGTCAATTTTAGAGAATGTTGCCCCAACAGATTTTTTAACAAAAACAGAATCTATTCTTCCATCAATAGAATCAGGATTAGCGGTTAAAATGAGTTTGTTGTAGGATTTAAACTCAAAACGGCTGAGTTTTTTTTGTGGATTATTGTTGTCTTTGTTTTCAATTGCTTTTTTTATAATGGACAAAGCGGGGTTTTCGCTTGGAACAACCACTTCATTCAAATCATTTGTTCTTTGGGAAAGAACTACTGCGTAATATTTTTTATTTTTTTCGACAGTAACAGTAGATTTGGTGAAACCAATATACGAAACATCAAAAGTTGAAATGACGATTGTAGATAAAATACTAAACTTTCCATCAACATCAGATATGGTATTTATTCCATTATTTGTGGTAATTGTTGCAAAAGGAAGGGGTTTATTCGTTGTGGATTCTTTTACAATTCCATTTACCTGAAATTGCGCCTGAAGCGAAAGCGTTAAAAAAAAGAAAAACAAACACAATTGCTTCATAAATAGGGTTTAATGCAAAACGGGTATAATCTCATTTTGGTATCGCAAAAATAACAATAAAAAAATCCGTTCACCTAAGCGAACGGATTTTTAATATGGTTTGAAGAGGAATTATACCTTCATGATTTCGGCTTCTTTCGAAACTAAAAGCTCATCTATTTTTCTGATATAACTATTAGTTAAGTTTTGAACTTCTTCTTCGGCACTTTTACAAATATCTTCTGATGTGCCTTCTTTTTCCAGTTTTTTAATATCCGTATTGGCATCTTTTCTGGCATTTCGAATACCAACTTTAGCATCTTCGGCTTCTACTTTGGCCTGTTTGGCAAGTTCACGTCTTCTTTCCTCAGTTAATGCAGGAACACTTATGATAATTACATCACCGTTATTCATTGGATTAAAACCAATGTTGGCAACCATAATTGCTTTTTCAATTACTTGCAGCATATTCTTTTCAAAAGGCTGTAGTGTAATCGTTCTCGCATCAGGAACACTAATTTTTGACACTTGTGAAAGCGGTGTTGCTGAGCCATAATAATCTACAAAAACACTTCCTAGCATTGCTGGAGAAGCTTTTCCGGCACGAATATTTAAAAATTCTTTTTCTAAATGCGCAATAGAATCTGTCATAGATTCTTTGGTACTATCTAATATAAATTCAATTTCTTCGGTCATTTTTTTAGGTGTTGGGTTTTGGGTTTTAGATGTTTGGAGAAACCTAAAACCCAGAACCATTAACTATATATTTACTACTGTTCCTATATTTTCTCCTTCACAAATTTTCAATAAGTTGCCTACTTTATTCATATCAAAAACCACGATTGGAAGTTTGTTTTCCTGACTTAGCGTGAATGCTGTAGTGTCCATTACATTCAATCCTTTTTTAAGAACATCCCCAAAGGAGATAAAATCAAATTTTACCGCTGATGCATTTTTCTCCGGATCACAATCATACACACCGTCAACGCGAGTTCCTTTTAGAATTACATCGGCATTGATTTCCACACCACGTAAAACGGCAGCGGTATCCGTTGTAAAATAAGGATTTCCTGTACCTGCACCAAAAATCACGATTCTGCCTTTTTCAAGATGACGAACCGCTCTTCTCTTAATATATGGTTCTGCAATCGCTTCAATTTTTAAAGCTGTTTGTAAACGGGTAAGCATTCCTTTATCTTCTAATGCACCTTGTAAAGCCATTCCATTAATAATAGTGGCTAACATTCCCATATAATCGCCTTGTACTCTGTCCATACCTGCACTTGCTCCGGCAACTCCTCTAAAAATATTTCCACCACCAATCACGATGGCAATTTCTACTCCTTTTGCATGAATTTGCTTGATTTCATCGGCATATTCAGCTAATCTTTTTGGGTCAATTCCATATTGCAAGTCGCCCATTAAAGCTTCGCCACTTAGTTTTAGAAGAATTCTTTTGTATTTCATTTTTGTGTTGAGTTGATTGGTGCAAATATAGACATATTCTGTTTTTTAAAAAAAGCGTTACTTAAATTTTATAAATTAAGTTTTTTATAAGATTTTTTTGCGGCTTCATAGCCAATGTTGAAGATCGCATCCATTTTAATCTTATTCGTTTCAAAAGTACTATAGAGGCACAAATCCTTAGGTTCAATAACCCAATCACAGACGTTGAATTTGTGCATATTTGAATTTGCCGAAAGGATATCAAAAGCGCGGGTAGTTACGGCTTTTATGGAACTCAAGTCTTTAGCTTCAATTTTTTGAATAGGACTTACATAAACTCCAATTACAGTGTCACATTGTCCCTGTAAAATATCTGTGGGAAAATGATTTAATATACCACCATCACTATATAATTTTCCTTTAATTTCGTACGGAGACAAAATTCCGGGAAATGCTGAAGAAGCTAAAATAGCATCAATAATGGTTGTTTCAGGGCCAAATATTTTTAGCCTTCCTCTAACCATATCAGTCGCTGTAATATGAATTGGAATCTTCAGTTCCTCTAGTAAGGCATCCTTGAAAATAGCATGAAAATAATTTTTGAAAGATTCAGAATCAATTAGACCTGCTTTTGTGAAGGTAAAATGTTTCCAATGAAAAAGGTAGATTGACTTAAAAAACTCTAGGATTTCGTCAGGTGTTTTTCCCCAGGAATACAAGGCGCCAACAATTGAGCCAGCGCTCGTCCCGGCAATACGAGAAGGATAGATGTTTTTCTCTTCCAAGAATTTAATTGCGCCAGCATGCGCTATTCCTTTAGAGCCTCCGCCGGAAAGTACCAGTCCTATCGATTTTGTTTTTAAATCCATCTTTGCTATTTGTTATAAAATTACTCTTTTTGCGGAATTGAAAGTGATATATGTCATATTTATACCCCGATTTTATGGTAACTTTGTGGAAACAACTTACTTATTATGAAAATTCCAGTAGCTAAAGCGTTATTTAACAGTCATTCGTATTCAGAATATAGAAAATTAGTTTCGGATTTATTATTTGAAGGAAAATCAACTGGCAATGAGCAATCCGAAGATTTGACACATTACAGTTCCTTGAATGAAACGCGTATGGATCGTTTGGATAAAACGATGAGAATTCCAGAGGAAAATATTTTAAAATTAAAAAATTTAAAAAGAGAATACATTTGGTTAGTCATTTCCGAAGGCTGGTGTGGAGATGCAGCGCAAATATTGCCTATTTTCAATAAAATGACTATTGCCTCCGAGGATAAAATAGAAATGAAAATTGTTTTGCGGGATGAAAATGGGGAATTGATGAAGTCGTTTTTAACAAATAAAAAGAAAGCAATTCCTAAACTAATTGTAATTAATAGAGAAACGGGAAGTGTTCTTGGAAGCTGGGGCCCAAGACCCAAAGGTGCTACCAATTTAATTAATGATTATAAAAAAGAATTCGGTGTAATTGATGAAACAGTAAAAACCAACTTGCAATTGTGGTATTTAAAAGATAAAGGATTGAGCACTCAGGAAGAAATAATTAATTTAATGCAAAATCTCTAATGCAAAACGCTATTATTTAGGGATACGTTTTTTTATATCAAATAATTTAGTTTTTTTTTGGTCTATTTTTTTGAGTATTAAAAAAAAATTTGTAAATTGGTGGTTGCCAACCAAGTCTATTATTTGATTTACTTTTTTTATGGGTGTTTAATATTGTATCACAATTTAAAAAAAACATCGTCATGAAAAAGCTATTTGAAAGGGTTTATGATTATTTATCGCGTTTACTATTTGGAGGTAAAAACGTAACTCATTATTAAACCAATGGCGCAGCCAAGTAGACAAAAAGAGTATGGATTAAAACTACTTTAAATTTTAGAAAAAACACATCGCAAATTCAATTTTTGTATTTGTCATGTGTTTTTGCTTTTTGATTACAATTGAGGGGCTAGACTTTGTTCGAATAAAGTCACATCCATAGCATCGGTCACATCATAATCGCCAATTTTTGTTCGGCGTAAAACGGTTAAATGAGAACCTGAATTCATGGCTTTTCCAAAATCGTAAGCTAAAGAACGAATATAGGTTCCTTTGCTGCAAACTACTCTGAAATCGACTTCAGGAAGTGCGATTCGGGTGATTTCAAATTCGTGAATGGTCGTTTTCCTTGTTGCAATTTCAATTGTTTCTCCTGCTCGGGCATGTTCGTATAAGCGAACGCCATCTTTTTTTATAGCGGAGTAAATAGGTGGTTTTTGGTCTATTTCACCTAGAAATTGTTTTATGGTTTCCTGAATTAAAGCCTCATCAATATGTTCAGTTGGAAATGTCTGGTCAATTTCGGTTTCTAAATCATACGAAGGCGTTGTCGCTCCTATATAGAACGTTCCTGTATATTCTTTGGCTTGACCTTGAAGTTCCGTAATTCTTTTGGTAAATTTTCCGGTGCAAACTAAAAGCAATCCGGTTGCCAAAGGATCTAAAGTTCCGGCATGGCCAATCTTAAATTTTTTTGGAAGATCCAGCTTGCTTATCAAAGCCCACTTTAATTTGTTTACTGCCTGAAAGGAAGTCCAATGCAAAGGTTTGTCAATGAGTATGATTTGTCCGTTTTGAAAGTCTTCGGCTGTCATTAAATAATGGTCAAGGGATGAATAAAAAAGTGGATTATCAATAATACGATTCCAGCTATAATTCGGTAATAACCAAATAGTTTAAATCCTTTTCTGCTTAAAAAACCGATGAATGATTTTATTGCTAAAAGTGCCACAATAAATGCCACCACATTACCAATGATAAGAAAGTTAATTTGATCGTGCGTCAATACATATCCGTCTTTGTAATAATCATAACATTTTTTTGCCGTTGCGCCCAACATGGTGGGAACGGCAAGAAAAAAGGAGAATTCTGCTGCGGTAGTTCGAGACAATTTCTGAGACATTCCGCCTACAATACTGGCGCCACTTCGTGAAACACCGGGAATCATGGCGAGGCACTGGAATAAACCAATCTTAAACGCTTGAAAATAGGTAATTTCTTTACTGACTGGAGAACCAACTTCTGGCACTGCAAACCAATCATCTACTTTTAGTAAAATAATTCCCCCTATCAAAAGAGAAACGGCAACAGTAACCGGACTTTCTAGTAAAGCATCTATTTTTTTGCTGAAAAGCAGTCCAAAAACTACTGCAGGAATAAAAGCAACAAGCAGTTTGAAATAAAAATCAAAGGATTGAAAGAATCGTTTAAAATATAAAACTACAACTGAAAGAATAGCTCCCAATTGAATGACAATCGTAAACAGTTTTGTAAAATCATCATGTGCAATTCCAAAAAAAGAAGATGCGATAATCATGTGTCCAGTTGAAGAAACAGGTAAAAATTCAGTAACCCCTTCAATAATGGCAAGAATAATAGCTTGTAATGTATTCATTTTATAGTGGTCAGTGTTCAGTTTTTAGTGTTCAGTTGATTTAGGTTGCTTATTACTGCAAACTTATTGCTGTTCACTGTTTACTGTTTTTTAGGGTTTTTAAGAATTGCATAAACAGTGATTCCAAAACCGATTAAAACGGTAGTTGGAGCCAAACGAATTCTTCTGAAATCAAAGATTGCTTCACTAAATACTTTTGGATCATTACTTCCGCCACCTGACATTAGAATAAATCCCAAAGCAATTACTCCAATCCCAATTAATAGAATTTTATAATTTATTTTGTCAAAAAGAAATTCTTGTTTTTGGTCGTTATCTTTCATGCTGTTTTTTTAAATTCTGAAATCAAAAATCGTTAATCTGCAATCTAAAATTAATAAAGGTCGTCTGTCCTTAAGTTCAAAAAGCGTTGTGTTGCAAAATAAGTGCTTAACCAAGTAATCAAAATACCAATACCTAAAACCCCTAATAAAACTAATCCAACCAGTAATTTGTCGTCAAGAATGCCAAGGTCAGGAAAATTAGTTTGAACGTAAACCAAAACGCCAATCAACGCTAAAATGGCCAAACCTGCACCAATCATCCCCAGTTTTATGCTTCGCATCACAAATGGTTTTCTGATAAAGGCTTTTGTAGCGCCAACCATTTGCATGGTTTTGATGATAAATCGATTCGAATGTATCGACAAACGTAAAGAGCTGTTGATTAATAAAACGGCGATAACGGTGAAAAATCCGCTGATTATTAAAATCCACATGCTGACTTTTTTGATATTGTCGTTTACCAGATTCACTAATTGTTTGTCATAAACAATATCCGAAATCATGGCATTTTTGCGTAAGCGAGTTTCGATTTTTGCAATACTGTCTTTGATTACATAATCTGCTTTTAAGTGAATGTCGTAAGAGTTTTGCAACGGATTTTCACCTAGAAATTCCATGAAATCTTCCCCTATGATATCAGTATGTTGTTTAGCTGCAGCTTCTTTAGTGACATAAACGTATGATTTTGCAAAAGGAGCTGTTTTTAATTCGGTTCCAAAAGCTTTCAAGATACTGTCATTTGCATCGTTTTTGAAAAACACCGTCATGGCAATTTTTTCTTTGAAGTCGTCGGCCAGTTTTTTAGAATTTATAATGAAAAATCCTAACATTCCTAATAGGAATAACACCAAGAATACACTTAGTACAACCGAAAAATAAGAGGAAATTAATCTGCGTTTTTGAAATTTATCAAAGTTAGAAGTCATAGTTTATTGTAATTATGGGGTAAAAATAATAAAGAATTTCTTTATTTAAAGTTAATAACGCTCAAAGTTTTAACTTTCGTACAATAAACGTAAATTTCAAAAGCAAACCAATCTTTTAAAGACTCTTTTTTTAGATTTTACCAACATCCCAAGTCAATGATAAATAATACAATCCACCAATTGATGGTCCGCCCAACATAGAATAATACGTTTTGTTAAGAAAATTTGTTCCTCCCAGTTTAGCAGTTACGCCTGGTTTTTTAAAATTATAATTTACTTGGGCATCCATGGACCAATAGGCAGGTACTTCGCCACTAACAAGGAAAGAAACATAATCATATTTATTTTGATAGCGATAGGTTATGCTTGCTCCAAGGTTTTTCCATAAATTTTCTGTTATGACTGTTCCATTCACGATAAATTTAGGCGTATTGAAACCATCTTCCAGTCCATCTTTGTCATCCGTTCGGTCTAATTTTGTGTAGGTTACATTACCTAAAAATGAAAACACATTGTTGTATTTGTATTTCAATCCTAAGCTGCCACCATAATTGTAGATTTTACTTTTAGAATTGGTCCACAAACGGTAGCGACTTTGCGTATTTTTAGAATAGAGGGCTGTTGGGATATCTGCAGTGTTAGGAATACTTGCTTCCACTTGTGCGATAAAATTGGCATACGAGTTGTAATAAAAATCGGTGTCGATAAACAAACTCTTATTTAGGGTAACTCCTCTAAATCCAAATTCGAAAGAACGTACAAATTCAGGTCGTAAATAGGTATACGGGTTTTTCTGGATAATGCCCTTGTTTTTATCAATTGCCGCTGCCTGTGTGAGTCCCAGGGTATTGATGTCGCTGGTTACCTGTGCCTGAAATTTGTCTATGGATGCTTTTGTGTACGAATTTTCGAAAATCCCGTCAGACATGATGCGTAATCCGCCAACGCGTTTTACACCGCCGCTGTTAACGTTAGAAAATCCTTCGAAAATACTCGGGAATCGATAACCGCTTTGGTAAGAAGCTCTAAAGTTAATTTCCTCTTTTGGAGAAAACACAGCCGTAAATCGAGGGGTAAATTTCAAATCGAAAAAGTCTGCTTTGTCTGCGCGAAGGGTTGCACTCAGGCGTAATTTTTTGTCAAATAAATCCTTGCTTAACTGGGTAAATCCCCCTGTTTTTCCATAGGTTAGGTTTTTGCTGTCATCAACTGGATTTATAAAGTAATTTCCATCGGGAACAATGATGTACGTTCTATAATCAAAACCACTTAAGAGTTGTGTGTCGATTTTTTTGAAAAAGTCAGCAAAAGCTTTATCCCAATTAAACAAACCTTCCGCATGCACTAAAGAAGATTTTACGCGCAAAGCAGCGCCAAAATCCCAATTGTTGGTATTCACTAGCGCTGCTTTCTTTTGATTATAAGCGTCAGTGCCGGGAATAAATCTTCCTTGATCGGATGTTGCTCTAGCCATTCTATGGGCATCTGCAACGGTAGTCCCATTAGTAACCGCATTGTTATAGGCTGTAGTATAATTGGCAAACCATTGATCGTCCGATTTAAAAGCCCGATCCATGTTTTCGGCAAGGGAACGCATGTTGTATGATTTTCCCGTGTTTTCTTGGGTTAAATAGGTTCGTATCTGAAAAATATTGGTATGATAATCAATGCTATATTGATTTAAGGTGTAATCTTCTAGTCTAAACCGATTCGAACGTTGGTAGACCGTATTAATTAAAGCACCTTTATAAGTTATGGCCAATTCCTGATCTTTTTTTGGACGGAAATACAACCCAACATCGCCTTTATAGTTTTGGATGTTGTAATCTGCAATGTCGGTTTCTCTGTAACCCGTTCTGGAAACTACATATTTTTTACCGTTCAGCGTTAATGTTCTTCGGTTTGCCGATTCGTTTCCATAGCCATTTACTTCGTCAAAAGCAGGATTGTCAGCACCGTATAAATTAGTTGAAGCATTAATGTTTGGAGCCAAATCGGTTCTGTTGTCTGCAATCCAATCCGTTCCTGCGGTTGTGGAACCGTTTATTTTGAAAGCTATTCTAGAATTAATTGCTTTAGCATAACGTAAATTAGTCTGGTTATAAAGCTGTGGGGAGAAACGGTCTATATGCCCAACATGATTCACACCAGTTAATTGCTGAATGCTCAATCCTTCATATTCAAATGGATTTTTGGTTTGAATATTTGCTAATCCATTGATGGCATTCATTCCGTATAGTGCAGAAGCTGCTCCGGGAATGACTTCAATTTTATCGATGTCAAGGTCGTTTGCTCCAAGTGCATTTGCAATGGGCGCACCCAGATGTGGTGCTTGGTTGTCTATGTCGTCTACTAATTGGGCAAAACGAACATTGGTTGTGTTAGCAAATCCTCTCGTGTTTATGACTTTAAAACCTAAACTTGGTGTAATAATTTGAACTTCTTTTAAGTTTTCAAGTGCATCAAAACAGGATGGGGAACCCATGTTTTTTGCATCAGCCGATTTTAATTGTTCAATACTTATAGGCGAGCGTAAAAACGTTTCTTGGGTACGGGAAGCGGTGACGACTACTTCTTTAAGTATTTCTTTTTTGATGCTGTCTTGGCTTGTTTTTGAATTTTCCTTTTGGGACTGTGCCAAGCTTTTTAAGCTTAGTAATACTAGAATCAGATATAATTTTGATTTCATAAAGGGTGGTTTTTTTTCAGTATGTTTTAAAAGGAATACTGCTGTTCAAATTTTTTAAAATTTCAAATTCAACGTTTCTTTTCTGGCAAAATCTTGAATTTTCTTTTCTAATTCATAGAAGGTCTGAATGGCTCTTTCTCCGGCTTCGGTCAATCTGGCACCACCACCACCTTTGCCGCCAAGTAATTTTTCGACCAGTGGTTTTTCGGCACGTTTGTTCATTTCTTCAACTAATTGCCACGCTTGTCGATACGCCATTTTCATTTCTTTGGCTGCATTAGTGATCGAACCCGTTTTTGCGATATTCTCCAGCAACCATATCTTACCAATGCCTAAAAAGGGACCATCAGCTTCTTCAATCCAGATTCTGACCGCTATGGTGTATTTTTTATTTTCTTCCATCAGTATGTTTTAAAAAATATAGTGAAAAGCAACTAACTGCCTATAAATAAAATTCTGTAAGATTTGATAAATTTAAATACTTAGATATGATTTTGAAAATATAAGTATTTTTACGTAGAACGCAACTAATTTTGTAAAATATATCAAACATAATAATCCTTTAATTCATCGGCTTAGTTCTTTTGTGGCATAAGTATTTAGTACTCAGTGTTCTAAATATTTAGAGACTTGAGTTTATGAAATAACCTGAATTATAGGATTAAATGCTTTTGAAGCCACTAATACCTTTTGGCCTATTCTAAAGTCTTTTATTTCGTCTTCGGTCGCGATTACTTTTACAATATTATTTCCTGAAAGTACCTGAACCACATAAACGATGTCGCTTTTGCTGATGCTAATTATTTCTCCTGTTAATTTGAATTTACTGCTTATTTTTTCTTCAGAAAACACACTGCTTGGTGTTCCTTCTTTTACTATTTTTCCTTTGTCAAGAATGATAACCTTATCTGAGAGTTTGAATATTTCAGCAATAGTATGACTGATCATCAGCGTTGTCAATTGATAGTGCTGGTGTATTTTGATAATATAATCCTGAAGTTTAAATCGCATTTCATCATCCAAAGCAGAGAGTGGTTCGTCTAATAAAAGAATTTTTGGTTTCCGGACAATTGCCCTTGCTAGTGCCACGCGCTGTTTTTGTCCACCAGATAAATTTTGCGGTTTGCTGTTTTGTAAGGATTGTAATTCCATAAGTTCTATTAATTCGGCTACAATATGGGGAGTATCGTTTTTTTGCAAAGCAAACTCTAAATTTTCCTTTACGGTTAAGTTTGGGAATAATGCAAAATCTTGAAAAACAAAACCAATGGAACGTTTTTGAACGGGCAGATGGTATTTTTTTTGAGAATTATCCCAAACTTCATTTTCTACTTCAATGTCTACTTTCTCAGCCTCGGTAAGTCCTGCCAATATTCTGAGGATGGTCGTTTTTCCGGCTCCTGAATTTCCGTAAATGGATAGAAACTGCCCTTTTTCAACTGTAAAAGAAACATCCAAAGGCAATTTGCCATCAGCCGTTTGCAGCATTTTATGTGTATAAAAATTAATCATTTAAGGGATTGGTTTTACTAAACGAATTATTGAGGAGGTAAACTCCTAAAAGTATTAAAAAGGTGAAGCTAAAAAGTATTGCTGCATATACGTTGGCAGTATAGTAGTTCATAGATTGTACTTCATCATAAATAGCAATAGACATTACTTTTGTTTCTCCAGGAATACTACCACCAATCATTAAAACCACTCCGAATTCGCCAACCGTGTGTGCAAAGGTTAACACTATTCCAGTTAAAATGGATGATTTAATGTTGGGTAGTAAAATTTTTGTAAGAGTGGTAAATTTAGATTTCCCTAAGGTAAAAGCTGCTTCTTTTAAGGAAATAGGCAGATTTTTCAATCCCGATTGGATAGGATGAACCATAAAAGGCAAGCTATAAAGTACCGATGCGATAATTAATCCTTCAAAGGTAAAAACTAAGTGTGCATCAAAATACTGATCTAAAAATTTTCCAAATGTATTTTTCGGACTAAATGCTAACAATAAATAAAATCCCAAAACTGAAGGGGGCAAAACCAGAGGCAGGCTAACAATAGCTTCTACAGCTGCTTTAAATTTAAATTTGCTGTAGGCTAACCAATAGCAAAGAGGAATGGATACCGTTAATAAAATGATAGTGGTAATCAATGCCAATTTTGCCGTTAGCCATAATGGTTCTAAATCAATCATTGGGAGATAAGCTTACTTCGTTTGTTTTTATTAATGCTATTACGGTATCATTTTCTTTTAATTCGAGTTGGTTGCAGGCATTACTGGTTATGATGGATTTTATACTTACTTTATCTGATACTAAATTGATCTGACTGAGTATAACCCCTTTTTTTATGGATTGAATGCTACAAAGTATCCGATTTTGGATGCTGATATTCGGATTGAAATCTTTAGCAATAATGACTTCCGTTTCTTTAAAAAGAATTTTTACTGGATAGTCTGTTTTCAGATAACTGACTGTTTCCGGCGAGTCAAGTACAATTGAAGTAAAAATGGTATTGCCCGATTTTACTTTAACTAATGATATCCCTTCGTGCGACTGAATGGTTGTGATGGTTCCGTTTAGTGTGTTCATTTCTTTTTTTGTGTAAATCCGAAGTGTGTTAAAATTGCTATAGCCGTTGGTGTCGCCATAAAATTATAGAATTTTACTGCGCTTGAATTGCTAGCAGCCTTTTTTAAAATTACATACCCTTGTTCTAAAGGTTTGTGGCTTTTCTCGGGAATAATGTAATATTTGCCTCCTTCTTTTTTCATGTTGGGAGATAAAGCTAAAGATAAAGCTATAATGCCAATATCAGCAGTGCCTAACTGTACAAATTGAGCGGTTTGCGCAATATTTTCGCCGAAAACTAATTTGTTTTTAACTTTTTCATACACTTTATAGTACTTCATGCTTTCTACAGCCTTTTCGCCATAAGGAGCATGGTCGGGGTTGGCAATTGCGATTTTATTTAATTGAGGAAGTGACAAACTGTTTATTTTGAATGTATTCGGATCAATTTTTTTACTCCAGATTACAATTTTACCAATGCCGTAAATTTTTACATCAGAGCTAGTAAATCCTTTTTCTTTTAATTTTTGTGGATAACTTTTATCAGCGGAGAAAAAAACATCAAAGGGAGCTCCGTTTTGTATTTGTTCAAAAAATTTGCCCGATGAACCGTAGGTAACTTGTACTTCTTTATCAGGGTTTCGTTGTTGATATACATTTATAATAGAATCTAATGCGAATTTTAGGTCAGAAGCCGCAACAACGGTAATTTTTTGTTGCGCTCTGATACTATTGAATGTAAATAGTAAAAGAACTAAGGCCGTTAAAAAAAGTAGTTTATTTATTTTCATTGCTTCTGGTTTTAGTTTTTATTACTTGATCATTGTGTTTTTAAAAACATAATGAAAAACAAAATAGATAAGAAAAATATTTTTTCAAACACAAATATAAGTATTTTTACGTAGTCAAGATTGAATTATTTATTTATTTTCCTTCTTTGTCAAAGAAATAGCTTTGGTACAATGTACAATAAACGTAAATTTGGCACCTAAAATAGTCATCGTGAAAAAGTCTTTGTGGCTCACTTTACAACTTTTTATAAAAATGACTTGAGTAGGCGATAGCATAACTCCATTAAAAAAACAATTAAGAAATAGGAATGAAATACAATCCGAACGAAATAGAGGCCAAATGGCAAAAATATTGGTTAGACAGCGCAACGTTTAAAGCCGAAAACAATTCAACAAAACCTAAATATTACGTACTTGATATGTTTCCTTATCCATCTGGAGCGGGATTACACGTAGGACATCCGCTGGGATATATTGCCTCTGATGTGTATTCAAGATACAAAAGACATCAAGGTTTTAATGTGTTGCACCCAATGGGTTACGACAGTTTTGGATTGCCTGCGGAACAATATGCTATTCAAACGGGTCAACGTCCGGAAGATACTACTTCGGTAAATATTGACGGAGGAACTGATAAGGAAGGAAATAAAATTGCCGGATACAGAAAGCAATTGGACAAAATTGGGTTCTCCTTCGATTGGAGCAGAGAAGTGCGCACTTCAAATCCCGATTATTACAAACATACCCAATGGATTTTCATCCAATTATTCAATTCTTGGTACAATAAAAACAGCGATAAAGCAGAAGACATTTCGACTTTAGTTTCCATTTTTTCAACAGAAGGAAATACGAACGTCAATGCAGTTTGCGATGATAATATTGAAAGCTTTTCAGCAAATGAATGGAACGCTTTCGCAAAAGAACAGCAGGAGAGAATTTTGCTGCAATACAGATTGACTTATTTAGCCGAGACTGAAGTGAACTGGTGTCCGGGATTAGGAACCGTTTTGGCGAATGATGAAATCGTAAATGGTGTTTCAGAACGTGGCGGTTTTGCAGTGGTTCGCAAGAAAATGACTCAATGGAGCATGCGAATTTCTGCTTATGCGGAACGTTTGTTGCAAGGATTAAATGATATTGATTGGAGCGAAAGCATCAAAGAAAGTCAAAGAAACTGGATTGGAAAATCCGTTGGAGCGATGGTAACGTTTCCCCTCCTAACCTCCCCCGAAGGGGGAGGAACCAGAGTCGATAACTTTGGGGATAGTAAAGGTAATAATGGACATCAATTAAATGAAAGTCTTATTGACACAGTAAACGTGCCGTCTCCCTCCCCTTCGGGGAGGGTTGGGGTGGGGATTTTCACAACTCGTCCTGACACCATCTTCGGAGTTACGTTTATGACACTGGCACCAGAACATCCTTTGGTTCAAGAAATAACAACTCCTGAATATTTAGATAAAGTAAACGATTATATTTTAGCCTCATCCAAACGTTCCGAAAGAGAACGTATGGCCGATGTAAAAACTATTTCGGGTGTGTTTACGGGAGCGTATGCGGAACATCCTTTCACAAAAGAGCCAATTCCGGTTTGGATTGGGGATTATGTTTTGGCGGGTTACGGAACAGGCGCTGTTATGGCGGTTCCTTGTGGTGACGAAAGAGATTATGCTTTTGCTAATTTCTTCAAAGGGCAACAAGGCATGCAGGAAATCAAAAACATTTTTGCAAATGTGGATATTTCTGAAGCAGCTTACGGTTCGAAAGACAATTTAATTATCGCTAATTCTGATTTCCTAAACGGATTGAATTACAAAGAGGCGACCAAAAAAGTTATCGAGGAATTAGAAAAATTAAACCAAGGAAAAGGAAAAACGAATTATCGCTTGCGTGATGCTGTTTTCTCTCGCCAGCGTTATTGGGGAGAACCGTTTCCGGTATATTATGTGAATGGCTTGCCGCAAATGATTGATGCGCAACATTTGCCGATCATCTTGCCGGAAGTGGAGAAATACTTGCCAACCGAAGACGGACAACCTCCTTTAGGAAATGCTACGGTTTGGGCTTGGGACAGTGTTCAGTGTTCAGTGGTTAGTACTCAGTTAGTAGATAATGTGACTGTATTTCCTTTGGAACTAAACACAATGCCGGGTTGGGCGGGAAGTTCGTGGTATTGGATGCGTTATATGGATGCGCATAATGAAAACGAATTTGCAAGCAAGGAAGCATTGGCATACTGGGAAAGCGTAGATTTATACATTGGCGGAAGCGAACACGCAACCGGACATTTATTGTATTCCCGTTTTTGGAACAAATTCCTAAAAGACAAAGGTTTTGCACCTACTGAAGAGCCCTTCAAAAAATTGATTAATCAGGGAATGATTTTGGGGATGAGTGCGTTTGTTTATAGACTTGATAGTATTCAGATACAAACAAAAAAACCATTGACAGAATTAGTTGAAAATGGCTTTGTTTATGAAGGAATACAATTTACGCATGAAAAAACTCGAGATTTTGATGAAGGTATAGTGCATAGGTTTAAGTCGAAGAATAAAGTATTTATTTCTGAAAATAAGGAAAAGAATATTCTTTTAGACTTTGGAAATTATTTTTTAAAATATGAAGGGTTTAATGGTGGAGGACCTAATATATCAAAACTTCATACTGATGTTTCTTTCGTAAATGCATCAAACGAGTTAGATACTGAAGCTTTCAAGAAATGGAGAGAAGAATCTGTAAATGCAGAATTTATTACCGAAGAGAACGGAAAGTTCATCGTCGGTCGTGAAATCGAAAAAATGTCGAAATCCAAATACAATGTGGTAACGCCAGATGATATTTGTAATGAATACGGTGCGGATACGTTGCGTTTGTATGAAATGTTCTTAGGACCATTGGAACAAGCCAAACCTTGGAATACAGCAGGAATTTCGGGAGTTTTTGGATTCTTGAAAAAATTGTGTCGTTTGTATTTTGATGATAATGGTTTAATTGTTACCAATGACGAGCCAACCAAAGAAAACTTAAAATCATTACACAAAACCATCAAAAAAGTGGCGGAGGATATTGAGAGTTTCTCTTTCAATACGTCAGTTTCACAGTTTATGATTTGTGTGAATGAATTGTCAACTCAAAACTGTCATTCTCGTGCAATCTTGGAATCATTAGCGATCTTGATTTCACCTTATGCGCCACACATCGCCGAGGAATTATGGTCATTATTAGGAAATTCGGGTTCGATTGCCACTGTTGATTTCCCAATATTTGACGCGCAACATCTGATAGAAAGTAGCAAGGAATATCCGGTTTCTTTCAACGGAAAAATGCGTTTCACTATGGTTTTACCTTTGGATTTAACCAAAGAGCAAATCGAGGAAATTGTAATGAAAGACGAAAGAACCATCAAACAATTAGAAGGAAGAACACCAAACAAGGTGATTATTGTTCCGGGAAAAATCATTAATTTGGTTGGGTAATGTCCATTGTAGAGAAGCACCGCAGTGCGTCTCTACGATATGATCATCACCATGAACATATTGAAATTTAAATTCTATTTATTAGAATTTGGATTTTTTTTAAAATTTAAGCAAATCCGTGTAAATCCGTTTAATCTGTGTTATCCGTGTTCCATTTCATGAATGCCAAATTGACATTGTAAAAAAATGGTTCAAAATTTGATGTTTTATTTTAAACATTAAAAAAACAAACAAAAATATGGGAATGGGTTATTTGATTCTTGCTGGAGCAATTATGTTGTTTAGCTGGTTAGTTAGTTCAAGACTAAAAAGCAAATTTGAACATTATTCTAAATTACAATTACAAAACGGAATGTCTGGCGCTGAGATTGCCGAAAAAATGCTTGCCGATAACGGAATTCGTGACGTGCGAGTAATCTCGGTTGCGGGACAGTTAACGGATCATTACAGTCCAGTTGATAAAACGGTGAATCTAAGCGAGGCGGTTTATAACCAACGAAATGCGGCTGCAGCTGCTGTTGCAGCACATGAATGCGGACACGCCGTACAACACGCTGTGGGATACCAGTGGTTGACTATGCGATCTAAATTAGTGCCGGTGGTTAATGTGGCATCAACCTATATGCAATGGATTTTACTTGCGGGAATCTTGATGATTAAAACTTTTCCGTCGTTATTATTGATTGGAATCGTAATTTTTGCAGCAACAACCTTGTTTTCTATTGTTACTTTACCGGTAGAATATGATGCGAGTCATCGCGCCTTGGCTTGGTTAGAAAACAAAAGAATGTTGACGCAGCAAGAACAGGCAGGAGCGAAAGATTCTCTAAAATGGGCTGCAAGAACCTATGTAGTAGCTGCTTTGGGATCAATTGCAACATTGTTGTATTACATTTCGATTTATATGGGCGGCAGTAGAAGAGATTAAATCCTTTAAAATATAGTAATCCGTCTTGTTTTTTAAACGAGACGGATTTTTTTTGTCAAATAACCAAATTGACGATTAACCGATTAAACCAAAAAAACTAAAGCTGAATCTGTCTGTCAATTTGTTGGTCTAAGGAAATAAAGGTTTCTGTTCTGGAAACACCTTCAATAGCCTGAATTTTTGTGTTGAGTAGGTGCATTAAATGTTCGTTATCCCGACAAATAATTTTTATCAAAATCGACCAGTTTCCTGTGGTATAATGACATTCCAATACTTCGGGAATTTTCTTTAAATCCCTCACAGCTTCCGGGTTTCGAGCGGCTTTATCTAAATAAATTCCAACAAACGCCATCGTATTATAACCTAAAATCTTATGATTTACAGTAAACTTAGAACCCGAAATCACGCCGGATTGCTCCAGTTTTCGCAACCGTTGATGAATAGCGGCTCCAGAAATCCCTATTTTATTGGCGATTTGAAGAATTGGTTTCCGGGCATCTTCCATCAGGTCGCGTAAAATTTCTTTATCGATACCGTCTATTTCTACTATCAGGGAGTTGATTTTCATAAGTTGTTGTCTTAAACTAAAAAATGGAATTTAGTTTGAATTGAGAATCAAATTTAAGTAAAAAACAGTAAATAAACAGAAGTTGAGGATTTTAATTAAAAATCGGGGCATTAAAAAAGCCACGATTGTGATCGTGGCTTTTTGTAATTTTATCTCGAAAAGTAATTTTTCTATTTTCCTTTATTTGCTTCTGCAATGTATTTTTCTAAAGCCATTGTCATAGAAGGTGTTCCAGGAGTTGGAGCCATAATGTCTATACGTAATCCATGCTCTAAAGCTTCTTTTTGAGTTGTGCTTCCAAAAACTGCAATTCTGGTATTGTTTTGCTCAAAGTCTGGGAAGTTCATAAATAATGACTTTATTCCGGTTGGGCTAAAGAAAGCCAAAACATCATAATATACATCGGCCAAATCAGATAAGTCACTCATTACTGTTTTGTAAAAAACGGCTGGAGTCCAGTCAACTTTCAATGCATTTAGCGTTATTGGCGCATCGGCATTCAATTGGTCTGAAGCAGGTAATAAGAATTTTTCGTCCTTGTATTTTTTTATCAGCGGAGATAAATCGGCAAAATCTTTAGGACCTACGTAAATTTTACGTTTTCGATACACTACATATTTTTGCAGGTAAAAAGCAATGGCTTCTGATTGGCAGAAATATTTTAATCCTTCAGGAACTTTAAAACGCATTTCGTCAGCAACTCTGAAGAAATGATCAACAGCATTCTTGCTTGTTAAAATAATTGCCGTGTAATGATTAAGATCAATTTTTTGAAGTCTAATCTCTTTTGCATTAACGCCTTCTACATGAATAAAAGGTCTGAAATCAATTTTAACTTTATGCTTTTGTTGAAGCTCAAAGTAAGGGGAATTTTCCACTTTAGGTTCGGGCTGTGACACCAAAATTGTTTTCACTTTCATATTTTAACATTTTCTACGCGCTCCCTTTTGTAAACCAATAATACATAAAATAATAGGGGGCTATTTCAAGTGCGCAAAGATATAAAATAAAATAAAACAACTTACCGAATATTAAATTTTGATAGTTTTTTATTGAAATTAAATATGTTATTATGTTTATTATCAATATTATAGAAATAATAAATAATGGAATATTTCTTGTTATTGTGTCGTAATAGAACAAAATGATATTGATTGGAAGTATAAATAATCCAATATAGGTCCTGTAAGTTACTTTTTGAAGGTTAAATTGTTCCACAAATTCCTCTATATTGAATGCTGTGCCAATAATTTTTTCTATTAAATATTTTGATAAAACAAAAAATATAAGGAAAGTAATTATTTGAATATATAGAATCCAATCTGTTTTTGAAGCATAGCCAAAATGACTCAAAGCCAGTTGAATAAAAAATGCAAAGGAAATAACCTGAACAAAAAACAAGGAAACGGTAAAGCCACTTTTAAGGTGACTGCTGTCTCTGTATATTTTGGTGTATTTATTTGAAAAAATTAAATTTGCAAAATCACCAAAACGATTTTCAAAAACGGATTTGGTAATAGCAATAATAGCAAAAGACAACACAAATAAAAGCGTAGCCCAGTCTTTATTTTCGGTTATTCTTGGATGAAGTACATGTTCAATCATAGCGATACAAAATTACTAATTTTTTACATCATTCTTTTTTATTATAAATTTATTATGAATCAAATGGCATAAAAAGTTTACTTTTGCGTTGAAATTACTCAAAATATGAACGATTGTATTGTTATAATTCCTACCTATAACGAAATTGAAAATATCGAAAGCATTATCAGAACAGTGCTTTCTCAACACAAGCCTTTTCATGTTCTTATTATTGATGATAATTCGCCTGATGGTACTGCGGATAAAGTAGTTATGCTTCAGTCTGAATTTGAAAACAAATTGTTTTTAGAAAAAAGAGCTAAAAAATCGGGGTTAGGAACCGCTTACGTACATGGTTTTAAATGGGCTTTGGAACGTAAATATGATTTTATTTTCGAAATGGATGCTGATTTTTCGCACAACCCAAATGATTTAGAAAAATTGTATGATGCTTGTCATTTAGGAGATGCCGATTTAGCAATTGGTTCCCGATATGTAACCGGTGTAAATGTGGTTAACTGGCCTTTAAGTCGTGTGTTAATGTCATATTTTGCATCCGTTTACGTTAAGTTAATAACCGGAATGAAAATTCATGATGCCACGGCAGGTTTTGTTTGTTACAAAAGACAAGTGCTGGAAAGTATCAATTTAAATAAGATAAAATTTGTTGGATATGCCTTTCAAATTGAAATGAAATACAGGACCTACTGTAAGAAATTCCAAATTGTTGAGGTTCCCATCATTTTTACGGATAGAACAAAAGGACAATCCAAAATGAGTAACTCTATAATTGTTGAAGCAGTTTTTGGGGTTATTTCACTTAGATTAAAAAAATTAGTCAACACATTATAAGAAGAAGATACGATGAACAGGATTTTAATTAAGAATGCCAAAATAGTAAATGAAGGAACGATTTTTGAAGGTGATGTATTAATTGAAGATGACTTAATTGTTGAAATTGCAGAAAGCATTAGCGCAAAATCTTCTCAATGTAAAATCATCGATGCCGAAGGGAATTACCTAATTCCGGGTGCTATAGACGATCAGGTTCATTTTAGGGAGCCGGGTCTTACGTACAAAGGCGATATAGAATCAGAATCTAAAGCTGCGATTGCCGGTGGAATTACTTCTTATATAGAGCAGCCCAATACGGTTCCTAATGCGGTAACTCAAGAAATTTTAGAAGAAAAATATCAAATTGCTGCAGAGAAATCCTATGCCAATTATTCTTTTATGATGGGTGCAACAAACGATAATTTAGAAGAAGTTCTAAAAACAAATCCGAAGAATGTTGCGGGAATAAAAATATTTTTAGGATCTTCAACTGGAAATATGTTGGTGGATAATGAAGCTACTTTAGAAAAAATATTCTCTAGTACGCCTATGCTTATTGCGGTTCATTGTGAGGATGAAACGACTATCAAAAATAATTTAGAAAAATACAAAGAAGAGTTTGGAGAAGATGTTCCTGTAACGGTTCATCATCTAATTAGAAGTGAAGAAGCATGTTATATATCTTCTTCAAAAGCGATTGCTCTTGCTAAAAAAACAGGTGCGCGTTTGCATATTTTCCATCTTTCTACAGCAAAAGAAATGGATTTGTTTACCAATAAAATTCCATTGGAAGACAAGAAAATTACTGCCGAAGTTTGTATTCATCATTTATGGTTTACCAATGATGATTATGCAACCAAAGGCAATTTAATAAAATGGAATCCTGCAGTAAAAACTGCTAATGACCGAAAAGTATTATGGGAAGCGTTACTTGATGACAGAATTGATGTGATTGCCACCGATCACGCACCACATACACTGGAAGAAAAGAAACTACCGTATCTAAAAGCTCCTTCTGGTGGTCCATTAGTGCAACATGCTGTTGTAGCAATGTTTGAAGCATATCATCAAGGTAAAATCAGCATTGAAAAAATTGTCGAAAAAATGTGCCATAATCCGGCCAAGATTTTCAAAATAGAAAAGCGTGGTTTTATAAAAGAAGGCTATTATGCGGATTTGGTGATTATAAACTCAGGTTTGCCATGGAGTGTTAAAAAAGAAAATATTCTTTCTAAATGTGGATGGTCACCATTTGAAGGATTTACTTTTAAATCCAGAATAACACATACTTTTGTAAACGGACAATTAGTGTATACGGCTTTTAAAGTAAAAGAAATTCGTGCGGGTAAACGATTGTTATTTGATAGATAAAAAGGCAGAATATGAAGAAAATAATATCACTTTTAGCGATTTTTTTAGTACTTGTAAGCTGTAAGGATGAGACCGTAAAGAAACCAAATCGTCTTATAGAAAAAGACGAAATGGTTAATATTATGTATGATTTATCGCTTTTGGAAGGTATTAAATATCAAAATCCGACCTCTTTGGATACATTTAAAATAAATCCTAAAAAATATATTTATAAAAAGTACAAGGTTGACAGTCTGCAATTTGCTAAAAGCAATACGTATTATGCTTCTAATTATGAAGAATATGCAAATATTATTGATCAAGTAAACGACAGGTTAACTAAAAATAAAACAGCAATAGCCGCTTTGATTAAGGCCGAAGCGAAGAAGAATAAGAAGAAAAAACCAGTTGAAAAGTCAGTTTCACCAACCAGTAAAATGATAGATTCATTGGAAATCAACCAAAGAAAAAGGCTTTAGTTACAAGGCTGAAATTTCTTTAATGTATTGATGAATGTCTAGAAAATCCGTTTTTAAGAACGTTTTTATTTTTTCATTAGAGTATTCTTTTCTAGAATAAGATGCCTTTGCTGTAGCTTCGGTTAATTCCCTTTTTTGTTGAAAAATAGTTGACATAAGCCAGTCCATTCTCCAGCCAAACTCGATCAGGAAAGGTTTTGCATGAATTGTAGGTTTTTTTACTTTAAGCGCATCGGCAATAGTATTTAATACATCTCGAAAAACCATATTTTGAGCAATTAGGGTAAAACGTTCGTTACGAATTTCGCTTTTCATTAACTGGGTTGCGATTCGCACTACATCAGTCACGGCAACAAATCCAGTGCTTCCCAAGGTGTAAAATGATAATCCTTTTTTTACTTTCATAAAAAGTTGTCCGCTTCCTTGTTCCCAAAAACCAGGACCAATAATAACGCCTGGATTTACAATTATTACGTTCAATCCTTCTTGTTGTCCACGCCATATTTCCATTTCGGCGCCATATTTAGAAATGGCATAATCGCTGTGCGGCTTTTCGGGATTCCATTCGGTTTCCTCTGTGATGTAATTTTCATGTGGGGCAATATCGCCAAGGGCAGCAATTGAACTCACAAAACACAGTTTTTTTATTGTATTGGCAATACAAAAATTGACAATATTTGCGGTTCCTTCAATGTTGGTTTTCCGAACTAAATCTTCGTCTTTTGGATCAAAAGAAATCAAAGCGGCGCAATGATAAACGTAATCAATTCCGTCAAAAGCTTTTTCTAACGCAGGAATGTCAATAATATCAGCTTGAATCCATTCGATAGTAGCAAATAAACCAGGCTTTTTGTATAAATTAAATAGATTTTTAGTCTTTTCTATGCTTTTCGTATCGCGATAAATAGCACGGACATTTTCTCCGCTTTCAATTAAATGAAGCAATACATGTGCGCCTACTAAACCTGTTCCTCCTGTGACTAAAATCATTTGGTAAAGATAATAGATTGTTCGATTTTATAACGATAGATTTTCAAATTATGCAATTAAAACTATCTTTGTGCAAATTGATTAAAAAGATGAAGAATTTTATTGAAGAAGTGACTTGGAGAGGAATGCTCCACGATGTTATGCCCGGTACAGAAGAACATTTGATGGAACAAATGCGTGTGGCGTATGTGGGGATTGATCCAACTGCCGATTCATTGCATATTGGACATTTAGTAGGCGTGATGTTATTGAAGCATTTTCAACTATCCGGACACAAACCATTAGCATTAGTGGGCGGTGCAACTGGAATGATAGGCGATCCATCAGGAAAATCGAATGAAAGAAATTTACTTGACGAAGCGACATTGCGTCACAATCAAGAAGCTATAAAAGGTCAATTGGCTCGTTTTTTAGATTTTACTTCTAATACGGCTAATGCAGCGGAGTTAGTGAATAATTACGACTGGATGAAGAACTTTTCGTTTCTTGATTTCATTCGGGATATTGGAAAGCACATTACGGTAAATTATATGATGTCGAAAGATTCGGTAAAGAAACGTTTGTCTTCTGAAGCTGCCGAAGGAATGTCATTTACGGAGTTTACGTATCAATTGGTTCAAGGATATGACTTTTTGCATTTGTACAAAAATAAAAATTGTACACTACAAATGGGTGGAAGTGATCAGTGGGGAAACATCACCACAGGAACGGAATTAGTTCGTAGAATAGCAAGTGGGAAAGCATATGCATTGACTTGTCCGTTGATTACAAAAGCAGATGGAACAAAATTTGGAAAATCAGAAGGTGGAAATATTTGGTTAGATTCAGCAAGAACTTCGCCTTATAAATTTTACCAATATTGGTTAAATACCTCTGATGTCGATGCTGAAAAATATATTAAGATTTTTACTTTCTTATCGAATTCAGCAATTGAGGTTTTAACCGAAAAACATAGAGAAGCGCCGCATTTACGTTTATTACAAAAACGTTTGGCAGAAGAGACTACAATAATGGTGCATTCGGCGGAAGATTTAGAAAATGCGATTAAAGCATCGAATATTTTGTTTGGGAATTCTACTTCAGATGATTTGAAACAATTGGATGAAGCGACTTTCTTAGATGTTTTTGATGGTGTTCCTCAAGCAGACATTGCCAGAAATGAAATCGAAGCAGGAATTGATATCGTTGCTGTTTTGAATGAAAAAACAGGTTTTATGAAATCGAATGGCGAAGCAAGACGCGCTTTGACTGCAAATTCTATATCCGTAAATAAAGAAAAAGTAAAAGAAGATTTTGTGCTTTCAGCCAAAGATTTAATCAATAATCAATTTGTATTGTTGCAAAGTGGAAAGAAAAATTATTTTGTGGTTAGAGTGGTTTAATTGTTAATTCGTTTATCTGTTCTTTTGTTTTAACGATTAAACAAATAACCTAAAGAACCATAAGGTTACAACCTCGAATATCAGAATTATCAAAACGTCCCAATACCTCGAAAGAGTTGTTGGGATTTTTTTTGCCCAAATCTTGCGTGGCGATAAAAGAACAGGAATTGATATTAGCCAAATCGATTACGTTGATTCCACCCGTTTTTCCGTCTTGGATGTACGTCAAAGCGTCTTCGGTGTCACGAATGAGGATTTGCATCCAGGAAGGGCATTCAAATACGCCATTTCCTAAAGAATACGCTTGAGACAGTAATTCGGTCATTCCGTATTCAGAATGAATGGCTGAAACGCCAAAGCCTTTACACAATTGTTCGTGCAGTTCTTCCCGAATCATTTCTTTTCGTTTGCCTTTCATTCCACCCGTTTCCATGATTATGGTGTTTTGCAGTTGAAAAGGATGTTTCTCGATTAAGTCTAATAAAGCATAGGTGACACCAATCAAAATGACATTTTGACCGGCTTGGTCTAAAGCAATAAGCTTCTGTGTAAGTTCGTCATGATTATGCAGATAAAAACCGCTTTCCGGATGATTAGATAATTGAATTAAATCCTCAACCATATAGATTAACGAAGAGCCTTCTCTTTCAAGATAAGAAGGAAGTAAAGCCAAAACGACATAATCTTCGATGTTTCCGTAAAACAGGGAAAATCCTTTGCGATAACTTTCCTCATATATGGAAGCGTCAGTTACTAAATGTTTGCTGGTAATCATTCCGGTTGTTCCGCTACTCGTAAATGTTTCTTCAATCGCGTTTGTATTAGAAACTACTTGGTGACTCTTGAAAAATTGAATAGGTAAAAAGGGAATTTGATGTAATGATTTTACTTTATGGGGATCTGTTTTCAAAAAATTACAAAACTCTTGATACACTAAGTTATTTTCGTATTGAAAACGAAACACTTTTAAGGCTGTTTTTTCAAATTGCTTTTGGCTTGAAATGGCAAATATATCGGTAGTTGGAATCAAGAATTTTTTTTTACAAAAGTAAGTAAAAAATTTGTAGGCACTTTACCACTCAAAGTCTTTGCAAGCGCTTTACTCAATTTGGTAAAAACCAGCCGCGTTTTATTATAAAAAAAGCCCCAACAGAATTGGAGCTTTTGAATTTGTCAGTGATAATTATTATCGCACAATTAATTTTCTCGTAGCAGATGCATCATTTTCATTTATTTTGATGATATAAACACCTGGAGTAAGATTTGAGACATTTAGTTCTCGTGAACTAATCATTGTTTGGAGCACTTTTTTTCCTAAAACATCGAAGATAATTATTTCTTTATCTAAGTCGTTTTTTGAAGAAATGTAAACCTTACCATTGCTTACGGGATTTGGGTACAAACTCAGTCCCTCTATCGAAGCAGTTTCTTGTGTTCTTGGCTGTTGCTTATTCTCTTGAGCGGAGAGGCTCATCGAAAAGAAAAAAACCAATAAGATAGTAATATAAAAGTAGTTTTTTACCATGATAAATATTTGTTATGTAAATATATAAAAAATATTTCAAATATTGTACCACAAAAAAAAACACCTCTCAGAAAAAGAGGTGTTTAGGTAATATATTTTATTCTTTTTTAGTTTTAAACTATTTAATCAAGCTAGTACCACCAACTGTTGCCCATGTACCAGCAGTTAATGAAGCACCTGTTGCAGATGTACTTGGTGTAAAATTACCAACTGGGAAATTAACTACAATTGCAGAAGTTGCTCCTACAGGTACAACTTGAGTAGTTGAAGAGATAGTCACATTAGTTAATTTTAATTTTGATCCATTAACTTGATTTGTATTTGTAGTGGCATCTTGGATTTTTACTGCTGCACCATTGTAAACAGTTGTTCCTTCAGTATAATTTCCGTATCCTGAGATAATGATGTTACTATAATCTCCATTTCCTTCTTTTTTGAATTGGAAAGCATCAACTTGAATATCACCAGCAACTTCTGGTACACATCCTGCTTCTCTTTTTAAAGTGATGTTAGTTATTTTTGGCCAGAATGCATTGTTATTATTTGAACATTCAATCTCCATTCCGAAATTCCCTTTACCAGTTTGGTATGCATACCAGTTAGAGTTGTTTTGACCTTGCCATCCATCTTGCCAGTCAAAAGCATCATCGTAGTTCCCATAGGAAATAGCGTTTGTCATACTTACAGTTCCTCCAAAAAATTCATATCCATCATCAGCACCTTTGTAAGAAACTAAGTGGTCTAATGTTGTTCCTGAACCTACTGAATAAAATGTAAATCCATTATTTTCTTTTGTTCCATCAGCTAATTTTGCTCCAGCATATTCAACTCTGGCATAATTTAATGAACCTCCGTTGTGAGTAGCATTTGTTCCTCCGTATGGTAAAGCGTTTCCATCTTCTGAAGTTGAAGTAGTCACACCACCAATTGCTTTGATTGGAGCATCACCGTACATGATGATTCCTCCCCAAGAACCTGGAGTTGCAGATGCTTCTGTAAATACAACTGGTTTGTCAGCAGTACCGCTAATGTTTAATTTTCCACCGTTTAAAACAACTAATGCGTTGTCTCCAGTAGTTTTGTTTGCAGTAATTGTAGAACCTGCTTCGAAAGTTACTGTTACTCCTGAAGCAACTTTAACAATACCTTTTAAAGTGTAATTTCCGTATGCAAAAGTTTTATTTGCGGTTATTGTACCTGTGATTTCGCCTGTTGCCGGTGGTGTAACAGGAGTTGGATCATCACTACTTGAGCAAGAATTTAGAAATAACCCTGTAGCAAGTGCTAAAGCAAAAAATTTAGTTTTCATAGTTTATTGTATTATTTATTGTTTTTTATTTTTGTCAAAATTATAGGATAACTTCATAAAGGGTGTTAGCTGAATATTACAATACGGTTACTAAAAAAATACCAAAATGTGAAGAGAATGTTAAGTGTGTTATGTGAGTTTTAAGCATAAAAAAAGCTCTAAATAAATTAGAGCTTTTTGGTTTTAAGCATTATGTTAAAAAGTGTATCCTAAGTTTATTGAGAAGCCTCTTCCTTTTTTATAACTGTTTGTTATGTTTGATTGTTCTACAATGGAAGAAGTTCCATTATTTCCTTGTTCAGATTTGCGAATAGGATCAAGTAAATTATCAGCACTAAATTTTAAATCGAAATGATCTGATAATTTGCTACTCCAAATAAAATCTAATTGTTGAACCGGTAGTTCATAAATATGGTCTAATCCTCCTGTTCCCACTGCATAAATTCTCTTTCCAAATACAGAATAAACTAATGAAACCGTGTTGTTCCAGGATTCCCTTAAATTAAATTGGTATTTTAAATCGGAGTTGATTAACCATTTTGAAGCTCCTTGAAGTTCTCTGCTTCTAAAAGTTTCGATTGATGTTGTCACATTACCGTCACTATCAGTAGTGGTTGGCTTCACATCTACTTTTGTGTGCATCAAAGAAGTGTTAAACCCAAAAGAGAAATCAGATAAACGTTCGTTAATTCTTGCAAAATCTAATATGAATTCAATTTCTGCTCCATATAAAACGGCATTGTCAGAATTTAAATAGGTTGTGATGGTTGAATTCGCAGCATTAGAGATGAATGTTCTTTCAATAGGCTGATCAATTTTTTTACCAAACAATCCTAATACAACAACTTCTTTTGATGTTGGGAACAATTCGTATTTTAAATCAACATTGTAGTTGTTGCTATTTTCTAAAAATGGATTTCCTTTTGTCGAAGTTCCATCAGCATTGATATATTCAATAGGATAAGATTCCATTACAACTGGTCTTGTATATGTTTTTCCAGTGGCAAAACGAAGATTCGAATTTTCATTCAAACCATATTTTACATTCAAAGCAGGTAAAACATACAAGTTGTCATATTTTAAAGTTTTAAATGGATCTGAGAAAGAACCTTGAGTTCTGTATTTGGTTTCTCGCATGGTGCTTTCTAAACGAATTCCTCCGTTTACTTCCCATTTTTCTCCAAATTTGTAAAGTAAGTTAGCATAACCGGCATTAGCGGATTCCTTTAATTTTGCCTGATACGTTGCATTAGAACTTTCTCTAAAACTAACAGCATTTGAAGCGATGTAGTTATTCAATTGAGTGTCTACAGTATTCAATGGTGTGGTGAAGCTATTTGGAGCGCTGTTATTTATTGGTGTGATAAAACGATAGGATGAGGTCATGTCAGACATGTTGCCATTATATCCAGCTGTGAAAATATTATTTTTTTCAGTTTTGCCAAATTTCAAAGTGTACTCTGCTAATCCTGAAAAATAAGAATCACCAGAAATATCTAAGTATTGTTTGATGAAATTATTTCCAGCAACAGAAACTAAAATATCTTCTGTTCCTGATCTTGTTCCTGAAAAGAATTTTCTGTCCGGTTGTGCATATTTAGTAATCGCATACGAAACTGCTGCTTTTACGTTTTGAGTTTTATCTTCATTCAATGCATATTCACCCAATAACTGGTTGTTTAAATAATTAGATTCGTCTAATTGATTGGTTCTAATTAAAGTGTTATTGTTGCTTGAGTTTGAATCAGCTACTCCAAATTGATCTTTAACTAGATTTTCAGTAGTTCTGATGAAAAGAGTATTATAAGAAAGTTTCAGTCTGTCTGTAGTGTAATTTAATCCTACCAAAGAAGATAACGATGTTTTATATCGGTATTCCGTATTGTCGAAGTCGTTTCTATAAGTAAATCCGGAAGGATTGTTAGTGAACGTTCTTTCTACTCCGTTTCTAATAGAATAATTGTTATCAAAATTGATGGAAAGTAAGTAAGAAAAAGTCTTATCGTCTTTCAGGTTAAATTTTTCGGAATGAAGCAAGCCAATGCTTGAATTTAAAGGACTATTGATTTTTGAAACATCAAATCCACTTTTAAAAGATCTCAAAGATTGATCTGCAGTAAGCGTGTAACTTGAAGGTCTGTTTCCCAATAATCCTGGAAGTTTTCTGTCGTTTCCGGTCAAGCCAAATAATCCTTTGGTAGAATTAGCATCTTTAGAAATTAAAAACTTTTCTAAATTGTTATTTACAGTGTAGCCAATTCCAATATTTAATTTAGTTACGCTTTTCGAACCTTTAGATGTTTGTATATTAAAAGTTCCTCCGGCAAAATCTCCATAAATGTTTGGGTTAAAAGTTTTGTATACTTCAATAACACCTACAATATCGGTAGAAAATAAGTCTAATGGAATAATTTTTTTGAAAGGATTGTTAGTTGGCGCAGCTAGATCATTTATCAGTAAGTTGTTGTATCGGTCTTCCAGTCCGCGTACAAATAAACCTCTTGAGCCTACTTTTGTAATTCCGGTTATTTTTGTCAAACCTTCCTCTACATCGCTAACTCCTTTACGAGCCATTTCTTGGGCACCAATACTTTGTTTGATAACAACTGCTTTCTTTTGGTCTAGCAATAAGGCTGTTTCTTTTTCTCTACTTGCCGTATTTTTTATAACTACATCTTCCAGTTTGTAACTTCCGGAACCAATTGCTTGATTCAAAGTTACTGTTTCATTTGCTGTTACCGTTACAGGGATTTCTACAGATTCATAACCAACAAAGCTGAATTGAACAGTATAATTTCCAGGTGCAATAGCGATGGCGTATTTGCCATCAATGTCAGTATTGGTTCCTATAGTGGTTCCTTTTATAAGTACGTTTGCAAATGGCAATGATTGATTGTTTGAGTCTTTATCTGTTAGGATTCCAGAAACCGTACCTTTATTCTGTGAAAAAGAAATAGCTGTTATTAATAACGTAAAAAATATTAATTTGAATTTCATTGTGTTTTAATTTTTTGCAAAGTAATGGACTAAATGTAAAACGTAAGTTACTTGTTTGTTATGGTTGTGTTTTGTTTTGCGCTGCAAGATGAACAGAACATTAAATTATCGTTAACTCCTTTTCAGTAGCTCATTTATTATTACATTTACAATTCAAAAATAATTTTTTGGGCTTTATGAAGAAAAAAAATACGAAGATTCTATTAGTAGATGATGAGCCGGATATTCTAGAAATTGTAGGGTATAATCTCGCTCAAGAGGGGTATCAAATCGTTACGGCGGCTAATGGGAAAGAAGCAATAGCAAAAGCTAAAAAGGAATTGCCTGACCTTATTATCATGGATGTAATGATGCCGGAAATGGATGGTATGGAAGCTTGTGAAAATATTAGAAAAATTCCGGAACTGAATAATGTGATTATTACTTTCTTGACGGCAAGAAGTGAAGATTACTCGCAAGTGGCCGGTTTTGATGCTGGTGCAGATGATTATATTACAAAACCAATTAAACCAAAATTATTGGTCAGTAAAGTGAAAGCTTTGTTGCGCCGCTTGAAAGAGCAAGAGCAAAATAGTGAAACACTTAATGTAGGAGGAATTGAGATCAATCGGGAAGAATATAAAATAAGAAAAGACAATGTTGAAATAGCTTTGCCTCGAAAAGAGTTTGAATTATTTTACTTGTTGGCTTCAAAACCAGGAAAAGTATTCAAACGCGATGAGATTCTAGATAAAGTTTGGGGGAATGAAGTCGTAGTTGGCGGAAGAACCATAGATGTGCATATTAGAAAATTGCGTGAAAAAATTGGAGAAGATTTTTTCAAAACGATTAAAGGAGTGGGTTATAAATTTGAAGTGTAATTAGATATGCTTTTTACAAGAATAACAAATTGCTTTAAAAGCGAGGCATAAATGTAATGAAAATAAATTTTAAGAAAACCTATAAATTTGCCATAAAATCTGCTTTGTTCATTAGCCTTTTTGCTACTGGATTTGTCGTATTAATGGTCTTACTATTCTTTGGGTCCAAAGTCAATAATTTACTGTTGTTTGGAATCGTTTCTCTTGTCATCATTTATTTATTCTCTTTTGTGGTTTTACAATATCGTGTCGAACGGTTTATTTACAGACGTGTCAAAAAAATATACGATGATGTCTCCTTGCTGGAATCCAGTTCGTTTATCAATCAGCCTATTACTACCGATATGGAAACGCTGACGCGAGAAGTTAAGAAATTTGCCACCGATAAAAAATTGGAGATAGAAATGTTGCAGGTTCGAGAAGAATACCGAAGAGAATTTCTTGGCAATGTTTCCCATGAACTTAAAACCCCTTTGTTTACAGTTCAAGGGTATTTATCTACACTTATTGATGGAGCGATGGATGATAAAGCAGTTCGAAAAAAATATCTAAAACGTGCCGAGAAAGGAGTAGAGCGATTAATCTACATTGTAGAAGATTTAGATATGATCACAAAATTAGAATCTGGTGATTTGAATCTGGAGGTTTCTGATTTTGATATTGTAGAATTGATACAGAACGTTTTCGATTTATTGGAAATGAAAGCAGATAAAAAGAAAATTACACTGGCTTTTGAAAATGATCGGATACAGCCTATTCTAGTGCATGGAGATGAAGATAAGATACAGCAAGTTGTCGAAAACTTAATTGTGAACTCAATAAAATACGGTAAAGAAGGCGGACTTACAGAAGTCGCTATCGTCAATTTGACAAAGAAAAAGGTCTTGGTTCGAATAACAGACAATGGTGAAGGAATAGAGAAACAAAATATCTCAAGGCTTTTTGAACGCTTTTACAGAGTAAATAAAAGTGGTTCACGTTCAGAAGGAGGATCTGGTTTAGGATTAGCGATTGTGAAACATATCATAGAAGCACATAAAGAAAAAATATATGTGGAGAGTGAGTTTGGTATTGGGTCTGAATTTTCCTTTACAATTGAGAAGGCCAGATTGAAAAAATCAGAATCGGACAAAAATTAAAATAAATCACTTAAAATCAATAATTAAAATAAATAATAAGTTTAAAAAATTTAAAAAAAAATCCTGTAAAATAGGATTGGAAACCTTTACGAAACGATAATTTATCACCAACATAATAATTTGTTAACATTAGCTTAACATACTAGCGTGACCTTTGCAAAAAATTAAATCATATAACAAAGATGAAAAAAATTTTATTTGCAGGTTTGGTTGTTCTATCATGTATGGCTAATGCACAAGAGGTGAAGAAAGATGAAATCGCAAAAGAAGTGGTTCGTGTTTTGGACTCTATAAATAAGGTGAAGGTAGCGGAAGAAAAAACGAAGGTTAAGAAGGAACATTGGTACGATAATATAGGAATCAGAGGTTACGTGCAGGTAAGATATAATGGGCTGCTTTCTTCTAATGACAAAGTCTCCTGTGATCAGTGTGACAAATCTTGGGGAACTACATCAACGGCAATCGATGCGAAATCAAATAATGGTCTTTTTATAAGACGAGCCCGTATCGTGTTTTCAGGACAAGTTCATCCTAATGTATATGTTTATATTCAGCCGGATTTTGCAAGTTCGCCATCGACTGGGATAAATAATTTTGCCCAAATTAGAGATGCCTATTTTGATTTGTCATTTGATGCCAAGAAAGAGTTTCGTGTGAGAATTGGACAAAGTAAAGTGCCTTTTGGATTTGAAAATTTACAATCCAGTCAAAACCGTTTGACTTTAGATCGTAATGATGGTTTGAATAGTGCGGTGGCAAACGAAAGAGATTTAGGAGTGTTTTTTTACTGGGCTCCTAGTAAAATCAGAGATCGTTTTGCAATGCTGGTAAAAGATGGATATAAAGGTTCTGGAGATTATGGAGTATTTGCGTTTGGGGCATATAATGGGCAAACGGCAAACAAGTCTGAAGCAAATAGAAACTTACATGTAGTGACAAGAGTAAGTTATCCATTTGAGGTAGGAAGTCAAATTATAGAGCCGGGCATACAAGCGTATACTGGGAAATGGGCTTTTACTAATGAGCTTTCTACAGGAGTGACTACGCCAGATAAGTTGTATACAATAGACCAAAGGGTTGCGGCTTCATTTATTCTTTATCCTAAGCCATTTGGAGTTCAGGCGGAATATAATATCGGGAAAGGACCTCGCTATGATAAATTGACTAATACGGTAGAATCTTCTGATTTAGAAGGAGGATATGTGACTTTAAATTACAAATGGGACTTGCCTAAACACCAATATATTTATCCTTTTGCCAAATTCCAATATTATGATGGTGGGAAGAAATTTGAGAAAGACGCCAGAAGCTATGTGGTAAGAGATTACGAGTTAGGAATAGAATGGCAGCCTATTAAAGCATTTGAATTGGTAGCAGAATGGGTAATTGCTGATAGAACGTTTGAAGATAGCGCGCTACCTAATAACAGACAACGGGGAAATTTATTGAGATTACAAGCTCAGTTCAACTTTTAATTAAAAAACAATAAAAACATATTATTTAAATTAAAAAAAAATGAAAACAACAAAATTAAAAATTGCAGCAATCTTATTGGTCATAATGGCTATTGGATATTCGTTTACTTCATTGAGTAAAATAACAATTAAAGGTTCAGACACGATGGTAATTTTATCACAACAATGGGCTGAAGCATATATGAAAAAACATCCAGAGACAACAATTCAAGTAACTGGTGGCGGATCAGGAGTAGGTCTTGCGGCATTAATCAATGGTTCTACTGATATCGCAAATTCAAGTCGTCCTATAAAACCGTCTGAATTAGAAAAAATAAAAGCGAAATACAAAAAAAATGCTGTTGAAATTCCATGTGCCAAAGATGGTTTGTCAGTTTTCCTTAACAAAGGAAACACGGTTTCGGAATTGACAATACAACAGTTAGGAGATATTTTCTCCGGAAAGATTACAAACTGGAAACAAGTAGGTGGTGCTGATGCCAAAATACAATTGTATGGTAGAGAGAGTAGTTCAGGTACTTTTGAATTTTTTAAAGAGCATGTAGTCAAAACTGATTTTTCTCCTACCTGTCAAACCTTACCAGGAACAGCAGCTATCGTGAATGCAGTAAAAAAAGACAAATATAGTATTGGATATGGTGGTGCTGCTTATGCTGAAGGTGTGAAAGATTGTAAAGTTAAGAAAGACGCTAAAAGTAAAGGGTATTTGCCAACTGCTGCAACCATAAAAAACAAAACTTATCCAATTTCAAGATACTTGTACATGTATTTGAAATCTAAGCCAACAGGTGATACTAAAGCTTTTATAGATTGGATTTTGGGTCCAGAAGGTCAAAAGATGATTACAACAGTAGGATATTTTCCCGTAAAATAAAAACTATAAAATATCCCTCTCTTTAATTATGGAGGGATTTTTTTTAAAAATTTATGAATTCTTAAATTAATTAAATGAATTCTCCACTTCCAAGTAAACAAATTTTCACCAAAGAGAGTTTGAAAAAACAATTTAGACTTTCAGAGTTCCTAGCCGAGAAAGTTATTTCTTTTGTAGCTTTTTTGTCGATAGCCATTATCTTTTTGATATTTATTTTTGTTTTCAAAGAATCAATGCCGTTATTTAGTTTTGGTAAAAAAGACAAAGTAAAAACCGAAATACAAACTACTTCGGATGTAAAAGTAGAAAGCTATGAGGGAGCGGAAACTTCAACAGAAGAAATTCAGCCAGAGACATACGGAGCACCTACTGAAGATTTAAATCCAGTAACTCAAGAAACACAAACTTCAGAAGAACTAGAGCCTGATACCTATGGGGCTCCAACCGAAGATTTGAACCCAGAAACAGCAACGGGTAAGGAAGTTATTATTGATGAAAAAGCCACAGAAAACAAAGAAGGAGCCGATAGAACCTGGAGTACTTTTTTCTCTACAGAATGGGTTCCGGTTTCCGATAATCCACGTTTTGGTTTGTTAGCATTACTTGTTGGAACTTTAAAAGTTACTATAATTGCCATATTGATTGCAGGTCCTTTGGCAATATTAGCAGCGGTTTACACTTCATGTTTTGCTTCTAATAGAAGAAAGGAAATCATAAAACCTATTATCGAAATGTTAGCGGCATTTCCATCAGTGGTAATTGGTTTTTTTGCGATGATGGTTTTGGCCACTTTTTTTCAGGATATTTTTGGATATGATTCGCGATTGAATGCTTTTATAGGAGGTGTTGCTATGGCATTAGCAGCTATTCCAATTATTTATACTATTTCAGAAGATGCCTTATCGGCAGTCCCTAAAACATTTACCGAGGCCAGTTTAGCGCTGGGAGCGAGTAAGGCACAAACTGCATTTTTTGTGATTCTTCCCGCTGCAACTCCAGGTATTTTTGCTGCTATATTGTTAGGTATAGGTAGAGTTTTTGGCGAAACTATGATTGCATTAATGGCAACAGGGAATGCAGCACTTTTGTCTGCAAATCCTTTTGAAAGTGTACGTACTTTTGCTGCGACAATTGGTTCAGAAATGGCGGAGACTGTTTTTGGGGAAACCCATTATAGTGTGTTGTTTTTTATTGGGTCTTTGCTTTTCATTTTTTCATTTATATTAAATGCAGTGGCAGAATTTTATGTTAAAGGAAAATTAATTAAAAAATTCCAAGGTAAATAAACATGGAAAAAGCAATCAGTGTATCAGAAAACCCGTTTTATAAGACTAAAAAAACGGGTGGAAATATAAAAGAAAACGCAGTTGTCGGATTGACACAAATCGCAGTTCTTTTAATTATTGCCATCTTGTTTATAATTTTAGGTATTATTATTTACCAAGGGCGTGAAAAATTTTCATGGGAATTTATAAGTTCCTTTCCAACCGATGGAATGACCAAAGGAGGTATTTTTCCTGCTTTGATAGGGACTTTTATATTGGTTATTGTCATGTCGATAGCGGCAGTTCCTTTTGGAACTATAACAGCCATTTATTTAACGGAATATGCCAAAGAAAATTCAAAATTTGCTGCAGCAGTACGATTTTCAATTAGAACATTGGCAGTAGTGCCTTCTATTATTTTTGGTCTTTTCGGACTTGGATTTTTTATCCAATTTGTTGGAACAGGAATGGATTCTGCTTTCAATGATGGTGAATTGCATTGGGGACAGCCTAATATTCTTTGGGCAAGTTTGACTATGGCATTATTGACGCTTCCTGTGATTATCGTTTCTGTGGAAGAATCCTTAAAAACGATCCCCCGAGAATTAAGGGAGGCCAGTTTGGCTTTGGGAGCTACAAAATGGCAAACCATTAAAAAAGTAGTTTTTCCAGGTTCTATCTCTGGAATTATGACAGGAACTATTCTTGCCGTGAGTAGAGGTGCAGGAGAGGTTGCCCCTATTTTATTTACAGGAGCGGCCTATTATTTAGCCACTTTGCCGGAATCTTTGAGCGATCAATTTATGAATCTGGGATATCATGTTTATATTATGTCCACACAATCTTCGGATGTAGAGAAAACAATGCCTATTCAGTTCGCAACCACATTGGTATTATTAATTCTTACTTTATCATTAAATCTGGTTGCGGTAATCATCAGATCAAGAATTAGAAGAAGAGCAAAATAATTCCAAAGACAACCTAATTATTTTAGATTTAATAAAGAAAACATGAGAGATATAAAAATAGAGGTTAAAGATTTATCGTTATATTATGGTGATAAAAAGGCCTTAAAGGAAATTTCAATGCAAATCCCGGCGAATAAAGTGACTGCATTAATAGGACCTTCGGGTTGTGGTAAATCTACTTTTTTGAGATGCATCAATAGAATGAATGATCTTATTCCGAGTGTGAAAATTACTGGTGAAATGCTGGTTGAAGGTGTGGATATTTACAATAAAGACGTAGATGTTGTAAATATTAGAAAAAAAATTGGAATGGTTTTTCAAAAGTCAAATCCTTTCCCAAAATCTATTTATGAAAATATTGCCTATGGTCCTAAAATTAATGGGATAAAAGACAAAGCACAGTTAAACGAAATCGTTGAAACTTCATTGCGCCAGGCTGCTATTTGGGATGAATTGAAAGATCGTTTGGATGATTCCGCAATGGGTCTTTCAGGTGGACAACAACAGCGTTTGTGTATCGCCAGAACTTTGGCGGTAAGCCCGGATATTATTCTTATGGATGAACCTGCGAGTGCATTGGATCCTATTTCTACTTCAAAAATAGAGGAATTAGTTCATGAGTTGAAAGAACAGTACACAATAATAATTGTTACCCATAACATGCAACAAGCTGCAAGAACCAGTGATTATACTGCGTTCTTTTACTTGGGAGAATTGATTGAAATTGGTAAAACTAATACTATATTTACCAAACCAGAACAAAAGCAGACTGAAGATTATATCACAGGAAGATTTGGATAAAAGGTATATAAATAGAAATAGACTTTCTAAAAAGCGTATTTTGATTTTTTAATCTTTTAAATTTTTAAATAAAAAAACATGGCATCACACTTTGAAATAGAATTAGAAAAACTAAAAAATGTAATTGTAAAAATAGGTAAGCTTGCAGAAATTCAAGTGAGTGGATCCGTAAACGCTTTGCTGTCAGAACCTGTTGCTGAAGGTAAAGAAGTAAAAAAAACAGAAAATAAGATTGATAAATTAGATGTGAAGATTGATGAAATTTGTCAAAGTATTTTTGCTTTGCAACAGCCTGTCGCTTCTGATTTACGTTTTATTATGTCAGCCATGCAAATTAGCAATGAGATAGAAAGAATTGGTGATTTGGCGATAAGCATCATAAAAAAAGCTAAGAATATTAAAGATAAGCATGACTTAATTGTTAAGTTTAATATTACTGATATAGCCAGACAAGTTGAGGTTATTACCATAAAAACGAATGAATGTTTTTTAACTCGTAATGAAAACACCATTGGTGAGATCTTTATTTTGAACAATACCATAAAAAATGAATCCGATGATGCAATACATAATATCATCAATGAAATGAAGTCAAATTCTAAGACCGTAGTTTCTGGAACAAATCTTGTGATTGTTTTAAAACATTTAGAGCGTATTTCTGAGCATTGTACGAATATTGCAGAGTATGTTTATTTTATGATTAATGCCAAAATTATCAAACACGAAAAATTTGGTGATAAGAAATCAGATAATTAATTTGATGTAGACAATCTGCAATTAATTTGTAGATTTATATAAAAACACACTAATTAGATACTTTGAAAGTATGGTAATTAGTGTGTTTTTTGATTGTAAAAGAGATATAAATCAGTAATCTTTCAAAGTACATCTCTAAAAAAACATTAATTCTTTTCAAAAACCTGAAACAATGTTTTCCAGTCTAATGCCGTATCTAATCGTGGCAGACCTTTATATAAGTCAATTTCTTCGAGGTTTTCTATTCTAAAATCGTTTTGCTCTGCATAAGGAACTAATCCTTCTTTTTTTAATTTTTTTGCTAGATATTCCTGTTCATATTGACCGGGAGTAGGAATGAAAAAAGCCTTCTTGTTCAGTTTTGCCAAGTCCATAATGGTGGTATATCCGGACCTGCACAATACTTTATCACTTCCGTTAAAAGTTTGTTCGAGTTGGCGCGTATTCATAAAGTTATAATACGTGACATTATTAATTTGCTCCTTTATCTGGTCTTTTTCTATAATACCTTTTATAAAAACAACCTTCCCATTATATTTTAAGATTTCAGTCCTTAATTTATCTTCAAGCAAACCTCGTTGAGGTTCAGGTCCTGATAAAATAATCATCAAATCGTATTGTTTTGGAGTCTCACGTTTTTGCATTCGGCTTAATGGCCCAATGTATCTAGTTTCAAAATCTGCCTTTTTTATATGTCCTAATTTACCGGTCAAATTTGGGGTTTCTTCTAAATCCGGAATCCAGCATTCTTTGTATTTTTTTATAATATGCTGATGGAGCATACTAGTAATCCAGGTTGTATTCCCGGTCATCACATTCAATTGATGTGTCATAAATACCGAAGGCACTTTTTGGCTAAATACCCCAAGCCTGTTATCAGATATCACACCGTCAATGGAATATTTTTTAATCCATTTCTTTACTAATTTTTTTTCATTCCAAACGGCTTCAATCATTTTTGGACAATTCTTCAATAATTTCCATTTAAAATTTTTACCATTTTTGGAATATTCTATTTCGTATGAAGGTAATTCCAGTGTTTGTAAATAAGGAAATTCTTTTCGCAGTAATTCCAGTGCAATGCCATCTGAAGCGATTATTGGGATGTAATCATTTTCTTGTAAAGCCTTAATAATAGGGATGCAGCGGGTAGCGTGTCCCAGACCCCAATTCAATGGAGCAATCAAAATAGTCTTATTGTTAGCATTCAAATCCATTTGGCAATATATATATGTTCGTTATTTAAATTTGAAAGTTACTCAATGAAGTGGTTTTTTATATTTCTAAGGCATTACCAAACTATTAATTTATTCCTGTAAATGTACTTTGCTATTTCTGTTTTTTGTCTAGTTCTAAAAAAACGATACGTCATAAAATAATATCAAATAGTAAATTAAAAATAAGCTCTCAATTGTACATTTCCTGTATGAATGGCTTGGCTGGATTTACTTTTCCGGCCTTGATAATTTAAGTTTATGTCCAGAAATTGGGTCAGATTTTTTTGTAACAGTAATCTCCAAGTCAAGTTTTGGCCTGTTTGTAATCCTTCGAGCATTTGAAATCCTACGGAAGAGAATTCATTTCCCGTGAACTTATTCTGATAAAAGGAAACCTCTCCATTGATGGTTATTTTTTTATCACCCGCGTAAGAAAAGGAAGTTCCTAATCGGTTTTGAAGTAGCCTTTCCAAGCTTCCAATTTGATTTTCCTTATTTTGTAATTCATAGAATAAATCCCAACTGGTATTTTTTGAAAAAAGGTAACTGATTTTTGGAGCCAATAAATAGCCATCAATAGCGTAGTTTTTTTCAGGATAATTTTCGGATTTTATGATCGTCTGTATTGTTTTGGCAAAAAAGCCAAACAGCCAACTTTTCTTGTATAAATGAGCATATTGTAATTGATGGGAATCGTTTGCGGCTTCTTGAGATCCTATGGATAGCAAGTTTTTTGTTTTGTTTTGCAAATAGGAATACGTAATGGAATGGTTTTGTTTTCCTCGGTTATAAAACAAACTATTTCTGAAGCTGGAATTCAATCCCAACACATTTTCCTTATTGGATTTAAAAGGATTTAATTCGAAATTATCGCCTTCACTTTTTATTTTTCGATCAATTATAAATGAAGTTTGGTTATAGAAATAAGAAAGCAGTTTTTTTATTCCAAGTTCATTTTGCCATTGATTTGGATTTATAGTTACGGATTGGGAGAACTTATTTTGATGTGTTTTTATATAAATTCGATTCGGTAAAAATATCCGAATGTATTTTGCCTGGTCAATAAATGGTGCAACTTCAAACTCTTGTATTTCCTGAATTCCATTAGCATTGTAATCATTCCAGGTATAAACTCCTTGTCCTGTCGGAACTTCAAGATAGGTGAATTCCTGCTGTGGAATACTTCCTGAATTGGTTTCATAAACGGTTGTGCTTTGAATCAATTGATTGAAAAAACGATCAGTGTAAACTATTCTGGAATTTAATGAGGACTCCTTTTTCTTTGTAATGTCTGCAAAATCAAGTACTCTATAATTCACATAAGCGGTTAAATCACTTTTCTTTGTTTGGATTAATTTCGATTTCAAAAAATAAGTTTGGGATGCATTTACGCGTTGTATCAATCCATTTTGCAAGCTGTCATTTTTTCGTCTTAAATACCCCAATTCTACAAATACTTTAGTGCTGTCGCCACGACCTGTAAAAAGACTGTATTCAGTGAATCTTTGGCTTAAAGCCGAAAATTGATTGGTGGTTTTAACTTTTTCCTGATTGTCTTCTAATCTTAGGCTGGTGCCAATCCAGTTCTTATTAAAATGATAACGAGTTTGCGTTTGGTTTCTATAAAATTTAGAAGAGGATTCAATTCCATCGCTTTTTAAGAAACTGCCATGATTTTGAATCGTCCAATTTTTCAATTTAAATGCTCCATCAATGCTATGTCTGCTTCCGGAAAAACTTTCTGAGAAATCCAGTTTTTCAAATTGATAGTTTAGCAGTCCTTTGTTCTGGGGATTTTCTTTTGGATTTAATTCGAAATGCAATCCTGAAACTAACAAACTTTGATTTCCGATGGCAGTAATTCCTAAATTCCAATCTCGGTCAAATTCAATGCTGTAAAGACGTTCTACAGATTTGAAATTTTTCTGGATAAATTGATAACTGGCAAAAGCGTCAACATTCCATTTTTTTGAAAATAAGCGTTGCTTTGCATTTATTTTGGCTGCTAAGCCACGGTTATCATAATCATTTGTTGAGGAGAAAAGATTTTTATCATTGTTACTGATTCCTATTTCATAACCAAAGGCTGTTTTTTCTGTTGGTTTATATTTTCCTAAAAATGTTGCCACTTGAATTTTCGTTGGAGAAACTAATTGTATTATAGGCTCATAATTTCCTTGCGGAATAGCATTAATTGGTTGGATGTATTCATAAATTCGACCATTAGCTGATGAGTTTTTCAAGATATAATTTCCCTTATTTGCCCCCACAAAAGTAAATCGAACATTAAAGAGTTCGTCTTCGGGATTGTTCGAATATTCGAAAACTTCAATAGAATTAATTGTTGTTTTTTGGTACAATACTTTATTATCCGAATACGCATCTGCATAAGCGGAAGGCGCCGTCATCAAATCCGGATTGTCACCGGCATTAACTAAAATCTGGGCTTGTTCTTGAGAAAGATTTTGTTGTAAAGGTTGGTTTTTTAAATCACTTTCGGAATACAAATAGCCTCCAAAACTCCATTTCTCGTTTTCGTGCGAAGCTCCGGCATAGGTTGCAAATCGAGAGTAATTCCTATCCGAATATTGGTATTCTATAGCGATTCGCATTTCGGAAGTAATAGTGAAAAGTGGCGTAAATACTATTTCTCCGGCATTATAATCAATGGTATAATTATTATTTTCTCCTCGTTTCAATAAAATGCCGTTTACATAAACCCGTTCTGAACCTGAAATAACGAGAACATATAATTCACCATTTTGACCTTTTAATTTATAGGGACCCTGATTGCCTTCCTGACCCACAAAATTACTTTTGGCATATTGTCCTTTAACTAATGCGGCCGATGCAAAAACATTGGTTTTACTATCTTCTGTTCCAAAATCGAAATTAGTGGCAAGTCCCTGTACTTTTTTATTGAAATTAAGAAATTGCGTTTTTTTGTTTTCAAGAAAGATATCACCGGCTCTAATGTTCCATTTATCACTAAAAAGTTCCATGAAAATATTGTCAAACTGATCTAGTTTTTGGGAATAGCCGCCATCTTGTAACGGAATATTGCTGTCTTGTAATGAAGCCCTCAGACTTACTTTTTCGGATAATTTTCCGGTTATTTGTAAATCCAGATTCGAATTTAAAACCGTATTTTGATTGTTGCCAATAGTTACTCCACGCATGATACTTCCGGAAGTGTTTAATCCGTCAAAAGGGATGTTCTTTTTGCTGGGATTTGTTTCGATTTTATATAATTTTCCTGAAATGGCTTCGTTACTTACTACTCGGCTCGAATCGTAAATGCGATATTCTTTGGTTAGAATTTCAGGAAGTTTGAGATAATGAACCGTTATGGAATCTGAATATGGAGCGAAATTTTCATTGAAAATTAAGAGTGCTTTTTGGAAATCTATTTTATAAAAAACAGAATCAATAGATTTTTCATTGGCGTCAAGCACTTTGAAGTAATTGGAATTGAGACTTTTATTTTCAAGATGAATAGTATCGCGGGTAGCTGGGATTTTTTTGGTTTTGTATAACGAATTAGTTTCCTGGGCTTGTAGTCCGGAAAAACACATCATTAGAACCAAAAACACTACTTTTTTCAACATAGATAGTATAACGTCTATGCATCAAAAGTAGTGTATTCTGTAAAACAATAAGTACAAGTCGAAACTTTAGATAGAAAAGGATTTCTAACTTTCTTTCGTTATAATTTGCATCGTCTCGCGGCTGACTTGTTTTAATAAAACAACTTTGTTTTCTTCGACAGTTTGTGCCGCTTTATCGTTGAAATGTCTAATGGTGTATAAAGTAACATTTTCATCAAAATCAACTTTAAACTTTTTGGATAGAATGGCGTTCAAAGCTTTAAAATTTTCAAATTTATCTTCCACGCATACTGAAAAACTAATGGCTGAATTTTGAATTAGATTCACTTTTATTTTGAATTGGTGAAACAAAGCAAAAATTTCGCTGATGTGTTCTTCCATAATAAAGGAAAAATCTATTGACGAAAGCGAAATTAAAAGTTGGTTTCTTTTGACAATAAAACAAGGTAAATAAGGCTCTAAATCGGCACCTTTGGCAACGCGAGTTCCTGGTAATAATGGATTTATAAAGGATTTTACAAACAAAGGAATTTCCTTTTTTTGTAAAGGTTGTAAGGTTTTCGGGTGAATAACTGTTGCGCCGTAAAAAGCCAATTCAATCGCTTCACGGTACGAAATTTGGTTTAGCAAACTTGCATTTTCAAAATACCTGGGGTCAGCATTCATAACTCCAGGAACATCTTTCCAGATGGTTACACTTTCCGCATTCAGGCAATAGGCAAAAATTGCAGCAGTATAATCTGAACCTTCACGACCTAAAGTAGTAGTAAAGTTATTTTCGTCAGAACCCAAGAAACCTTGAGTAATATTTAATATTTTTCTTTTTACGTTTTTGGCAATATTCTTTTGTGTCAATTCCCAATCCACTTCTGCATCTCTGTAATTTGCATCGGTTTTTATAAAATTTCGCACATCTAGCCACTGTGTTTTTATTCCCATAAAGCTCATAAAATGGCTCAGGATAGTGGTAGAAATTAATTCGCCATAACTAACGATTTGATCGTAAACGAAATTATAATTTGGAGATTTATTATGAGCCAAAAAATATTCTAAGTCAGAAAATTGAGCATTTACAGCAGTAAAAACCTCGTTTTTCTCTTCTTCAAACAAATCCATCAGAATCTGATTGTGGTATTTTTTTACTTCCTGAACAGATGAATTTAATTCAGGCGACTTATCGAAATAGTTTTTTATTACTATTTCAAGAGCATTCGTGGTTTTCCCCATTGCAGAAACGACCAATAATACATCCTCATAACCTACTTTTTGTAAAACGTCATATACGTTTTTTATTCCTGCTGCATCTTTTACAGAAGCACCACCAAATTTGAATACTCTCATACTTTTTTAAACAAAAAAATTTGTAATTCTATTTCAATCTATTATCTACAAAATAGTTAATTCCTGCTTCGTCCATTTGTGCCACATACCAATCTTTTAACACTTTTGCTCCTGATTTTTCATAAAATTCTATAGCAGGAGTGTTCCAGTCAAGAACATGCCAGTCAATTCTTCGAACATTGTCTTTCTTGCCTTGTTTGATGATTTCAGAATACAAAGCATAGCCCAATCCGGTACCTCTCATCTTGTCTTTTACCACTAAATCTTCTAAATGAATTATTTTTCCTTTCCAAGTAGAATAACGATAATAATACAAAGCAATACCCACAATTTCCGATTCCACTTCGGCAACAAAAACATGGAATAAAGGAGTTGGACCAAAACCATCACGCACTAAATCAGCTACCGTTACAAGAACGGCGTCAGGCTCTTTTTCAAAGTCTGCTAATTCTTGTATAAGTCCTAGCACTGATTGCATGTCTTCGGGATTTCCTTTTCTGATATTCATACGTAGTTTGTGTTTATTTTTTTTTGAATATGGAATTCGCATATCTTTATTGGTGTTTGCATCAAACTCCCGTAATGCTCATTTCATAAATTCTTATTTTAAATGTTGAATTGCTCAAAATAAAGCATTTTACATTCATTATTCAACTATTTTATAAGCAAATATACAATACTGCCAAACTAAGTAAATATTATTCAATTCATTTTCACAAAAAATCCGATATTTGTGACTTCAAATTAACTACAACGATTTCGTAATGGAAGAACGCAACACAACACTAGGTGAATTTATCATCGAAAACCAAAATGCTTTTCAATATTCATCAGGCGAATTATCCCGGATTATCAATTCAATTCGGCTGGCTGCAAAAGTGGTCAATTACAAAGTAAACAAAGCTGGACTGGTAGATATAATTGGTGCCGCCGGGGAACAAAATATACAAGGGGAAGACCAGCAAAAACTGGATGTATATGCCAATGATATTTTTATTCAAACTTTAATCAATCGTGAAATTGTATGTGGAATCGCTTCCGAAGAAAATGATGACTTTATTACAGTGGAAGGAAGTGATAAAAGCCACAACAATAAATATGTAGTTTTGATGGATCCTCTTGATGGCTCGTCAAATATTGATGTAAATGTTTCGGTAGGAACAATATTTTCAGTGTACAGACGCGTTACTCCAATTGGTACTCCGGTTACAATCGAAGATTTTTTACAGCCTGGAATCAATCAAGTTGCAGCAGGTTATGTGATTTATGGTACGTCAACAATGCTGGTTTATACTACAGGTCATGGCGTAAATGGATTTACATTAAATCCGGCAATTGGAACCTTTTATTTATCACATCCAAACATGCAGTTTTCCAAAGATGGAAATATTTATTCCATTAATGAAGGAAATTATGTTCATTTTCCGCAAGGTGTAAAAGATTATATTAAATATTGTCAGCTAGAAGAAGGGGATAGACCTTATACCTCACGGTATATAGGAAGTTTGGTTTCTGACATTCATAGAAATATGATAAAAGGCGGAATTTATATTTATCCAACAAGTTCCAAAGCTCCAAAAGGAAAATTACGTTTGTTATATGAATGCAATCCTATGGCGTTTATTGTAGAACAGGCAGGAGGTAAAGCATCTGATGGTTTTGCAAGTATAATGGAAATTGTGCCTACGGAATTACATCAACGTGTTCCTTTTTTCTGTGGAAGCTATAATATGGTAGAGAAAGCGGAAGATTTTATGCACAAAGCTAAATTAAGCAAGTACTAAAAGTAAGTATAAAAAAAGCTTCCGCCACGGCGGAAGCTTTTTTATGATTTTTATTTATGCATGTTTTGCATTTCGAAAATGAAAGTATCTAAGTCTACTTTTTTATCTACCAATGATAACGCTTTGGCTACGATATAATTTACGTTTTCAGGAGTAAAACCTAATGCTAAACCAATTTTTCTTAATAATAATTCTTGTTTGTCTCCTAACTGATGATCAACATGAACCATTCTGGCTAAATCATACAAACGCTCCAATCTTTGCTCATGTAAATACGGAGGATTGATAGGGTATTTTAATGGGTTTTCTAAAATTTCTACATATTCTGCTTGAGAAATTTCTAGTTTAACGGCCAGTTTGTCTAAAAACATTTTTTCTTCCGGAACAAACTTCTCGTCGGCAAGTGCTACACGAACTATGGCTGAAAAATGACCTTTATTTCTTTGTTTGAATTCGCTATCAAATAAATCTGAAAATGACATAATTATTAATTTTTTATCTTACAAAGATAAGTCTATTTTTAAATTATTAATTTTTTATTTTAAATTTTGTTCGTGAATTAGGGCGTTTTTAAATCATTTTTTAAGTAATGATTTATATTTTCAAATCAATCGTTTTCAAAATTAATCGTAAGTTTACAGCCCCAATATCAATTTAATAAATTACCTATGTCAGAATTTTGGATTTACTTTCAAATAGGATTAAAACACGTTTTGGATATTCATGCGTATGACCACGTTTTGTTTTTAATAGCATTAGCCGTTCCTTTCTCTTTCAAGGATTGGAAACGAATAGTGCTGCTGGTAACCCTTTTTACAATAGGACATACAGTGGCTTTATTGCTTTCCGTTTTTGACATAATTGCCATTAAAGTAAATGTGGTTGAGTTGTTAATTCCGATAACGATATTAATAACGGCGCTGTTCAATCTTTTTACGGCTGGAAAATCAGGTAAAAAAGAAAGTATAAATTTGGTATTCTTTATTACACTTTTCTTTGGGATTATTCATGGTTTGGGTTTTTCAAACTATTTTAAGTCAATTTTGGGAGGAAGCGCAACTTCTAAATTATTGCCTTTGGGAGAATTTGCATTAGGTATAGAAGCTGCTCAAATTGTTGTGGTTTTCGTTGTGTTGGTTTTATCTTACATTGTTCAAACTGTTTTTAGGTTTTCAAAACGGGATTGGACTTTGGTGATGTCAGCATTTATAATAGGAGTAGTTTTGCCAATGATTATTGAAAGTGAAATCTGGATTAGATAAAAAAATGAATACAAAAAAATTAAATAAATACGATAAAGCGTATCTTAGAATTGCAACTGAATGGGGACTTTTGTCTTATTGTAAAAGAAAGCAAGTGGGGGCCATCATAGTAAGAGATAGAATGATAATTTCTGATGGGTATAACGGAACACCATCGGGATTTGAAAATTGTTGTGAAGACGAGGAAGGTTTAACGCGTTGGGATGTATTGCACGCAGAAGCCAATGCAATCCTAAAAGTAGCACGATCCACGCAATCTTGTGAGGGTGCGACGTTATACATTACGCTTTCGCCTTGCAAAGAATGTAGTAAATTAATCCATCAATCTGGAATAAAAAGAGTGGTATATCACAATGGGTACCGCGATGATTCCGGAATTCAGTTTTTGATAAAAGCGGGAGTTGAAGTAGAGCATATTCCGGTATTAGAAGAATAAAATGAAATTGGCTATGTTCTATAGTTTAAAGCTTTTTTAAACTTATATTTTTTTAAAGGTCTAATTTCGTAAAAGCATATTAAACTTGGTTAACCATATAAGAAATATAAGGACACATAATACCAATCATTGACAATTCAACTTAGATGATCTTATATTCCTCATAGGGTTTAAATTTTATTTTTTGTTGTTAATATTTAGAAGAATAAAATGAAAATCGATAATAAATACTTGCCTATACTTATTAGTGTAGCTCTTGCTATAGGAATTGTTCTTGGGGGGGTATTAAATACTCCAAATCAAAATCATTTTTTCACTAAAAATAGTTCGAAAAATAAGCTGAATGAGCTCATTGATTTTATTGATAACGAATATGTAGATGATGTGAATACGGATTCTATTGTAAATCTTACTGTTGACAATATTCTGGCCAAATTAGATCCGCATTCTGTATATGTTCCTCCGAGTGAGCAAACCGAAGTTGTTGAAAGTATGAGGGGAGATTTTGTGGGTATAGGCGTAAATTTCTATATGTATAAGGATTCAGTTGCCATAATAAAACCTGTCGAAAATGGCCCTTCGGCAAAAGCAGGAATAAAAGCGGGTGATAGGATTTTGTATGCCGATAAAACCAAATTGTTTGGACGAAAATTACCGAATGACAGTCTGTTTTCCAAACTAAAAGGTACAGTGGGTTCCGAAATTGAGCTTACAATTTATAGAAAATCAGAGCGTAAAAAAATTAAATTAACAGTAAAGCGAGATGTTATTCCTTTAAAAAGTGTAGATGTGTCCATGCTTTTGAAAAATAATACCGGTTATATAAAAATAAATCGATTTGCCGAAACCACTTATGGCGAGTTTAAAAAGGGATTGGCGACTTTGAAAAAACAAGGGGCACAATCATTAATTATTGACCTTCGCGATAATGGCGGCGGTTATATGGAGGAAGCTATCGCAATTGCTGATGAATTATTGAAAGACAGTCAATTAATTGTTTTTACTAAAAACAAAAAAGGGAATGTAGATAAAACTTTTGCAACGGAAAGAGGAAGTTTCGAAAGCGGAAATGTGTTTGTGTTAATTAATGAAAATAGTGCGTCAGCAAGCGAGATCCTTGCGGGAGCGATACAAGATAATGACAGGGGAACGATCGTAGGACGACGTTCTTTTGGAAAAGGATTGGTGCAACGCGAAATGGATTTTGATGATGGTTCGGCCGTTCGATTGACTATTGCCAGATATTACACGCCAACCGGCCGCTCCATTCAAAAACCATATTCTAAAGGAAATGAAGCGTACTTTAAAGAATCGAATACTCGTTTTGAAAACGGGGAATTGTTTGAAAAGGATAGTATAAAGGTTTCCGACAGTTTAAAATTTAAAACCAAAAAAGGTAAAATTGTTTATGGCGGCGGCGGAATTGTTCCTGATGTTTTTGTGCCACTTGAAGTAGAGCATGGAAATGAAAGTACCGCTTATTTAATGCAATCGGGAATCGTAGGCCATTTTGTATTCGAAGAATTAGACAAAAATAGAAATGTTTTTAAAGGATTGTCTTTTCAACAATTCATGACTAAAATGAATGGAACGGATTTGTATTTCAATTCTTTTCAAAAGTATATTTTCCAAAACGGATTGGATTTGAAATTCGGAAAAAGCAAGTCATTAGTAAAACGATACCTTGCCGCAGAATTTGCCCGACAGGTATATGGGGGAAAATATTATTATGAAATTGTTCTGAAAGAAGATGCGATGATTAAAGCGGTTTTCAAGAATTAAAATGAATAAAAGAGTAACTGTTTTAAAGGACAGAATCTAATTTTCACTGTCCCAATCTTTCCTATAGCGAATGAGTTCTTTGTCTATCATGTTTTTAGAAGTATTTAATAAATAGGTTGCATCTTCAGAATAAATAGGCAAAAAAAAAGTTATTTTAATCTCGGTGGTAAGTTTTCCAAAACATTTTAAAAAATGCGGAATAAAAGTGTCGTTTCCGATGAAGGCATCCGTTTTTTCTTTATAATCGATCGCTATAGGAATAACTGCTGATTTTATCTTAGTGGCCATGACAAATGAACCGTAATTGAAATCGACAGTCGTTGGTAAATCATGTGTTGTTCCTTCAGGAAAATTAATGATAGAATATCCTTTGCTAAGAACTTCTCGAATTTTTTCAGCAGTTTCTTGTCTGCTTTTTGAGCACTTTCTGTCTACAAATAACACACCCGATATTTTACAGATGTATCCAATAAGTGGCCATGATGCAACCTCTTTCTTTCCTACAGGAAAGGCATGGATTAGATTTACAATAACGATTGGGTCAAAATATGACCGATGATTGGCTACAATTAGCCACTGTACAATGGGTTTTTCGCCATAGACAATTGTGCGTATCCCTAAAATGATATTAGATACTCTTATTAAAAAATCGCGCAATACGAGCGCTTTGTTGGAATTAGTTTCTTCACTCCAAAAGAAACTCATGAAATAGAAAATAATCGAGAAAAAGGAAACAAATACTATAAAAATGATGAGTCTTGTGAAGCTCAATAATAGTGATAACATAAAAACAATTTAATGAAAGTGTAAACCTACCATTATTTTTCTAGAGATTTTTCAGAATGAAATTCTATTTATCTTATACTATCGTGACAATGCGTTTGTACGCCACCATTCCATAAAGTAAGAATGTCGGTAGCAACGGCAGCACCACTTCCGGCAGCAATGGCCAGTTGGCTTCTCCAGCCTGCTAAAGTTCCTATGACATAAATCCCATCGGCAACTTTGTGGTCACTATTTTTTAATTGGATTCGTTGTTTTTCAGGTAGCGATTTTTGATGCGGTTCAACATATTGCATTAATCCATCTATTGTAAAAGTATTTGCGGATCCAATGCCTATGACGATGATTTTAGTTTTATAGGTTTTCCTATTTGTCGTAACCATAAATTCAGGGAATTCCCCTTTAATTTTCAGCACTTTTTCATCCGGAATTTGTGTAATGTGAGGATAGGTTTGGGAAAGATGTTGGACGCTTTCAGTCAATAATTCGGAACCTAATTTGCCTGCTGCTATTCCGTAAGCATTATTAAACAATGCTTCCTGAAGAGCAGATGTCTTTTGATGAGTAAAAATGCCAATTTTTTTATCAGTGGCAAAGGATTTGTTTTTTGCTGAACCCAAAACAAGGGCGCAAGACATTCCGGAAACACCACCGCCAAAAATCAGAGTGTCAAACATGTTAAAGTTTGTCATTCGAGTTTTCTTCAATTTTTTTAGACATTCTAAAAATTAGAAGAATCAAAACAGCGCAAAAAGAAGCTGCAATTCCAATAAAAGCAACAACACTGTCTCCTTGAAATGGATTTCTGAAATCAAGCAAAGTAACATTAAATATGATTAAAGCTAAGGCTAAAAACACTAATATGTTAGTAAAGATTTTCATGATATGTTTTTGTTTTTAATATAAAATAGATGGTTAGGAATATTTCTTTTGGAAATTTAAGTCCAAATAAAATCAAATTATTTTACATTTATTACGTTATGGGGGTAAATTTATGAAAATTTATTTTAGACAAATAAACCTTTAACATTAGCGGCGAATAATTTAACAGCAATTGCAAGAAGTACCACTCCAAAAGTCTTGCGAATGACTCCAAGGCCATTTTCTCCTAATATTTTTTCGATTTTGGAGGATGATTTCAAAACAATATATACCAGAATAATATTCAAAATTATCGCAAGTACTATATTTACAGTATGAAATTGGGAACGCAAGGATAGTAAAGTTGTCATAGTTCCTGCTCCGGCAATTAAAGGAAAAGCAAGAGGGACTATTGAGGCGGAACTTGCTTCTTCGTCACGATAAATACGAATTCCTAAAATCATTTCTAATGCTAAAAAGAATAATACAAACGAACCTGCAACGGCAAAAGAATTCACATCAATCCCAATTAAATTCAATAATTCTTCTCCCACAAAAAGAAAAACAATCATAATTATACCGGCTACTATTGATGCCTTTTCGGATTCTATATGTCCGTGTTTCGATCTTAAATCAACAATAATAGGAATGGTTCCCACGATATCAATTACAGCAAAAAGGACCATTCCAACCGTAATTATCTCTCTAAAATCGATTTCAAACATAGTTTTTTTGTTTGCAAAGTTAAACTTTTCGATAGATTTTTGATTAAAATCGAATTTTATTACAATACGTTTGAGCCTTTTTTTATGGATTACTATTTGATTGCTTTTTTGATATTTTAGATTGTATACGGTTTACTATTAGTTTGTTAATGACTTTAAAAAGTCAATTGATAAGTTGGTTTGCAAAGAAAGTTAAAGTTGGTTTTTATCTAAAAATATACAATTTACTTTGACTACCTTTGCGCTTTATAATCACAGTACCCCAAAATAATGTTTCAATTAGGAAAAACCATCGTTTCAGAAGACATACTCGAAAAAGATTTTGTTTGCAATTTATCAGCCTGTAAAGGGGCTTGTTGTGTAGATGGTGACGCAGGAGCTCCGTTGAGCGTTGAGGAAACGAAGATATTAGAAGAAATTTATCCTAAGGTAAAACCGTTTCTTCGTAAACAAGGAATTGCTGCTATTGAAGCGCAAGGAACTTGGGTAAAAGGAACTGATGGTGATCTTGAAACACCACTGATTGACAATAAAGATTGTGCTTATGTGATTTTTGACGGTAAAACAGCACTTTGCGGTATCGAACAAGCGTACAATCAAGGAATAATTGATTGGAAAAAACCAGTTTCTTGTCATTTATATCCTATCCGTGTGAAAGATTTTACAGAGTTTGCCGCTGTCAATTATGACAAGTGGGATATTTGTGATGCGGCCTGTTCTTTAGGTCAGGAACTTGAAGTTCCTGTTTACAAATTTGTTAAAGAAGCATTGATTAGAAAGTTTGGAGAAGACTGGTATGCAGAGCTTGAAAAAGTGGCTCTGGACATGAAAAAATAAATCCAAAAAAAAATTAAATTTTTCTTGTTTCCTGTTTTTAAAATCCTATATTTTACGGTGCTTTACGCTCTTTTTTAAATTTTAAACTACTGATATACAGTTTTTTATGGTTTGTATGAAAAGTGTCCTGATTTTTTCCATTTGTTAAAAACTAGGTCCGATTGTGAATAAGTTTGGCTTTTAATTTCGGCAATATTTCACAATCTTTGTAATCCACGGAATGCATAAAATTTCGTTAAAATCTCAAAAAAATAAACAATTATAATGGCGCAAGTTGAACCAATTTTACAAGAAAATAAAAATCGTTTCGTAATTTTTCCTATCAAACACCATGATATTTGGGAATGGTACAAGAAAATGGAGGCTAGTTTCTGGACTGCTGAAGAAATCGATTTGTCGCAAGATTTAAACGACTGGAATAATAAACTTTCTGATGAGGAGCGTTATTTTGTAAAACATATTCTTGCTTTTTTTGCTGCTTCTGACGGAATTGTAAACGAGAATCTTGCTGAAAATTTTGTGAACGAAGTGCAATATGCTGAAGCGAAATTCTTTTATGGTTTTCAAATCATGATGGAAAACATTCACAGTGAAACGTATTCGTTATTGATTGATACCTATGTAAAAGATGAAGCGGAGAAAGATGAATTATTCAATGCTTTAGAGGTTTTTCCAGCGATTAAGAAAAAAGCGGACTGGGCTTTGAAATGGATCGAATCGGATTCGTTTGCTGAAAGATTGATAGCTTTTGCAGCTGTGGAAGGAATTTTCTTTTCGGGAGCATTTTGTTCTATTTATTGGTTGAAAAAACGTGGATTAATGCCGGGATTGACATTTTCTAACGAATTAATTTCTCGTGATGAAGGTGTTCATTGTGATTTTGCGGTGCACTTACACAACCACCATTTGGTTAATAAAGTGCCAAAAGAAAGAATCAGAAGTATTATTGTAGATGCTTTAAATATAGAAAGAGAATTTATCACTGAGTCTCTTCCTGTGAGTTTAATAGGAATGAATGCGGTGTTAATGACACAATATTTAGAATTTGTTGCTGATAGATTATTAGTAGAATTAGGTTGCGACAGAGAATACAACACTTCAAATCCTTTTGATTTTATGGATATGATTTCGCTTCAAGGGAAAACAAATTTCTTTGAAAAGAAAGTTGCCGAATATCAAAAGTCAGGAGTAATGAATACTGATGAAGATGCTCAGAAAATTAGTTTTGACGCTGATTTTTAGAAAGTAGTTATCGCATCAACGGGTATTTTAGCCCCGATGGAAGGGAATATCCTTTCTAGTCCTGAACTTGTTTCAGGATCCTGAAACAAGTTCAGGACTAGAAAGATTGGAATGACAGCGGGATTAGCTTCCCAAAAAAATAAAACAAATACTCAAAAATGGGAAAGGGATTTTCTGTTTTTTTAAACAATTAAGCGTATGTATGTAGTTAAAAGAGATGGCCATAAAGAGCCGGTAATGTTCGACAAAATCACAGATAGAATTAAAAAACTATGTTATGGTTTGAATGATTTGGTTGATGCTGTGAAAGTGGCAATGCGAGTAATTGAAGGACTTTACGATGGTGTTTCAACATCTGAATTGGATAATCTTGCTGCCGAAACTGCTGCGTCAATGACTATTGCGCATCCTGATTATGCTCAATTAGCAGCTCGTATTGCAATCTCAAATTTACATTCGAATACAAAAAAATCATTCTCGGAAACGATGAATGATATGTTCAATTATGTAAACCCGAGAAACGGTCAATATGCTCCGTTACTTTCTGAGGAAGTACATAAAGTAATTATGGATAATGCAGAGTTTCTAGACTCACATATTATATATAATAGAGATTTTAACTACGATTATTTTGGTTTTAAAACCTTGGAAAGATCGTATTTGCTAAAAATAAACGGTAAAATCGTGGAACGTCCGCAACACATGTTAATGCGTGTGTCTGTTGGAATTCACTTAGACGATTTGAAATCGGTAATAGAAACGTACGACTTAATGTCGAAAAAATTCTTTACGCATGCAACGCCAACATTATTTAACGCTGGAACTCCAAAACCTCAAATGTCTTCTTGTTTCCTTTTGGCGATGCAAGACGATAGTATTGACGGGATTTATGATACGTTGAAACAAACGGCAAAAATCTCCCAATCAGCAGGTGGAATTGGACTTTCTATTCACAATGTGAGAGCAACTGGTTCTTACATTCGTGGAACAAACGGAACTTCAAACGGAATTGTTCCAATGTTGCGTGTTTTCAATGATACGGCGCGTTATGTAGATCAAGGTGGTGGAAAACGTAAAGGTAGTTTTGCTATTTATATCGAAACTTGGCATGCGGATATCTTTGAATTCTTAGACTTGAAAAAGAATACCGGAAAAGAAGAAATGCGAGCAAGAGATTTATTTTTTGCAATGTGGACTTCAGATTTGTTTATGAAACGAGTGCAGGAAGACAGTTATTGGACGCTGATGTGTCCTAATGAATGTCCGGGATTGTATGATGTGTATGGCGAAGAATTTGAAGCTATGTACATTGATTACGAGAAACGTGGAAAAGGCAGAAAAACCATCAAGGCACATGAATTGTGGGAGAAAATCCTGGAATCGCAAATCGAAACTGGAACGCCTTACATGTTGTATAAAGATGCAGCCAATAGAAAATCAAACCAAAAAAATCTAGGTACAATTCGTTCTTCGAATTTGTGTACGGAGATTATGGAATATACATCTACAGATGAAATTGCAGTTTGTAATCTAGCTTCACTTTCGTTGCCAATGTTTGTGGAAAACAAAAAATTCAATCATGACTTATTATTCACCGTTACCAAACGCGTAACCAGAAACTTGAATAAAGTTATTGACAGAAATTATTATCCGGTAAAAGAGGCCGAAAACTCAAATATGCGTCACAGACCAGTTGGTCTTGGAGTACAAGGATTAGCCGATGCTTTCATTATGTTGCGTTTGCCATTTACGAGCGACGAAGCTAAAAAACTGAACCAAGAAATTTTTGAAACTTTATATTTTGCAGCCGTTACCGCTTCAATGGAAATGGCCAAAGAAGAAGGTCCTTATTCTACTTTTGAAGGTTCGCCAATGTCTGAAGGAGAATTTCAGTTCAATTTATGGGGAATGAAAGATGAAGAATTATCAGGACGTTGGGATTGGGCTTCTTTGAGAAAAGAAGTGATGGAACACGGGGTGAGAAACTCATTATTAGTAGCGCCAATGCCAACTGCTTCGACTTCTCAAATTTTGGGTAACAACGAAGCATTCGAACCATATACTTCTAATATTTACACGAGAAGAGTACTTTCGGGAGAATTTATTGTGGTGAACAAACACTTATTGCACGATTTAGTGGAACGTGGTTTGTGGAACGAAACTTTGAAACAAGAATTAATGCGAAATAATGGTTCTGTTCAGGACCTGGACATTCCGCAAGACTTGAAAGAATTGTACAAAACCGTTTGGGAAATGTCCATGAAAGACATTATCGATATGTCGCGTCAACGTGGTTATTTTGTCGATCAATCACAATCGTTGAACTTATTCATGCAAAATGCCAATTATTCTAAATTGACATCGATGCATTTCTACGCTTGGCAATCTGGATTGAAAACCGGAATGTATTATTTGAGAACGAAAGCTGCGGTGGATGCGATTAAATTTACATTGAACAATGATAAAAAAGCAGAGCCAATTGAAATTCAAGAACAGTCAATCGCTGTTCCTGCAATAGCGGAACAAGTAGAGATGACTGCCGAAGAATACAGAGCCATGATTGAACTTTCTAAAAATGCAGGGCCGGACGATTGTGAAATGTGTGGGTCTTAAAGATTTTAGAATGATGATTAACGATTTTTGATTTTTGATCGAGAACGGTAATAAATAAAACACTTTGTCATTTCTCCCGAAGCTTCGGGAAAAGGAGAAATTTTAAGCAGTTATTGTAATGATAACTGCTTTTTTTTGGAGCTATTTCCCGCTTTCCGTTGCAATCTTTTTATTTTTAAAGAAAAAATAAAAAGGATTTTCCCTGCAATCTGGGCTAAGACATTTATCTTCAAAAGGAATAAGTATTTAAAATAACTTTATAGGTATAATTAATTATGACAAATCAAAATAACAGAGGAAGAACATTTTGGGATTTAATTGCAGAGCATTCAAAAATGACTTTTACATTAATATTGATTTTAATTGCAATTATTCTATTACTTGTATTTAATGGGTATACATTAAAATCAAACTTTCTTACTTTAGAGCCAGAAAAAAAATTAAACAACAAAAATATTCAAACTTTTGATACTGCTGTAACTGTAAAAAAAGAATCATTTAATACTTCTCAAGTGGTGAGTAAACAATTAGTTAATAATGCTAATTCTAATATATTGAATGAACAGAAAAAGATTAATCAATATGAAAAATTAAATAATAGTAATCCAACAGTTAGTGTTACAAGCAACAACCAAAGTGGAGGAATAACTGCTAATCAAGTCAATATAGGTGCTGTTCCTCGGAATTTAGATGAAAAAACACAAAATCAACTCTTGGGAATTTTAAAAAAAAAGAATGAACTCATTGGTATATCATCAGTAATGGGAGATTCAGAGGCGTTTAAATATGCAAATCAAATTAATGATTTCCTCAAATCTCAAGGTTATACTAAAGTTGAAGGTGTGTCACAATCTGTTTTCAATAAACCTATTATGGGACAATTTATAAATAAAGATAGCATTGGCTTTAAAATTGTTATTGGAACAAAATTAGACTAAAGAAATATTTTAGAGCATTGGTTTGTATTTTTTTACTTTCACACAATAATGAAGTTTGTAAGTAATATTTTAGAATTAATTTGTTATATTTGAGATAGCTATCGCTATTAGTAATCGTTTTTTATACTAAACTAACTACTATGGAAAATAAAAAATTTACTGTTACAGATGATTTATTAGCTTCCAAAAGCCAGCGTCTTCTGAATTTCATTATCGATGTATTGATTATTTATATTATCGGAATCAGTATTGGAACAACCATAATTATAGTTGGAGACTTGACCCATAGTTATGGAGCCTCGAATTGGGTTAAATCATTGAGCCTAATTGAAAATTCCTTTTTTGAACTCATTATCCTGTTTTTTTACTACGGACTTACTGAAATGTATTTCTCCAGAACATTCGCAAAGTATTTCACTGAAACACTAGTTGTAAAGCATGATGGTTCAAAACCAAATATGAAAAGCGTTATTATACGAACAGTATCCAGATTAATCCCTTTTGAGCCTTTTTCCTTTTTAGCAGGCGACTCACGAGGATGGCACGATACACTATCAGTTACTTATGTGGTGAAAAAGCATGAGTTTATTGCAAAAAAGAAATTGCTTGATCCATCCGATGAAATCGTAGTTTGACAATAGTTTCACTTAAAAAGAAAACCTAGTAAATTTTAAATCTACTAGGTTTTTTATTTAATTATTAAACAGTTGCTATATTTTCTACAGCTATTCTCATCTCTTGAGCTGCGGCTACCATTTCGACTAAAGCCTTTTTAGTTTCGTCCCAATGACGGGTTTTTAAACCACAATCCGGATTGACCCAAAGTTGGTCGACAGGAATAACTGCCGAAGCTTTCTCTAATAGCTTCACCATTTCGGTACTGGAAGGTACGCGAGGTGAGTGAATATCATATACGCCAGGTCCTATTTCGTTTGGATAATTGAAATCGGCAAAAGCATCCAGTAATTCCATTTGCGAACGCGAACATTCTATGGTGATTACATCGGCATCCATATCGGCAATATTTTGTATGATATCATTAAACTCGCTGTAACACATATGCGTATGAATCTGGGTGTCATCTTTTACGCCACTTGCCGAAATTCTAAAGGCTTTTACTGCCCAATCCAAATACGTTGCCCATTCTTCTTTGCGTAAAGGCAATCCTTCTCGAATGGCGGGTTCATCAATTTGAATAATCTTAATTCCTGCATTTTCTAAATCGATTACTTCATCTCTAATCGCCAATGCAATTTGGGTGCAGGTTTCAGAACGCGGTTGATCGTTACGCACAAAGGACCATTGCAAAATAGTTACGGGGCCGGTTAGCATTCCTTTTACCCATTTTGGCGTAAGCGATTGTGCAAATTCAGCCCATTTCACAGTCATCGGATTTGGACGGGAAACATCACCATAAATAACGGGAGGTTTTACACAACGGCTGCCGTAACTTTGTACCCAACCGTTTTTGGTAAACGTAAATCCGTCTAATTGTTCTCCAAAATATTCGACCATGTCGTTGCGTTCAAATTCTCCGTGAACCAATACATCAATTCCTGTTTCTTCTTGAAAGCGAATCGTTTCTTCGGTTTCTTTTTGGAGTAAATCATCATACTGTTGTTGGTTTAATTCGCCTTTTTTGAACTTTGCTCTCCAGCTGCGCACTTCGGTAGTTTGCGGGAAAGAACCAATAGTTGTAGTAGGAAATAAAGGAAGATTTAATACGTCTATTTGTTTTTTTCTACGAATGGAAAATGGGTTTTCTCTTTGATCATCACCAGTTGTAATACTGGCGACACGATTTTTCACCGCATCATTATGTATTAAAGCGGATGTTTTTCTGTTTTCATTGGCGATAGTATTTTCTTCAAAGCGAATAGAATTACTAATGTCTATTTCATTCGAAGCAAAATATTTGAGCAGTACTATTTCTTCAGTTTTTTGTTTGGCGAAAGCCAACCATTGCTTGATTTCAGGAGTTAGTGTTGCGTTGTTAGTTTCTAATTCCAAATCACATGGCGAGTGAATAAGGGAACACGATGGCGCAATCAGGATTCTGTTTTCGCCGAGTGCATTTGTCGCTTTCTTAATAAGGGCTAAAGATTTTTTGAAATCATTTTTCCAAATATTTCTTCCATCTACAACACCAAGTGATAGGTTTACATTACTGGACAATTGCCCTGATTCCAGAATATCATCCAATTGGGAATGACAACGAACCAAATCTAAATGCAAAGTATGAACGGGTAAAGCAAGAACAGTGTCAAGATTCTCTCCAAAGCAATCAAAATAATTAGCAAGAATTAGTTTGATTTTTGGGAAACGTTTATTGATTTCATTATATACATAAGTGATTGCATTTCTTTCTTTATCGGTTAAATTCAAGGCTAAAAACGGTTCGTCAAATTGAATCCATTCTACTTTTTGATCCTCCAGTTTTTGCAAAATTTCAAAATAAACCGGAAGCAATTTATCGATAAGATCTATTCTATGAAAACCTTCTTCCTTTTCCTTTCCAAGAAGCAAATAAGTTACAGGTCCTATAAGTACCGGTTTTGTTGCAATCCCTAAAGCATTGGCTTCTTTGAATTCATCGATTATTTTTTCGGAGAATAATTTAAATTCTTGATCTTTTGTAAATTCGGGTACGATGTAATGATAATTGGTGTCAAACCATTTTGTCATTTCCATGGCAACCACATCTTGTCCGTCTTTTTGCGAACCTCTGGCCATGGCAAAATACAAATCGATAGTGGAGTTTGTTTTGGCTAATCCTTGATAACGTTTGGGAATAACACCCAATGTAAGCGATAAATCCAATACTTGATCGTAAAACGAAAAGTCGTTTGAAGGGATTAAATCGATTCCGGCTTCGGCTTGTAACTGCCAGTTTTGCTTGCGGATAGTTGCGCCTGCAGTTAAAAGTTCTTCTACGGAAATTTTTCCTGCCCAATACGATTCACAGGCTTTTTTTAATTCTCTGTTGCTACCAATTCTTGGATAACCTAGATTGTTTGTTTTCATTATATACAGTATTTTTTACTAGGCAAAGTTATTGTATTGGATATTTAAACTTAACTTAGCCTATTATTTAAGTGAATAAAAGTATTATATAGGTATATGGTAGGTTTTAGTTCTGAATGAAACTTTGAAAATGATTTTTAACAGTAAAAAATACTATGGAAAATATTGACAACATTGATTTGCAAATCTTAAAACACCTGCAAGAAAACTCGAATATCAATACTAAAGAGCTTGCCGGTAAATTATTTCTGACGGTTACACCAGTCTATGAACGTATAAAGAGATTGGAACGAGATGGCTATATTATGAAATATGTTGCCTTGTTAGATAAGAAAAAATTAAATCTTGGAATGACTGTTTTTTGTAATGTTCGGCTAAAGGAACATGCCAAAAATGTGGGAAGTAATTTTGTAAAAGATATTGTAGCCCTTCCTGAAATTATAGAATGTTACAATATAGCAGGGGATTATGATTTTATGCTGAAAATTTTGGTTGAAGATATGTCCAGTTACCAGGATTTTGTAATGAATAAATTATCGACTATTGAGAATATAGGCAATACTCAAAGTGTTTTTGTGATGGGAGAAATCAAGCACAGTACGGCATTAGCTATTTAACAGCGCGAAATTATTTTATTAATTTGGGGTTAAGAGATTTTTAATTGCTTAAGCAAGGCATTCGCTTTTAGAATTAACAGCTTTTAATCTGTAAGATGAATTAATTTTTTAAGTGGTTTTTATTTTAGAATCTACGTAAATCTGCGTGAAAATATAGGCATGCAGATTTAGCAGATCCAGCAGATTTTATAAAATTTGAATAATTGAAATAACAAATTTTTTAAAAGCGAATGCCAGGGCAAACGCACCAGTTAAAATGACAAAAAATGTCGTAATCTATTAAAAATAGGTTGTTTAATATTTTTTTAA
>NZ_VJZP01000017.1 GCF_007097265.1 Flavobacterium gawalongense | reverse complement strand
ATAAGAAAGATGGTAAATTATAAATAAATGTCAATAAAATCAGTACTTAATAAGTGCGACCAAAGTGCCTATACCTATATAGTTATTTATTCAATCAAGGAAGACTGGCTATAGCTTCTGTCAATAAGAGAAGCTTTTTAAAAAGACTTTACAGTCATGTAAGGTCTTTTTTGTTTTAAATCTATAGCAAAATCAGCACTTCATGGCGGTTTGGTAGAGAACAGAGAATTTTTGCTTCTGCCAACTTCGCTAAGTTATTTTACAAAAAAAGTGACTATAAGGTGACCCCCTTTTATTGATTGTTACGCCAATTGTTTAACTCAAACTCAATTGGAAACATGCACTAAGAAAAAATCACTGTTTGCTCAGGAATAGAAACTCATTGAAACATCTAAAAAACTGCACTTAAATTATTCTAATCTGTTAATTCTAAGCAAATTTAAATACTTCCTACCCTTTTTAATTCCTCTTTTACTATCTTTAAAAAAGATTTCTATTCAAACAGGACTTAAAATTAAACTCATGAAAAAAATCACACTGGCTTCACTTTCGATTCTTTCTTCCATTTTTTTCAGTTGTGAAGCTCAAGTAAAACCAAACGATATTCCCATTCAAGAGGAAGTGAAAAACTATACTCTTGAAACAGTCGCTTCTGATATTGCGATACCATGGGGAATGACTTGGTTGCCTGATGGAACGATGCTGGTTACAGAAAAAAGCGGTATTCTTTATCAAATCAAAAATGGCACAAAAACCGAAATCAAAAATATTCCTAAAGTATATTCTCGTGGACAAGGTGGTTTATTAGACATTGCTTTACATCCCAACTATGCTAAAAATGGTTGGTTGTATATGACCTATGCCTCCAGTGAAGGTGAGGGTGAAGGCGGCAATACCAAACTCATTCGAGCAAAATTGCTGGACGGAAGTCTGACACAAATAGAGTCGCTTTATAAAGCGACTCCAAACACCACAAAAGGCCAACATTTTGGTTCCAGAATCGCATTTGATAGCGAAGGTTATTTGTACTTCTCGGTGGGGGAACGCGGCAACCATTTCGAAAATCCACAAGACATCAAACGCGATGGCGGAAAAATATACCGCTTGAATGATGACGGAAGTATTCCTAAAGACAACCCTTTTGTAGGTCAGGCTGGTGCGAAAGAGGCTATTTATACCTGCGGAAACAGAAACCCTCAGGGAATGGCAAAACATCCCACAACAGGAGCTATTTGGACACATGAACACGGACCTCAAGGTGGGGATGAGATCAACATCATAAAAAAAGCAGCCAATTATGGATGGCCCGTAGTTACTTATGGCATCGATTATGACGGAACAACCATTAGCAAAGAAAAAGAAAAACCAGGTATTGAAAAACCTATTTACTATTGGCTACCCTCCATTGCACCATGCGGAATGACTTTTGTTACCAGCGACATTTATCCTGATTGGAAAGGCCACTTGCTTGTTGGGTCCTTAAAATTTCAATATCTTGAATTGGTAAAATTGAAAGGAAACGAAGTGATAGGACGACAAAAAATTGCCACAGACATTGGGCGTTTGCGTAATGTAGTACAAGGTCCGGACGGCTATATTTACATAGCTGTAGAAGGTAAAGGAATACTCAAAATTATACCTAATTAATCTATGTTGACCACTAAACTATTTTTGGGAGTTGGCCTATTTTTATTGGGAAATTTCTCATTTGAAAACCCATTTTATCAAGACAACTATATTGTTATAGCTAAAGCAAATAAAGACGCCTTTATTACGCAAAAAATCCAGACACCAGGAAAAGAAATTTTTGCCGATTTTTGTATCCAATGCCATGGTGCGAATGGTAAAGGGGATGCTAAAAACTTCCCTCCTCTCGACGGCTCCGACTGGCTCACAAAAAAAAGAACCCAAAGCATCCATGCAGTTAAATTTGGACAAAGTGGCGAAATTATTGTCAATAAAGTTAAGTTCAATAATAGTATGCCTCCCATGGGACTTTCCGACAAAGAAGTAGCCGATGTGATGAATTACATCATGACTTCTTGGGGCAACAAACAGACCAAATTAGTTACCGAGAAAGAAGTGTCAGGAATTAAGAAGTAAAAATCAAATCGGAATTTGGCTTAGCCTAATAAAAATAAGGAGAAATCAATACTTCACGAAGTTCTATTAAAAAGTGTAAGTACATCCACTTGACAAGGTTTTTTGTAAAAAAAGACATCCAATCAATTAATCATCGAAATTCTAGCGACTCCCTTTTTAAAATCCGAATTATTTTGCCAATGGCTACTTGTCGGTATTAAAAAACCTACATCCCTCATCAAAGAAAAATTTTTATTTTAGAATGCTATTCCTTGTGAATTATTATAACGCAAATAGACAATCCAAATCTGTGAATTATATAAAAAATATCGCCTTAGAACGGCATTATAATTGAGTGATTGCTCTTAAAATACTTTATATTTGTATTCTAAAACATTTAGTTTATATTTTATAAAACAGCCATGTTAACTAAACAGAAACAAAGATTTTCTTTAAACTGGTGCATTCCATATCTTTAAAAACTATATTACCTACATATGAAAAAGCAAGCTTTAGTATTCCTTATACTTCCCCTATTATTTTATGTTTCCAGTTGTAATCGCGGCAAAGCAGCTGATGCTTTAAATGAAACAAAAAAAACGGAAACCATAAAGTCTGATTCCATAGAGAAAAAGGTAGCGCTTACAATTGATACTCTTGATTATAATAAAAGAATGGTGGCATTAAGCAATAATGACACTACTGGCAGATGGCCGGTAAAAGCACCTTACCCGCTACCCGGAGCACTTTTACCCTACAACCGTATTATTGCCTATTATGGAAATTTATATTCCACAAGAATGGGGATTTTAGGCGAATTACCCCGAAAAGAAATGTTGGCAAAGCTACAAGGCGAAGTGGCCAAATGGCAGGCAGCTGACTCTACCGTTAAAGCAATTCCTGCTTTGCATTACATCGCTGTTACCGCTCAGGGCGCTCCGGGAAAAAACAACATGCACCGCATGCGCATGCCTTTTAAACAAATAGACACTATTCTAAGTTGGGCAAAACCTATTAATGCATTAGTGTTTTTGGATATTCAAGTAGGACACAGCACCGTTAAATCCGAAGTAGCTGAACTAGAAAAATACCTTTCCATGCCAAATGTTCATTTAGGAATTGATCCTGAATTTTCGATGAAAAACGGAGAACGTCCGGGTTCCAAAATTGGGCATTTTACTGCCGCTGATATTAATGACGCCATTGACATTTTGGCAAACATCGTGCGCAAAAACAAACTGACTCCAAAAGTATTGGTGGTACACCGTTTTACGCAAGGAATGGTAAAAAATTACAAAGAAATTAAAACCGTACCCGAAGTTCAAATCGTAATGGACATGGATGGTTTTGGAAGTAAGGTATTAAAAAAAGATTCTTACATGAGTTATATCTATAGAGAACCGGTACAGTTCGCCGGCTTTAAATTATTTTATAAAAATGATAATAAAAACGATTGGAAAATGTATAGTCCGGAAGAATTAGTTAAATTCACTCCAAAACCCATCTACATTCAATACCAATAATTCATTCTATGAAGAATCTTCTTTTTTTAGTTTTCGTTGGTTTTTTTCTATTATTGGGCTGTCAATCAGAGCCTCGTAAAATAACGAAGGAAATCCCCATTATTACTGCTCCCGTGAAAATAGCAGCACCAAAAAAAGTAATGGCTGACGCTGCGACCATCCTTTCGAAAAAAGAAGTGCCTATATTATGTTATCATAGCATTCAGAATTTTAGTGCCAATGCAAGTGAAATGAAGAAAACGTACACTGTGACTCCAGCCAATTTTGCAGAGCAAATGAAAGCACTGTCAGACGAAGGGTATCAGACTATTTTACCGAATCAATTGTACGAATATTTAGTTCACGATGCGCCATTACCTGCTAAACCCATAATGATCACATTTGATGATACGCGAGAAGAGCAATTCAGTATAGGCGCTGCCGAAATGAAAAAATACGGTTTCAAAGGTGTGTTTTTTATCATGACCGTTTCTATTAACCGTCCTAATTATTTGTCAAAAGAACAAATTAAAAACCTGTCTGATAGCGGACATGTTGTAGCAGCTCATACTTGGGATCACCATATGGTAACTAAATATGCAGGAGATGATTGGAATACGCAATTGGTAAAACCAAAAGCAAAACTAGAAGACATTATTGGAAAACCAGTGACGGATTTTGCATATCCGTTTGGTTTATGGAATACGGCGGCAATACCTGAAATAAAAAAGAGCGATTATAAAATGGCATTTATCTTGTCTACCAAAAGAGATTCCGTCGATCCATTATACACCATCAGACGTATTATTGTTGCCGGCCAATGGTCTACTCCAAGTGCAATGAAAGCTGTAAAATCTTCTTTTAATGAAAATCCATAAAACATTATTTGTTTAAAAAATACTAGCTAATCTCAATTATTAAATCAACTTAATAATTGAGATTTTTTTTGGTTCGAAAAAAAGAAAAACTACCCATTTAAAATATAAAATTGAGATTATTAGTTCCCAAAACAAATCGAACCTTTTTTCATTATTAATTTTACACCCCCTTTTTTAAATCCTATTTTGGATTGTTTATTAAAACTATCAACTTATATCATTTTACTTTTGATTTTACTGGAATAAAATAATCCGTCTCTTCGAGTGATTTTTAATAGTAATGCGACAGCTTTACTATTGAAAATTGTATCGAGAAGCATTTTGAATCAGGATGGTTCTCGATACAATTTTTAAAGTATTACACTTATTCATTTCATCAACATTTGCAAGACTTTAAAAATCACTCGAACTGACGAGTACAATTACATTGACTTATCACAGTAAATTTAAAGATGAAATGGTATTAAATACTCCTTTATTAACAGGGGTATTCTAATTAAAAAAATATTTTTAACTGCGAAATCACAAAAAACAACATTGTAAAAAATAAGAATTATCAAAAAAGAATTGTCAAAAAAAGAATGTTGTAAAAATTATTAAATAGTCACTTAATCCTTATTTACATAAAAATTAAATTGGTATTTTAGCTTTAAAGGTGCGTTTTTTACAATAAAACGTCATAAAGTTTAACTTTTTAATAATATGAATTATGATGAAAGGGATACCTAATTTAAATCAAAATGGTTGGGACGAAATGTTTTCTAATGAAGGAGTTCGGGAATCTTACCGTCAAGTATTACAAACATTACAAAGCTTAAATCACGAAAAACTAAACGACAAACATAGGCAGGCCTCTGATTTTTTTATGAATCAAGGAATCACTTTTACCGTTTATAGTGACGATAATCAAGGCATTGAAAGGATTTTTCCTTTTGATATCATTCCAAGAATCATTACCCAACAAGACTGGAACGAAGTAGAATCAGGAATAAAACAAAGGCTAAAAGCACTCAATTTATTCTTGGAAGACATCTATAACGACCAGCTTATTATAAAAGAAGGAATAATTCCAGCTTCATTAATCGCCTCTTGTCCGCACTATATTCAAGAAGTTCATGGAATTAAAGTACCTCACAACATTCATGTACACATTGCAGGAATAGATTTAATTCGGGGAGCAAAAGGAGCGTTTTACGTACTGGAAGACAATTTGCGTTGCCCAAGTGGCGTGAGTTACATGCTCGAAAACAGGGAAATAACCAAACGTATTTTTCCGGAAATGCTCACCTCCAATCATGTGAGTATGGTCAGTAATTATCCGATGATTTTTCATAATATTTTGGTTTCACTGTCTCCAAGAAATATCGCTAACCCAAACGTAGTCTTATTAACACCCGGAGTTTACAACTCGGCGTATTATGAACATACTTTTTTAGCCAGACAAATGGGAATTCCTTTGGTCGAAGGAAGAGATTTAGTGGTAAACAACAATAAAGTTTATATGAAAACCACTTCAGGGCTTCATCAGGTAGACGTTATTTACAGACGCTTGGATGACGAATATCTTGACCCTTTAGTTTTTAAACCAGACAGTACGCTGGGCGTTCCAGGGCTTATCAGCGCTTACAAACAAGGAAATGTAGCTCTGGTAAATGCAGTAGGAAACGGTGTCGCCGATGATAAAGCGGTATACGCTTATGTACCGGACATGATAAAATATTACATGAACGAAGAGCCAATTCTCAAAAATGTGCCAACGTACAGAATGGAAAATCTGGACGAAAGAGAAATGGTTTTTGCTAATATGGAAAACATGGTAATCAAGGAAACCAATCAAAGCGGTGGCTATGGAATGATTATGGGAAATAAGGCTACCCAAGAGGAATTAGATAATGCAAAAATTGCCATTGTTGGTAATCCACGTAATTTCATTGCACAACCCATCATTCAACTCAGTACTGTTCCCTGCCTTATCGACGGAGAACTAAAACTGCGTCATGTCGATTTAAGACCCTATGCTTTGTGTGGCCCCAATGGCGTAAAAATAGTTCCTGGTGGACTAACCCGAGTCGCGCTTACCGAAGGCTCATTAGTCGTTAATTCTTCACAAGGGGGAGGAAGTAAAGATACTTGGATAATAAAATAAATTAAAGGTCTAACTGTGCGAAACCTTTTTAAAAAACAAACCGAATGAAAGTAAATATGCTAAGCCGAGTTGCAGATGGAATGTTTTGGCTCAACCGATACATGGAAAGAACAGATGGAATGTTACTTACCCTAAACACCTTTTATATCTTATCTTTTGACAAAGAAACGAATGATTCTCAAGGTTACAAACCTTTATTGGAATACTACACTGATTTGCCAACGGAACAAATAAATCAAGTGCAATACGATACAAATTTCGTTCTAAAGTATATCATTTGTGATAGTCCAAACCATAATTCGGTGAAGAATCTAGTCATCAAAGCACGAGAAAATGCAAGAGGTTCCCAAGATAAAATTACAAAAGAACTTTGGGAACACATCAATTCTTTGTATCACTTCATGAATTCACCTGACTTGCCAAAAAAATTAGAAACTTCTGATGCGAGTACTATTATCTCAAAACTCAATAAAGATTTTTTGCTGTACAATGGAATTCTTCAGGTTACAATGCCTAGAGGATTGGGTTGGTGTTTTTCCAGTATTGGTAAACATATAGAAAGATGTCTGCAAACTATTTCTCTAACCCAAGCTTACTACGCTCCTATTCAGTATAATCTCGATGGAAATGAAGATTTATTATATTGGAGAAGATTATTACTTTCTCTTTCAGGCTACGAATTGTATTTAAAAAGTTACAGTAATATCCCGCACAATCGCAAAGTGGTGCAGCAAGTTATCTTCAATAGAGATTTTGCCCATTCCGTGATTTATACTTTAGAATTAATAGACACCTATTTGAACAACTTGTTTAAAGATAACAATCTGAGCGAAGCAAGAACATTGCACAATCAATTTGGAAGACTTAAAAGTTCTGTTGAATTTACAGATTATCATCATCTTACCAACCAAGAATTAGAAGACGTACTTAACAATACCAGAACGCAATTGATACAGTTTTCAACAGATTTTTCTAAATTATTTTTCTCTTATACGTAATAAAAAATGGCAATTTTCAAAATAGTTCACATCACAAAATACCAATACAATAGGCCCATAAAAGAAAGTATAAATGAGATTCGTTTATTCCCACACCATTTTGACAACCAGGATGTTCTTCAGTACCAACTTTTAATAACAAACAATCCTGAAGTAGAAATTTCTCAGGATTACTTCGGTAATCGAGTGGGAAACTTTAATACATTGGAAGCCCATACTGAAATGACTATTGAATCAAGAATGTTAGTTCGTGTCAATCATTCGCTCAAAATCCCGGAAATAGATTATACCACAGTAAAGGATTTGGTAAAAGAAAAAAGCATTCCTTTACTGCGACTTTGTTACCCAGAAACCATTAAAAAACAAAATGAAATTAATACAATTCTGGACGAAATAAACTGTATCGACAAACCCATCATAGAAATTGCGCAACAATGCAATCAATACATTTTTACAAATTTCACGTACACCAAAGGAATCACTAATATCGAAACCACAGTCGACGAGATTTTAGAGATTAGAAAAGGAGTTTGTCAAGACTTTGCGCATGTCCTATTACAACTCTTACGTACGGCCGGAATTCCGTCGCGATATGTGAGTGGATACATTTGCCCGAACGAAAGCGGACTCAGAGGTGAAGGTGCCACACACGCTTGGGTAGAAATTTACACTCCAAAACAAGGTTGGCTGGGTTTAGATCCTACTAATAATATCTGGACGATGGACAATCATGTGAAACTTTCAGTAGGTCGTAATTTCTATGATTGCACTCCGGTAAAAGGAACTTTTAAAGGACTTTCCAGACAAACGCTTTCTGTATGCGTTTCGATAGGCTATGAGGATGGAAGACACTTTGAAGATATAAACGATGTGCAACTCGAAGAAGTTTCTATAGAACTTCAAGAACAATTAGACTACATTGAGCTGCTTCAACAGCAGCGGCAACAGCAACAATAATTAAGTTCTTCAATACTAAAAAAGCGAATCAAAAAGTAATATTTTGATTCGCTTTTTTAGCTAAATATATAACCTCAATCTATTTCGATTCATCAAATCTTACATATTATACAACCAACTCTGAGGATTGTTATACGTTGTGTTTTGAAGAATTAAAAATTTAATTATGGTTCTGCCTTCACTATTGGTTCTTACTCTTCCAAGGCTTTGTTTTATACTTACTTTATCTCCTTTGCTTACAGAAACAGAGCTTAAATTCTGATAAACCGTGAAGAAATCTCCATGTTGTACCATTACTGCTTTATTTATTGGAGATAAAACAATTACACTTGCCACTTCGCCACCAAAAACGGCTCTTGCACTCGATCCTTGGTCCGTAGTGATTTCCACCCCACTATTATGAATAACTAATGTTTTATACACTGGATGCGCCTGATCTCCATATCCTAATGACACAAATCCTTTTTCTACCGGCCATGGTAATTTACCTCTATTGGCTCTAAAATTATCTGCAATTAATTTTGTCTCAGCTGTAAGTTCTATTTTCGAAGATGATACTGAAGAAGAAGATACAATTGCCTTAGCACGGGTTTTTAGTTCCGATTTCGATTCTGTTTTTGATTCGGCTTTAGATTCCGCTTTTGCTCTTTCCATTGCCCTTTCCATTGCTGCTTTTCTATTGGCCTCTGCAATTGCTTCGCGTATTAATCTATTGATTTGTCTATCAATTTGTCTGGCCTCCTGTTGTCTTTTCTTGATTTCAGCAAGAATTTTGTTTTTATCTTTCTTAATGGATTTTACTAATTTTTCCTGCTCTTGTCGCTCTTTTTCTAATGACAAACGCTCTTTTTCATTTTCAGCAATGAGTTTTTGCTTGGCCTTTTTTTGCACATCCAATTTTCCGTTATATACAATAAGCTCACCCGTTTTAGATTTGATTTCCTCACCTTGCATCTTTCTGTAATTCGTGTACTGTTTCATGTACTGTGCTCTTTTATAGGCCTGCAAAAAATTCTCAGACGATAATAAAAACATTGCTCTACTTTCCTCAGAACGGCTTTTGTACGATTTCACAATCATCTCAGCATAATCTGCCTTTAGTATTTCCAGTTCTTTTTTAAGTTTATTGATTTTTACTTGATTAATGTACATGTCATTCCCCAAAAGCTTCTTTTGCCTTTCAGTAGTGTTAATCAGTTTTTCTTTAAGCTTTATCTTATTGCTTTGTATAACGATTACATTTACAGCCGTTTTTTCTTTTTTCTTTACGGTTTGTAACAGCTTTTCATTTTCGCGAATTTCTTTTTGAATCTGGGCTTTTCGTTCTTCTAATTTTTCTTGTTGAGATGTTTGACTCCACAGTAGTGAAGTCATGCTTATAAAAATTAGGCTTAGGAGAAATTTTGGCATCTTAAAAAAATATTTTTTGCAAATTTACTTAATTATAATTCTTTTGTACCCATTTGGAACACTATAAGGAAAAGAAAGTTCTTCATTGAACGTTATGGTGTTGTAATCTAAATTAATTTCTGTTTTACCTTTCTTTTGAAACGTATTTATGGAAACATTTGAAGGCAATGTGGCTTCATTGTACACCTTGTTATCTGAATAAGCCACCTGAATCATTCTGTCTTCAGCAGTTTGTTTTATTTCCTGTCTTTTGACCAAAAATTTCTCCGCATCAAAAAAGAACGATTTTTTCGTATTGTTATTCGAAACATCATCCAATCTATAGGTCTGTTCCACTAATGATTCCGTATATTTTCCTTTATTCAAATCATCTATTGCATCGCCAAGTAACATATTTTGAATTTTATTAAAATCTAAATCAGTTCCCAGCCATTGGCTCAATCCGCTGAAATCCCCTTCAAAATAACTGCCATTTATTTTTTCATAATAGTTTACTGCAGTTGGCGTAATCAATGCTTTTGCCATAGTAATTCCCAAAAACCGAATACTAATCAAAATCTGTTGGTCTTTCTTAATTTTTATTTCGGCGGTAACATTTTGGGTTTGTTTGTCATCAGCATATCTTGCGTTGGACTTAATATATAATGTAGAAAAATTGTTTTTATTGTTGTAATGATTTTCTATTATTTTATCAGCAGTCAAATAGGTCGATTTCACACTTGCTTCAGCTACAACAGATTTCGATTTACACGAAGCCATAAAGACTGCAAGTACTAGTAGTATTGAAAATTTTTTCATTATTTTTTTTGTTTTAATAATTCGTTGGCTTTGGAGAAATACACTTCTTTTTTCTTGAAATCTCCCAAACCGTTATATGCTTCTCCAAGCTGGATATTGAAATTTGTTTCTAATGTTATGTCGTCAACCAAATAATCCAATCCCATTTCCAGAATTGCTACCGCTTTTTTAAATTGCTGCAACTGATTGTTTGCCAAACCCGAATAATAATAAAACTGCGGTTGCGTAGGAAACGTTTCAATCATTGTCATGGCTTTTTTGGACAAAAGCTCAAATTGTTTTACTTCGGTATATGCTTGAAGCAAAAGCAAATTCGTTTCGATATCTTCAGCAGAACCATTCTTTAATGCTTGTTCATAATACCTGATGGATTTGTCCCATTGCTTTTTATTGTTATAATATTTACCAATTTCTTTGGCTACATTAACCTCATTGTCATTATCAAAATAGGCAATTGCTTTTTCTAAATCAGAGGAATATTGAGGGTTTCTATCCACAAAAATCAAAAACTCATTCAGCATTCTATGTTTTATCTTTGAATCTATTTTGGCACTGGCCAAAGAAATATGCATCGCATTTATAGCTTTTGGCGCCTCATTATTCTCCAAATAAACTTTGAATAAACTCACTTGTGCCCATTCAGAAGTTGGAATTGCTGCCGCTAACTTTTTTGTTACTTCAAAAGCCTTTTCAGCTTCATTATTCTTAGAGTACAAATTAATTAGCGCAATATAATTAGATTCTTCCTTTGGGTTTTTATCGATTTGTGTTATTAAATTGGATTCTTCAACATTTTGAAACTTCCCCTCCGATAAAATCTGCATTTTGTATAATTCCCTTCTTTCAGTTTTTCCAAAAGTATCATTCAATTCATTGATGAGATTAAGCGCTTTATCAAATTGCCTGGTGCCCATATAAAGAGACGTTAAATCCTCTTTGTACTTTTCATCAAATGGTATTAATTTATTAATGGCAATTAGGGCCTGATTATAATTGCTGGTTTCATAACTCACATCATACATCCCCACCCAAAACCATCTGTTTTTTGGATCAATTTGTGTGGCGTGTTCAAATGAATTATAGGCATTTTCATAATCCTTTAATGCCAAATAGTTTTTCCCTAATTCGAAAAACACTGTGGCATTATTCGGCTGCAACTTTACACATTTTTCCAAAGCCTTAATGGCTTTGTCATAGTTTTCGATTCCTTTTTGAAGCAACGATTCATAAAAAAACTCCTGAAACTGATCAATATCCTGCTTAATTTCTTCCGGCTCAGTTTGCGCCAATAGCAAAGTTGAATTGCATTGCAAAACCAAAAATAGAATTATGAAAACTCTTTTTTTCATTGTAATTTAAATACCTACACCGTTTTGAAAACGGTGCAGGAATTGAATGACTTATTTATTCCAACACAGAATAATCTCCAATACTTATACTTGTAAAGTTACCGTCAAAACTGGCATGATTCCCTATCATGGCATTATCCAGATTCGCATTTTTTATATGAGAATGTGTTTGAACCAAACTATTTTTTATGGTACTGTTTGAAACATGACACCCATTTCCTAATGACACATTAGGACCAACAGTTGCATTTATCAAAACCACATCTTCTCCAATATAACATGGCGGAATGATAGTTGAGTTTTCTAACTTAACATCAAAGTCCACTAAATGTATTCCATCGTTGTGTAAGAACCCTAACATTCTGGAATTCGTTTCCACGGTAACGTCTTTGTTTCCACAATCCATCCACTCCTCTACTTTACCTGGTACAAATTTCATGCCTTTTGCCATCATTTGCTTTATTCCATCGTTAATTTGATATTCTCCACCGTGAATAATATTATTATCTAATACTAATTGAAGTTCGTTTTTTAAAACGGCAACATCTTTAAAATAGTAAATTCCAATAACGGCAAGGTCCGAAACAAATGCCGCAGGTTTCTCCACCAGTTCGACTATTTCATTCGCTTCGTTTAAATTTATCACACCAAAAGCTTCTGGTTGATCTACTTGTTTTACCCAAATAACACTATCTGCATTTTGATCTAAATCGAAATCGGCACGAATTAAAGTATCGGCATAAGCAATAACAGCTGGTCCACTCAAAGAATCTTTGGCACACATAATGGCATGACCTGTTCCAAGCGCCTCGTTTTGATAGTAAATTGTCCCTTTGGCACCTAAATTTTGAGCGATTGCGATTAAATCTTCTTCCACTTTTGCTCCAAAACTTTCATGAATAATAAAGGCAATTTCTTCAATATGTTGATTTAAAACACCCGCAATATCTTCTACCAAGCGGTGCACAATAGGTTTTCCGGCAATAGGAATTAATGGTTTAGGAATGGTTAATGTGTGTGGTCTTAATCTGGAACCTCGCCCAGCCATTGGTACAATTATTTTCATTTGTTATTTTTTTTTAACCGCAAAGTTTGCAGCGTTTTCTGCAAAGTTCACGAAGGTTTTTTTATATTATTTGGCCACAGATTAAACGGATTAAACCGATTTCCACGGATTTTTTATTTGAAATTTGTTGCAAAATTTCATCTCGTTTCACAACTGCTAACTGCGACTGAACACTAAAATACTGAACACTGATTACTACTTCACTCCCGTACTTCCAAAACCGCCTTCACCTCTGGAAGTTTCGGTTAATTCCTGAACTTCAATCCACTCCGCACGTTCGTGTTGTGCGATGATGAGTTGTGCGATACGTTCCCCATTTTCGACCACAAAAGCTTCATTGGATAAATTTACTAAAATCACACCTATTTCACCACGGTAATCTGCATCAACTGTTCCAGGAGAATTGAGAACGGTGATTCCTTTTTTGGCAGCCAAACCACTTCTAGGGCGCACTTGTGCTTCGTAACCTATTGGTAATTCTATGAAAAGACCTGTTTTTACAATGGCTCTTTCCAATGGTTTTAAAATTATTGATTCCGTTAAATTTGCTCTTAAATCCATTCCTGCCGAAGCTATGGTTTCATAGTTTGGCAAAGCATGTTGCGATTTGTTGATAATTTTTATTGTCATTTTTTTATTTTATATTATTTTACTTTCTGATCCCGAAGGGATTTCATGTTTATAGAAAACATCATTTCCCGAGATTGTACGACCCCTTCGGGGTCGAACCCATGTGACGCGTTTGTTTCTATAAACATTTGACCCCGTTAGGGTCTCTAGTATGATATCTTTTTTCACAAAAAATTATTCATCCTCAATCCATTCAAACAAATATTCATCTTTGAATTCTATTTCAAATTTTTTCAAATATTCTTCCTTGAAAATTTCTATAAACATTTTACCCCCGTTGGGGTCTCTGGTATGGTATCTTTTTACACAAAAAATTATTCATCCTCAATCCATTCAAACAAATATTCATCTTTAAATTCTATTTCAAATTTTTTCAACATCTTTAAATATTCTTCCTTGAAAGTTTTCACATGATGATGTTGCTTTTGGTTCATAATATAGGCAATGACATTGTCTAATGCAGAATGACTATATGAAAATACTCCGTAGCCTTCTTGCCAACTAAAAGTTCTAGAACAAAATTTCTTATCATTTATAAATTCATTTGAAGATTTTTTCACTTCTCTAACTAAATCAGATAAGCAACACGAAGGTTTCATTCCTATAAATATATGGATGTGATCCGGCATTCCATTTATAGCTAACATTTTTTGTCCTTTATTTTGAACAATACCTGTTATGTACTTATATAGTTCCTCTTCCCAACTATTGTTAATTAAAGACTGTCTGCCTTTTACTGCAAAAACTATCTGTATATAAATTTGAGAAAATGTACCCGACATAACTTTAATTGTTTTTTTCGATCTCCTATAATTTTTTGTTAGCTTCCTAAATGGTATCATCATCGCTGGCTCAAGCGTCCCGCTTGTGACCATTACCTTCTATAATAAATATTGGTTTTCAAAAAGATTTTTTTTCTATATATATTCAGTTTTAGTCAATATGTTTTGTTGTTTGTATGCGCAGTTTCATAGTTTGGCAAATCGTGCTGTGATTAATTGATACTGTTTATCGTCATTGTTGTTGTTTTTTAGCCGTGATGAAAGTGAAAAGCCTTTACTTTAAAATTGTATTTTTTCTTGGACAAAAAAGAGCGACCAAAGGAAGCTCCTTTTTGGACTTAGAAAAAACCAATTTTAAAGTAAAGCTTGTAACGTACAGCGCGATTAGCTCCTAATTAAATTCTAATTGTTTTTTCGGTTCAAAATTCGGATTAACATTTCTTTTTCGTTGTAATATATGAAATACATAAATGCAAGTAATAATGGAATTCCAACAAAATAATTTTCTCTAAAGCCATAGAATGAAATGGCCGAGAATCCCACTGACAGGGAGAGATATCCTCCTATTTTTTTTGTGTCATACGGTATTGGGTAGTATTTATTTCCTAAATAATAAGAGATAAACATCATGCTTCCATACGCTGCTATGGTAGCGATTGCCGATCCATAATAACTCATCGTTGGGATAAGCAGGTAGTTGACCACCAATGTTATTATGGCACCAACAATGGAGATATAGGCTCCAATATAGGTTTTGTCGATGAGTTTGTACCAAACGGAAAGATTCGTGTAAATCCCAAGGAAGAAGTTAGCCAAAATAATCAGCGGAACGACTTTCATGGCTTCCCAATAGGAGGTATCCCTAATCATAAAGTATTTTAAAATATCGGCAAAAACGATTACCGCCAATAAAATAAAGGACCCAAAAATGACAAAATATTTAGTCACTGTGGCATACGTTTGAGGTGCGTCCGTGTTTGCAGCATGGCTAAAAAAGAAAGGTTCTATTCCTAAGGTGTATGCAGTTCTATACAAAACCATGAATAACCCTAATTTATAACAGGCGGAATACACTCCAACTTCGGCTTCAGCGATATTTGCCGGTAATAATCTCCCTAATAAAATTTTGTCGAACTGTTCGTTGATGGCAAATGCGATTCCAGCGACCATTATGGGTAATCCGTAACGCATCATTCGCTTCCAAAGTGCGAAATCAAACTTCCATTTTAACAAAATATAATCTGGTGACAGGATTACAAATGTCAATAAACTGGCGATGATATTAGCTAAAAATATATACCCAATCTGAAAGTTTTCAACATACAAAGAACCTAAAAATCCGTCGGGTTGAGATTGCGCAATTTTGGGCAAAAAGAGCAAAAAGAAAACACTTAAAGAAAGATTGATTAAAACATTTCCGATTTTAATTCCAGCATAAACCATTGATTTTTGATAGGCTCTCAATTTTGAAAACGGAATAATTACCAAAGCGTCCAACACTAAAATCCAAATCGTATACGTAATATATTGCGCGTCTATTCCAGACCATTGTGCCAATGTGTTTCGGAATAAAAGTGCAACAAACAGAAAACAAGTTGAGGTCCAAAAAATCGAAACCATTGTTGTTTCTACAACGGACTTCTTATTGGTTTCATTATTATAAAACCTAAAAAAAGCGGTTTCCATTCCGTAGGCAAGAATAACATTGAAAAAAATCATCCAAGCGAAAATTATAGAAACTTTTCCATATTCGGCTTTTGGCAGTAAATCAGTATAAAGTGGAACTAGTAAAAAACTGAACATTCTCGGTAAAACCGTTGCCAGTCCGTAAATTGCTGTTTGTTTGAAAAGACTTTTATATAATCCCAAAATGATTTATCTCTTTTATATTTATAAAAAACAAAAATAACTAATTCTTTGGTTTATTTATCGATGGATAGGCAATAGTTGGCTTTTCTTTGGGATTGCTTATTTTGAAAAATTGGGTTTTATTGTTTTTCGCATATTCTAATACCGCTTCGTTGGGTTTTAAATCGAATTTAGGTTTTATTATAACTGGTGCTTTATTCCCATATTCTTTTAAGGAATCACTATCCAAGATTAAATCTGGAATTATATTTTTTGGAGGAAAATGTGCAACAAAAGTATTTTTGGTAACTTCTTCAAAATTCGTTTCCTGATTTCTGAAATAGATTTTATCTAATTTAATTTCCTTAGAAAGAGGCTTTTTGAATTCAATATAAAAATCAGTTGCGCTTCCGGTTTCTTCCTGTCCACCAATCCATTTCTGAAAATAAACTGATTTTATTTCTTGTGGAAATTCCGTTTGAAATTCTTGTTTCATGGCACAAAAAGTAAAGCTAATTGCAATTATAAAAAAGAAAATTATTTTTTTATACGGTTTCATCTTTTTGAGGCTTAACTTAATCCTTCTTCGTTTAAAATTTTAAGAAAATGAAATCCTTTTGGAACATATCCTTGGTTGTAATAAAAACGATGCGCGGTAAAATTTCCTGTAAAAGCATCGAGAACAATCATAGTACAACCCGTTTCTTTGGCTTTTGCATCTATATAATCTGTCATCATTTTGCCCAAACCTTTAGAACGATGTTCCGGATGAACAATAAAATTGTCTATCTCGATGTATTTTCCCGACCAAAGTTTTGTTCCCGACCAAAATCCTGAAACAGCAACACAAACATCATTTTCAAAAACGGCTACTTGCTTGTAATTGTGTGGAATCATCTCAACCAGATACGATTCATATTTTTCTAAAGTAAATGTTGGATATAAAAATCGCATTACTTCAATGTTGCTAAGCATTTCATCTAATGTGGTCAGTTCTTTAATTTCTAATTTCATTCTTCCTACTATTATTTTAAACTATAAAATTAAACAAAAAAAGAGCCAACATCTGTTGGCTCTTAATATATTTTGAATCAATAATTTATTATCCATTCAATGCTTCGGCACCACCAACAATCTCTAAGATCTCATTAGTAATAGAAGCTTGACGTGCTTTATTATAAGTCAATTTCAATTGATTTCTCAATTCCGTTGCGTTATCAGTTGCTTTGTGCATGGCAGTCATACGTGCTCCGTGCTCTGAAGCAAATGAATCACGAATTCCTTTATACAATTGTGTTTTCAATGATTTTGGAATCAAAGTCAACACGATTTCTTCTTTTGAAGGTTCAAAGATATAATCGCCAGCTGAAACTGTAAGATCAGATTTTATTGGTGCTAATGGCAAAAATTGTTCTGTTTGAACGATTTGTGTAGCAGCATTTTTAAATTGGTTGTAAATCAACTCAATTTTATCATATTCACCAGAAACGAATTTCTCCGTTAATATATCCGCAATTTTAGCAACATTATCAAAAGTCAATGCATCAAAAATAGCACTTTGATTATCCACAATCGAAAGTGATTTGCTCAAAACATCATTTCCTTTTTTACCAATAGCAAAAATATCAACTTGTTTTCCTGCATAAAACTCAGAACGGCTTTTAGCTTCTTTGATAACATTCGTATTAAATGCACCGCATAAACCTCTATTTGAAGTTATGGCTACAACTAAAACTTTCTTTATCTCACGTTGTGTTGTAAATTCCCCACCTGCATCACCTTCAAGTGTAGCAGAAAGATTTTGCAATAATTCCGTTAATTTTTCGGCATAAGGGCGCATTGCTGTGATTGCATCTTGTGCTTTCTTTAGCTTTGCTGCAGAAACCATTTTCATTGCCGATGTAATTTGCATCGTAGATGAAACGGAAGTAATTCTATTACGGATTTCCTTTAAATTTGCCATTTTATTTATCGTAGATTGTAAAAATTGTAAAATGTATAATGTAAAAAGTGTCTTTCGATACCATTTACATTATACAATATACATTTCTTAGTTATATTTTGCTGATAATTCTTTTGCTACAGTTTCGATTACATCTGTAATTTCGTCTGTTAACTTTCCTGCTTTCAAAGCATCAAGAGTTGCTCTGTGTTTGTTGTTTAAGAATTCCAAGAAATCTTTCTCAAATTCTCTTACTTTATTCACAGGAACATTTCTCAATAAGTTTTTAGAACCAGCATAGATAATCGCAACTTGGTCTTCAACAGTATAAGGATCATTCAAACCTTGTTTCAAGATCTCAACGTTTCTTTTTCCTTTTTCAATTACGTTCAAAGTAACTGCATCTAAATCAGAACCAAATTTAGCAAAAGCTTCCAATTCACGGAATTGAGCTTGATCTAGTTTTAAAGTACCTGCTACTTTTTTCATTGATTTAATTTGTGCATTTCCTCCAACACGAGATACAGAAATTCCTACGTTAATCGCAGGACGAACCCCTGAGTTAAACAAATCTCCATCAAGGAAAATTTGACCATCTGTAATCGAAATTACGTTTGTTGGGATATATGCAGAAACGTCACCAGCTTGAGTTTCAATAATTGGTAAAGCAGTCAATGAACCACCACCTTTTACAATTGATTTCAATGAATCTGGTAAATCGTTCATGTTTTTAGCAATTCCATCATCAGCAATTACTTTACAAGCACGTTCTAATAATCTACTGTGAAGGTAGAAAACGTCTCCAGGATATGCCTCACGTCCCGGTGGTCTTCTTAATAAAAGAGAAACCTCACGGTAAGCAACAGCTTGTTTAGATAAATCATCATAAACAATTAAAGCCGGACGACCTGAATCTCTAAAATATTCTCCAATTGCAGCACCTGCGAAAGGAGCGTAAACTTGCATCGGAGCCGGATCAGAAGCATTAGCAGCAACAATAATGGTATAAGCCATTGCGCCTTTTTCTTCTAACATTTTAGCAATTCCAGCTACAGTTGACGCTTTTTGTCCAATTGCAACATATATACAAAATACAGGTTTTCCTGCATCGTAAAATTCTTTTTGATTTAAGATAGTATCGATACAAACAGTTGATTTACCTGTTTGACGGTCACCAATAACTAGCTCACGTTGTCCACGTCCAACTGGAATCATTGCATCTACTGCTTTTATTCCTGTTTGTAATGGCTCAGTAACCGGTTGACGGAAGATAACTCCAGGAGCTTTTCTTTCCAAAGGCATTTCGTATAAATCTCCACCAATTGGTCCTTTTCCATCAATTGGAAAACCAAGAGTGTTTACTACACGACCTACCATTTGTTCTCCTACTTTAAGAGAAGCAATACGTTGTGTTCTTTTTGCAGTTGAGCCTTCTTTGATTCCTGTTGATGGTCCTAAAAGTACCACACCTACATTATCTTCTTCAAGATTCAAAACAATAGCTTCTAAACCATTGTCAAATTCAACTAACTCTCCATATTGAACATTAGAAAGCCCGTAAACACGAGCAATACCATCTCCAACTTGAAGTACTGTTCCTACTTCTTCCAGTGTAGCACCAGATTCAAAACCTTCTACTTGCTTTCTTAATATTGCTGAAATTTCAGCAGGTTTGATTTCCGCCATCTTAATTTATAATTTAGACACTTAAATGTGTAATAAAACTAATTACTTAACTCTCTTTTTAATACTTGTAATCTGTTGGCTACTGAAGCGTTATACTGCTTGTCTCCTATTCTTAGAATAAATCCTCCAATGATTGAAGCATCTACTATATTTTCTATTGTGATTTTTTTATCTGAAAGGGTTGCAATTTTCGCTAAAACTTTAGCTTCTAATGCTGCATCCATAGGAATAGCTGTAGTTACCTTTGCTACCTCAATGCCATTCATCTCGTCAAACAATTTGTTGTATTCTAAAGCAATAGCTTCAAGAATTTCGAATCTTTTGTTTTCGAACAACAAATGGAAAAGTCCTTTTGTTACCCCATTCGCATCTGCAAAAACTTCCAATAGTGCACTTTCTTTCACTTCAACTTTAATGGTAGGATTTCCAATGAAAGTGTTCAATTCCTTATTTCCATTGATTGTTGAAGCAATTAAAGTCATATCGCTGCTCACCTCATTGTCCACTCCAATGGAGTTTGCTAAGTCTAGAATTGCCTTTGCATAACGAATTGCTGCTCTTGTACTTGCCATAATTGTTAGTTTATCTTTACGTCACCTAACATTTTCTCAACTAATTTAGTTTGAGCTTCTTTGTTAGATAATTCGTCTTTCAATATTTTTTCTGCGATACTCAATGACAAAGTGGAAACCTGTAATTTCAATTCGGCCATAGCTGCATTTTTTTCACTTTCAATTGCTGCTTTCGCTTGCTCGATCATTTTCAGACCTTGAGCTTGCGCTTCGTTTTTAGCATCAGCAACCATTTTCTCTTTCATTTCACGAGCGTCTTTAAGCATGTTGTCACGCTCTAATCTTGCTTCTTGTAAAATGCGTTGGTTATCCGCTTGCAAATTTTGCATTTCTTTTCTAGCGTTCTCAGCTGAAAGCAATGCGTTTTTAATTCCTTCTTCTCTTTCATTAACTGCATCAAGAATAGGTTTCCATGCGAATTTTTTTAACAAGAATATCAATCCAACAAATATTACTATCTGCCAAATAAACAAACCAAACGAAAAATCATTTATTAACTTATCCATTATATCTAATTATAAATTTTAAAGTATGAATTGCTTTTAATCGCAATTTTTAATGTTTTAATTTTAAAAACAATAGTCACAACCAACCGTTGTAACTATTGTTCTTTAAGTTTTAATTAAGATGCGAATAATGCAGCGAAACCAATACCTTCAATAAGTGCAGCTGCAATAAGCATAGCTGTTTGGATTTTTCCAGAAGCTTCTGGTTGACGAGCAATAGCGTCCATTGCTGAACCACCAATTCTACCAATACCTAAACCTGCTCCAATAACAATCAATCCTGCTCCTACAATAGTTGGAATTTCCATAATATATAAATTAAAAATTAAACATTCTTGTTTGAAAGCTATACGCTTTAGGCAGTAAGCCCGTATGCTAAATAGCCTTGTGCATATAGCATATGCCTAATGCGATTCTTCGTGATGATGCTCTTCGTTTCCTGCTCCAAAATAAAGTGCAGATAACATTGTGAAAATATACGCTTGTAAAAACGCCACTAATATTTCAAGGATAGAAAGCGCAAATGCCAATCCAAAAGACAGCGTACTTCCAATCCAGCTTTTAAAGATAAACATTAAACCGATAATACTCATTAAAACTACGTGCCCAGCCAAAATGTTAGCATACAAACGTATCATTAATGAAAATGGTTTGATGATTGTTCCTAGTAACTCTATTGGAGCCAAAATAAATTTCATTGGAGTTGGCACACCTGGCATCCAGAAAATGTGTCCCCAATAACTTTTATTTGCCGAGAAAGTTGTGATTAAATAAGTCAATAAGGCTAAAGACGCTGTAATAGCAATATTCCCAGTTACGTTAAACCCCAGTGGTGTTAAACCTAAGATATTAAGGAAGAAAATAAAGAAAAATATAGTTAACAAATAACTCATATATTTTTTATATCCTTTTTCTCCAATGTTTGGAATTGCGATTTCGTCTCTAATATAGAGTACAATAGGCTCAAAAAAACGTCCGGCTCCAGAAGCGATTCCGTTATTTTTACCGTAAGATTTCGCTAAACCTGCAAACAATAAAAACATCAAAACTGCTATTCCTAAAATTCCCACAACACTTTTAGTAATCGATAGATCAAGTGGGGTTGCATTTGTAGGATGACCGTGTTCTCCTTCTGTTAAAGTTCCATCCGCCTCCGTTTTGTATATTTTTTCGTGGTGCAATACATAATAATTACCATTATGTTCTGCCGTTTTTTCGCCATGATGAAATTTTGAAGAAGAAAAAACCTGAAGACCATTATCCCAAAGAATAATTGGTAATGAAAAACCATAATGCTCACCCGTTTCTTCATTTACAGATAATGTAAAATCATGAGCATCCAAAAGGTGATGATTGATAAATTCCTTGATTTTAGATTTTACATCTGTTGGTTCAGCATGAGCCTCTTCTGTCACTTCATGAGCAGCTTCCGTTTTTACTTTCACAGAACCCTCTTCAGGATTTGCAAAACTAATTAGAGGAAGACACGCTACTAAAGCTACTAATATAAATCTAAGTGGTTTGTTTGAAATCACCATAACAGTTAATTATCTTAATTTATTACGTTTCTGAAATTTGGTGCAAAGGTACATTTTTTATTAATATTCAAAAGAATATAAAAAATTATTTTTGGAACATTTGACACATAAATGACATATTCATTGCTTTTCATTTAATATGCGTATCGTTAATATCGTTTCAATTGCTAAAAAGAGAATAAACATTACAAAAAAATTCTTTTTCTCTACCGCAATGTTTTGAGTTGAAACCTGTAATAATGGTCTTAAAATCAAATAACAAAAAACCATTTTAATGCTTGTTCCCAGAAGAAATGACATTCCAACATTATCAAAACTGCGTTCTTTGACTTTCAACAAAACAATAAAGACTATTGTTGATAAACCTAAAAAAAGTAAATAAAGCGTTTCTATCGAATAATAAAAAGCTTGGTCATTTATATGTAAAACATAAAAAACAATTTTATGAAGGAGGTAAGCTAATCCAGCCAATAACAGTAAGCTTAGAAGCGGTTTGGAATTTTGTAAATTCATTGGGTTTGTTTTTTGTCGCAAAGGCACTACGGCGCAAAGTTATTTTGATTTGTAACAAAATCACAATGTTTTATAGTTGGTTCTTAATGACTTTGTCTTTTGGAAAATTACTGCTTTTTGTTGATTTCGTTTACTTGTCTTATTACATTATACAAAGCCAATGCAACACCAACCATCACTAAAATTTTATTGTAATACACTTTTGGATGGGGATGATTTTCGTCTAACCAGTCTCCCAGATAGGAAAACAGAAAGATGATTGCCCCCATTTGAATCGGGATATTAATCAGGGCCAGCCACTTACTAGCTTGTTTTTTGTTGGGTTTGTTCTCCATCGTTTGGCATTAGATTTTTTATATTGGTCTTCATTGCACAAGAAGCACTAAATTCAGCACCGGGTTCCACAGACAATTTCCCTACTGAAACTTCGCCTTGAATACTTGCTTTGGATTTTACATTCAAGATTTCAGTTACATGAATTTTACCATTGAACTTCCCTTCTATATCAGCATTTTTGCAAACTATATCACCGGTAACGCTTCCCGCAGGTCCAATAACAATTTTACCACTGGATTGAAAATTGCCTATTAATTCCCCATCCAATCTAAAATCGGCCTGAGAAATAATATCCCCTTTTATAGTGGTTCCCTCTACTATTCTATTGGTTTTACCCAAAAGATCAGTATATGATTTTGGCTTTTTATCAAACATGATTATGGGTTTTTAGGGGCTAAATAAGCCTCAAGATTTTTCTTGATTTGGATTACTTTATAGTTTTCTGCGGAAACAACTATTGCTGGTTCGTCAATTTTATACTTCTTATTTTCTTTTAAAACCTGAATGATATTTTTTGCATAAGGCTCCGAATTAATTCCATGAATGGTAATGAAATTTTCTTTTTCAGTATAAATATCATAGGAATAGGAAATCGTCTGAAAATTCTCATTGGCAATGAACAACTTCAATTTATCTTCAATTGCCTTTGTGTTTTTATCGGCTCTTGCGGCTACTTTATAAAGAATTTTCCAATTCTTCGCATCAACAATACTAAAATCCTTTTCTTCTAAAAACGGAATTTGAGTGGTCAGGATTTCTACGGATTTTTTACCTTCTTCACTGTTAGGATAGTTATCCGCCAATTCCTGCAATGCTTTTTTATAGGCTGACAATCCTCTAAGTTTTCCAAGAGTGGTTGCTTTTAAAAGTTCAAATTTTGAAACAATTTCATCACCAGAAAACTGATTAATCAAATCGTCAATTTTTGCTAGCACAACAGCATATTGCTCTTCTTGATACAATTTATACCATTTGTTATATACTTTCTCCGGTGATTCATTATCTGAAGCTACATTCGAATTGGTATTGTTTATTATTTGTGCATAACGAGAATTTGGAAATTGACTCGAAATTTTGTTTTTAATGGCCTCCGCTTTAGCAGCATCTGTAATTTGGTAAATTTTATATAAATTATAAAGTGCCGGAAGAATCAGTTTTTCTTCTGGATTATTTTTTAATAACTGTTCCAGTTTAGCGCTGGCCAATTCATATTCTTTGAATTTTTCTTTATAAATAACCCCAAGTTGATAATAGGCAAAATTACGTTCTTTGGCAATGCTGTCAATCGCGGTTTGATTTGTTGGAAGTTGTTTTAGATAATAATCGGTGGTGTATTTTTCAACTGGCTTGTCTACGGCTAATTTATCTTCCGATGTCGCTTTGTCTCCGTTTATGGAGTCTTTCACAGCAAAATCAGTTTTATTGGCTGACAATCTCCAATTCCCGTTTGAAGATCGGTCTCCCCATGTTTTTTTAAATTCCAGTTTTCCAAAAGCAATAGTCGTAGGATTATAAAAATAGAAAACACTGGTCTGTTGTCCGGAAATACTGGTCATAGTGGGTGGTGCCAAGGATGATTTCTTCGCTGGTTTTCCTGGTTCCTGGTTAGGAGAAGCCGGATCAATAGCAGCGGTTTTAGTGTTCCTTTCTATATTTTCTTGTTTGGCTTTCAGTTTTTCTTCTAAAATTCTTTTGGCTTCATCCGTCTTTTTTAAGTTATAGATATAATTTTCAAAATACAAAACCCTGTCCGTTTCTGACAAAGCAACTACATTCAAAATACTGTCGTTTGTTTTGGCAATAGCTTCGAGTTGTATTACTTCATCTAAATCTTTTCTGGTTTTTTGAATGCGAATGAATTCTCTGGTTTTAACATCCAGCTTTACTAAAGTACTGTCATAATACTTAGCTGCCACCGGATAATCGGCATTTTTGAAATACATATTTCCTAAATCCCTGTAGTTTGAAGCAATCAAATATTGGTCTGTTGTTGCTTTTTTTAGCGACGCATTGTAAAAATTTAAAGCTATTTTTTGTTTGTTGTTTTTATCATAAAACACCGCCTTTTCTCTATAAATTACATCTAGAAATGGTCTGTTTTCTCTGTCGGCAATTAATTTGTTGTATGTTTTTAAAAACGCAGTTGTGTCTCCGCTTTTATAATCGAATAATTGCGCTTTTTTTGCGTAAGCCTGAATAACATATTTCCTTTCGGACTTTCTATTCATATCTATCACCGATTGATAGCTGTAAATGGCGCTGTCCTTTTTACCTAATTCCTCGTACAATTGTCCAAGAATAAAACGATACCTTGCTCTTTCCGCATTTACTTTCGTGTATCTCTCGGCTATTTTTAATTTTATTAAAGCGCTGTCTTTTTCTTCCAAGTTCAAAAAAGCTTCTGATAAAAGTGCATTCGCATCGGCAAAAACTTGTTTTTTCAACTCTCTATCCTTCAGCATTTTGGTCATATTTTTTACTACCAAAGCATCATTCCCAAGTCGCATGTTGGTTTTTTCACGCCAAATTTTGGCTTCATAAATTCTGCTGCTATTGGGATATTTGTATAAAATATAATTGAATGCATCCAGTGCCGGAACGAATCTTTGGTCGTAATAACGGGATTTCCCAAGTAGTAAATACGCTTCATCAATCTGGCTGTTTTTTTCCCTTCCGCCAATGTTCATGGAATGTTTTTGAATTGCCTTTGTGGCTTTGGTCTCGGCCAATTCAAAATCAGCATTTTTAGGTTTTCCTTCTGGAGATATTTCCTCATCCATTTGCATTCTTTCGATAGGCAAACGCTTCCAAAAATTATCTTTACTATTTGATTTTATACCATTAATCCCTTTGTCTAACCCGATTTGCCCGTTGTATAAAATATTATATTTCGTGCTCAAAGCATGGGATTTTCTCGCCAAAAAAGTGTCCTTTTTAGTAGAACACGCTACCAAAAACAACAAAAATACTAGAGAAAATATAGGTTTTAATGTGTTGGTTTTCAATGGTAAACGTTTTTTATCAATTAACTTCTAAAAATACTATTTAGTATAATGACTTGTAAAAATACGTTTCTTTTTGATATCGTGGAAATTATTGGGTTTCTTTTTGATTCCTGGTTTTGCGTGAGATTTGAGATTAAGAGGAGAACAGCCAGTGGCTGTTAGGTATTTATTATTGCTGTTTTAGGTAAAGATTCACTTATTATATTTTATTTTGAAAAAAGCCCGACCCAGAATTTTTCTTTCCGGGTCACGCCCAAATTAAATTTTAAACTGCAAAAAATAGTTCCAGCTCTTGCAAAGTTTCTGCAGATGTTTGAATATCCTTCACGACTTCTCCCTTGTTCAGTGCCACAATTCTATCGCAAACCTCGACGGTATGCAATAAATCATGACTGGAAACCAGAACCGTTACGTCAGGATTTTCGGCTAATTCTTTGATGATTTTTTTCAATCTATTGACCGTTGTCGGATCTAAATTAGCAAATGGTTCGTCTAAAATTACCACTTCCGGGTTACCAATAAGTGTCGCGATAATTCCCACTTTCTTTTGGTTTCCTTTGGATAAATCCCGCAAATACTTTTTGTTTTTTAAGATTTCGCCATTAAAAAATTCCTCGTGGTTGGCTAGCAAAGCATCGATATCCGCTTTGTTCTGTCCGCGTAAATCACCTATGAAATAAAAATATTCTTCGGGTGTTAAGTAGCCAATTAAAAAGCTTTCGTCCAGAAAAGAAGCCGTGAAAGGCTTCCAGTTTTCGCTTGAATTTACTTGAATCTCATTGTTGATAATGTGCCCCGTTGAAGGTTGGATTAAATCCAAAAGCAAACTAAAAAATGTGGTTTTTCCGGCGCCATTATTCCCTACCAATCCAAAACTTTGTCCTTTTGGAATTTCTAGATTTTTAATTTTAAGAACCGTTGTGCCGTTATATGTTTTTGAAAGATCGTTTACTTGTATCATTTTTAGAAAGGTTTATTCGGTTATTCGTTGATTTGGTTAATCGCTTTATGGAAATTGGCTATTAACTCTTTTGCTTGTAAGCGGCTATGGTTTTGTACTTCTCGGTTTTATAAATCTTTTCGATCAATGAAAAGACTTTATCTCTCAAAGCAAAACCTATTATTCCGGCAATAGCCACCATTGTTAAACCTAAATTGGGACTCATTAAAGTGGAACCAATCCAATAAAGTCCCAACGGCAATAGCAATTTAGGCAAGGAGATCAACATGGTATTTACATTAAAGGCTTTTTTATCTCCAAAAGCGCCTTTGCTGGAATCTAAATCTATTGGCGTTTTTGTATAAGCACCCGCAAGAAGCACCAAATGTGAATTCACTCCAATATTATAAATGGCGCCCACAACAATTGTCAGATACACGTGCCATCCAAAATACAAATAGAATGAAGACAAAATCGTCGAAATAACTGTTGCAATAACAATCAGCCACCATTTTGAGCTCAAATATCCTCGATACGGAATGTTTTGTGTCATCATTAATTGATAATAAGAGCTGTCCCAACTAGGCACAAATTGTCCGAAAGTGAATAAAAAACCTCCTGAGACAAAAATTCCTGCGAAAATGTGCATCACCGGATTGTATAAAGCATGATTTTTAAAAAACAGGAGACCATAAAATAAAAACACCACACTCATGATAACTGTAGTTTTTGATCGTTTGTTTCTTTTGATGAGTTTAATGTCATTTTTTAAGAATGTTCCCAATGTTCCAAACTGGTTCAACCAAGTTAAATCCTCCGTTTTGGCGATTTGGTGTTTATTTGAAAGTCCTGAATCAAGATACAAGTTGTTTTTGAAATAGTTGAACGTAACATAATACAGTCCAATTAAAGCCGAAATTGGCAGTAAAAATAGCCATTTTGTATGGAATAGACCCTCAAAGAAAACCGTAGTGTAATTGGTAATATCAAAAACATGATAATACTGACAGCCTCCCAAAACAATCACAATCCCGACGAAAATGGCAAACAAATTGTCTTTATTATTCAATACGATATTTAGAAAATTATTGATATAAATCAACGAAATCATGGCTAAATGCCAAAGCAATACGCTCACCACATCATAACCTTCCATGATTAATACTACTGAAAATGGCAAAAAGAAAAAAGCATGTGCGTAATTAAAAAAAGACAGCATGGTTTTACCCAAAGAAAAATGGACAATTGTTGGTTTCTTAAACGGTAAAACCAATAAGGGACGAATGTTCATTACCGGAATTTTTTGCAACAGCAGACGAATAATTAAATCAAATAAAAAGTAGTAAATCAGGAATTTATTTACTGTTACCAATGGTTCCAAGTTCATTTTCCGGATGAAATAAAAGGCTCCAATTCCCAAAGCCAAAAAAACTAAAGCAAAATAAATAGCCAAAAAAAGCATCAAGATTTTTAAACCTAAATTTGTTGCGAAGGAAGCTGATCTCGTAAAAGCCTTCCATTCGAGATAGATAAATTTTTCGAACATGATTTATAGTTTGGTTTCGTAATTGGTAGTTAAATTCTTGAAATGTTACATCTAATATAAAAAAATCGGCAATTATAATCTCCATTTATTTGTCGTTTCCTACTTTTGTAAAAAAATTAATCACATGCCATCCTTTTTAAAACTTATTATAAAAGAAGTAAAACGTGAAACCAAAGACGCAGTTTCCATACTTTTTAATGTTCCTGAGGAATTAAAACCAAACTATACTTTCATTGCGGGTCAATATATTAATCTTCGGCTTACCTTAGACAATCAGGAAATTCGTCGTGCGTATTCTCTTTGTTCCGCTCCAGAAAGTGGGGAATTACGAATCGCTGTAAAAGCAGTAACAAATGGTGCTTTTTCTCAGTTTGCCAATACAAAATTGAAGGCAGGTGACGCGCTAGAAGTAGGAAAACCAGAAGGGAAATTTACTTTTGAACCACAAGCTGACCGACAAAAAAATTATGTGGCTTTTGTAGCCGGAAGCGGAATCACACCCGTACTTTCTATCCTGAAATCAGTATTGAAAAGCGAACCTAAAAGTTCTTTTGTTCTTGTTTATGGTAACAAATTTCCCGAAGAAACTATCTTTCATCAAGAATTGCACAATTTGCAATTGCAATATGTAGGTCGTCTTTTTGTGCATTATGTTTTCAGTCAAGCCAAAGCAGAAAATGCATTATTTGGAAGAATTGAAAAATCGACGGTAAATTTTGTTTTGAATAATAAACACAAGGAATTGGAATTTGATAAGTTCTATTTATGTGGACCGGAGGAAATGATTAATTCGGTTTCCGGTGTTTTGGCAGCACACAATATCAAAGAATCAGCCATAAAATTTGAATTATTTTCTGCTTCTTCCAAAGAACATAAAATCGAAAAATCATTAGAAGGACATTCGAAAATCACTGTTATGGTAGATGATGAAGAAACGACTTTTGAAATGTCACAAAAACAAACCATTCTTGAAGCAGCTTTAAAACAAGGTCTTGATGCTCCTTATTCTTGCCAAGGCGGAATCTGCAGTAGTTGCCTGGCTAGAGTTACATCAGGAACTGCCGAAATGACTAAAAACTCTATTCTTACTGATAAAGAAATCGCTGATGGATTGATACTTACTTGTCAAGCCCACCCAACATCAGAAAACATTTATGTGGATTATGATGACGTTTAGAAAAATCTAAATGATAACGAAAACTTCTCTGAAAAGGGAAGTTTTTTTATTTTAGGGAAATTGTAATTTTAACTATATTGGCAGAATAATAGGACAATCATCATCTCCCAAGTTTAGACTAAAGAAATGTGATGGAGTCATAGATATAAACCTGATTTGGGATGGCTTTGTATGATTTTATCAGACCTATAAACGAGTTAACGGTAATTTTAAAATCACAGAATGTCAAAATTAAAAAGTATAAGAGAATTACAAAATCTGACTCAACAGGAATTATCTGAAAAATCAGGAGTTTCGGTAAGAACAATTCAGCGAATTGAATCAGGAAAAGAGCCAAAAGGTTATACACTTCGAGTTTTGGCAAAAGCATTAGAAGTAGAAGAAGACGAATTGCTTTACAAAGAATCTGAACAAGAAAAATCCGAGATTGTCGAAGAAAAAAAAGAATCCAAAGAAGCGGTTTTGATTAACTATTCCTCTCTAAAATTAATCAACCTTTCATCAATTCCATTTATCGTAATTCCGCCACTGAACATCCTCGTTCCGCTTGTTCTGATGCTGACGATGAAACAAAAAAATATCTTAACAAAGCAACTCATTTCTGTTCAAATACTTTGGACGATAATTGCACCCATCGTGTTTATGTTAGGCATTTTTTTAAAGCTCGGCAACAAGTTTACCCTAATCATTATGATACTAATTGTTTTATCGAATGTGTTTATTATCCTTCGGAATGCAATAGAAATAGATAGAAACAAAAAACTTCATTTCATGCTGAATTTCAGTCTGATATAAAAATTTGTCGGGATTTTGTCAGGTTATTGTCGGGGAACTTTTTAGGACAGAAAAAATGAATTTCTAACCTTTGCGAAAAAAATAATTACAGCAAAACAAAATTTCGTTATGACAAAAAAGATTCTCTTAAGCTTCATCATTGCCGTCATTTTTAGTGCAAACAGCAAAGCACAGGTTGACAAAAATTCAGACCTCTATAAAGCCATTATTTCTAAAGACAGTTTACTTTTCAATGTAGGTTTTAACACTTGCGACATCTCTCAATTTGAAAATTTGTTGAGTAATAATTTAAAATTTTATCACGACAAAGACGGAATTTCTGACAAAACAAAATTCCTTTATGATCTAAAAAACGGATTGTGCAAAAATCCCGAAACCCGTCAAGTAAAAAGAATTTTAGTAAAAGAAAGCACTAAAATTTTTCCACTTTATAAAAATGGAATGCTCTATGGAGCAGTTCAACAAGGAGAACATTTATTTTATGAAAAACAGGAAAACCAACCCGGAATTGCAAAGTTCACAAACGTTTGGCAATTGGAAAACGGCGATTGGAAATTAGCGACATCTTTAAGTTTTGACCATCAAGCATATCAATTACAAAAAATAGAAAACTCATTTTTTGATAATGATGCTGAAATTGAAAAGTGGCTACAAGAAAATAAAGTTCCAACTCTTGGACTTGGAATTATTGAAAATGGAAAACTCAAACAAATAAAAGTTTTCGGAGAAATAACAAAAGGTGTATCAGCACCTTACAATACTATTTTTAATGTTGCTTCTTTAACAAAACCCGTAACAGCAATGGTAGCGTTGAAGTTAGTAAGTTTAGGAAAATGGAATTTGGACGAGCCTGTTTACAAATATTGGACAGACCTAGATATTGCAAATGACCCACGAAATAAAAAATTGACAACAAGACTTATTTTAAGCCATCAAACAGGTTTTCCGAATTGGCGTTTTTTGAATGAAGATAAAAAACTCCATTTTCAATTTGACCCAAGGACAAAATATCAATATTCTGGCGAAGGTCTTGAATATTTGAAAAAAGCGTTAGAAAAGAAGTTTAATAAATCATTACAACAATTAGCCAACGAACTAATTTTTCAACCACTAAAAATGTATGAGACAAGATATGTTTGGGACAAAAATGTAGATACATCAAGACTTGCTATTGGTTATGACAAAAATGGAAACGCTTATGAAACAGTAAGAAACAAAACACCAAATGCAGCGGATGATTTATTGACAACCATTGAAGATTACGGAAAGTTTTTAGTAAGCGTAATGAATAGCGATGGATTGACACAAAAAGTATTTGATGAAATGATTTCCCATCAAGTTGAAAGTTCAAAAGGAAAACATTTTGGATTAGGTTTTGAAATTTATGATTTAGGAAATGGAGAATATGCTTTGTCACACGGTGGTTCTGACAAAGGTGTTCAAACGATTGCATTTATTTTTCCAAAAACAAAACAAGGACTTTTGATTTTTACAAACTCAGACACAGGCGCAAGTGTATATGAAAACTTATTGAAACATTATTTGGGTAAAAACGGACAAAAAATATTTGACATCGAAACGAAATAAAAAAACTACCGCTAACATCTAGCAAACTAGGCGAAAAAACACGATAGCGTGGATTTGCAATCCGTGCCCGCAAAACTGAGCCAAAAACAACTGTGTTTTACATAAGAAATTTACATTTATTAAGTTTGGTAAAAATGACATCCCAACTGGCGCTCGTTTGTCCACGTTCTCTGGTGCTCGTCTGCGACGAGTGCCTACTTAAATTAAGAGACAAATTATAGCGTTTGCAACGCGGATAGCTAAAACAGGAGTGCCTTTAAACAAGTATACGTCTGTTTTATATTATAGTTTCTTAAAATCAATATATTTGAAAAAAATGTCTGAGAAATATAAAGTTATCGATAGTACAGTATCTACTTTTATAACCATAACGGTTGTAGACTGGGTAGAATCTGTTTATAATAGCCGCGTTGCAAACGCTTTATTTAGTTCACACAAGTAAGTAGGTACCCGTTGTAAACGAGCACCAGTGGGGGATATTGATCATAATGATAAAATTTTAGAGAAAATATATGACATTCTTTTACAACACGAATTTCAGGAACAATTAAGAAATTTTGAATTTGAATAAACCTTCGCAAATCAGTGCTATCGAGTTTATTTGCAAATGAAATTCCAAATTAAAAAATTCCAATTCCAATCGAATCAGGCTGGAATTTGGATTTTTTTTTATTGGAATTTTCGATCTTGTTTTATGAAAACTTGGACTGAATTTTTTCAACTACTTTCTCTGGTAAAATCGTCCGCATCGCATCTTCATAACCTTCCACTTTTTTATTTCCATAAACCGATGTGGGTAATTTTGGAAACAGATTTCTATCGGAAACCAGCGCATTTTCTAACGGTTGATTAAAAGGTGAAAATCCGGCATAAGGATGTGTTGCACCCCAAAGTGTAATCACTTTTACACCAAGCATAGCCGCAATATGTGCATTCCCGGAATCCATGGAAAGCATCACATCAAGATTACTGATGAGTTGTAATTCCTGCTGAAATTTGAGTTGCCCTGCCATAGTAATGACATTTTCTTTGTTGGAAGAAAGCGAATTTAAGATTTCGATTTCCTTTTTTCCTCCGCCAAAAAGAAAAATTTTATATTCTAAATTTTCTGATAATTGATTGATGACTTCTTGCATCAAATCCAACGGATACACTTTAGAATCATATTGTGCAAAAGGTGCAATTCCTATCCATTTCTGGGTTTTTTCTCCAGTAAATTTGATGATTTCAGTATCTAACGCTTGTTTTTCAGGGAAAACCGTCCCGACACTTCGGGATGATAAATCAACTGTAAAACCAAGTTGTCTGAACACTTCTACGTGTCTTTCAAACATCGTTGGCAGTTGTTTGAAAACTTTATTTTCGGGTTGGGTCAATGCTTTTTTCTCCGCTCTTCCTTTATCAACTGAAGCCACTTTTTTTCCGCTTAAAGCAAAAAGGCTTCTGACGATTTTAGAACGCAAAACATTATGCAGATCGGCGAAAGCATCACTATCTAGTTCTTTTAAATCTTGGAACAAACGCAACAATCCTAAAAGTCCTTTGTGTCGTTCTTTTTCATCGAAAGCAAAAAAAGAAACGTTGGGAATGGAATCGAAAAAAGGTTTGAAAAATGGTCTGGAAACGACTGTAATTTTAACTTCTGGATGCTGGTTTACAAAAGCACGTAAAATAGGAACCGTCATGGCGACATCTCCCATTGCGGAAAGTCTCATGACGGCTATATGTTTGATTTTTTCAGGCAAGTTTTTGATTGTTTTATTTGAATACTTTTAGAATATGTGGTGGAATGTTGTAAAAAGCGGCATTTTTTTGGTCTTTCTTTGGCCTTTTCATTTTATAAAAATGACTTGTAAATCAACTGCTCACACGTGACTTATCAACAATCAATTCTAGTTTTTAACAATTCACTGGTCTTTTTCTGGTCTTTTCTTGGCCCTTTCAATTTTTGGGGCTTTATTTTTTTCTAATAACTGAAATCCTAAATTCAATGCTTCAGATATTACTTCCATATCATTTATAAAATTTTCACCTATTTCATAAATCGATGAAGAGCTTTCTCCATCTTGTTTAAGAATTTTATTTTTTACCAATTTTTCAACTCTTAATCTTACTTGTTTTCTTGATAATTTATCCTCAAAGAGTCCAACAAAATCTTTCATTTTTGCTTTTCCTTCTTTAGATAAAAATTGTAAAATAGTTGTCAAAACTTGATTATCATCTAATTCTTGAAGATTATAATATTTTGCTTTTTCATCTGTAAACTCATAATAATCTTTAGACAAAATGTAAAAAATGGCATTTGTCTTTCCTCTTTTTTCAATCAATTTTTTATACAGAAGTTGATTTACTTGCTCTAAATCTAAATCCTTTTTTGAAATCTTATTTTTGATTTTATTTAAAGTGACTATTTCTAAAACCGAAAGCTTTTCATTTATTGGTAATTCTTTCTGAATAGAATCGATGAATAGTGCAAAAGCTCTATCTTCAATTATAGCAGATAATTTTAAATTTACTTGAAAGTTGTCAGATTGAGTATAATCAGGTTCAGCTTTTCCTTCGGAAAGAGTATTGTAATATATTTTATCAACTCCTTGTCCGGAACGTTCAACTATTCCTGTTTTTTGCAAAATATCTGCTAACAGTCTATTCCTGGGAGTGCTGGGAGTTTTTATTAAGTTTTCTAAAGTTACACCAACAGGAAACCCTCCTGCATTAATAACATCAAGTCTTTGAGGGAATTGCTTGATCACTATCTCTGATGTTTTTCTATAATCGCGATGAGATATTGCATTATTAATAGATTCTCGAATAACTTCTTCATTAAAATAGGGAACATTAAAAATGTAAGCCCCGTCTTGAATTGGAAAACTCCCATTTCTTAAATTAATGGTATTCCAAAGTTCATTTATTAAAACAAAAAAAGGTTCTGAAAATTCTATTCTGTTGTCAAAATTGATTTGATTCTCAAAATTTCTGTATTCCAACATTACTTTTGCTTGAGGCAATTTTTCTTGTAGGATTTCTTTTTTAGCCAAAAGAATTAAAGCGGCATTGGTTAGTTTTCCATTTTTTGAAAGTTCTAAATCCGAAAGAATTTGATCATCAGGTAATAACTTAAACTGTGGATTGTTTTGTTTTATAGAATACTTTTCTTTTAATATTGCTATTGCTTTAACATCTAAATCGGCAATTGTTATACCGTCACATATTTGCTGTGAAAAATCAGGCTCTTGTTCTTGAATAATCTTTAAATAGACCTCATCAGACATTGGTTTCAATTCTTCACCAACACGCATTAAAGCTACATCCTCAAATTTAAAAACTTTTCCAGCTGGACGACATGGAACTTCTATTACTAAAACTCTTTTTAGACTTTCAAATAGTTCATAAACAATAGGTCGAATTCCCGTATCTGTATATATTTTAGACTCTAATTCTCCTATTGAATCTAAATTTTGTTTTGTGCCAATTACATCATGAGGATGATTATCACTCATCCCAATAACCAAATACCCTCCTCCTTCGTTACATAATGCCGTCACATAACCTAAAATACATCTTCTTCTGTCAGATGGGTTTATTTTATTTCCTCCATTATAAGAAACATTTCCACCTTCGCCTTTTTTAAATTCAACTTTATCTTCTGACTCCTTGAGTTTTTTAAGTATATCAATAGTTATCATAGACAAATTTACTTTAACAGATTCTTTAAAATTTTTACTTCTTATTCTGGTATAAAACAGGATTCAAATCATCATCATTGTACATTTTCATCTGTTTGTACACTTTCATGAATTTATCTCCATTTTCAATGTCTTTTATTAAGTCATCAATTGCGGTTGACAAATCAGTTCTTTGTTCCAATAGAATATTCAATTTTGCCTGACATTTATCTCTGTGATCTTGGGAAGCTGCTGCACGAGTAGCTTCTTCATTCATGTGGTAAATTTTTAAGGCTAAAATCGACAATCTGTCAAAAGCCCAAGCAGGACTTTCAGAGTTGATTTTTGCACTATCTTTTACTACTACATGGCTGTATTTTTGAAGAAAATAACTGTCAATATATTCCACCATATCCGTACGCTCTTGATTAGAAGCATCGATTCTTCTTTTCAAAGTCAAAGCTGCAACCGGGTCAATATTTGGATCACGAATAATATCTTCAAAATGCCATTGAACAGTGTCAATCCAATTTTTATGATACAATAAATGTTCAAATTTATCCTTCGGAAAAGGATTATTTATGGGCTGATCTACATTATCAAATTGATGATAATCTTTAATACTTTGTTCGAAAACTGAATAAGCTAATTTTGAAAACATATCTTTATATATTAAAAGGCAAAGATACTTTTTTATACTTTTATAGATTAAAAAAACTTTAGAAGTTTAATTCCAAAATTAAAACCATGCAAATCCATATTTTATCAGAAAACAATAGTGTTCTGAACCATTTTTTAGGACAAATTCGAAATGTGAATGTTCATAACGACAGCATGCGTTTTCGTAGAAATATTGAGCGTATCGGTGAAATAATGGCTTATGAATTGAGTAAAGAACTGCATTACAAAAACATAGAAATTCAAAGTCCACTTGGCATAAAAAAAACTACCGAAATTGGAGACCAATTGGTTTTATGCTCCATCTTACGCGCAGGGTTACCTTTGCATTTGGGTTTTTTGAATTATTTTGACAATGCAGAAAATGGTTTTATTTCAGCCTACAGACACCATCCTAATAATGATGATTACTTTGAAATTGTTGTTCAATATCAAGCTATTGCTGATATAAACGACAAAAGTGTGCTATTGATTGACCCCATGCTTGCCACAGGACAATCTATAGTTGCTGCTTTTAATAAACTAATGGAGAGAGGAACTCCTGCGGCAATTCACATTGCAGTTGTAATCGCAGCTCCTGAAGGAATTGCCTATCTCAAAAACCATTTGCCTGACACCTGTCATCTTTGGATAGCTGCTTTAGATGAGAAACTAAATGAACACAGTTACATCGTTCCAGGACTTGGTGATGCGGGAGATTTAGCTTTTGGAGAAAAATTATAATTGGGAGAAAAAAGCAAATAGACTACAGGCAATAAGAACAAATAATACCATTTCCTGTTTTAATTTTAGTTGCGCAATTTCAATATGGCTTGTTGCCATCACGGCCAAAGGGGCAAAGGTAAACATCAACAAATCATTACTTTTATTAGACGAAATCAAGAAAATTACTATTCCAATAAAGAATGAGGCTATTATTTTTTTGAAAGAAACATGTAAAAGCTGTGGCCTGTTAGACAATGTCGCAAACATAGAAACAACAAAAAACAATGCAATAGTAGCATATATCGAAAAAGCAGCATTTTGGTAATTATTAGTAAAATAATCAATCTGGAAATTGACTGTTACACTCCTCGTTATGTATTCTATTATATTAACATTGAATACTGCAGCATATAACAAGAAAATAATTACCGCAGTAAAAAAGGCAATAAACGGCAAGAACCAGTTCCTATAATCTCTGGAAACATGGAAAATTATTGATATAAAAACCAATACAATAAAAATAATACTCCAGAAATGAAATAATGCGGCTAAAAAAATCCACAATGACGCATCAAATATTTTTTCTTTGGAAGCTTTAAGAGATTGTAGTGAAATTAATCGGCGAAGTGCTAATAGAATGAAGAAATTTGAAACAATTAGGTTCGTATTGTCTAATACTGAAGGAAAAAAAAGTAAAAATAAAAAGTAAAAAAAAACGGTGTACGTACTGTCTTTACTCAATCCATTTTTCTTTACAATGAAATTCGTAATAAAAACAGAAGCCAATAAAATACAAAACAGAGTCCCTTTTTTTAAAATCAAAAAAAGGGAATTGGTCCAAGATAAATCTTGAAATTGGTACATTAAAAAGAAAACCAGTATTAAAATTACAACCAATGAAAAATTTAATGGTGTAGATTTTTTAAAAACACTTGTTATCATAAGGATATTTTATACTTTTGTGATTGTAAATATAATACTTGTTTAAAAAGGAAACCCTGCAAGTTCAAAAAGATTCTTCATAAATGAGAACTTTTTTAATATACAGAGTTACCTAAAACAAGTAATAAAATTAATTTTATACATTATGAAATCATTTTTCGAAGGAATAGAATACTTATTTGTAAATATTTTATTTGCTCCTCTAGACTTTTTACGCTCCTTAGAGCTAAAATCTTGGTTTGTTGCTAATACAATCAACTGGATTTTCATGATTATTTGTGCAGCTGCAATGGTATATTGGATCAAACAATTGAAAATCTTTGAAGACAATAAAGAAGAAAACCAAGATACTACGGCTCACTCTTTCTTAAAGTAATTTAAAAAAAAGTGAGCGGTAATTGGAAACTATTTTAAATCGTTTCCAATATCTTTTCTAAAATACATCTTATCAAAATTTAGTTTATCTATGTTTTGGTAAGATTTTTTTATGGCCTCTTCGAAATCATTTCCATAAGAAGTTACGGTTAAAACTCTTCCTCCATTAGAAACAACATTTCCATTATCAAGTTTGGTTCCTGCGTGAAAAACGATGGAGTCTTCAATGGTTTCTAATCCTGAAATCACTTTCCCTTTTTCGAAATCTTCAGGATATCCGCCAGAAACTACCATAATTGTAGTAGCACTTCTTTCGTCAACTTCCAGCGTTATTTCATCTAGCTTTTCATTGGCTACAGCCAAAAATAATTCCACTAAATCTGTTTTCAATCTTGGAACAACCACTTCCGTTTCCGGATCACCCATTCTCACATTGTATTCAATTACAATTGGTTCGTTATTCACATTAATCAATCCAATAAAAACAAATCCTTTGTACGGAATTCCGTCCTTTTGAAAGCCATCAATAGTTGGTTTTACGATGCGTGTTTCAATTTTTTCCATCAAAACAGCGTCAACATAAGGAACTGGAGAAACTGCTCCCATTCCGCCTGTATTTAATCCGGTGTCGCCTTCGCCAATACGTTTGTAATCTTTGGCAGTTGGCAGGATTTTATAATTTTTTCCGTCCGTCAGAACAAAACAGCTTAATTCTATTCCGTCAAGGAATTCTTCAATCACAACTTTAGAACTGGCATCTCCAAATTTTTGGTGCACTAACATGTTTCTTAATTCTTCTTTGGCTTCCGCCAAATCCTCAATAATCAAAACACCTTTTCCAGCTGCTAATCCGTCTGCTTTTAAAACATAAGGCGGTTGCAATGTCTCCAGAAATTCACATCCTTTTTCAACTGTTTCGGCGGTGAAACTATCGTAAGCAGCTGTCGGGATATTATGTTTGATCAAAAATTCTTTGGCAAATTCTTTACTTCCTTCTAACTGAGCACCAATTTTTGATGGCCCAATAACCGGAATATGTTCTAACTCAGCATCATTTAAAAAGAAATCGTAGATGCCTTTTACTAATGGATCTTCTGGTCCCACAACAACCATTTCTACTTTTTCCTGAAGAACAAAAGCTTTTATAGCGTCAAAATCAGTTGGGCTAATGTTTATATTATTAGCTATTGCGGCCGTTCCAGCGTTTCCCGGTGCTACAAAAAGTGTGTCGCAAAGCGGACTTTGAATCATTTTCCATGCAAATGCATGCTCTCTTCCGCCTGAACCCAATAGTAAAATAGTCATGATGTTGTTTTCTTTAGTTGTGGTGCAAAAATAATTGCTTTTGAACTTAAAAAATAATTAATTTTCAAAAAGTTGTTGGTTCTTGGTCATTAGTTGTACGTAAATATTATTTTTGATGAAATATACCTTTAAAATGTTTCCACTTTTCGACTTATCACTGCAACTAAATGGTTTCCCGATGAAGGAAGCTAAAGCCGAATTGCGAAAAATTGTCTCTTTATCAGAAAAAGAACACAAAGCTTTCATTGAAAATAAAAAGTTAGAAATTGTAACATATCATTTACTAAATAATCCCTTTTATCAGGAATTAGTTGGTTCAAATTCTACCAACTGGGACGATTTACCCATTTTGAATAAAAAAAACTTACAAAAACCATTGCTTGAAAGGCTTTCGAATGGGTATTCTCCTAAAAATAGTTACGTTAATAAAACATCCGGTTCTAGCGGTGATCCTTTTATTTTTGCCAAAGACAAATACAGTCATGCTTTGACCTGGGCTTCTGTTGTTTATCGTTTTGGCTGGTACGGAATTGATTTTAACAGTTCATATCAAGCGCGTTTTTATGGTATTCCTATGGATTTTATTGGCAACAAAAAAGAGCGCTTTAAAGATTTTTTAGTCCATCGGTTTCGGTTTTCAATTTTTGATTTATCGGATGAAATTTTAGAAGGATTCTTGAAACATTTTCAAACAAAAAAATTTGATTACATAAATGGTTATACCAGTTCGATTGTTTTGTTTGCCAAATTTTTACAAAAGAGCAATATTGTATTAAAAGACATTTGTCCCACCCTGAAAGTGTGCATGGTGACTTCCGAAATGCTTTTTGAAGAGGATCAAATTCTTTTAAAGCTACAATTTGGAATTCCAATTATTAATGAATATGGTGCTTCTGAGTTAGATTTAATTGCTTTTCAAAACCCTAATGGCGAATGGCAAGTGAACTCGGAAACGTTATTTGTCGAGATTTTAGATGAAAATAATCAAGCTGTTCCAAACGGTGAAGCTGGCCGAATTGTGATTACTTCCTTATTCAACAAAGCGCATCCATTTATACGATATGATATTGGCGATATTGGAATTCTAGACGAAAACAGCACATTAAAAAAACCCATTCTCAAGAAATTAATTGGGAGAACAAACGATGTTGCCCTTTTGCCAAGTGGGAAAAAATCACCCGGATTGACGTTTTATTACGTGACAAAAAGCATCATTGAAGATGACGGAAACGTAAAAGAATTCATAATCAAACAAACAAAAATTGATACTTTTGAAATAGAATATGTGAGCGAAAAAGAATTAACGGCAACACAAATTCAAAAAATTGAAAAAGCAATTGCAACTTATTTAGAAAACGGTTTAACCTTTTCATTCACCCGAAAAGAAAAACTGGAACGAAACAAAAACAGAAAATTAAAGCAGTTTATTTCCTTAATTAAAGAAATCAAAGGATGAAAATCACCATAGTTGCAGGAGCTAGACCCAATTTTATTAAAATCGCCCCTATTATCAAAGCGATAGAGAAAAAGCAAAACGACGGTGCTGCAATTTTCTATCGTTTGGTGCATACGGGTCAGCATTATGACAAAAGCCTGAGCGAAACTTTTTTCGAAGAACTTAATATTCCGCAACCAAATAACAATCTAGAAGTAAAAAGTGGTTCTCAATCCGTGCAAACAGCTGCGATTATGGTGGCTTTTGAACAGGAATTATTACAAAATTCATGTGATTTAGTTTTGGTGGTTGGCGATGTCAATTCGACAATGGCTTGCGCAATTGTAGCAAAAAAACTGAATATCAAAGTTGCGCATGTTGAAGCCGGCATCCGTTCTGGTGACATGACAATGCCCGAGGAAATCAACCGAATTGTCACCGATAGTATTTCGGATTATCTCTTCACCACATCACTTTGGGCAAATGAAAATCTTTTGAAATCTGGAACTTCCAAAGAAAAAATCCATTTCGTAGGAAACGTAATGATTGATACTTTATATCAAAATTTAAATAGAATTACAAAACCTGCTTTTTGGGATGAATACCAATTAGAACTTGAAAATTACATCATTCTCACCTTGCATCGTCCATCGAACGTAGATGAAGAACAATCGTTGCAACAATTATTATTGGGTATTGATATTTTAGCTAATGATAAAAAAGTAATCTTTCCTGTTCATCCCAGAACCAAAGCTGTTTTAGGAGAAAAAAAATTAAACTTTAAAAATATCATTTGTATAGAGCCACAAGGATATTTAGCCTTTATGTATCTTATCAAAAACAGTTTTGCAGTAATTACAGATTCCGGTGGCATTTCTGAGGAAACTACCGTTTTAGAAATTCCTTGTTTTACGATGCGCGAAAATACCGAAAGACCCGAAACACAATCGATTGGAACCAATACTTTGGTAGGAATAGGCATCGAAAAACTGACCGAAATTTACACTTCATTTCTTGAAAATGGAAGGAGAGAAAGTGGTATTCCTGAACTTTGGGATGGTAAAGCTTCTGAACGAATTATTGCTATTTTGCTAACCAAAAACTAATGGAAGAAATTGTAATTATCTCGAATTATTTTCCACCGGAAAAAGGTGCTGCTGCCAATAGAATTGAGCAGTTGGCTTTGAAACTACATCAAAATAATTACAAAGTAACCGTAATTTGTCCGTTGGCTAATTATCCAAAAGGAGCGTTATTTCCGGAATACAAAGGAAGGTTTTTTGTAGAAGAAATGATGCAAAATATAAGCGTGAAGCGACTTTGGATTTATCCAAGCAATAGTAAAAACATCTTCAAACGTATTGTTTCAATAGTGTCTTTTTCTATTGGATTATTTTTTTATTTAGTGTTTAAAAAAACACCAAAAAAAGTAGTGATCCAATCTCCGCCATTATTATTATCTTTTATTAGTGTTTTGGTACTTTCGCTAAAGCGAAAAAAAATTATTTTAAATGTTTCCGATTTATGGCCTTTGGCAGCTATTGAATTGAACGCCCTTCCGGCAGGTTCATTTTCACATAAAGTTTCATTGTTTTTAGAACGGTTTATTTATAAAAATTCAACGCTGATTTTAGGCCAGTCCAATGAAATTATTGCTCATATTCACTCTTTATATCCAGAAAAAAAATGTCGTTTATATCGTAATTTCCCAGACCATCAAATTGAAAATTTTGAATCAAATTTAATTGAAAACCAACCTGTTAAATTATTTTACGCAGGATTACTCGGTGTCGCGCAAGGTGTTTTGGAAGTTTGTGAAAAAATGAATTTGGAAAATCTAAATTTAGAATTTCATATTTTTGGTGATGGCGCTGAAAAAGTTCAAATTGAAGATTATATAAAGGATAATCCTAAAAAAAATATCGTTTTTCATGGGATGCTGGAACGCAATGAATTGATCTCGAAATTAGCAACCTTTGATATTGCTTTAGTTCCATTGAAAACGAGGATTTACGGCTCGGTTCCATCTAAAATATTCGAATATAGTGCTTTAGGAATACCCATTCTTTATTTTGGAGGAGGCGAAGGTGAAACTATTGTATCTAACAATAATTTAGGATGGGTCGCAGAAGTAGCAAATTTCCAACACCTGAATGCTACTATAATCGAAATTTCAAAAATAGATAAACAGCAAATTCAAATAATGAAGCAACAGATTTTTGAAAATGCTAAAAACAACTTTAATCTTGATTCTCAAATAAAAGAATTAATTGAAAAAAATTTTTTTTAATATGCTTTTTCTTCGCCCTTTAAAATATTAACTACCGTTTGGAAAATTATTTTCAAATCTAGAATAAGAGACCAATTTTCGATATAAAAAACATCAAATTTTATTCTGTTAATCATATCGCCTTCTGTTTCAATTTCGCCACGAAAACCTTTAACTTGAGCTAATCCGGTAATTCCCGGCTTCACATAATGGCGTACCATATATTTTTTAACGGTATTCCCATAGACTTTATTTTGTGCCCATAGATGGGGCCTCGGGCCCACAACTGACATGTCACCAAGTAATACATTTAGAAATTGAGGCATTTCGTCCATACTTGTCTTTCTCATAAACTTCCCTATTCTAGTAACCCGAGGATCATTTTTTGAGGCTTCAGTTTCGGTTATCTTATTGATTTTCATAGAACGAAGTTTATAACAGAAAAATTCGTTTTCATCAATTCCAGGTCTTCCTTGCTTGAAAAAAACCGGGCCTCTGGATTCTAATTTTATTAAAATCGCTACTAATGGAATTAGCCAGGATAAGAGAAAAACAATAATAATAAGGGAGAAAACAATATCGAAAAACCTTTTAAATACTTTTGTAGCAGGCTCATGCAGCATCGTTTTCTTTAAAGACAAGACAGGGAAAAACTCGTAATAGTCTATTTTTAAATTTTTAGAGAAAATCTCTTTTGTATCTGGTATAAATTTTATTGTTTTATTGTTTTCATCCGCAAAATCAATCAAATCTTTCAAATGCTCATTGGAAATTTCATTTAATGAACAATAAATTTCATCCACACAATTTTCAATTACAAAAGGCTTTAAATCCGCTAATTTTCCTTTGATATTTTGATTTGATTTCTTATCAGAAAAATAACCTAAAAAACGATATCCATAATCATTTCTTGTTTCAAAAAGATCTTTTAATTGAATTGCTTCTGGCGTATATCCAATAATAACAGTGTTTCTAAAATTACTGCCTGTTAGTATTCTATATTCTTTTAAATAATAAAACAGTAAAAATTTTGAAATAGTAATCAGCAATATAACTGAAGAAATAAACATCGCAATCACTTCTCCGCTAAAAACAACCTGTTTTGAAAATGGAAAAAAAGAAATAATTATCAAAAGAAATAAAACCCCTTGTTTGATTATTTTTGAAATAATTTCAATGGGTGTAGTGAAGCGATATATGTCATAAAACCTTATGAAAAAAGCAGCAATAATCCATCCGATTGCCTGATAAATAAGATAATATTCAATGTCTAAATCGAGTTCTTTGAAGACAGACAAGCTGAGCATTGAAATAATTATTAGATCAATTGAAACACTAATAGGCCGTATGTATTTTGAATATCTTCCTATTTGTGATGCTGTCATAATTAGTGAATGTATTCGATACTATTAATTTAAAAATGAATCCAGAAATGCTATTCTTTCGCTATTTAATATAGCCCGAAAAATCTTTATGTTCCTCTTTAGAAAGTTCTTCTTTGGACAATGATTTAAAATAGTCATAGGTGATTTTCATTCCTTCTGCACGATCTACTTTGGCTTCCCAGCCTAACAGCTTTCTCGCTTTTGTAATATCTGGTTGTCGTTGCAAAGGATCATTTATTGGTAAAGGAAAGTAAACCACTTTCTGATTGGTTCCAGTCAGTTTTATAATTTCTTCAGCAAAATCTTTAATGGTGATTTCGTCCGGATTGCCAATATTTACAGGAAGAACATAATCAGAATGTAATAATCTGAAAATACCCTCAACTTGATCATCAACATAACAAAAAGAACGCGTTTGCATTCCGTCTCCAAAAATAGTTAAATCTTCACCACGAAGCGCCTGACCTATAAATGCTGGAATAACTCTACCGTCATTGAGTCTCATTCTTGGACCATAAGTATTAAAAATTCGAACGATCCGAGTTTCTACTCCATGAAAAGTATGATACGCCATGGTTATCGATTCCTGAAAACGTTTCGCTTCATCATAGACCCCTCTTGGTCCTATTGTGTTTACATTTCCATAGTACTCTTCGGTTTGTGGGTGAACCAATGGATCTCCGTATACTTCAGAAGTGGATGCAATAAGAATTCTAGCTTTTTTTACTCGTGCCAAACCTAAAAGATTATGCGTTCCAAGAGAACCCACTTTTAGCGTTTGTATTGGAATTTTTAAATAATCTATTGGACTTGCAGGCGATGCAAAATGCAAAATATAATCTAACTGGCCCGGAACATGAACAAATTTGGTAATATCATGATGATAAAATTCGAAATTCTCCAGTTTGAACAGATGTTCTATATTTTTTAAATCTCCAGTAATGAGATTATCCATTCCAATGACAAAATAGCCTTCTTTAATAAAACGGTCACAAAGATGTGATCCTAAAAATCCAGCGGCTCCGGTGATAAGTATTCTTTTCATAAAATCAATTTTACGATTGCAAGGTATAAATTATCAAGGAAACTATGGCGTTTTACTTGCTGCAGATTCAATAAATTTTAGGCATAAATCTAATTAATAGTAGTTCATGTGCTTCGGAAGAATTTATTTTTTCTCCCTATTGCAGCTCAAAAAAGAAGTATCGCTAGTTCTATTTTATCTATTTTTGTGTAACTAAAAAACCTCTATTTTGAAAGTTGTCCATGTTGTCGAAGCGGTAGCCGGTGGAGTTCATACTTATTTCAAAGATTTATCCTTTTTTTTTGGAGATCATGAAGTAAATGCGACCATCAACACCACTATTATTTATAGTGGCAATCGAAAAGAAATTGATTCGAAAAAAATAAAAGAGGAATTTTCAAACGGTGTTTTGCTTATTGAAGTAAGCATGGTTAGGAATTTTTCACCAATTAAAGATTTAAAATCAGCACTAGAATTAGCTGCAGCACTCCGAAGACTAAATCCCGATGTTATCCATCTCCACTCTTCAAAAGCCGGAGTTCTGGGAAGATTTGCTTGTTTTCTATTATTTAAGAAAAAGAAAGTGTTTTACACTCCTCATGGCTATTCTTTTCTTCGAACAGACATCTCAATTTGGAATAAAAAAACATATTGGATCATTGAAAAAAGCTTTCAGAAACTATTTGGAGGCGAAACGATTGCTTGTGGTGATACCGAATATGAAATTGCAAAAAAAATAGGGAAATCTTCTTTAGTAAGAAACGGTATTAACATTGAATACGTTACTAAAAAGAGTGCAGAATATAAAAATGAGGTCTTAACGATTGGTATAGTAGGACGCATCACTTTTGCAAGAAACCCGAAACTTTTCAATGCTATTGCCATAAAGTTTCCAGATTTTAATTTTGTTTGGATTGGTGATGGTGAATTAGGACATGAAATAACTGCACCAAATATCCGAATCACCGGGTGGTTCTTGGAAAGAGATCATGCCTTGAAAGAACTCAATGCTATTGATATTTACATTCAAACCTCGCTTTGGGAAGGATTACCCATTGCGGTCTTAGAAGCAATGGCAATGAAAAAGCCTGTCATAGCAACCAATATAATCGGCAATAAAGATGTGGTACGTCATAATGAAACCGGATTTCTTTTTAATGAAATAGAGGAACTCGACAACTATTTTGAAATTCTGAAGGATGAAAAGACAAGAAAAATATTTGGAGAAAAAGCGTTAGAAAGATGCCGCGATTTATTTGATAAAAACAAAAACTTTAAAAAACTAATTCCTCTTTACCAGCGGTAATTTTCTCCTGCAGCCAATAACTTCCAAAAATAGAGAACCACAAACCACTAAATACAATTCCGTCAAAACGAAGCAAAAAATCATCTGTAAGATTCGAAGTAAAAAAGATAAAAAAGAAAGCAATAATAATGGCATTTTTTACCCTAAAACCTAAATAACCAATGGTGAAAATGTACAAAAAAACCACTATTGGTCCCAAAATTCCATATTTTAATAAAAAATCAAGAAACTGATTGTGAGTTGGAAATTCATATTTTGCCAAAAAATGTTGATTCGTTTGCTTGTAATAATTGTCTAATTCAGGTTTTCCATCAGAAGCTCCAACTCCAAAAGGCAGGTTTTTTAACGAAAGTTCCCATGCTGATTTCCAAATAGAAACACGAGTAACAAATGAATTAAATACTTTTATTTCAGGATTTTCTATGGCATCAAGTTTCCCGATTTTATCCATATAAGCAAATGTTGCCGCTGTGTATTTCTCTTTCATATAGGGATTTTTTTGGACAAACAGCAAAAAGATACTACCCAATAAAACCAATCCGACAGCTGCTATTCCAATACCCTTTTTAAAATTATATTTTCTGATAACCTGATAGAAAAAAACCAAAACAAAACCAATTAGCATATTAAACAAGGCCATTCGAGTATTCACAAAAAGGACAAAGAAGAATGATAGTCCAAAAATGGTGAAATTGACAATTTTAATGAGGAAACCTTTTCTTTCACGAAAGGCATTGAAAACAAAATAAAGATTAATAATAGCCACAAAGGACAAATGCATGTTTAGCGCAGGCGCATGAATCCCGATGCTATTAGAAAACTCATATCCCATTTCCCATAAATCAATTCCATTTAGATATTTATTCATTAAATCCGGAGCTATAACCGTAAAACGGATAAAGAAAAAAAGTATAATGCTTGTTGTAAAAAATGAATACAATTGTGTCAGTTTAAAGAATTTAATTCGCTGGAAATTACCCAAAATGAACAATGGAAAAATAAGCAAGGAAATGCTTTTTTCGATAGATTTAATTCCCATTAAATAAGAATTATTGTTCCAGAAAAGTAAAATTTCCAATAGTAATGGAGAAGCGATAACTGCCCCCAGCAACAACGATGTTTGGGTAAACTTTAATTTTTTTAGAAAGAATAAATTAGATACCGCAAAAAGAATAATTAACCAAGTACATGGTTTTCTAAAAATCATTGCAATCGCAATAAAAAACAGAAAGCCATTAAATATTTTGTTGAAGTTCTTTTCTGAAATATTCATAATATAAAGCATAATAAATTAGAGGAAAAACTCCTATTTTATGACGTGTTGCAGTACCTAAATCCGGTTCAAAAATACCTTGAACTATAAAATAAGAAAATAAAATAAGCAAGGTCCAAAGTAAATATCGATGTTTTTTCCGGTCAATCAGACAACGAGAAAAACGCACAAAAAGAATATAGAACAGTAGAATTTGCCAAATTATAAAAGCAATAATTTGAGGTGAAAAAATATGTTTAAACCCTTCCAAAGGAATATTAACTGCAAAAAAACCATATACAATTCCGACAGTTTCTCCATACCAAGTGTCAGTTTTAATGGGCGAAATGATTATTGAATTGGCATCTTTAGAATTCATTCGATCCCTATTTACCACATCACGGGAACTCTCTGATAAATACTTGCCTTTTATAACGCCAACACTTAATGATATAAAAATTGCAATTAACAATCCATAAAAAACAGAGGAAAGCGCTCTGTTTTGAAAATCAATTAAGGTTATAAAATACATCCCAATGGCTATTATTGGAATCAGCAAAAAGTAGGAACGAAAAAAAACACCAAAAAAAGCCACGATCATTAAAGTTATAACGACCTTGTATTTTGATGGTATCCTCGCAGAATGAAAGACAAATGGTATGATTGCCAAATAAATAAAAGTTATAAATTCTTTTGACGGCATAGCGATAAAAATGGCTATCATAAAAAACCCAATATATACCAAAACGTTTTTTACATTTATTTTATGGAAATTGGTCGGTATTCCTATTTTATAAAGAAGATAAATTAGGATTGGATATTGTATTAATGCTACTAAAAAATAAGGCAGGTATTTCAATCCTGTGATTTTATAAAATAAGATCGCAGCGGAATAACTTCCTGAAATTCCTGTTTCATTATATTCATGTAACACAATCGTTTTGGCATCATAAAAAAATTTATCAGGCAAAACAAAAGAAGATGCCATTGCAATAAATAAATTTGCAATAAACAAACCCATAAAAAAAGCCGTTTTCTTCTTAACTAAAATTTGCATTTCATTTTTTATTGAACCAATGATTTATACAATAGAATGTGTTTGTCTACCATAGACTGTATGTCATTTTTCTTAACCCTTTCTTTACAAGAAGACACAATCTCCTGATAATATTCCGGATTATTTATCAATTTGTCAACATGCATGGCAAGTTCTTTTGCATTTCCTTTTTCGAATAAAATACCTGCATCCTTAACAACATCCGATACTCCCGGAACATCCGATGCAATTAAAGGTTTTCCCGCTGCCATTGCTTCTAATGCAACCAAAGGAAATCCCTCATGATTGGTGCTTAAAATTGAAATGTCAGCCGTTTTCAATAATTGAGGCACGTCCATTCGCAATCCTAAAAATAAAACGCGCGCTGACAATTCAAGCTTTTGAACCAAATCTTCACAATTTTTTTTTAAATCACCGGCACCAACCAATACTAATTTTACGTTTTCTTGTAAATATTGTAATGCCTTGATTGCTGTTTCTTGATCTTTTTGTATGCTAAACCTTGCTACTTGAATTAATAAAATGTCTTGCGATCTAAATGAATCCGAAATGTTATTTTTAGAATACGATTTAGCAGCATATATATTTTCTAGATCAATACCATTTTCAATTACAACAAACGTTGATTTTACCTGACCGGTATATTTTTGTATTATTTGACAAACCTCCTCTTTTACACAAACCACTGTATCATAAAACCGATACATCAATTTATCGATTTTACTTATAAAATAGCTTTTCATGCGAGGACTGGTAGTATTATGCTCTGACAATATTAATTTAGCTTTAGAAAAAGAAATTATTTTCGCAAGTACCACCCAATATTGTGAGGGAAATAAGTGCACCTGAACAATGTCGTATTTCCTTAAAAAAGGAATTAACCTTAAAACATGAATCGGATTATATATTGACCCCGAACCTAGCGAATGAATTGTACAACAACCCGTTTCTTTTAACGCTTTCATAAACGGATATTCGTTATCATTCAAAACGAGGAGGTCCATTTCAATTCCTTTTTTTCGATACAAAGGCAATGTATCCAACAGCAATTTTTCTGCTCCTCCCGAACCCATATTGCCTATTATTTGTACTATTTTCATCGCATATTGGTTTACAAACAAAGACCTTTCTAAATAAAATTTTAATTTTTAAAATACTTAATTTAAATACACTTTCACTTTGTCTTTGTAATAAATGACAACCGTGGAAATAAAATTCCAGAAAAACGAACTTGCAACAAATGTAATTGCCGCTCCCGTCATTCCGTATTCAGGTATTAAAAGCCTGTTTAAAACAAAATTAATGAGTACAGCAGCAACAAGAATCACTTGAAAAACATGTTGTCTTCCGGTCATATTCAAATAAACGGATGCTGAACCAAAAGCAGAACAAATTCCTTGTCCTACTATCAAAATAAGCAATGCGTCTTTTGCTGCGACATAATCTTTACCAAAAAAACTCAAAATATATTCCGAAAAAATACCTATCAATACTGTCGCGGGTAATGTTAAGATAAAAATTAAGCGAGAACTGTTTTTTACTATTTTATTCAATTCTGCATTATTTTTAATCGAAAAGTATTCCGCTATTTTTGTAGAAACCGTAATATTAACCGTAACGATTACCATTGACAAAATTGTCATTAACTTCACTGCCAATGAATAAAAAGCGACTGTTGCATCGTCTCTATATTTTTTTAAAAACATAATATCAAAACTCATCAATAAAAACAAAGCCATCCCGCTTATAGCGATGGGATAGGATTTAACAACTATTTCTTTATAAGTAACAGGCTCGTTTATAGTATTGGTTTTTGCTTTGCTAAAATAATTAAAAACCAAAACTGAAGTAATTACGGCAAGAATCACAAAACCAATAAGAAAAACATCCACTAAATAAATTTCCTTTTTGACGTAAAACAATAAAATTGCGCCCAGAATTAAAGGAATATATTTTATGGTATTTCTAAAGAGTTCCGCAACATACAAACGATCCAATGCTCGAAAAACTTCTGTATTTAAAGTAGTTAAAGCCGAAAAAAACAAGATCCCTGATGATTTTAAAAGAATTAAATGAACCCCTTGATCAGAAAAAAAAGTATTAATAAGCTCTTTGTTAGTACATAAAACGATTAAAAATAAAATTATTGACATTGAAAATAGTATTCCAACCATTTTTATATAAATCTCTTTTAAGGCATATAAAGCATTGGCATCTTTTAATCTTCCCCTAAAATATAAAATGGATTGGTCGCAACCCAATAAACAGATACTGCCTATTACCAAAAGAAAAGATCGAACAAAATCATATTGTCCAACAATTTTTGGACTAAAATTATTTGTCAGAAATAAAGTAAATCCAAACAAAATTAGTACTCCCAAAACTCTCAAAATTAATGTGTTTAAACTTTGTAAAATAAAGGGGTTGCTTTTAATTTTCTGAAGATAGTTCGTGAATATTTTCAACATATTAATTTCTAATAATCTATTCTATATTCGTTAAATAAAATAACGATCGATTTGCTATCTTGTTAAAATCAGTTGTAATTATAAATCTATTTTTACACCTAAATTGTACTGTTTTGTTCCGTCTTTAAGGATTGTTTTCTATAAAAAGAAATGAAAAAACTTATAAAAATAAACCCAAGAATTAAAACCGCCGGCAATACAAACTTAAGCTTGCCATTTATGGATTTAGTGTTTTGGATATTCATTATAACTGTACAATCTTTTATTATTTTATCAGAATTAAATAACTGTATTTTTAATGTTCCAATATCCTTAGTTAAGGAATCCTTGGTTTTTATAATGTCATTTAATTGTGTATTTTCATTATAATAAATGAGTTTGTCACTTTTTTGACGATTGCCATTGGAACTTGAATACTGATCCAATATTCCATCTATTTGAGCTATAATTCCTTCTTTCGTTTTTATATTTTGTCGAATATTACTAATTGAAATTTTTTGAGCCCCTCTAAAATAAGGACTTGTATTCAAATAGTTTAATATCGGTTCAACCGTTCTTTTTTGGCTTGTTATTCCTTGTGTCGAAAGGATAATTGTATGAAAATCATAGTTCTTACTTATTGAGGTTTCCTTAGCTATTGTTTTTAAATCCCCATTTTGTGCCATTAGTTGCAATAGTTCTAAATTTTGACCCTCATTGTTAATAAACTTGTATATATCGACAATAGGTTCAATTGAAATTTTATTAATTTCTTGTGTATTTTTAATGCCAATTGACTTTAAAAAAAAAAAATCTTTTTCTGCAATTTTAGAGGCTAATAAATCAATCTTAGAATATAAATAATCCGTTGATTTAAAATTTGGTGCAACTATAATTTGATGTTCATAGTTTTTTTCTGTTTGGTCTAAAAACAATCCTAAACCTACTCCAACTATCAACAAAATCGAAACTACAATCCCATTTTTTACAAAAAACTGAATACATCTGAATAAAAAGGTATTAAATCTTTGAAGAAGACTCCTAATTTTCTTAGAAATTTGCGATAAATCAATCTCCTGATCCTCCAGGTTATTGGGTACGTTTTTATTCATTCTACTATTCTATTTTGCGTTGAAAATTTGTTCCAATATCTTAATGGTAATCAAGTACGTTGGTTTTACACCTGTGGTTCCCAGTCCGCCAGAAGCCAATGTGCTTCCTGTTTCTAGTGGATTATCTGATGCATAATAAGCATATCTTACTTTTATATCCAGAGGAACGCTTTTTCTGATTTTTGATGCCGATTGAATGGCTTTTTGATAATAGGAACCTTCCATTTCTAAACCAATAACACCCCAAGTCGATTCGTGAAAAAACTTTAATAAATCCCTGTTTTGTAATGACGTTCCTAGTACAGTAACCATTGGTCCTGCAAAAACTGCAATATCATTCCCTTCAAACATTGCTGCCGATAATTCATTGTGGAAAAAATAATTATCTGCCGTTCCCTCATTGATGTGCGCATTCGGAATCATGATATCTCCTTTTCCACCTTCCAGAATCCCCGCTTTTCCCATGATGGAAACCGATTCCACATTCAATAAGGTCTCTTTTTTATACGGTTTTAATAATTCGTCAATCGTTTCATACGCTTGCTCGCCAAAAGCGTAATCCATGACAATTAACACCGGTTTTTTATCTGCTGTATTTGCTGTTGGAAATGAGGTTTTGGCCCAGTCGATTTTGGCAGTATCAAAAATTTGCACATCTATATTAGTTCCTGAAGTATCCGGTAACGAAATCATTCCGTATTTCAAAGCCACTTCTTCCACTTGATTGCGAACTTCATAAGCACCTGATTTACTCAATTCTTCATAAATAAAGAAATCTGATTTGTCTTTAAACTTTGTTTTTAATGATGGCATCGCAAATATAGAGTTCATTACACTGTGCATATTGGCGCTAATCACATGAATTGGGCGATCTAAAAGTTGATTTTCTTTCAAAACCTCCTTGATGTTCGTTGCCCATATTTCGCCATGAATATGATGCCCCAATCGTTCTCTTAAAATAGGGCTGAATGTTATGGTTCTTTTGTTGTCATCAACAATTTCTTCTATGGCTAATTTCCCCAACCAATAAATAACATGTAAAAAGCGATCTGGTGTTGTTACGGATCCAAATGTGTCATAAATATCTAAAACTTCCTCAAATGTCCTCCCTAGAATGTTTGATGCATGTGAAATCGCTTTTTCTTTTTCTACAAGAGTCAATTTTTTGTTTTGGGAAACAGCTTGTTCCAGTTTAAACCAATCGCGCGACACTTCTCCTGCATCATCAAGTAAAACCCTGTTTCTTATTTTATGGGATTCAATAAAAATGAACGTTAAATGCGTCAAAATATCATAGATGTCTGAACGTCCACGCGTAATTTCCACATTCATTTGCTCCTCGTCAATTCGATAACAATTACGGCGCCTTTTTGGTGGAACAATAGCTTGAAAATGGGATTTGGAATACCCTTCATCCGAAGTTAAATTAATGAATCTACATTCTTCAATTCCTGTAGGCAGCCGTTCTATAACATACAAAAGACCATTTAACTCCACTTTTTCTTCGCCAATATTTCCGTAGATTTCTGGACGTAAGGCCAACAAAGCTTCTCTCAAAGTATCACCTGAGACACCCATCGGTTTATAAAATCCTCTATTAAACAAATGACGCATCGTGATGTACATTTTTTCAATGGCTGCTGATGATTCCTGTGCTCTGGATCTCGATATATGTTTAGTCTCTTTCATTATTTTTTATTTTCTAAAACTCAAATGTAAACTTTTTATTTTTTGTTTAATAAATCCACAATGCTTCTATCATTAGAAAGTCTTGGGATTTTATTTTGCCCGCCCAGTTTGCCTATCGATTTCATATAATCCTGAAACCCGTTTTTGGCCACTTTCGTAATCACAACTTTTCGCAATACGTGTCCCACAATCAAATCGTCGTAATATACGTTTTGTTTTCGCATAGCATTGTCTATCGCTTCCGCAAAAGTTGCGCTGTCTTCCGGTTCGTTCTCAAATTCAATGAACCATTCGTGATACGGTAATCCTTCCGTTGGTGTGATTTGTGGTGCAACAGTAAATTCATTTATTCGAATAGTAGTCCCAATTATAGCTTCCTGCAACGCACTTTCTACTTCTTTTCCAATAACATGTTCTCCAAAAGCCGAAATATAATGCTTGATTCTTCCCGACACAATCACACGATAGGGTTTTAATGAAGTAAACTGGACGGTATCACCAATATTATAACCCCAAAGTCCAGCATTGGTAGAAATTATTAAAACATAATTCACACCTAATTCCACTTCACCAATGGTATAACGTATTGGTTTTTCGGCATAGAATTCGTCACTTTTTATAAATTCATAAAAAATTCCAGCGTTCAAAAGCAGCAACATACCCTTTTCTTTTTGGGAATCCTGATAGGCAAAAAATCCTTCCGAAGCAGGAAATAATTCAATACTATCTACTTTTCTGCCTATTAGATTTTCAAATTTAGCGCGATACGGTTCGTAATTGACACCTCCGTAAATAAACAAATTAAAGTTTTTAAAGATTTCTCCCACCGGCTTCCCTCCTTTTTGCTGTAATTTTTCAAAATACATTTGCACCCAAGATGGAATTCCTGAAATCACCGTCATATTTTCATTGAATGTTTCTTCAACAATCGCATTTACTTTGGTTTCCCAGTCTTCAATACAATTCGTTTCCCAAGAAGGCATTCGGTTTTTTTGTAAATATTTTGGAACAAAATGAGCTACAATTCCAGATAATCTTCCCAGTTTTATACCGTACTTTTCTTCCAGAATAGGACTTCCTTGAAGGAAAATCATTTTTCCGTCAATAAAATCCGCTTTTCCCGTTTCATGAATATAATGCAAAATAGCATTTCGAGCCGCTTCAATATGAAAAGGCATCGATTCCTTGGTCAACGGAATATATTTTGCTCCAGATGTTGTTCCCGATGTTTTTGCAAAATACAACGGTTTCCCTTTCCAAAGAATGTTTTCCTCCCCTTTTACCACCTTATCAACATACGGTTTCAACTCTTCATAATCCCGAATAGGGACCTTAACCGCAAAATCGGCACTTGATTTAATAGTATGAAAATGGTGGTCGATGCCAAATTCAGTTCCCTTAGCTTCTTTGATTAATTGTTGTAAAACCTTGTTTTGGGTTTCCACGGGATTATTGGCCCAAGCTTGCGTTTTTTTATAAATTTTAAGTGCAAATAGTTTTGCTGCAACTGATTTTATTGACATTTATGTTCTTTAAAAAATTGAAAAGATGTTTTTTTATTTCGTTTTTCTGCTACTCCCCTTCGGGAAGGCTGGGAGGGGATTTTTCTCTTCTTTGTCCACTTGTTCTCTTAATTCTAATTCCTTTTTTGAAGCAGATAAATCCACTGGAGGCTGAACTTCTTCAGTTGCTGCAAGAATGGAATCTTTATTGAATTTTGCGTATTCCAACTCTCCTGTTAATACTTTTTGAATTGATTTAATGTAGGCTTCATTTTTCTTTAAAGCATAAGACAAAGAATCCGCTTTTAAAGCCAACTGGGTTGCATCTCTTTTAAGTTGAGAAGAAGAATATCCCGGAATAAATTCACGTAAAGGTGTAAAAGCAATGATAAAAGTGGTAATCGTTATAATAATTATTGTACTCAAAGAAGCAAACACAAAGACATTCATCAAAGTAAGTTTTAAAGAAAACGTTTCCTCAAAAGTATCCTCGTTTAAAATTATTAAACGTCTTTTATTGAAGAGATTTTCTTTAAGTTTGCGCCGTTTTAGCCGTTTTTTGGACATCCTTTTTTATTATTCAACAAATATAACAATTATTGTCATTGATTGTATTCGCTTGCTTTTGTACCGCTATTCTTAACCTGAATTTATTTTTAATAAATTTTTAACGCTTTTGAAACCAAATAAATGAATTAAAATGAGTTCCTATTAACTAATTCTATATACCTTTGTCTTTAGATTTATTACAAATTTGCTACGGCAATAAATTATTCAATCATGGGAAGATTAGGTGTTACAGAAATCCTTGTTATATTGGCTATTGTTTTATTACTTTTTGGAGGTAAAAAAATTCCAGAACTAATGAAAGGTCTAGGAAGCGGAATAAAAGAATTCAAAAACGCTGCTAAAGACAGTCAGCCAGCTGATAAAAAAGAAGAAGAAGAAACAAAATAAAAAAAAGCCTTTTCATAATTTGAAAAGGCTTTTTTTTATTCTTAGATTATCATACTCAACTGAATACGCTTTCTTTCCTCATCGACTTCCGTCACTTTTACCTGAACGTGTTGGTGTAATTTCACTACTTCATTCACATCACTCACAAAACCCGCTTTGAGTTGTGAAATATGTACCAAACCGCTTTCTTTTACTCCAATGTCCACAAAACAACCAAAATTGGTAATGTTATTCACAATTCCTGGCAAAATCATTCCTGTTTTTACGTCTTTTATCGTTTTTACATTCGGATCAAATTCAAATACTTTGGCTGATTTTCTTGGATCTAATCCTGGTTTTTCAAGTTCTTTGATAATGTCTTTTAAACCTAGCAAACCTATTTCTGGGGTAATGTAATTCTCTGGTTTTATTAAAGCCGTTTTTGCTGCATTGCCAATCAAATCATTCACCGTCAATTTCAAATCTTTTGCCATTTTTTCCACAATTCCATAGGCTTCCGGATGCACTGCTGAATTATCCAATGGATTTTTTGCATTCGAAATTCGAATAAAAGCAACCCCTTGTTGGTACGCTTTTTCTCCTAATCGCGGTACTTTTTTGAGTTGTTTTCGGTCTTGAAAAGGACCGTTTTCAGAACGATATTGCACAATATTTTCGGCCAGCTTCTCTCCTATTCCACTCACATAACTCAACAAGTGTTTACTCGCCGTATTAATATTTATCCCAACGGAATTCACGCAGCGAATCACCGTGTTATCCAATTCCTCTTTTAACTTATTTTGGTCAACATCGTGTTGGTATTGGCCTACGCCAATGGCTTTAGGATCAATTTTCACCAATTCAGCCAATGGATCACTCAATCGTCGCCCTATAGAAACCGAACCACGAACCGTAACATCATAATCGGGAAACTCCTCTCTCGCAATTTTTGATGCAGAATAAACAGATGCTCCGGCCTCAGAAACGATAAAAACGGGAACGGGTTTGTCAAAAGCTATTTTCTTGATAAAGAATTCCGTTTCTCGGGAAGCTGTTCCGTTTCCTATGGAAATCGCATCAATTTTATAAGAATTGACCATCGAACGGATTTTTTTCATTGCCATCGCTTCCTCTTTTTGAGGCGCATGCGGATAAATGGTTTCATTGTATAACAAATCCCCTTTTTCGTCCAGACAAACCACTTTGCAACCACTTCTAAATCCTGGATCAATCGCCAGAATTCGTTTTTCACCCAAAGGCGGTGCTAATAATAACTGTCCAAGATTATTCGCGAAAACCTGAATAGAATTGGCATCGGCCTTGGCTTTTGCTTCTTGCAAAGCTTCATTTGAAATCGCAGGATTTAATAATCTTTTAAAACTATCCTCAATTGCCAATTGTATATGAGGCGTTGTGCTATTTTGGCTTTTTAAAATCAATTCATCAATAATATCATAGGCTTCATCCGTATCAACTTCGATTTTCATTTTCACAAAACCTTCATTTTCGGCACGAAGCATGGCCAATAAACGATGAGATGGCGTTTTGCTTAATGGTTCCGACCAATCAAAATATTGATCAAATTTTTGTGCTTTCTCATCCTCTTTTTTGGTCTTTACAACCTTTGTGGTAATTGTAGCTTTTCGCTGATACAATCTTCGGAGTTGTTTTCGAACATAAATATTTTCATTAATCCATTCCGCAATAATGTCTCTGGCACCTTGTAGCGCCGCTTCTTCATTAATCACATTTTCATTCAAATACTGTGTTGAAATAAAATCAATAGCATCATTATTTTGCGCCATAATGATTTTTGCCAAAGGCTCTAATCCGTTTTCACGAGCGACATCGGCTTTGGTTTTTTTCTTCTTTTTGAATGGCAGATAAAAATCTTCCAGTTCCTGTAAATCAAAACTTTGCTGGATTTTTTTCTCTAATTCTGGACTAAGCGCATTTTGTTGCTGAATGAATTTTAAAATCGCTTCTTTGCGTTTTACAATAACTTCATATTCTTTTTGCAGTTTGGCAATTTGCTCAATTACCACTTCGTCCAGATTACCGGTTTTGTCTTTTCGATAACGTGAAATAAAAGGAATCGTACAATCCTCTTGTAATAATTGAACCGTATTCTGAATATTAATTGCGGCTGTTGTAACAGTTTTAGCTATAAATTGTATATTAGTCATCCTGTAATTAGATAATTTTAAATGTTTTAACTTGAAAAATGTTTAATTAGAAAAAAATGAAATCGTCTAATTAATTTTTTAGCTAAAATAATAGCTTTAAACTTGAAATTTATAATCAATTATGACTTTATTATATAGTTTTTTAATCTTGAATATTTTAACTTTTATAATTACTGCATATGATAAACGATTAGCAATTGCCAATAAAAAAAGGATTTCCGAAGAAACCCTTTTAACATTTGTTGCTTTTGGCGGTACAATTGGTTCGGCATTAGCCATGTATATTTTCAATCATAAAACTTCTAAAAAATACTATCTTTTTAAGTTTTACAAAATTGTAATTATCCAAATTTTAATTGCGGTTGGATTATTTTATTTTTATGAAAAAATAGTTACTAACAGCTAATTTTATTCACTCTTGTTTGATGTCTTCCTCCTTCAAATTTAGTATCCAAGAAAGCTTCCACCATTTCTACTGCTTGCGGAATTGAAGTGTAACGTGCAGGAATACTGATAATATTAGCGTCATTATGTTGACGGGCTAATACTGCAATTTCTTTCATCCAGCATAAAGCAGCACGTACTTTAGACTGTTTATTTACTGTCATTGAAATTCCGTTACCGCTTCCGCAAATAACAATTCCAAAATCAGCTTTTCCTTCAGAAACATCTATGGCAACCGGACGTCCAAAATCAGGATAATCTACACTATCTGCAGAATCAGTTCCATAATTAGTTACTTCATGTCCTTTTGCTTTTAACATTTCAACAATGGCGTGTTTGTATTCTGGACCAGCGTGATCGTTTCCTATGGATATTTTCATTTTTAATGTGTTAAGTTGTATGGTGCAAATTTAAATAAAGAAATTTAGTTTTGTTGAATTTAAATCTCGCTTTCTTTAATAGATTAATTTAATTCAAATAAGTCATTAAAAATTAAAGTAAATTGTAGATTCTATAACTATCAGATTGCTATTTGATTAGGCTTTATTAACAATTCTAATAAATATATAAATAGCTGTGGATCAATGTATATTTTATATTTAAAATGTTAATTTTTCACATTGTTAATAGCAAAACTTAATTGCTTGATATTCAGTTAACTTTAAATTAACATAAGATGTTCATAACTTTGGATAGAATATTAGAAGTTTTTTTTGGTTGTAACCAAAAAATAAGTAATCCAAAACCCATATTAGAAATCCAAATTTTGTTTGTTGAATTTTTAGAATAGTTATCATTATAAAAAAGTAGTTTATCAACAAAAATTCAAAAAATACTTATTTACAAAAACAATTCTATTAGAATTATTAACCATTGTTAATTAAAATTTAAAAACACTTTAAAACTAATCCTTTACCCTAAAATAGTATTGTTGATAAGTCGGTATAACAACTTTAAACTTCATTTCAATACCTTTTAAAATAAATTTATTGTAGCTATTAACAAGCTATAATAACAACCAAAAAATAATTTAAATTTAATTTTTCTTTTTGTTTATATTAATATATGTTGACAACTTTGAAAAATAAAACATTCAAATTGAATTAAACGATGGTTAGATTGTTATTCAAATGATCTAAAATTTCCTGAACCTTTTCAAAATCGTTTAGATGAACTTTTAATTTAATTCCGCCTAAAGCATTTGAATAAAAAGGAGCCACGGATAATGTAGTTTCATTTTCAAAAAAATAAGGGATTTCCTCTTGATCTAAAATATGTTTCAGAACTACAATTTCATGCGAATAATTAAAAATAGCAATGGTTTGAAATTCTTCCATTTTAATTGTTTTTATAAAGATACAACTATTCTGTAAAGTTATATTTTCTTTAAAACTGCTAACCGTTTATTGATAACGATTAACTATTTCGTAATTTTATACGCTATAAGAAAAGATGTATGAGTAAAAGATTAAGAAAGCCGATCAAAAAAGAGAAAGATTTCTCTGATAAAATATTAAAAATATTGTCGCAAAGTGCTAATAAAGCATTCAATTATAAACAAATAGGTGCAAAGCTGGAACTCGATGATACCCAAAGCAGAAATCAAATTATAAAAGATTTGAAGATTCTGGCTTCTCAAAATAAAATTATAGAATCAGAACCTGGAAAATATTTAGTAAAAGCAGTCAGTAAAGATTATTACGAAGGTAAGATTGATATGACAGGTCGTAAAACAGCTTATTTTGTTTGTCCAGATTTAGAAGAAGATGTCTTCATTCCAACCAATAATTTAAATCACGCTTTAGATAAAGATATTGTAAAAGTATATGTTTACAATAGAAGAAAAGGGAAAAGACCTGAAGGTGAAGTGATTGAAGTGATTGAAAGAAATAAAACTGATTTTGTGGGTGTCATTGATATCCAGAAAAACTTCTCTTTTGTTTCTACAGCCAATCCAAAAATGTACACGGATATTTTTATTCCAAAAGATAAAATAGGAGCCGCAGAGCAAGGCGATGTGGTTTTAGTTCATATTGAAGATTGGCCAGACAGAGCGGATAGTCCTTTTGGAAAAGTAATTAAAGTATTAGGGAAACCAGGAGAACATGATACGGAGATTCACGCTATTCTTGCTGAATATGGTTTGCCAGCTGAATTTCCTATTGAAGTGGAAACCTATGCCCAAAAAATAGATACATCGATAGAAGCAAGTGAAATTGCCAAACGTCGTGACATGCGTGATACGTTGACTTTTACGATTGATCCAAAAGATGCCAAAGATTTTGACGATGCCTTATCATTTAAAAAATTAGAAAATGGTAATTACGAAATTGGTATTCATATTGCCGATGTTTCATATTATCTTGAAGAAGGAACAATCTTGGATGACGAGGCGTTTCAAAGAGCTACTTCAGTTTATTTAGTGGATAGAGTAGTACCAATGTTACCTGAAGTATTATCGAATTTTGCTTGTTCATTACGACCAAATGAAGAAAAATATACCTTTTCAGCTATATTCGAAATTACTGAAAAATCACAAGTGGTCAATCAGTGGTTTGGTAGAACAGTAATTTTTTCAGACCAACGATTTTCTTACGAAGAAGCGCAATATATCATAGAGACGAAAGACGATATTATTCCGGAAGAAATTGCAATAACTGGAAGTTCATATCAAGTTGCTGAGGAAATTGTATCAGCTACTTTAAAACTCGATGAATTAGCTAAAATTTTTAGAAAAAGAAGAATGGCCGAAGGGGCAATTTCTTTTGATAAAGTAGAAGTAAAATTTAATTTAGATCAAAATGGTGAACCTCAGGGAGTTTATTTTAAAATATCAAAAGATGCTAATCATCTGATTGAAGAATTTATGCTTTTGGCTAATAAAAAAGTAGCAGAATTCATTGGAAAACAAAAGAAAACTTTTATTTATAGGATTCACGATGAACCAAATGAAGATAAATTAATTGCTATGCAAACAGTAATTGCAAAGTTTGGTTACAAAATTGATTTCCGTAATAAAGGAGATATTTCAAAATCATTGAATGCTTTAATGGAAGAAGTCAATGGTAAAAAAGAGCAAAATTTAATTGATACTTTGGCTATCAGAAGTATGAGTAAAGCAAAATATTCTACTGATAATATAGGGCATTACGGTTTAGCATTTGATTATTATTCCCATTTTACATCACCAATTCGTCGTTATCCCGATGTAATGGTACATCGATTGTTGCAGCATTATTTGGATGGAGGAAAATCTGTAGATGAAGAAACGTATGAAACGAAATGTGTTCATTCTTCAACTATGGAAGGGTTGGCTACAAATGCGGAGCGAGATTCTATTAAATATATGCAGGTAAAATACATGCAAGATCATCAGGATCAAGAATTTTTAGGAGTAATTTCGGGTGTTACTGAATGGGGAATTTATGTAGAAATTATAGAGAATAAATGTGAAGGAATGTGTAGAATTCGAGATATAAAAGACGATTACTACACATTTGACGAAAAACAATATGCACTAACAGGCGCAACTTCGGGTAAACTATTACAATTAGGAGATGAAATTTACGTTAAAGTAAAAAATGCCGATTTAGTTAAAAAACAACTGGATTTTAATTTTTTAAGAAGAATTGAAGAACCATTAAAGTAAAAAAAATGAAAAAATTAGTGATTATTGCTTTTGTATTATTAAGCCAAATAACAAATGCCCAAGTAACCAGAAACTTAGGAGATTTTGATGAATTGAAAGTATTTGATAAAATTAATGTAAAATTAATTTCATCCTCAGAAAATAAAGTTGTTATAACAGGGGACAGAGCGGATGAAGTGGAAACAGTAAATAAAAATGGGGAATTAAAAATCAGAATGCCATTTCCACAATTATTATCAGGTAATAACATTGTGGTAAAACTGTATTTTAAAAACATTGAAAGTATTGTTGCAAACGAGGGAAGTTACATTTCAGGAGAAGCAGCGTTCAAACAAACCATATTGGATTTGAATGCGAAAGCCGGATCAGAAATAAACATTGATATAAATGTTGATAAAGTGAATGTAAAAGCGAATGCAGGAGGAATAATTAAATTATCAGGAAAAGCATTAAATCAAGATGTTGTTATTACATCTGGAGGAATTTTGAAAGCAAGTGAATTGCATACTTCGCAAACATCAATAAGCGTTGCTGCAGGAGGAAAAGCAGAAATCTATGCTACCGCTTTAGTTGATGCAAAAGTGAAAGCTGGTGGCTCGATTTACATTTATGGAAAACCAAAACAAATTAATAAAGAAGTTTTCATTGGTGGTACAATCATAGAAAAATAATAGTTTTGCAATTCTATTCTGATAAATTTTAATTTTTAATGATAAACGATATTTTATCCGGTATTCCTTGGGGAATTTTTTTAAGTTTTATGGTTGGTCCTGTTTTTTTTATTTTACTTGAAACGAGTATTATAAAAGGGTTTAGAGCCGCATTAGTTTTCGATTTAGGAGTTGTTTTAGGCGATATTGTTTTCATTGGGATAGCATATTTAGGCAGTTACAGATTAATTCAAAGTTTAAAAGATAAACCCGCTCTTTTTATTTTTGGAGGAATATTGATGTTAGTTTACGGTATAATTTCCTTTGTAAGATTAAAAAAAGAAGAAAAAATAAACACTGAAGCAATAGATAATGAGATTATAAGAAAGAATTATGGAAGTCTTTTTTTAAAAGGATTTTTATTAAATATTATCAATATTGGAGTTCTTGGTTTTTGGTTAGCCATTATTATTTCTGTAGGACCAAAATTAGAAATGCAAACGTCCAGAATGACAACTTTTTTTATTAGTGTAATACTATCTTATTTACTTATTGATTCCATCAAAATAGTATTGGCCAAACAATTAAAAAGAAAATTAACACCGAATAATATCCTTAAAATTAAGAAAGGAATCAGTATCGTGATGATGGTTTTTGGGATAGTTTTAATAACACAAGGATGGTTTCCAAAAGAAAAAGAAATGGTAAAAAATGCATTCGAAAAAATTGAGAAATAAAAGATTTTAACTCTTATTTTCCTTTATTAAAATAGTAAAGCCTTGATTCTAAATATATAGAATCAAGGCTTTTTTACTATCGAATATTTTATACCATTTTAGTTTTTACTTTAATAAAATTGAATAATAAGTTCATTTTAGTTTTAAAGAATTAAGTTTCATTAATAAATATTATGCTTGTCCGTAATAATACCTAAAAAAGTTTTTTGCCACGAATTACACGAATTAACTCTAATTTTAAATTAATCAATCAAAAAATCTATGCCAATCCGTTTAATCTGTATAATCTGTGTGCTATTTTTAGCCGCTAGGTAACATTGCCGATAAGCATAATATTTATTAATGAAATTTAATTTTCTAAATATCTTAATGGTTTACAATAGAGAATGTTTTATATTTTTTCTTAAAAATTAGCCATAAAAAAACCTCCAAATTACTTTGAATGATTAGATATTCGTCCGGATTCGAACTATACCTTTATTTAATTTTCCCTAAAAATTAGCCATAAAAAAACCTCCAAATTGCTTTGAAGGTTTCAGCCGCATCTCCCGAAGCTTCGGGACGGATTCGAACCAAAACTTTATTTAATTTTTCTTAAAAATTAGCCATAAAAAAACCTCCAAATTGCTTTGAAGGTTTTAGAGGCATCGTCCGGATTCGAACCGGAGTAGGAGCTTTTGCAGAGCCCAGCCTAGCCGCTCGGCCACGACGCCGTAGTTGAACGGATGGCAAAAGTACTTAAAAAGTTTAATGTTTAAAAGTTTAAAGTTTAAAAATTTCAAAAAATATTTATTAAACCCTTTGAAATATTTTTAATTTAACTTCTATATTCTTCCATTTCTATTGTAACCGCTTCAACGTCACCACCAATAGGAGGATTTAATTTTGAAACACCTAGAATAACTCTCGAAATTTCTGGAACTTCTTTCAAAATTCTTGCTATAATACGTTGTGCAACATGTTCTAGTAAGTTCGCTCTGATAGCCATTTCTTCAACTACAATTTGGTTTAATAATACATAATCAACCGTATCAACAAGGTTGTCAGTAATTGAAGATTGTCTCAAATCTGTTTTAACTTTTAAATCAACTGAATAATCAGAACCAATTTTTCCTTCCTCAATCAAACAGCCATGATAGGAGTAGGTTCTAATATTTTTTAGTTTTATAAATCCCATAAATTTTTGTTTAAAGTTTAAGGTTTAAGGTTGGTGGTGCTAACTTTTAACTTTTTATAGGTTTCTAGAGAAACTTTAAACTTTAAACCTTAAACTTTTTTTATCTTTGCTAAAATTAAACAAAAAAATGTCAACCGAAGAAAAATCACTCCATTTTATAGAACAAATCATTGAAGACAGTTTATCTAATGGTTTTCCACAAGATAAATTACGTTTTCGTTTTCCACCTGAGCCTAATGGGTATTTACACATTGGTCACGCTAAATCCATTTGCTTAAATTTTGGTTTAGGATTAAAGTACAATGCGCCAGTTAATTTGCGTTTTGATGATACGAATCCAGCCAAAGAAGAGCAGGAATATGTAGATGCAATCAAAGAAGATTTGAAATGGTTGGGTTTTAATTGGACCGAAGAATTGTATTCTTCTGATTATTTTCAGCAGTTATATGAATGGGCGGTTGCCATGATTAAAAATGGAAAAGCCTATATAGACAGTCAATCTTCTGAAGACATGGCTGCTCAAAAAGGAACGCCAACTCAACCTGGAGTTGATGGACCTTATAGAAACCGTTCAGTTGAAGAAAACATTACTTTATTCGAAGGAATGAAAAATGGTGATTTCCCTGAAGGAAGTCATGTTTTACGTGCTAAAATTGATATGACTTCGACTAATATGTTGATGCGTGATCCATTGATGTACCGTATTTTACACCGTCATCATCATAGAACAGGAAATGATTGGAATATCTATCCAATGTATGATTATGCACACGGAGAAAGTGATTATATCGAACAAATTTCACATTCTATTTGTACACTTGAATTTGTAATGCACCGTGAATTATACGATTGGTTTTTAGACCAGATTTACGATGACTCAAAAGTGAGACCACATCAATATGAGTTTGCTCGTTTGAACTTGAATTACACCGTAATGAGCAAGCGAAAACTCTTGCAATTGGTTCAGGAAAATATTGTAAATGGTTGGGACGATCCAAGAATGCCTACTATTTCAGGATTGAGAAGAAGAGGATATACAGCGAATTCTATTCGTAAATTTTGTGATATAATTGGTGTTGCCAAAAGAGAAAATATAATTGATTTTTCACTTTTGGAATTTTGTTTACGTGAAGATTTAAACAAAACAGCTCCAAGAGTTATGGCAGTTTTAGATCCAATAAAATTGGTGATTATAAATTATCCTGAAGATAAAGAAGAATGGTTAGAAGCTGAAAATAATCAGGAAGATGAAAGTGCAGGATTTAGAAAAGTTCCTTTTTCAAGAGAATTATACATTGAAAGAGAAGACTTTTTAGAAGAAGCTCCGGCTAAATTTTTCCGATTGAGTTTAGGCAGAGAAGTGCGTCTTAAAAATGGGTATATTATTAAAGGAGAAAGTGTTGTAAAAGATGCTGCAGGAAATAGTATTGAAATTCATGTAACGTACGATGAAGACAGTCGAAGCGGAAGTGGGAGTGAAGCCAGTCAAAGAAAAGTGGCCGGAACCTTACATTGGGTTTCTATACAACATGCTTTAGAAGCGGAAGTTCGTTTGTATGATCGCTTGTTTATTGATGAAGCACCAGACAGTCACAAAGAGAAAAATTTCTTGGAGTTTATGAATCCTAGTTCTTTACAAATTGCCAAAGGATTTGTTGAACCAAGTTTAGCAACTGTTGCATCAGGAGAAAAATTCCAATTTCAACGTTTGGGTTATTTCAATGTTGATAAAGATACTACTGAAGGTAAAATTGTCTTTAATAAAACCGTTGGATTGAAAGATGCATGGGAAGAAAAAGGCAAGAAAGAAGAAAATTTATTGATGAATACTCAAAAAGAAATCAATAAATATGTAAAAGAAAAGGACGAAAACAATGCTAATTTGATTATAAATAGTATTGTTGATAACATAAAAAGTATTGATAATTACAGTTTAATTATTCAGACTATTGTCAAAAATATTAAGAATGACAATAACTCGTTGTTGTTTTCTAATTTAATTTTGCATTATTCCGATAAAGTGCAAGTAAAAGATATTGAAGAGGAGTCTTTGACAAAATTATACACGATGTCATTAAAAAGTCAAATGGCTGCCGTTAGAATTTTAGCTATTCAAAATTTACAAAATGATTTGAATAATTTCAGTCTTTTCGAAACTCAACTTTCAGAATTAAAAAAAACAGAAAAAACAGAAAAAGTTTTGGAATTATTAAATAATCTAAAATTATAAGACATAATTTAAAATATAGATTTTAACAATGAAAAGCGCTTTTTATAAGGCGCTTTTTTTATTATTGATATTTTTTATTATAATTCAATTTATTATAAGATTTATTAATTAAAAACAACTTAAATAAATTAGATTTAAAACCTTTTTTTGAGTTTTACGAGTTCCAATATACTTGTTAAAGATTTGTTTCAATAGCGTGTTTTATTTCGTTTTTTAACCTTGTTTAAAATAAATTAACGGCTTGTTAACAGCGATATGTTAATAAAATTCGTAATTTTAGATTATTAACAATCAAAAATGGAATATCATGTCGAATAACGCGGGAAATACATTAATAGCTTTATTAACTGGTGCGGCCATTGGAGCTGGGATTGGAATTTTGTTTGCTCCGGATAAAGGTACAAGAACAAGAGAAAAATTTAAAGATGGTTATGATGATGCAAAAAATAATTTAAGACATAGATTTGAAGATGCATCAGATGAATTGAAAAAAAAATTTTCTTGTAACAAAAAAAATAATTTACAAGAAACTTACGAAGATTTGATTTCAAATGTGAGTCATAAAACGGAGGATGTGATTTCTTTTTTAGAATCAAAATTGGCCGATTTGAAAGAACAAAATGCCAAACTTCAAAAATAATATTGGTTACTGATACTAATTGATATTAAAAAAACAAAAACATGGCTTTTGAAGAATTAAAAGAAAATGCTGAGAACATTCATGATCAAGTGCATGCGTACATTGAAAGCAATGTGTCTTATTATAAATTAAGGGGGTTTAAAGTTGCAATGAAATCGACCACCATGATTTTGAAATTCACATTAATTTTATTGTGTTTCGGCATGGTTTTGTTATTTTGTTCTATTGCTGCTGCTTTTGCAATAGGTGTAGCTTTGGATAGTTATGCGTTGGGTTTTTTAATCGTTGGAGGAATTTATCTTATTTCAACGGGACTTTTATTTTTGGTTAAAGATAAAATCATTGAAGGACCCATTTTGGAGAAATTTTCAGAAATATTTTTTAACGACTAAATTATGGAAACCAAAAAATATTCTTCATATGCTCAAATTAATAGGGAACTTGAAATTTTGAAGATTGAAAAAGAAATCAATTATCAAAAATTGGTTTTTGGTCTAAAAAAAACTAAAGAAAGCTTTACACCACAAAACATTGTAAGTGATCTGTTGGGAACGTATAGTTCAGCTGCAGCTGCATCAAATCCTTACGGGGCTATCATAAATACAGCGGTTCCTTTTATACTAAAAACGGCTGTTCCTTTCATTAAAAATTGGTTATCAAAAAGAAAAAGAGGCGATTAAGCCTCTTTTTTATTTAAATATCTCCATTTATTATATTTCTATTTCAGGATTTTCTGGAGCTTGTGGTGCTTGATAACCCGTTTGAGGTTCATCAATTTTCGGTTTTGGTTTTCTGCTGCGTTTCTTCATCATTTCGCCCACTTGATTTGATGCGCTAAAAGAAGCAATCATATTATTCAACATATCACTTCCAGCTTGTGGGGAATTGGGTAATAAAATCAAATTAGAATTTGTATCTGCACCTATGGCTTGTAAGGTGTCGTAATGTTGTGTTACGACAATTAAAGCTGAGGCTTCCTGGGAGTTTATCCCAACTCTGTTTAATATATCCACACTTTCCACTAAACCACGAGCAATTTCTCTTCTTTGGTCTGCAATACCTTGTCCTTGCAAACGTTTGCTTTCTGCTTCCGCTTTGGCCTTGGCAACAATTCTAATTCTAGATGCTTCTGCTTCAAATTCTGCAACAGTTTTTTCTCTATCCGCTGCATTAATTCTGTTCATCGCATTTTTTACCTGAATATCGGGATCAATATCCGTTACCAATGTATTGATAATCGTGTAACCATAAGTAGTCATCGCTTCGTTTAATTCTCTTTTTACAGCAATGGCAATATCGTCTTTTCGCTCAAAAACATCATCTAGTTTTAATTTTGGTACTTCGGCACGAACCACATCAAACACATAAGACGTAATTTGATCGTGTGGGTATTCCAGTTTGTAAAAAGCATCGTAAACAGTTTCTTTTACGACCATAAATTGAACTGAAACTTTCAATTTCACAAAGACGTTGTCTTTGGTTTTGGTTTCAATAATAACATCCAACTGTTGGATTTTTAGATTGACACGTCCGGCAATTCTGTCAATTAAAGGAATTTTAAGTTGCAGGCCTGATTGTCTAATGCTTAAAAATTTTCCGAATCGTTCAACAACAACAGAGGTTTGCTGCTTGACGGTAAAAAAAGCAGAAAGGAAAATAAATAATCCGAATACAAGAAAAATAATTAATGGAATGTCCATAGTAAGAATAATTTAGTTAAAAAATTACTGTTAAATTACAAAAAAACTTTAGGTTTGTCTTTGTTTAATCTAATTTTATGAAAAAGAGATATTTTACTTTAGTTTTTATTTTGATTTCGATAACTGTTTTTGCTCAATACGACTATAGGGATTCTAACAGAATTGGGATTAGTTTTGGTGTCAATCAATTTACTTTGAACACTAATAATTTCCAGACCAAACCTGGAACAGGATGGAATGCAGGACTTTCTATGCGAGGAAATTTTTACAATGATTGGGATATGGTTTACGCAATGCAGTTTAGCGAAAATAATTTTTCAGTTGCTACAAAAAGTCTTTTTTTAGCAAATGAAGATGTAAATTATAAACTGGCTTCTGCTCAAATATCATTACAATTGAGTTATAAATTGATCGAAAATCATTTGAGTGTAGAGTTTGGACCCTTAGTTCAAGTAAACGGAAAATTTAAAGTAGATAGCGAAAATGAAAATAATATAATTTCAGGAACTACTTTGCTGGCCAAAGATATTGTAGATATTTCCAAGTTTAATTTTTATCCAACAGTTGGAATCACTTTTGGTGTTCGTCATTTTAGAGCTAATATTTCGTATCAATATGGAATCAATAACATGCTTGAAAATTTGAAAAACAAAAATTTAGGAGTAAATTTCAAAGGTAATCCGGGAATTATAAATGGAAATTTGATTCTTTATTTATAAAAGAAAAGCCTCCAATCCAGATTTCAGGATTAGAAGCTTTTTATCATTAAACCCTTTCAGAGTTTCAAATTCTGAAAGGGTTCTTTTTTATAAAGTAGCTATTGCTTTTTGAATTCTCTTGATTGTTTCGTCTTTTCCAATTACTTCCACGATATCAAATAGGTGAGGACCTTTCAGCGCGCCAACCAAACTCAAACGAAATGGCTGCATTACTTTTCCCATTCCAATTTCGTTTTTTGTCATCCAATCTTTAACGATGGTTTCTATATTCATTGAGGTGAAATCTGTAATTTCCTCTATAACAGAAATCAATTCTTGCATTAATGCTGGCGTTTCTTCCTTCCAGTTTTTGCTTGCTTTTTCATCATAAACCGTTGGAGCCACAAAAAAGAAATCACTCAATTCCCAAAATTCCGAAACGAAATGAGCACGGTCTTTGATTAAGGAAACTATTTTGTTCAACTTTGTCATTTCGAGCGCAGTCGAGAAACCTTTTTCAGCAACAATAGGAGCAAAGGCTTTCGCCAAATCTTCCTCTTTTTGTTTTATCAAATATTGGTGATTGAACCATTTGTTTTTTTCCGGATCAAATTTCGCTCCAGCTTTATGAACTCTTTTCAAATCAAAAGCTTGAATTAATTCTTCTAGTGAGAATAATTCTTTTTCGGTTCCGTCATTCCAACCCAATAATGCCAAAAAGTTTATAACGGTTTCCGGAAAAAATCCTTTTTCTCTGTAACCGGATGAAACGCCTTCTGCAGTTTTCCAATCTAATGGGAAAACAGGAAATCCCATTTTGTCACCGTCACGTTTGGATAATTTTCCGTTTCCAACAGGTTTCATAATCAATGGTAAATGTGCAAATTCCGGTGCTTCCCAACCAAAGGCTCTGTACAATAAAACGTGTAAAGGCATGGAAGGCAACCATTCTTCACCACGAATTACATGAGAAGTTTCCATTAAATGATCATCTACAATATTGGCTAAATGATACGTTGGCATTCCATCGCTTTTAAACAATACTTTATCATCTAAAAGATTCGTTTCGAACTTTACATCTCCACGAATGATGTCATGCAAATGCAAGGTTTCGTTTACCGGAGTTTTAAAACGAATCACATAAGCTGAACCGTCAGCAATTCTTTTGGCAGTTGCTGAAGCAGAAATAACCAAAGAAGTGTCTAGTTTTTCTCTGTTGTGGTGATTGTATATAAAGGTTTTTCCTTGTTCTTCTTCTAGCTTTCTATGTGCGTCCAAATCTTCTGCAGTATCAAAAGCATAATACGCATTACCGGAATTGATTAATTCATCAGCGTATTGTTTGTACAAGTGTTTTCTTTCGCTTTGACGGTAAGGTCCAAATTTTTCGTTTTTTCCAATGGTTTCATCTGGTGCAATTCCTAGCCATTCCAACGCTTCCATAATATATTCTTCGGCACCGGGAACATAGCGGTTTTGGTCGGTATCTTCAATTCTTAAGAAGAAAACGCCATTGTTTTTTTTGGCAAACAAATAATTGAATAATGCGGTACGAACTCCGCCAATATGTAAAGGTCCAGTTGGACTTGGTGCAAAACGCACCCGAACTTGTTTAGACATTGCTGTAAATTTTTTGCAAAGATAAGAAGTTCTTTTTGCCACGAAGACACAAAGGCGCAAAGTTTATAGTTTGGAAGTAGATTTACAACATCAATCTAAATCCTTTAAAATCTTTTTTAATTTTTGAAAACGATACAATATCGTCATTCATTTTTTTGGAAAGGGTTTCAATAATATAGTTTTTTACTAAATCAGGTTTCGAATCATAATATTGTTCGACTAGTAAACTATTATAATTCAAATTTTCGGTATCATAAGAAAACAAAGGAAAACCTTCTTTCATCAATAAAAAATTGATTAAAAGTCTTCCCGTTCTTTTATTTCCGTCAACAAAGGGTTGATGAATCCAAATTTCTTGAGCCAGGAAAACTGCTTTGTCCAAGACAGAAGTCTCACTTTTGTTGACATTTTCAATCAAGGCTTCCATATTTTTTTGAACATCATCGGGAGAACTCAAAGGCATTATTTTTTCTTTCTCAACTCCGTTTTGCTTTATGGAAATTACGTTTTGGCTAACCTTAAATTGATTTTGGAGTTGCCCTTTTTCTTTGGCATTCGTATAATAATCTTCATTCCATAGGCTTCCAATAGTCAACCAATTTAATTCTAAAATCAATTTTATCGATAATTCTTCTTTGTTTTTTACCGCCAAAAGCATTCTTTTCAATGCGCGATACATTCCTTTTTGTTCTAAAATATCGAAATTTCGGATGTTATTTCCAGAAATGGTGTCGCTTTTGAATAATTCGGTAGTTTGCAAAAGCGATAATTGATTGCCTTCTAATCGGTTTGTGGTATAAACGTATTCACACATCTGCGCTTGCTCTTCTTCCAAAGACGGAATGACATTTAATACTGCATACTTTTTTAGTAAGTCGATTAGTTTTTCCATTTTTCTATAAATAAACTATTGTAAAAATACGTTTTTTTTAGCTTAATACGAAGTTCTTTTCGCCACGAAGACACAAAGACACAAAGTTCTCTTTTATTTAATTTCCTTTTAAGGTATTTAAGGTCATTTAAGTTAATTCGATACTAACCGTACCTGTTCTTAAATGCCTTTTATGGTTTAATTTATTTTATGCTTGTCCGCAATGTTACCTAGCAGCAAAAAATAGCACACAGATTATACAGATTAAACGGATTAGCACAGATTTTTTTGATTTAAAATTGGTGATAATTCGTGTAATTCGTGGCTAAATTTTTTTTAGGTGTTATTACGGACAAGCACTATTTATTTAATCTTTTGTGAACTTTATGGTGAACCAGTAATCTAATACCATTTAGGCTTTAAATTTACTGTGATAAATCAATTTAACTGTGCGTCAGTTCGAGTGTTTTATTAAAAAATGCGATAGCTTTTTTTAATAAAATGTATCGAGAACCCTGATGTTGTAAACTTCTCGATACAATTTTGAATAGTAAAGCTGTCGCATTACTATTCAAAATCACTACCATTGACGTTTTTGTTTAATGTATTGAAAATCAATAATTTAACAAAATTAACATGCAAGAATAATA
>NZ_VJZP01000016.1:1186-76970 GCF_007097265.1 Flavobacterium gawalongense | reverse complement strand
TATTAAAAAAATATTAAACAACCTATTTTTAATAGATTACGACATTTTTTGTCATTTTAACTGGTGCGTTTGCCCTGATCAAAAATATCTAAAAATAATCAAACCTCAGTTTTTTTTCTTATTTTTATAAAATAAACAATCTTTTTTATATACAATGAAAATAGAAAAAGTATTTACCTTAGCAATTTTGGCCTTTTTAATTGTAAGTTGTTCCAGTGGATCAGAATCTGATATTGCACCATCCCCTAATCCTACTCCGGGATCAATAACCTATACGAACAACATTAAATCAATTATAAACAATAACTGTATTTCTTGCCATGACAATAACCCTACAAACGGAGCATCCGTTTCATTAGACACTTATGCAAGAGTCAAAAACGCCACTGAAAACAACGGATTAATCGATAGGATTTCAAGAGCTCAAGGTACAGTAGGAATGATGCCTAAAAATGGAACTAGATTACCCCAAAGCACTATTGACATGTTCATTAATTGGAAAAATAATGGCTATTTGGAATAATAAACAGATACAAATGAAGTTAATGAAATTACTCTCTATATATATATTTTATATAGGAACTGTTGGTTTTGCGCAAGATCGAAAAATAACTAAAACGGGAGAGATAATCTTTGAGGCTTCTGTCCCTTCCTTTGAAGAAATAAAGGCCATAAATGAGACAGTCAGTTGTATTTTAAATACAAAAACCGGAGAAATTGCCAGTTTAGCATTGGTAAAAGGGTTTCGATTTAAAATCGCTTTAATGGAAGAGCATTTTAATGAGAACTATATAGAAAGCAAACGTTATCCAAAAGCTACTTTTAAAGGGATACTAAAGAATTTTGATATGAATAGTCTCGGTATATCCCCAAAAGAATTTATACTAAACGGAAAACTTGAAATACATGGAAAATCTAAGGATGTAACAACAACTGCCATTCTCAGAAAAAAAGGAGATAGCATAGAAATTACTTCAAATTTTAATGTAAATCCGGCTGACTTCAATATTAAAATTCCAAAAGTGGTAAGTGAAAAAGTAGCTAAAACAGTCAATATAAAAACTACCTTTTTATTAAAATAAAGCGAATTAAAATTAATTTACTAAGAGAACTTTTACACTCTAAAGATGCAATACTATTTAATTAATAGTTATTCCAATCATTACTCCGTACAAATTTCACTTTAAAAACCTATGCAAATATCAAAATTACAGACATTAATTAGAAACAAAATATCAAAAAAAGTTAAATATTAGAACCTATTCTGTTTAAATTTATTTCATTAAACAATCCCTAAGAGCTTGCTCTAAGTTTGTAAATTGAAATTGAAATCCTAATTTTTCAAGTTTTTCTGATGACACTCTTCGCCCGTTCAATACTATTTTGGACATTTCGCCCATTGCCAATTTTAACACAAAAGCAGGAACATTAGGTAACCATATAGCGTAGCCTAAAACACGTGCCAGTGCTTTGGAAAAAATAGCATTATTAGTATTATCATTGATCGCTGCATTATAAGGACCATTCATCTCTTTGTTTACAATTGCCTCAAGATATACATTACATAAATCATTAACGTGTATCCACGGCATATATTGTTTTCCGGAACCTAATACGGAACCCAATCTATACTTAAATAAAGGAACAAGTTTCTTTAAAAAACCATCATTTTTTCCCAACACTAATCCGGTGCGAATTTTTACAGTACGAATATGTAAGTTTTCAATAAAATCGATGGCACCTTCCCATTTTTGGCAGGTAGAACCCAGAAAATCATGGGCTGGCGGTGTTTCTTCAGTGCAAATTTCTTCTCCGTTCACAGCACCATAAATTCCAACTGCTGAAGCCGAAACAAAGGCGTCCAGCTTTTTATTACTTTTTTTCAAAACAGAATAAATCAACTGAATTGATTGCACTCTGCTATCAACGATTGCTGCTTTGCGCTTTGCCGTCCATCTTTTTTCGGCGATATTTTCCCCTGCCAAATGAATTACGTAATCCGCATTTAATACTGCTGCTTCATCAATAGTAAGATTTAAAACATCCCACTTAAAATAAGAAATATCGGTTGTGCTTTTTCTATCACTCCTACTCAATATAGAAACTGAGAATCCTTTCTCAATTAATAAATTAGTCAAGTGCTTGCCGATAAATCCTGAACCTCCGCTTATTAATATATTTTTTTTCATAACAAAACAAATCTAGTCATTTTGAATGACGTAAGCATGAACATTAATTTTTGCTTAACATTATAATGTTATAGTTAAACATTAACCTCTTATACTCTTGTTCAATAAACTACATGACAATATTGTTTATTTCAAAATTCCGGCTTTATACGTGGCAATCGCTCTGTCTCTAGCCATAGCGTGCTCTACCATTGGTTTTCCATATCCTAAATCAAATTCCGGAATCCATTTTCGGATGTAGATTCCTTTTTCATCGAATTTTTTTTGTTGGATTTCAGGATTGAAAACACGGAAATAGGGAGCTGCATCACAGCCCGTTCCTGCGGCCCATTGCCAGTTTCCTACATTGGCAGACAATTCATAATCCAGTAATTTTTCGGCGAAATAGGCTTCACCCCACTGCCATTGAATCAATAAATGCTTACAGAGAAAACTCGCTACCACCATTCGGACTCTGTTGTGCATGTATCCGGTTTCATTCAATTGACGCATTCCGGCATCAACCATAGGATAACCGGTAGTTCCGGTACACCAGCGCTTGAAATCTTCTTCGTTATTGCGCCACTGAATCCCATCATACGCCGATTTGAAGTTTTGCGTAACGACTTTTGGAAAACTGAATACTATTTGCATGAAGAATTCTCTCCAAATCAGCTCGCTCAAAAAAACATCGTTTTTGTGAAATGCCCAATTGACTAATTTCCGAATGCTTACTGTTCCAAAACGCAGATGTGGTGAAAGATATGAGGTTTGATCCAAGGCAGGAAAATCTCTTATATCTTGATAATTTGCAATAAATTTTAAATTGTGCGGCTTTACTTTTATTGGACTTTCTTCGAAACCTATTTGTTCCAAAGATGGAAAAACAAAGTCACTTTTATAGAAATTAGAAAACATATCCGTGGCATCATATTCGGGAACCGGAGCCATTAATTTGTATTTTTCTAACCATTTATTTTTAAAAGGAGTGTAAACCGTGTACGGCAATCCATCGGCTTTTGTGATTTCTTTTTCTTCGAAAATAACCTGGTCTTTAAAAGAAAAGGAAATGGTATTGTTGGCTTCCAACACTTCGCAAATAAGGGTGTCTCGTTTTATGGCGTACGGTTCGTAATCTTTGTTGAAGAAGACTTCTTTGACATCAAATTCTTCTAAAAGTGATTGCCAAACGTCAATAATTTTTCCTTTTTTTACCAAAAGAGAACTTCCTATTTCTTGCAGTTGGGCATTTATTTTCGAAAGTGATTCGTGAATGAATCCTACTCTGGCATCGTTTTTTGGTAAACTGTCTAAAATGGAATCATCAAAAATAAACAATGGAATCACTGGATATTTAGATTTCAAAGCATGGAATAATCCAACGTTATCTTCTAAACGTAAATCGCGTCTGAACCAAAAAAAGGATACTTCTTGTTTCACCATTATTTAGAATTAAACATTTGATCTACCATAACACGTCTGTGATCAAAAATGGTTTTCAATTTATTTTTAACTATCAATGTGTTCATGATTCGGCCAATGAAACCCAAAGGCAAAGCATAATGAACTAAATCGGTCATTTTAGTACCGTTTTCAGTAGCTTCAAAAAAATGTTTGTGATGCCACAACGCATAAGGGCCAAAACGTTGTTCATCGATAAAATAACTATTCTCTTTTACAAACGTAATTTCGGTTACCCAAGGCAATTTCAATCCCAAAAGTGGCGACACTTTGTATTGTATTATTTGCCCGGCATACATGGATTTATTATCGAAATCGGTGATTTCGAAACCCATTGTTTCCGGTGTGATTTTTTGAAGATTTCTTGGACTGGAAAAAAAAGCCCAACATTCTTCTAAACTTGCATTAACCTGTTGAACGGTTTCTTTTTTATAGAGTTTCATCTGTCTTAATTGTTGTTTTTAATTAAAAAATGTATTGAACCGGGGTTCGCGTGAGGGGTAGTAGTGGAGCTCTTTTTGTAGCAGGCATTTTTTCGTCTGATACAAAAAAGCGGGAACGTATAACCCGACCCGCTTTTTTTTGCGGGTCACGCCCAAATAAAATTGCTATATTTTATAATATTTGAAAGGCACGAACAACATCCCGAAGCATTCGCCATCTTCCTTACCCAAATGCTTGTGGTGTACTTTGTGTGCTTTTCGCAAGCCAATTAAATACTTATTATTGGTATTTTTAAACCACTTAAATCGTTGATGAATCAAGACATCATGAATCATGAAATAGCAAAATCCGTAAAATGTGATTCCCAAGCCTATGAAAAAAAGATAGTTCATCTCTCCTTCTACTCCATAGTAAAAAAGAACGATGCTGGGTATCGCAAAAATCACAAAGAAAACATCGTTTCGTTCGAAAACATTAGCGTATTTAGGTTGGTGATGATCGGCATGAAAATACCACATCAAACCGTGCATAACATACTTATGCGTAAGCCAGGTCACACATTCCATAAAAAGGAAAACACCCAAAAAGATTAAAAAGGAAACCATTATTTTTTTATTTATTTAAAATATACTTTTTCATAATAAGCCAACCATACTATCCGTAAATAATACTAAAGAAAAATTTAGCCACAAATTTCACGAATTTGTCACGAATTTTTATTCTTAAAAGAAAAATTAAACACTAATTTGTGAAATTTGTGGAAATTCGTGGCTAAAAAAATAATTATAGTCTTCTATGCGGACAGTTAAAAAAAATTATACTAATTTCAACTTGTAAGTTACAAAAGATTGCGCCAATAGCCCCGCTTTCGTATAATTAGAAACCCGAATTCTGGCATTCCCAATTTCATGGCAAGGCGTATTTTCTAGTTTTTTCAAGAGCTTTTTATAATAGACAAATGCGGTGTAAACCCCAAATTTAGCCTCAATAGGCAGTTTTAAAATTCCTTTATACGCCACATTAAAATCTTCTTGTATTTCCTTTATAATAATTTTCTTTGCATTTTCATCGAATGAATTCAAATCGACACCTGGAAAATAATTTCGGTTCAAAACCAAATTATCGTCTCTCAAATCTCTCAAAAAATTAACCTTTTGAAAAGCAGAACCCAATCGCATGGCTTCGTCTTTCAACTGCTCGTATTTTTGGTCTTTTCCGGCTACAAAAACTTTAAGGCACATCAATCCAACTACATCTGCAGAGCCATAAATGTATTCTTCATATTCCGCTTTGCTATTGTAATCTGATTTCACTAAATCCAATTTCATACTTTTCAAAAAAGCCTGAATCAAGTCGTCAGTAATATTGTATTTCTTAACCGTATGCTGAAAAGAGTTCAAAATTGGGTTCAGACTTATCCCAGAATTATACGATTTGTAATATTCTTTTTCGAAATCATTAATCAAATTTTCTTTATCAAAACCATGAAATGAATCTACAATTTCATCTGCAAAACGCACAAAACCATAAATGCTGTATATCGCATCCCTAATGATTGGCGATAGCATATATACCGCCAATGAAAATGAAGTGCTATAGTTTTTGGTAACCAGTTTACTGCATTTGAAAGATACATCATCAAATAATTGCTTCATGGCTATTGTTCTAAAAATTGCTTATTTATTAACTCCGACACTAGTTTTCCTGAGATTAATGCTGGTGGAACACCCGGTCCCGGAACGGTTAATTGTCCTGTAAAATATAGATTCTTTACTTTTTTACTTTTTAATTTCGGTCTCAAAAAAGCGGTTTGTAATAAGGTGTTCGCCATTCCATAGGCATTCCCTTTATACGAATTGTATGCTGAAACAAAATCATTTTTACAAAAGGATTGCTTAAATATGATGTTGTTTTTAACGCTTTGTTGCGTTATAGTTTCAAAACGATCCATTATTTTATTGAAATATTCCTCACGTAATTCCTCTGTATCTGTAATCCCCGGTGCTAACGGAACGAGAAAAAATCCGGTTTCCATTCCTTCAGGAGCAGCCGTTTTATCAGTCAACGAAGGAAAGTTTGCATAAAACAAAGGTTCCTTTGGCCACTGTGGTTCATCATAAATATCCTTGGCATGCTGATAAAAATCAACATCAAAAAACAACGCATGATGCGAAATATTCTTTATTTTTTTATCAAACCCTATGTAAAACAACAATGAAGAAGGAGCAAAAACACGACAGTCCCAATATTTCTCCGAATACGCTCGATGCTCTAAATCCAGTAATGTTTCGGTATGATGATAATCTGCTCCACTCAAAATCAAATCTGACGCAATCGTTTCACCATTTACAACTATCGCTTTTGCAACTTTATCCTCAACAATTATTCTTTCAATATTTGAATTCGTGTGAAACGTAACTCCCAATTCTCTTGCTAAACTTTCTATCGCACGAACCACATCAAACATTCCAGTTTTAGGATGCCAGGTTCCAAGACCAAAATCAGCATAATTCATAAAACTATAAAACGATGGCGTATCGGATGGTTTTGCTCCAAGAAATAATACCGGAAATTCCAGAATTTGAATTAATCTTTCATTCTTAAATTTCTTGTGTACCTCTTTACTGATGTTACTAAAAAACTGGCCTAATTTCTTAACTGTTTCCACCGTTATCAATTCCAATGGAGAAACTCCGGGACGATATACTAAATCTTTAATGGCAATGTCATAATTGCTTTTGGCTTCAGCCATAAATTCATTTAATATTTTACCACTTCCTTTTTCAATGGCTTCAAAGGTGGATATAATATCGGGTAAATTATCAGCTATCGTTATAAAATCATCTATACCATAATATACTCGGTATGCCGGAGATAATTTTATCAGCTCATAATAATCAGATGTTTTCTTTCCAAAATCAGCAAAAAAACGATCAAATACATCGGGCATCCAATACCAACTTGGCCCCATATCAAAGGTGAATCCTCCTCTTTTTAATTGTCTTGCTCTTCCTCCTATTGTTGCATTTTTCTCAAAAACGGCAACCTGATGACCACTTTTTGCCAAATAACAAGATGCAGCTAATGCTGAAAATCCTGAACCTATAATTGTAATTTTCTTTTTCATTTGTTTATCAAATATACAAAAAGTTCAAACAAAATATTAAATTCTGTCTACTAATTCAGTAATGGAATCGAAAATTGATATTTTATCCGAATGTCCTTCTCTTTTAATAAATTCGACCAATCTACCTATATACCATAACTCAGTGGTATCGTCAACCAATTCTTCGGTCATTTTAGCCACATATTCATTTATAGAATCTCGCTCTGGCTGAACAGTCAGATAAGAAATGAAAACAATAGGATTAAAATGTTTCTTTAAATCTTTCAAATTTTCAATCGGCATACTTTCACCTAAATAAATTGTTTTGTATCCATTCAAAAGAATTTCATAATTCAAAAACATAAGCCCCAGCTCATGAATTTCATTCATTGGAAGAGACAAAACAAAGACCTTATCAAATTTGGTTTGTTTCAAAACTTGCAATTTTTCAGTATTAACTAATAATTTTTGCTTAACCAAATAACTGATAAAGTGCTCGTGTGCAGGAGTAATCGTATCTGTCTGCCACAATAATCCCAACTCATTCATTAAAGGAATAAAAACTTCATAGAAAATTTCCCTGAATGATTTTTCGGCAATTAACCAATTGTAGGTATTAAAAAACAACTCTTGATCAAAATTCATCATTGCCATTTTAAAGGCGCTGATAGCATGGTTTTTAGCGTTTTTTGTCGAAATGATTTCTCTAACAAGGGATGGGATTTTGTCTTGAGGATAAGTAGCAATTTTTGATATTTTATAACCATAATCATGCAACAAAGTAATGTTCAAAAGCTTTTGCAAACTAGCCAAATCATACAATCGAATATTTGTATCCGTACGCATCGGCTGAAGTATATCGTATCTTTTCTCCCAGATTCGTATGGTATGCGCTTTTATCCCAGAAAGATTTTCAAGATCTTTTATACTGAAAATGCTTTTTATATTGTTCATTGTTTATATAAATTTAATAAACAAATGTAAAATATTTTTCCCTATAAATTTGAAATAACCTAAAAACTCTTGTTTTATTCTAAAGTGATGCTGTCAAATGCATTTAATTTATCTAAATTCAGAATCGTTTTAGAATTATCTGTACTTCGTGCGTACATAGGTTCGAATTTCGCACCATAAACAACCTCATCAAAGGTGTATGAAGTTCGGATTGCAACCGTATTACTAAACATATCATCAAAGGTTTTGATGAAAACAAGAATTTCACCATGAGTATTTTCAAAATCGGCTGCCGTAAAATTATAAAGAGGGCTATCCTCGGTTATAGGATGTACCAAAGTCCAGCTTAAGGTTAAAGCATTTATTTTATCCAATTCTAATTCCAAAGAATAGAAATTATTAGTCATTATACCATTTTCTTCAATACTCATCCCAAGAGTCATTTTGGCTTCAGCATCAGTGAAATTCGTATTTTTAAAAGGTGTGGTTCTAATCATTAAACCCTTGATTTCTCCATAAGGCGCTATCAGGGCATTGTGGGAAAATTTCAAAAATGCAGTGGGTTTGCTAAATCGCCCGAAGAACAAACCAGTAGCAATAGCAAAACTCAACAAACCAAATAAGGCTTCGGCAGCAGAAACCAGACTTGCCAGAAACCCCGAAGGACTAATATGCCCATACCCTACTGTAGTAAAAGTTTGCGCACTAAAAAAATAAGCCTGACCAAACTGCACCCAATTAGATCCTGAAGGACTAATACCATCCAAATGTTCGATTCCTATCCCATAATAAATAGCAGCAAAGACAAAATTGATTCCAACATAGAAAGATAAAATAATAAGCATAAATTTCCATATTGGCATATCAATCATAGTGTGATACCAACTGATGCGATGAAACACATGCATACCGCGTTTCTCCACATTTGCAGACCCATTTTTATTAACAAAACGCCCTCCATAACTACTGGCGTTTGTTCCAAAACCAGTGTTTTTATCTGCTTTAGCTTTTACATTTATGTTTTTTAACAATGCCATTTTTCCCTATTAGTTATGAAGTAAAAATAGCTAAAAATATTTTTATAAAAACAGAACACTTTTGCCTTTCAAATGTGTCTCTTTAATTCGAACAAAAGCATTTTCATAGCTTAACTCTTTCGTTTATAAATTCTTTTTTTAATACGTTATTTTATAGTTATGGTAAGAAATATTTTCGAACTTAATTTGAAAATTCAGTGAAAAATAACTGATTAAAACAAATCAAAGTAACTGAAAATCAGTACCTTTATGTTAAATTTTACTTTTTTATATAAAACTAAATATTATGTATAACGAGATATTAAAAGATAGAATTGAAGCAGGTTTATTGCTTGCAGAGAAATTAAAAAAATATCAGAATAGTAATACTATAGTTCTTGCCGTTCCCAGAGGCGGAGTGCCCATTGGATCCATAATTGCTAAAAGTTTGCAGCTCCCTTTAGATATTGTACTCTCCAAAAAGATTGGACACCCTTACAATAAGGAATTTGCCATAGGTGCCGTATCGATGGACTCCATGATTATTGATGAGCATCCTGAAATTCCCCAGGAATACATAGACGATGAAATCATTCGGCTCAGGAAATTGTTGCGGGGGAAATACGAACTCTACATGGGCAATCGGGAACCTCTCGATATCAAAGAAAAAAACGTAATTCTGGTAGATGATGGTATAGCAACAGGAAACACCTTACTGGCCAGCATAAGTATGTTGCGGAAAAGAAACCCTGCAAAAATAATTGTTGCGGTGCCTGTTTTACCTTATGACACGGTACCGGTATTTGAGAAAAATACGGATGAATTTGTCTACTTGATCGCTTCCAAATATTTTAGAGGAGTAGGCGGATTTTATGAAGACTTTAATCAGGTGGAAGATGACGAAGTGATTAAGTTGTTGAGTGTTACACGCCCCATTGAATAGAATTTTTAAATCTACTATTGTTTATTTTAAATGTAACTCAATTATGAAAAAATTAGACATGGACATTCCTTTATCTTCTGTAACGTTGAAGGGGGATTTAGTGGTTCCTGAAAATGCAATTGGGATTGTTGTTTTTTCACACGGAAGTGGCAGCAGTAGATTCAGCTCCCGAAACAGAATGGTAGCAGAACTGATTCAACAACAAAAAATAGGCACGTTCCTCTTTGACTTGCTTACTGAAGAAGAAGATCAAATTTACGAAAACCGGTTTAATATCGATTTACTAACCAACCGATTGATAGAAACCACACTATGGCTAATGGGATATAAAGGTGCAAAAAACGTACCCATAGGCTACTTTGGAGCAAGCACCGGAGCAGCATCAGCATTGAGGGCAGCAGCCCATTTTGGAAAAAGAATAAAAGCGGTAGTTTCAAGAGGCGGACGTCCTGATTTAGCCCTGACTGAATTGCCATTAGTAACCGCTCCTACGCTACTCATCGTGGGCGGTGAAGATGTTCCGGTTATTGGAATGAATAAAATGGCTTATGATGAACTGCAATCTGTAAAAGAAATGAAAATAATTCCAGGTGCAACCCATTTGTTTGAAGAACCAGGAAAATTACAAGAAGTCGCTGATTTAGCGATTGTCTGGTACAAAAGATATTTGACAAAAAAAGAGGAATTCGATTATTAATGAAGTTTCTATATGCAGTCAAAAATAATCAAAATCAAATTTATTATTGCTTTTTTTTAACTCAAAACATATTGGAATATAATAACTTTTCTGTCCCATTAGTTGAAGCCAAAAACAGGTAAGCCGAAAACTGCATATTGAAAGAGTAGGCAAAAAAGGTACTATTATGAAAAAGACGATTACTTTTCTAATGCTTTTACTTTTTACTACAAATGCATTTAGTCAGGAATTTTCTAAAGAGTATTATTTGCAAAAAAGCAAAAGCCAAAAATCTACAGGTTGGATTTTGTTCACGGGCGGGACCATTATGACAGTAGTGGGAGCATTTAGTTTTAATAATAGTTGGGATGACAGTTCAAATTCAGGAACCGATGCCTATGGTTTTGTTATGTTGGGAGGCGTAGCTTCTGTTTTGGGAAGTATTCCATTTTTTATAGGCTCTGGAAAAAATGCCCGAAAAGCGGCAACTATTTCTTTTATTAACCAGCCCATTCTCATTCCCAAACAAGGTTCGCTTGTTCAAAATTCTCAACCAGCATTATCTTTAAAAATTACTTTTTAATGGTCGCTTATTTATCTTTAAAAAAAAATATAAATCAATTAAAAAATAGTCTAACTTTAAATACAAATATCATGGCGACAGTAAATACCTATATTACCTATAATGGAAATTGCGAAGAAGCGTTCCTATTTTACAAATCGGTTTTTGGTGGTGAATTCTCCTATTTTGGAAGATTTAAAGATATGCCAATGCAAGAAGGCAAAACCTGTCCTCCCGGAGATGCCGAAAAAATAATGCATGTTTCCCTACCCATTAGTAAAGAAACAGCCATAATGGGAAGTGACAGCTTCGAATCATTTGGAGCTAAAACCGTTTACGGGAATAATTTTTCGCTTTCCATCGAGGCCGAAAGTAAAGAAGAGGCCGATAAACTGTACAATGCACTTTCAGCAGGCGGAAAAGTGGGAATGCCAATGGAAGACGCTTTTTGGGGTGGTTATTTTGGGACATTCACCGATAAATTTGGTGTGAATTGGATGGTGAATTTCGAGAAAAACCAAGGAGAATGAAAATTATTTCATAACTCTTGTCGACAAAATCAAAACATTAAATATTTTCAATTTTACAGCGTTGGAAGCATTAAAAACAAACATATATGAAAAACTCAAAGGAATCAATACGACTTTTTGAAAATCCTATCTTGGAAAGTCTTACAAAAACCAATGCTTTGTTTGTAATCGCCACTTTAGCACTTATATCGCTAAGCATACTCCTCTTTGGTATAATCAAAATAAAGCTATCAATACTTGGCTATATAGTGTTATTTCTTTCGGGAACCTTTGTTTATACACTTGCCGAATATTTAATACACCGGTTTGTTTATCATTCGGGAGAATATAAAAACCCAAAGAAATGGATATTCAAGATTCATGGAATGCATCATACTACTCCCCGGGACAAACAACGATTGGTTTTACCTCTTCCTGTATCCATACCACTCGCTGGCTTATTTATATTTATTTTCTGGCTTATTATGGGCAATTATGTTCTTTTATTTTTTCCGGGTTTTTTAATGGGGTATTCGTACTATCTTTCCATACATTATTTTATACATACAACCAAACCTCCCAAAAACTTTTTTCGTTATCTATGGAAACACCATCTTCTACACCATTACAAAAATGAAACGGTAGCTTTTGGTCTTACATCTCCTCTTTGGGACATTATTTTTGGAACAATGCCGAAAGATAAAAAACTTGAATAACCCCAAAACATTTTAAAATGACTAAACATAACGGAATGGCAATCGCTATTGCCTGGCCTGAATTTACTGGCAAACAGCCAGGTTCTTGGTATGATGTGCCTATGCGATGGTTGGGCCACAACAAAGACTTCCAATATAAAGTAGGACATGCTTCATTAATATTGGTGGATGGCACCTCAGGCACTTGTTCTTATTTTGATTGTGGAAGGTATCATGCCCCTTATCAGCATGGACGGATTCGGGATTTTTCTACGGATGCAAATCTTGAAATTCACACAAAGGCCAACTTCTCCAATAATAAAATAACAAATATTAGAGAACTCTTGAGTGAAGTACAGAACAACAAAACCTGTTTTGGTATGGGCCCTTTATACGCTTCCTATTGCCCTGTAAATATTGAGTCGGCTCGGACAACGATTAAAGTTCTGCAAAGTAAAGATGCGATTCCTTTTGGCCCATTTGTAATTAACGGCATCAATTGTTGCCGATTTGTGAGAAACGGAATTCTGGCGGGAGCGCCTGTGCTAAAACACCGTTTTAAACTGCGCTATTTATGGCCTTTCAAACCCATGCCGATAACCAACGTCAACTTTCTTTCGGATAAAATTATCATCCCGGAAAATAGTGCTACTGATAATCCAGAAAAACAGGATTATCACTCTCATACACCCTACACCAAAGAAAACGTAAAAGGCACGCTACCGGCTCCAGCAAGACCCGAAAATATCCCCCTTGACAGTCAATGGCTCGGTGGTGAAGTCGCCGGAGGGTGGTTTTGGTTGGAACCAATTGACGAAGGATACTTGATAAACCGGTATTCATCAGTTGGTGTTCCAGAATGTACCGGAAAATTCAGATTAGCCGGCAGTGGATTCTTCAATCCCAGAAAGCCTTATTCCTTTTCACACTTGTCTCATTGCAGCAAAGTAACTGTCATTCAGGATGATGAATTATTTGAATTTTTAAGAATGGAGTGATTAGTATATACTATAAATAAAGTCGAGTGGTAACAACTCCCAATCAAAGAGTTTTTTTATGGTTGCTTTGAATCTATTTTTAGAGAAAGTAATCTCAATAAATTACAAACCGGACCATAGTGACATCTTTCTAGTTCAAAAGCATGGATTAAAACAATGCAATCACTACTGATGCTAAAACAATCGCTTTTTTCCCTAAATTAGTTGTATCAAATAAACAACATGAAAAAGCTAACCAAAGAAGACATCAGTCAGGAAATTTTTGATTTGTACGATGACTACGCGCATAACAAAATAGAAAGAAGGCAATTTGTTGAAAAGTTATCGCTGTTTGCTATAGGCAGCGTTACGCTACCATCACTTCTTAGCTTTATGACGCCTAATTACTTGGATTCTATTTTGATTAAACCCGGTGATCCAAGGTTGAAATCAGAATACATCACATACCAATCTCCGAAAGGAGGAGGAACTATCAAAGGACTTTTATCCCAACCAACGGGAACCAAAAAAAAATTACCGGGAATCATTGTCGTACATGAAAACCGCGGACTGAATCCGTATATTGAAGATGTAGGCCGAAGAGCCGCAATAGAAGGATTTATCACTTTGGCACCAGACGCTTTATCCCCTTTGGGCGGTTATCCCGGAAATGATGATGCCGGAAGGGAATTACAAAAAAAACGTACCCGAGAAGAAATGCTCGAAGACTTCATTGCAGCCTATGAATACCTAAAATCACATAAAGATTGTAATGGACATATTGGTGTGGTTGGATTTTGTTTTGGGGGTTGGATTGCCAATATGATGGCGGTCAAAATCCCAGATTTATGCGCGGCAGTTCCTTATTACGGCGGACAACCAACAGCCGAGGAAGCCGAAAAAATAAAAACACCCATAATGGCAAATTATGCCGGTTTAGACACTAAAGTAAATGAGGGTTGGCCAGCTTTTGAAGCCATCCTTAAAAAGAACAAAGTAGAACATATCGCTTATTTCTATGCCGGAGTCAATCATGGTTTTCATAATAATACCACTCCCAGATACGACGAAGCAGCTGCTACTTTATCGTGGACAAGAACCATTGATTTTTTCAAGGAGAAATTGAAGAAGAAGCAAGTAAAAAAGCATTGAAATTTCCAGTATAATGGAAAAATTAATATTAATATTTCCGTTATAATGTAAAAAAAAGTATTAATTTTTCCATTATGTAATAAATATTTATATCTTTGTATCATTATGTATCAAAGATTACAAATACAAACGCTCACACAATGGCTTTTTAAAGACAAAGTCCTTGTGCTTATTGGCGCTCGACAAGTAGGAAAATCAACCTTACTAAAAGAGATGCTGCAACAATTACCCTATCCATTTTTGAGTTTAAATGGAGAAGAATCCCATATAAAAAAATTATTTGAAGAACCCACGGCCGAAAAATTACGACAAATTGTGGGCGACAACAAAATAGTACTTATAGACGAAGCCCAACAAATAAAAAACATCGGATTGTGTTTGAAAATGCTTTTTGACAACATCAAAGGTGTTCAATTTATCGCCAGTGGTTCTTCGGCTTTGGAAATAGCGGACGAAATTTTTGAACCATTGACAGGTAGGCATTTTGTATTTCATTTATACCCGTTGAGTATGGAAGAAATATACACCAAAAACGGTTTCCTGAAATTCACGGAAAACCTAAACTGGCATCTCGTTTACGGAATGTATCCTGATGTTTTAAACAATAAAATTCACGCCAAAAAATACCTAAAAAGCATTGCCAACCAATATCTATATAAAGATGTTTTGGCTTGGAAAGACATTAGAAAACCTGATTTACTGAATAAGTTATTGCAACTCTTGGCGCATCAAATAGGCTGTGAAGTTTCCCTAAACGAATTAGCGACACAATTAAAAGTGAAGTCGGAAACAGTGGACAATTACATTGATTTATTGGAAAAATCGTTTGTGTTGTTTCGTTTAAAAAGTTATGCCACCAATGAAAGAAAAGAAGTTACAAAAATGCGAAAAGTCTACTTTTATGATTTAGGAATTCGCAATGCCATTATCGATAATTTTTCGCCAGTAGAATTGCGGAATGATGTGGGTGCTTTATGGGAAAACTTTGTGGTTATGGAAATCATAAAAGCCAACGAATATGCGCAAAAGGACTACAATTACTATTTTTGGAGAACCTTGCAGCAACAAGAAGTGGATTTTATCGTTCAGGACGAACAACAAATCACGGCTTACGAAATGAAATGGGGAAACAAAGGCAAAATTACCAAAGCTTTCACTAACAGTTATCCCGATGCCAAAACAGAACTCATTAGTCCTGACAACTTTTTTGAGAAAATAGTTGTTACAGAAAATACTGCATAAATATAAAGGGGTACTAAATTTGGCTATATTTGAAAATAAATAAAATCTGACATTTATAAGACAAAGCGACCTAATTTAGGGATGATAAGTCGGACATCATCAGACCTATATGCAAGTTGTGTGAGATTATAAAGAACCAACGTGCTAAAAACATAACTTATGAAAAAATACTTAACCGAATACAAACATAATGGAAAGTTCCACGGATGTGAAATTTATGCAAATACTAGAGAAGAGGCAGAAGAGTTATTAAAAAGTAAAAGAGAAACAGAAAAAATAATTGGTCACGACCCAACAGTAGAATATCTATTTGATTAAATCGTTTTCTCTTAAATATTTTATATGTTTCTCAACACTTGTTACATTTTTCAAACACTCTGAATGGTTTTTATATCCTTCAGAAGAGGAAGCAACAATATCTGAACCAACTTTAATACGCCAATACCACTCTTTAGTATTTTCGTTTTGGTATATTTCAAATTTAGGCAGTCTAATAATTACACGCACTTTGTCCATAATATATAAATTTAATTAGTAACAAATATAATGAGTAAAACTATAAAGTATTTCTATTTTCTTTTTTTAATTATCAGTTTAATCAGTTGCAATAAAGAAAATAATAAAACCAATGAAGTTAAAAAAGTAAATAACAAAAACGGTGAAAAAAGTCTTTCTGAAAAAATAAAATCTGAACCTAAAATATTTTTAAAGTATTGGGAAAATATGACACTTGATGAATTTTTTGAGGTAACATCTTTGTTGTCAGATGAGAAAATAATAGAAAATGATAGTTATATAAGATTTTACTATTTAACAGATTTATGTAGAGTTGAATTTAAATATAATTTTATTAATGGAAAATTAAAAAGCATTAGTTTAGTTGATAATATTGATTGCATATATCCGATATATCAAAAGAAATATAATTTACCTGATTTAGTTGATGCAAATTTATTATATGAATGTTACACGGATAACAATAATAACTATGAACCTACATTAACTTATAAAAAAATTGGTCAAGGTGATAAGTTATATCAAATACCTGATGCATTAATTGATAAATCAAATCCTTTAAAAAGCAGGAACTATTTTAATATAAATGATAAAATATATAATTCAAATTATATCCAAGAAAAATTCAATAAGAATGAGTTTATAATTGATAGGGACAGTATATTTATAGTTTTTAAGCAGTCATTTAATAATGATAATTTGCCATCTACAATTTTTTCATTAGAACAAAATGAAGAAGCAATGTCAGCAATGCAAAATATAAATGGCGATGGTTTTGGGACTCTAAACAACCCAGGTACAGGAATAACAGGAGACATAATTATGAAAAATTCAAGAACCTTAACGGTTTATAAAAAGTATACTTTAGAAAAATCAATTACATATTTATCAAAAAAAGAGTATTATAACAGAAAAAAAATACTTGAAAATAGTGTTAAAAGAGACAGTTTAGAAAATAAAATAGAAGAGACTAAAACAAAAAGTAGAAAAGAAAAATCTATAAATGAAATATGATTTGGAATAAAATTTGTAATATCTTTGAGGAACTAAACATCTTTAATATGTCAAATTATAGTAGAGTTATCTTAAATAGAAGTGGAAAAGATATTGGATTACGAGAAGACAATAGAGGAGCAATTTTTATTGAACCAAAGATATATTTTAAAAATGCTAAAATTAAAGCTATAATTAAGACAATATCTGAATCAAACATCGTTAAAAAAGAAACCCCGAAAAAATAGAATATGCCTGAAAGTCTTTGGTTATTTCCTATATTAAGCGGTTATTATTATTTAACTCGTTATGTCTATTTTAAGTACAAGTATGACAGAATAGAAACCCAAAGGTTAGTATTTAATTCGGTTATAACAGGTAGTGTAATATTCTTCTTTACTTATTTAGGCAGGATAATATTAAACTATTTTAAACCTACTTTAATTCCATCAATACATAGGTTTTTATATCAACTCCCTATAGAAGAACAACCTCTTCTTTGGACTTTTATCTTCAATTTTTTATTCATTTTTTTATTCACACATTCATTGAATAAGATTCTTGAATGGTTTGATTATTTTAAAAAACAAACTCCTGTTGAACAAGCCGTAGATGATTTTGGGGATGAGATTGAAAAATTGTTTAAAAAAGTTGCAAAAGAAGAATTATTAATACAGATAACACTAAAATCTAATAAAGTTTACGTGGGTTTCGTTAGATACATACCTCCACCAAAAGAAACTAACTACTTAAAAATAATACCTTTAATAAGTGGTTATAGAAATGATGAAACGAAAAAAGTAAAATTCAATACAGAATATTATAAAGCAATTTTGCTTTATGAAAGTGATGAAGAAAAGTATAATAGTTTTGAAATGGACATAACTATAAAACAAGATGAAATACTTATGGCACACGTTTTCGATAATGACGTCTATAAAGAATTTGAAGAGTTGTAAATAGAATAACCAGCTCTACGAAGAGTTAGTCGGTTTACGCTGGGCAAATGTCTTCGACTTTGACCCCGTAACAATGAGCCACTAACACAAAAAACTACCCCGGCTGTGCGAAGTCTCCCGACTTCGTACCCACTTCAATATGCCTTTACAATTTAAACTAATTGCTACAAAGTCATAAAGCGTAGATACATCAATGGAATTAAAAACCTTTTTGAAATTTATCTTGAAATTGCAGATGAAGTACTTATTTTTGATAATTCATTTGGAGCACCAGAATTAATTGCAGAAAAATCTTTAGAAACTGAAATTAAAATTTTAAGCGAAACTAAATTTGATAACTTAAAAAAATATTGGAATGAAAGAGTATAAAAGATCTCAAAACCAACAAAAAATCATTGACGGAATGAGCAAGGTTTACGAGAAATTAATCGAATTCAAGAAGAAAACTAATAGCGAATTGGTTATTCTCAAAGACAACAAAATAGTTAGGATAAAACCTTAAATCCCGCGCTACGAAGAGTTAGTCGGTTTACGCTGCGCAAATGTCACCCGCTCTCCGATATGTTAATCGGAAACGCTGGGCAAATTTCTCTGATTTTTCTCCCACAACAATGAGCCACTAACACAAAAAACTATCCCACAAAAAAAGCCCCAAACGGGGCTTTTTACATATAACAAATTCAAGTTTTATTTCCCGACCGTGCGGATATGTCTCCAGTTCGATAGCGCGGATTTGCAATCCGTGCCCACAAACATAAGCCACGAAAACAATAAGAAATATGCAGTTTTTATACTTTTAAAATAAAAAATGCCAAGCCAATCTTTAAGGGCACAGATTGCAAATCCGCGCTATCAGACAAAATGTTTTAGTTGCTTTTAAAACTATTGCTGTATTGCAACCTGAATAGTTACCATTTTTTTAAGGCGTGTGGCTTCTCCCGACGCTTCGGGACTATTATCCGCACCAAAAAGAGGCTGCTTTTTTGAGACAGCCTCTTTTTTATTTGAGATAGTTGCCCAACCATTTTTTAGTTTAAATCTGTTAACTGAATTAATGCAAATTAATTAATTTGCGCCCGCGTAACAGACGGTCAAATAATCAATATAATTCGATTGATTGGTTTTACACACGCGAATCGGATAGGGATATATCATACACGTATAAGAGATGGTATTAGTTTGGGCGTAATATAGTAAGAAAGAGTCTGTCTATTTATTACATTGCTCACACACCCATTGGTCACCCGGTACATGTCCTTTAGCCCATGTTTCACATTCGCTTTTGGTCATGAAGCATGGATTGCTTAAATCAAGATTCCATACCGCCCATGGTGAAGTTGAGGGGCAATGGTTACACACTATGATATTACTCTCAAAGGTGCTACAGTTGACTAATAAAATGATTGCGCTGAGCCATATTATTCTACTTAAAAATAGTGTTTTCATTTCATCTATTTTTTATAAAAAAAATTAACTCTCAAAGTTAATAAAAAAAAGCAGACATAAGTCGTTTTAAATCAATTTATAACGCTCACAAGAGTGTGGCAGATGTTAAATAATTGCATTATGAACGTAACAGATAGGGATATATTTGAAATAGATTAATTGATTAAAGTTTTCTTTAGGGATATGCTGATACGGACCCCCCCCGACCGCGCGGATATGTCTCCAGTTCGATAGCGCGGATTTGCAATCCGTGCCCACAAACATAAGCCACGAAAACAATAAGAAATATGCAGTTTTTATACTTTTAAAATAAAAAATGCCAACCCCCGCTCTCCGATATGTTCATCAGAAACTCCACTCCGGACATCAATGCTTCGCCTTTGGAGTTTTTACCGTGGGCATTGTATTTATTTTTAAACGGTAAAGCCGAGGAAATGTTAGTCGAACTAAACAACAAATCCGATAGCAATTGCCATTTATACCGACCACTTACTGTTCTTGACAGAAACATTGGAAGTTGCAGCAACTATCGCTATCGTGGATTAATTTGCAGGCTTTTTGGGTATGCTGCAAGTAGAGACAAATATGGCAAACTGCGATTAACCACTTGCAAAATAATCAAAGAAGGACAACAAGAAAACTACAAAACGGCCGAAGAAGCCATTAGCAAAGGACTCTACGTACCTGTTTTTACTGATTACTACATGCAACTCTCACAAATTGACAACAGACTAGCCTCAACTCAACTTCCCATAAACGAAGCCTTAAAAACAGCTATCGAAGAAGTTTTGCATTATTATGCGTACAGACCTTTTCCGGGAGGTCTCGAAAATATCGCCTAAAACACATAATACATTCCATAAAAAAAGCCCCAAACGGGGCTTTTTCAATATATAAACTCAAGCTTATTTGCTCAAATACATTTTTCTTCCAGAGTATAATTCGTAGAATTGATCGTCTTTCAAGTCATCAATAAACAAGATGCTTTTCCTTTACTTATTTCTAATACAAACAATTGATATTAAGCATACTAAATTAAAAATTCCAATTATAATTTCGTAAATTTGATAATCGTTTGATAGCTCATTTAGCACAATCCTAAAAATTTTGCTATGAAAAAACAATCTTTATATCTATTAATTTGCCTTTTTACTTTACTGGTTTCTTGCTCATCATCAGAAAATCAGGAAGAAACCAATTCTTATATAATAAAAGTAAAAGAACATAAAACCAATTTGCCTTTACAAGGAGTAGAAATCAGTTTATACTATTGTAAATATGACAATGAGTTTGGATGCCAAAAAAGGTTATTATCAACACATATAACTGATGCAAAGGGTGAATATAAAATGACTGAAGAAGAATATTTAAAAGCTGACGAAGGATTTATTTTAAGAAAACCGCAATACTGGAATGTGAACAGAAAGATGGAAGAAATAGCGATGGAACCGGAAGCTTGGGCAAAAATTGCTCTTAAAACAAACACAACCTATCCCACTACGAGCATTTTTGTATTAAAAACCACTAGTGAATTAGGTATTGAAAGTATCCAAATTTTAAAACCTTACAAAGATACAATTGTAGATTTCAGACTATTTGGCAATGAAATGAATAAAATTAACTGGATAGTATACAAAACAGGACAAATCTGCAATGGCTGGAGTGGTACATGCTCTCTTCCTACTGACACAATAACGTCTGGGAGTATATCTTTAAATCCTCAAAAATTTGAAACTCTTACTTCTTCTATAAATTATTAATTACACACTTGTATCTTCAGTTTGGTGCGAGGATTTTTTTTGCAAATCCACAGCAGTATTTCATAAAAAAAGCCCCAATCGGGGCTTTTTCAATATCTAAACTCAAGCTTATTTGCTCAAATACATTTTTCTTCTAGAGTATAATTCGTAGAATTGATCGTCTTTCAAGTCATCAATAAACAAGATGCTTTCTCCAGTTGATTTCATCTCTGGTCCTAATGCTTTGTTTACATTATGAAACTTGCTGAAAGAGAAAACCGGTTGCTTGATGGCAAATCCTTTTAATTGCGGGTTGAAAGTAAAGTCGGTTACTTTATTATGACCCAACATTACTTTAGTAGCATAGTTCACATAAGGTTCTCCGTAAGCTTTCGCAATAAATGGAACCGTACGAGACGCTCTAGGATTTGCTTCAATGATGTAAACGATATCATCTTTGATAGCAAACTGTATGTTGATTAAACCAACCGTTCTCAAAGCCAACGCAATATTTTTGGTATGGTCTTTTATTTGTTGCATTACAAATTCGCCTAAGTTAAATGGTGGCAAAGTGGCGTTACTATCTCCAGAGTGTACTCCGCAAGGTTCGATATGCTCCATAATTCCTATGATGTACACATTCTCCCCATCGCAAATCGCATCGGCTTCGGCTTCAATTGCACCATCCAAATAATGGTCTAAAAGCAATTTATTTCCTGGAATCGTTTTCAACAAATTGATTACGTGCTCTTCTAATTCTTGTTTGTTGATTACAATTTTCATTCCCTGACCACCCAACACATAAGAAGGACGAATCAATAATGGAAAATCTAAAGTATCAGCCAAAGCAGAAGCTTCGTCCGCTGTTTCTGCAATTCCAAACTGAGGGAAAGGAATTTTTAATTCCGTTAAAAGTTCAGAGAAACGCCCTCTGTCTTCGGCTAAATCCAAAGCATCAAAACTAGTTCCCAAGATTTTTATTCCGTATTTAGACAGTTTTTCGGCCAATTTCAAGGCAGTCTGTCCACCTAATTGTACGATAACACCTTCTGGTTTTTCATGTTGAATAATATCGTAGATATGTTCCCAGAAAACTGGTTCGAAATACAATTTATCGGCTGTATCAAAATCAGTCGAAACCGTTTCTGGATTACAGTTGATCATAATCGTTTCATAACCACATTCTTTGGCGGCAAGCACCCCGTGAACGCAAGAATAATCAAATTCGATTCCTTGTCCAATTCTATTTGGGCCTGACCCAAGAACAATTATTTTCTTTTTATCCGTAACAATACTTTCGTTGTCAACGTAACGTTCTCCGTTTGCTTTTTCTATTTCAGCTTCAAAAGTCGAGTAATAGTAAGGCGTTTTTGCCTTGAATTCCGCAGCACAAGTGTCAACCAGTTTGAATACACGGTTGATGTTCATTGTAGTACGCAAAGCATGTACTTGACTTTCTAAACAACCCATCATGTGTGCGATTTGTCTGTCGGCAAAACCTTTTTGTTTCGCTTCCAATAACAATTCTCTTGGCAAAGATTCTACTTTATAGTTAGAAATTTCTTTTTCTAACGTATAAAGTTCTTCGTATTGTTTCAAGAACCACATATCGATTTTAGTGATTTCATGAATGCGGCTCAATGGAATTCCCATCGCGATAGCATCATAAATCACAAAAACACGATCCCAACTCGCAAAAGTCAGTTTCTCGATAATTTGTTCGTAGTTTTTATATCCTTTTCCGTCAGCACCTAAACCATTTCTTTTGATTTCCAATGATTGAGTCGCTTTGTGCAATGCTTCTTGGAACGAACGTCCAATTCCCATTACTTCTCCAACGGATTTCATTTGAAGCCCTAACGTTCTGTCAGCTCCTTCGAATTTATCAAAGTTCCAACGAGGTATTTTCACGATCACATAATCCAAAGTTGGTTCGAATAAAGCCGAAGTTGATTTGGTAATTTGATTTTGCAATTCGTCTAAATTGTATCCCAAAGCCAGTTTGGAAGCAATTTTTGCAATAGGATACCCCGTTGCTTTTGATGCCAAAGCAGATGAACGAGATACACGAGGATTGATTTCAATCGCAACGATATCTTCTTTATCGTCAGGCGAAACGGCAAACTGCACGTTACAGCCTCCGGCAAAGTTTCCGATGCTTCGCATCATCAAGATTGCCATATCACGCATTTTTTGGAAAGTCGTGTCAGATAATGTCATTGCTGGTGCAACAGTAATGGAATCTCCGGTATGAATTCCCATTGGATCCATATTTTCGATAGAACAGATAATCACAACATTGTCGTTTTTATCTCTCAAAAGTTCCAATTCGTATTCTTTCCAACCCATTAAAGCTTTATCAATTAAAACTTCGTGAATTGGTGATGCTTCTAATCCTCTGGTTAAAAGCTCATCAAAATCTTCTTTTTTATAGACAATAGCAGCTCCGGTTCCTCCAAGTGTAAACGAAGGACGGATTACTAACGGAAAACCAAATTCCTGGGCAATCTCTTTTCCCCTAAGATATGAAGTACATATTTCTGCAGGTGCAGAAGGCACCCCAATTTTTTTAAGAAGTTGTTTGAACTGTTCTCTGTCTTCGGTAATATTAATGGCATTGACATCAACCCCGATTAATTTTACTCCAAAATCTGCCCAAATTCCTTTTTCATCTGCTTCCAGACACAAGTTCAAAGCGGTTTGTCCACCCATAGTAGGCAAAACGGCATCGATTTGAGGATGTGCTTTAAGGATTTCAATAATTGATTTGGTCGTTAATGGTTTCAAGTAAACGTGATCGGCCATAGTTGGGTCGGTCATAATAGTGGCCGGATTCGAGTTGATTAGAATCACTTCAATTCCTTCTTCACGAATAGAACGTGCAGATTGTGATCCTGCATAATCAAATTCGCATGCTTGACCAATAACAATTGGGCCTGAACCTATTATTAAAACTGATTTTATGGATGTATCTTTTGGCATTGTATTATAATTGTAGTTAGTTTTTTTTGTTTAAAGTTTAAGGTTTAAGGTCAGTTGCGCAACATTAAACCTTTAAACATTAAACTTTTAATCTTATTTTAACGATAAGGTATAAAAAAAGGCGATACTAAAAAAAGTAACGCCTTATATATGTTTATAAAAACATTATTTTTTATGTCTTGGTTCACAAGAAACAGTCAATTTATGTCTTCCTTTAGCTCTTCTACGCGCTAGAACTTTTCTTCCATTAGCAGAAGCCATTCTGTCCATAAATCCGTGCTTATTTCTTCTTTTTCTTTTCGATGGTTGAAACGTTCTTTTGCTCATTGCTTTGTATCTTTAAAAATCTTATTTATATGTCTTCCTAATTTCGAATAACTGTTATTCTAAAACCGAGTGCAAATATACAAAGACTTTTTTTTCTCACAAGCAGTTTTGTAAAAATATTTTCAATTCCTTTTACTATATTTGTGATCTTAAAATAAACACACTATGTTTCACAGAAATATTAAACTTATTATCGCCGGACTTATTATAGCTACTGGCATTTGGCAATTTACAGAAGGAAATATCGGTAACGGAATATTCCTTATTTTATTGAGTGCAATTCCTATTTTTCTTTACTTCAAAAACGAATTCATCTTACTTGCCTTCTTAAAACTAAGAAAACAGGATTTTGAAGGGGCTAAAAAATGGTTGGCTTACATCAAAAACCCAGAAACTGCTTTAGTAAGAAAACAACAGGGATATTTCAATTACTTACACGGAATCATGCTTTCGCAAACGAATATCAATCAAGCAGAGAAATATTTCAAGAAAGCCATTGAGTTAGGATTATCAATGGATATGGACTTGGCTGTAGCCAAATTAAATTTAGCCGGAGTTGCCATGACCCGTCGCCGAAAATTAGAAGCTACTTCCCTATTGAATGAAGCTAAAAAATTAGACAAACAGAATATGCTGAAAGATCAGATTACGATGATGAAAGATCAAATGAAGAAAATATAATGTATTACAACTATTGAAAAAGGGTCAAATGATACACATTTGACCCTTTTTTTGGCTTATATCGTATTTTTTTTAGAAGGACAAAGCTGCTTCACATTTTTTTTATCAACCATATAAGAAATAAAAGTTCATTTAAGCATTTGCTTATCTTAGTTTTTACGTGGGTTATATTTTCTTAAATGCCTTATCTGGTCCAAAAAAATCAGTTAATATCCCTTCAAAGGAATTTCGATTTGGTATTTTTTACCGGTATCATTTATTAATTTTGTTTCCCTTAGCCAAGGATTGTGTATTTTCAAAATCTTATAGTTAATCCCCTGACTTTTTGCAAAACCGGCCAAATCAGTAATCGAACTGTCAATTTCAATTTTCTTGGTCGGCAAGATTCCGTATAAATCTTCAGGAGCAATGGTAAACCCATATTTTACAGGATTCTTCATGATCTCCTTCAACGCTAAAATCCTGAAAACATAGCGAGACGTTTCTTCCGTCAGCAACAAATCGTAATAATTAGACACTTTTTGAATATCAATTTGCTTATTCACACCCGTCATCCCACCGTTATAAGAGGCTGCCGCCAAGGTCCAGCTTCCAAATTTCCCTTTGGCACTCAAAAAATAACTGCAAGCCGCTTCCGTTGATTTTTCTAAATCATAACGCTGATCCACATTTTCATTGACTTCCATTCCACGCTCTTTTGCAGTATCGGGCATGAATTGCCAAATTCCTCTGGCTCCTGCCGGCGAAACCACATTCACCAATCCACTTTCTATAACCGCCAGATATTTAAAATCATCCGGAATACCGTTCTTTTTTAAAATAGGTTCAATTACAGGAAAAGCACGATTCGCTCTTTTAATGGCCAAAATAGTGGACGCATGCAGATTTACATTTACTAATAATTCCCTGTCCAAACGTTCTTTAACATCCGATATTTTCAATGGCGTTTCTTCGCCTGCAAAATCCAGTTTTACAGGAAAAATCGACACTGATTCTCTTTTTAAGTCTTTTTCTTCGTCGGGATTTACAGCTGCAAAAATAAATATTCCACTCGCAAAAACTACGGTAAAGAGTAGCGTAAACTTATTTATCAATTTCATATTTTTCTTTTTTTAAGTCTTTCGTTCCCTTACAAAAACACGTTTACTTCCTTTTTTGTCTCCAATATAATGGAAGGTAAATTTTCATTCAACCACTTGTATTTATTCAAAATCATAATGTGCGTCCCTCCTTTTACAACGACACAATTTTTAATGTTTTTTATAGGAAAAACATCATCCATATCTCCATGAATATGAATAACGTCTTCATCAACAACCGTTCTTTCCCAAAGAACAACTTGCTCTACTGCCCAATTCAAATAGCGAATATCCCGAACGGAAAGAAACTTTTCATACAATTTTAGTCTTTGATTTACTTTTTCTCCAAAAGAAAATTTAGCCAGACTTTCCATATTTAAAATCAGATTCACCGGAATTAGTTTGTATGCTTTAGTGGTTTTAGCGATTTTTAATCTGCGGGGAAATTCCAAATTACTTTTCACACTTGAAATGATAATTACTTTCCGGGCATCTATATATTTTGCCATTTCCTGAACCAAAATACCACCAAAGGAAACCCCGATCAAAACGGGATTCTTATGTTTAATTTTCTCCGCAATTCGCTTTGCATAATCCATTAAAGATTCATTATCCAGCGGAATCTCCCACTCTAATAAATGGGTTTCAAAAGTAGCTGACGGCAGTGCAATCCGTTCAAAAATTGCAGTACTTGCCGCTAATCCTGGCATTAGATAAACAGGGATTTTACTCATAATTGTTTTAATGATTTTACAACAACATTCCGCTTTTTATAGCGAATTTTGTATAAAAATAATTTTTTTATCGGAAACTCCCAGAATTACCACTCTATATTATCAATAATTTATGACTACACAACAATTTGAATCGAACACAAGAGGCAAAGCAGATTTTGGTTGGCTTAACGCCAATTTCTCCTTTTCGTTTGGAAATTAGTACAATCCGGAACGTCTGCAATTTGGAATGTTACGTGTTTTAAATGACGATACCATTGCAGGAGGGACAGGCTTTCGCACTCACCCGCACGCCAACATGGAAATCATCACCATTCCACTTGAAGGCGGATTAAAGCATAAGGATAGTATGGGAAATGAAGGCGTAATTCGTTTTGGAGCAGTGCAAGTAATGAGTGCCGGAACCGGAGTGGAACATTCTGAAATGAATGCCAGTCAGAAAGACGAGGCAAAAACATTACAGTTATGGGTATTCCCTGACAAAGAAGAGGTTACACCAAGATACGCACAGAAATCATTTGATATTGAGAATCAAATCAATACCTTTGTAAATATTGTTTCGCCAAAAGACAGTAATGACGGAAATGCGCTTTGGGTTTACCAGAAAACCTTTTTTTATTTAGGTATTTTTGATAGCAACACCACTACGACATACGAAGTTAACATTCCTCAAAACGGAGTTTATTTATTTTTGATTGAAGGCGAAATAGAAATTAACAATCAAATTTTGAAGGCAAGAGATGCCATGGGAATAACGGATTTCGATCAATTTGAAATCAAGACTATGACCAAATCAAAAATACTTTTGGTAGAAGTACCAATGAATAACAGTTAAATTATTATGGAGACAGCAATCACTATGGAAATCAAAGACAATACTTTTGCTAGACAATTTGAAACTGAAGTGAAAGAAGGATTAATTTCTGTTGAATATTCGTTTCAGGAGAAAAAAATATTTTTAACAAAGATAAATGTTCCTGAATCATTCAGTGACGAGGAATTCATTTCTAATTTCCTCAAAAATATCATGGAAATTGCGATTGAACGAAAATTTAAAGTTGTCCCTATCCTTCCTAAAATAGTCGTATTTTTCAAAAAAAATCCTATTTACAAAGAGTTACTTCCTCCCGGAATCAGACTATAAAAAAACGAGGCAGTGTCAATAACACTGCCTCGTTTTTTCGTTTTAAAATCAAAACTATATTTCATAGCTCAAATTAATTTCTGTCTCTAGTACGACTTGGATTATTCGTTCTGGGTGCAGACTGACGATTCATTGGTGCATTAGGCTGAACTGAACGAGTTGTCGAAGGAGTTCTTTGACGTGTTCCTTCTATAGGTTGGCGTCTTGTTGGTTCATTAGGCCGTACTGAACGAGTTTCCGGTAATGCTTGGCGAGTTCTTGTGCGGGTCTCTGGAAATTCTTGACGAGTAGCCGGAGGATTTCCCGAACGTGTTCGGGGAATTGCCTGACGTGTTCTTGGAAGAACCGTTCCTTCTGGTCTTCTAAAATTCCTTCCTTGATAGGTTCCTCTATACGTATCATTTACCCTGTTTCTTCTTACTATTGGAGAACTGGTCCTTCTGGAATAATAATAAGAATAAGCAAGCGGATATCTTACATATCCCACTCTACGATAGTAATAATTTCTATAATAATGGCGATGATATCCCCAATAATTATAATAATAAATGGGCGACCACGGACGCCAATAAGACGGATAATAATCCCAACGCCATGGAGATATGTAAATTACAAATGACGGTGAAAATAAATTGATTATTATTGTCCAATCATTAACATACAAAACACCATTCCAATAATTACCTGCATACATCCTCTCATAGCCCAAATAGCCAGGATTTGGAGTTAAAGTATCTCCTGCGGAAGGTTCCACAATATAATCATTACCATACAATTCTTCGTCTCCTATAATTTGAATAACAACCTTTCCAAATCGGTTTTTATTGACTTCTATAACGGCAACATCCTGATCTTCTAATCTATTTATCGCCACACGAAGCACAATGGAATAAGAATCACCATCTCTATAACTAATTACTCGAATGTAATCTATAAAATTATCATTATTCAAATCCAGATTATTGATATTTCTATCTTTGCTATTAATCGCTCTTTCAAATTCCTCTAATGTTTTTGATTTTTGAAAAACGTCCAATACAGCATACAGATTTAGGTTGTCACCCGGCAAACCTAAAGCTACAGGTTCGTTTTCTATTTGAGAAAACACAGGAAAACTCAACAAACAAGTCGTTAAGAACACAAAGGATAAAATTAATTTTTTCATGATTTTAAATTTTATACATTGATACCAAATTTTTATACAAGGTACGAAAAAATTAAATTAAAAATCTGATTACAAACACTTTAACTGTTATATTTAAAACAAGATTTAAAATAAAACAAGATTATTCCCTAAAATGAATAACCCTTTTCTAAATTTAAATTGAAGAAAACCATACCATGCAGAATAAAAAAAGGCATACGTCATACGTATACCTAATTTTTATTCTTTAAATGCTATTGTTATCTGAAGACTATTTCTCTATCTCTCTCATACTGTCCATTTTTTTGTGTGCCAAGAAACCAGCAATATCTTCAAAATGTTCCACTACTCTTTTGTTTCCAAATTCAAAAACTTTAGTCGCCAATCCGTCCAAGAAATCCCTATCGTGAGAAACTAAAATCAAAGTTCCGTCAAATTCACGCAAGGCATCTTTGATAATGTCTTTGGTTTTCATGTCCAAGTGATTCGAAGGCTCATCAAGAATCAACAAATTCACCGGCTCCAATAATAATTTAATCATTGCCAAACGGGTTTTCTCTCCACCTGAAAGTACTTTTACTTTCTTGGTTACATCATCACCATGAAACATAAAAGCCCCTAAAATATTTTTTATTTGAGTTCTAACATCACCAACAGCAATGCCATCAATAGTTTCAAAAATAGTGGCATTCTCATCTAATAAAGCCGCTTGATTTTGGGCAAAATAACCAATTTGTGCATTGTGACCAATTTCGAGATTTCCACCATCAATCCCAATTTCTTTCATAATGGCTTTGATCATCGTTGATTTACCTTCCCCATTTTTACCAACGAAAGCTACTTTTTGACCTCTTTCAATTACAATATTAGCATCTTTAAAAACAATGTGATCCCCATAGGATTTTGATAAATCCTTTACAATCACAGGGTATTGTCCCGAACGAGCTGCTGGTGGAAATTTTAATTTCAATGCTGAAGTATCAATTTCATCAATTTGAACAGGCACAATTTTTTCAAGCATTTTTACACGCGATTGCACAGATAGCGTTTTAGAAAAAGTCCCTTTAAATCGTTCAATAAATACCATATTATCAGCAATCATGCGTTGTTGCTCGTCGTATGCTTTTTGCTGGTGCATGCGACGGTCTTTTCTCAACTCTAAATAATGAGAATACTTGGCTTTATAATCGTAGATTCTTCCCATAGTTACCTCGATCGTACGATTAGTAATCGCATCTACAAAGGCTTTATCGTGAGAAATCACCACAACTGCTTTGGCTGAATTAATCAAGAAATCCTCTAACCATTGAATACTTTCAATATCCATGTGGTTGGTAGGCTCATCCAGTAAAATTAAATCTGGTTTTTGCAAAAGGATTTTGGCTAGTTCTATTCGCATTCTCCATCCTCCTGAAAACTCCGAAGTTTGACGACTGAAATCTTCGCGAACAAAACCTAAACCGATTAGAATTTTCTCTACTTCGGCTTCATAATTTACTTCTTCAATAGCATAAAATTTCTCACTCAGGTCAGAAACTCTTTCTATTAAGTTCATATACGCATCGCTTTCATAATCCGTGCGAATCGTCAATTGCTCATTGATTTCATCAATCTCCGCTTTCATTTTAAAAATCTCACCAAAAGCTTTAGAAGTTTCTTCCATCACCGTTGCACCATCCGTAGTCAATAAATGCTGAGGCAAATATGCCACAATTGCATCTTTTGGCGCCGAAATAGTACCGGTTGAAGGCTTGCTTTGGCCTGCAATAATTTTAAGAAGCGTCGATTTTCCTGCTCCATTTTTACCCATCAAGGCAATTTTATCATTTTCATTTATGGCAAAAGAAACATCACTAAAAAGTGTCGTGCCACCAAATTGCACTGAAATATCGTTAACTGTAATCATTATTTGTAGATAATTAGATTTTTCGATTGTTAGATTTTTAGACAACCGCTTTTTTTAAAAGTGCAAAGATAGGTTAATTAGAGAATTAGGCAATTTGGAAAATGAAATAATGAGACATGATCAATTTCATTAAATCTAAAAATTGACAAACAACCGTTTTTTTGCTATTTTATTCTGCCTGTGGAATTTGGAAAATTTAACAAATTTAGGTGCTTATCAGGCTATTTAAAACTGCAAAACGTCTTTAAAATCGTTAAATATTTTGTATATTTAATGTCCCCTAATCTTTTGTCCTTTTAATCCTTAAAAAGTTATATTATGAAACTAAATCGCCTTTTAACGATTGCGGTGGCAATAGTATTGACACTGACACTATCCTGTGAAGATGACTTCAACGACACGCAAGAACCTGTACAAAAGGCAGCTCAACTTAAATTTGTACCTGGTGAAATACTCATTAAATTTAAAGACGGGGACAAATCCAGCAGCAGAACAAAATCGAGTGCTTTGTCTCTGATTATGGGTAATGTCGTTGAAATAATCACCACAAACGCCATGAAAACCACTAGCAAAAGCACCAACAGAGGTGATCTTATGCTAGTCACTTCAAAATTAGGCACTATGGAAGCCATTGCACTCCTAAAGGATTTACCTGAAATTGAGTATGCGGAACCCAACTGGATCTATCAACATTTTGATTTTCCCACTTCCAATGATCCGTATTATGTTAATGGATTGCTATGGGGGATGTATGGAGATGCCACAGCTCCAGCTAATCTATTCGGATCACAAGCGGGTGAAGCATGGGCAGCCGGACACACAGGATCGACTGACGTCTATGTTGGTGTAATTGATGAAGGCGCCCAATACTCTCATGAAGACCTTAAAGCTAATTTCTGGACCAATCCTTTTGACCCAATTGATGGAACTGATAACGATGGCAACGGGTATAAAGATGATGTTCATGGTTGGGATTTTGATAAAAACGATAATAGCACTTATGATGGAACACAAGATGACCACGGTACTCACGTTTCAGGAACCATTGGCGCTGTTGGCGGTAATGGAACAGGAGTTGCGGGTGTAAACTGGCAAGTGACAATCATCTCTGCAAAATTTCTGGGCAGAAGAGGTGGGACAACTGCAAATGCAATCAAGGCGGTTGATTATATAACGGATTTAAAAACCCGTAATGGATTAAATATTGTAGCAACCAATAACTCATGGGGTGGCGGTGGATTTTCTCAAGCATTACAGGATGCTATTGAAAGAGCAAACAGAGCGAATATTTTATTTTGCGCAGCAGCAGGCAATGGCGGGAGTGATGGCGTAGGTGACGACAATGATAAGACTGCCAATTATCCATCAAATTACCCAAATACAAATGTTATTGCTGTTGCTTCGATAACTTCAACTGGCGCAAGATCTTTATGGTCAAATTATGGAGCAACTACGGTAGATATCGGCGCTCCTGGTTCAGGTATTTATTCCACTTTACCTAATGGCTATGGCTCTTATAGTGGCACCTCTATGGCAACACCACATGTAACCGGAGCTTGTGCTTTGTATGCTTCAACTCATCCGGGAGCTTCAGCTGCTACCATAAAAGATGCCATATTACGTAGTACCGTCTCCACGGCTTCATTGAGCAATAAATGTGTTACCGGTGGTCGCTTGAATGTCAGTGGATTTTAATTAACAAACTAATTGACCTGAAAAAAATGGTTCTCTTATTTATGCATGCCAATAAAAAACAGACTAAAAAAGCCTCTATATCGAGGCTTTTTGTATTAGGTATATTATCTTATAAATTGTCTGCAAACAAATTGACTTCAACAAAAAAAAGATTTCTCCTATGTCGAAATGACAAAAGAATTATTCTTTCCTCCACTTTTTAGTTTCCTCAAAAACATGTTCTAAAATAGCTGCTTCTCTTTCGTCAAAGTCAACATTTCTGCGAGCCATAACTAATCGAGCCGTTTCAAACGCTTTTTTGGTTATATAAGTCGTAAAACCAGAAGCGCCACCCCAAGAAAAACTAGGCACAAAATTGCGAGGAAACCCACTTCCAAAAATATTAGCGCTTACTCCCACTACCGTTCCTGTATTGAACATCGTGTTAATTCCACATTTGCTATGGTCTCCCATCATCAAGCCGCAAAACTGAAGTCCGGTTTTTGCAAAACCTTCGGTTTCATAACTCCACAATTTTACTTCTTCATAATTATTTTTCAAATTGGAATTATTACTGTCGGCACCAATATTACACCATTCGCCAAGAACAGAATTTCCTAAAAATCCGTCATGACCTTTATTCGAATAACCAAACAATACCGAATTATTAACTTCGCCTCCAATTCTGGAATACGGACCAACAGTTGTTGCTCCATACACTTTGGCCGCCATTTTTACCACCGCATTTTCGCACAAGGCAAAAGGACCTCTGATTACAGAACCTTCCATAATCTCAGCATCTTTCCCTATATATATAGGACCCGTGGAAGCGTTTAAAGTAACAAACTCTAACTTAGCTCCCTCTTCAATGAATATATTTTCAGGTGCGATGACATTGACACTTTTTGGAATGGGTTGTGATTTTCTATCTTCGGTTATGAATTCAAAATCCTCTCGTATTGCTGCATCATTTTTGGAAAAAATATCCCAAGTATGTTCTACCGTTAAACAATCGTCTTGATATTCTATAATTTCATAGGTATCAAAATCGACTTCGTCCTGATTTTCATTGGTATGAAAAGCAATTACTTCATCTCCTTTGAAAATAGCCTGATTCGACTCCAGATTACTGACCATTTCGACCAAAACATCGTTAGGCAGAAAGGAAGCATTTATCATTACATTTTCTTCTAATTCTACCATTGGAAATTTCTCCGACAAATACTCTTCTGTCAATGTGGTAGTAGTGGAACCCAAACGCATTTCCCATTTTTGGCGAATGGTCATTATCCCAATAAGAATATCAGCAACTGGTCGCGTAAAAGTAAAAGGTAATAATGCATTTCGCGAAGGGCCATCAAAAAGTATGTAATTCATAAAAATTGTTTATTTGTTGATTCGGTTATTTGTTGATTCGAAAATTAATTTTACCAACCTACTCTTTTAATAATATTGACCCCAAAGTTACAAAGTTTTCAAATAGATAAAAATAAAATATGACTGTCCGCTTAGCGGACTAAAGTTATTTTTTAGCCACGAATTTCCACAAATTTCACAAATTAGTGTTTGATTTTTCTTTTAAGGATAAAAATTCGTGACAAATTCGTGAAATTTGTGGCTAAATTTTTCTTTAGTATTAGTTACGGATAGGCATAAAAAAAGCCTCCCGAAAGGAAGGCCTCAATGTATTTAGAAACAAGTTAAAATTATTTAGCGTGTTTAGCGTATTTAGTTTTGAATTTATCAATACGTCCTGCAGTATCGATAAGTTTAGATTTACCTGTGTAAAAAGGGTGAGAAGTTCTAGAGATCTCCATTTTAACAACTGGATATTCAACACCATCAACTGTTAATGTTTCTCTTGTATCTGCAGTAGATTTAGTGATAAAAACCTCATCGTTTGACATGTCTTTAAATGCAACTAATCTGTAATTTTCTGGGTGAATTCCTTTTTTCATCTTGTTAATCTTTTTTATTTGTTAATTATAACTTGTTTTGAAGCTTTTCTTCTAACAGAAAAGGTATAAACTCATTATAACTTTTTGTTTTACATTATTATTTTGAGTTTGCAAATTTACAATTTTTTTCCAATAATCAAATCTTTGTTTCACTTTTTTTATATAATCGTAAAAAGCGATTTTTATCTTCGAATATATTGGGAATTGCTATCTTTGCGGATTAATAAACAAACAGCTACTAATGGTTAATGAAATTATAAAAAGAAACGGAATTACATTCGGGATAATCACGGGAGTAGTATTATCATTAATCACTGCTTTAATGTATGCGTTAGACATAAAATTATTCATCGCTTGGTGGACTACCCTTTTAAGCTTTTCTGTTTTTATCATTGTGCCAATTGTATCGCTTTCTAAAACAAAAAAAGAGTTAAATGGCGTTTTTCCTTTTAAAGAAGCTTTCACTACCTATTTTATTACCGCAGTAATCGGAGTGATTATTTCTGTCGCTTTTAAAATTATTTTATTCAACTTGATCGATCCATCAGTAAAAGCTATGCTACTCGATTTAACAATAAAATATTTGATTAGCACTTCTGAAAAATTTGGAGTGACAGCATCCTCTTTAAATGAAACTGTTTTAAAACTAAAAGAAACTGATCCTTATTCCATTGTTGAACAACTAAAAGGGTCTGTTTTCAACATCTTTTTTTGCGCCATATTAGGATTGATCATGGCTGCATTTTTTAAAAGCAAATCTCCATCACAAGAATAACAGTAATGAATTTATCTATACTCATACCGCTTCTCAACGAAGAGGAATCACTTAAGGAACTTTACACTTGGATTATTAAAGTGATGCAATCCAATAATTACTCGTATGAAATCATTTTTCTGGATGACGGAAGCACGGATGATTCCTGGAATATTATCGAACAATTTGCTCATGAAAATCCTCATGTAAAAGGAGTTCGTTTCATGAAAAACTTTGGAAAATCACAGGCATTACACGCTGGTTTTGCCAAAGCCCTAGGCGATGTGATAATCACCATGGATGCCGACTTACAAGATAGTCCCGAAGAAATTCCGGGATTGTATGATATGATTATCAATGGCAAATATGATTTAGTTTCCGGTTGGAAAAAGAAACGCTACGATTCTGTGGTTGCTAAAAATTTACCTTCTAAATTATTCAATTGGGCTGCCAGAAAAACATCGGGAGTTGAGTTGAATGATTTTAATTGTGGATTGAAAGCCTATAAAAATGTTGTGGTTAAAAACATTGAAGTTTCGGGTGAAATGCACCGTTACATTCCGGTTTTGGCAAAAAATGCCGGTTTTGGAAAAATTGGCGAAAAAGTAGTACAACATCAAGCGAGAAAATATGGCGAAACCAAATTTGGAATGGAACGTTTCATCAATGGTTTTCTCGATTTGATTACCATTTGGTTTCTTTCCCGATTCGGAAAAAGACCAATGCATTTATTCGGTGCGATGGGATCGTTAATGTTTATTATTGGTTTTATGCTTGCTGGATATATTGGTATTTCAAAACTATACCACATGTATAATGACATGCGCTATAGTCTGGTAACTAACAATCCTTGGTTTTATATCGCGCTTACCACAATGGTATTGGGAACGCAATTATTTTTGGCTGGGTTTCTTGGCGAAATCATTTTGCGCACAAAAAACAATGAAGAGCGCTATAAAGTTTCGAGTGAGGTTAATTTTTTATAATTTTAAATCCTCACCCCAACCCTCTCCAAAGGAAAGGGAGACGAAACCGAAAAACTTTTATGAATGCTGATTAATACAATATAAACGTAACTAGCCCTGATTACTTCACTTGACTTTTATTACAATAGGAGTTCAGTGAATTTCATTTGAAGCGGCATCCTTTTTCTTTTTTTCTTTAAAAAAGAAAAAGATATAGCGAATAGCAGGACACGAGCGTAGCGAACTGACGAAGTAAATAGCTCCAAAAAAAATAAAAAATAAAACGTAGAAATAACTATATTTAAATTTTAAACTATGAATTTAGAAACTAAAAAATTTACAAAAATGGATATCAAACAAAACATTTTGGATGCGGTAAATGAATGGCTTACCCCAACATTTGACACAGCAACACAGCAAGCTATAACGGAATTGATGACTTCATCACCTAAAGATCTGGAAGAAAGTTTTTATAAAAATCTTGAATTTGGAACGGGCGGAATGCGCGGTGTGATGGGCGTAGGAAACAATCGTATCAATAAATACACCCTTGGGAAAAGTACTCAAGGACTTTCGGATTATTTGCATACCGCATTTCCAAATCAACCCTTGAAAGCGGTTATCGCTTATGATTGCCGTCATAATAGTGATACACTGGCCAAAGTGGTTGCGGATGTTTTCTCTGCAAATGGTATTCAAGTGTATTTATTTTCGAGTTTGAGACCAACACCAGAATTGTCATTTGCACTTAAATATTTAGGTTGCCAATGTGGAATTGTTCTTACAGCTTCTCACAATCCGCCAGAATATAATGGCTATAAAGTGTACTGGGAAGATGGCGGACAAATTGTTCCACCGGAAGATGAGGGAATCATCAATGTGATTGAAAATTTGAATTACAATCAAATCAAGTTTACTGCAAATGAGGATTTGATACAGTATATTGATACCGAAGTCGATCAGGCTTTTATTAAATCATCAGTTGAAAATGCCAGTTTCAATACTCCGGCTGCAGCCAAAGAAAATTTAAATATTGTTTTTACTTCGTTACACGGAACTTCTATAACACTAGTTCCAGATACGTTATCACAAGCCGGGTATACTAATGTAAATATTGTTCCGGAACAAGCTGTTCCAAACGGTGATTTCCCAACCGTAAAATCTCCAAATCCTGAAGAACCGGAAGCATTGGCAATGGCATTAGCATTGGCTGATAAAACAAATTCGGATATCGTTATTGGTACTGATCCGGATTGTGACCGTTTAGGAATTGCTGTTCGTAACAATGAAGGGCAAATGACTTTGTTGAACGGAAATCAGACGATGATTTTGATGACTGCCTTTTTATTGGAAGAATGGAAAAAAGCAGGAAAAATTAATGGTAAACAATTCGTTGGTTCGACTATCGTCTCTACACCCATGATTATGGAATTAGCCACAGCTTATGGCGTTGAATGTAAAGTAGGTTTGACCGGTTTTAAATGGATTGCCAAAATGATTAAAGATTTCCCAGAGCTAAAATTCATTGGTGGTGGTGAAGAAAGTTTTGGATACATGGTAGGCGATGCTGTTCGTGATAAAGATGCCGTAGCAGCTACTTTATTAATTTGCGAAGTGGCGGCTCAAGCCAAAGCCAAAGGCAGTACGGTATACAAAGAGCTTCTTAAACTATATGTAGAACACGGTTTTTATAAAGAACATTTGATTTCTATCACTAAAAAAGGAATGGAAGGTTTAGCCGAAATCAATCAGATGATGGTGACTTTGCGTGAGAATCCTTTGAAAGAAATTAACGGCCAAAGAGTAATTATGATGGAAGATTATAAATCATCCGTTGCTAAAAACTTACTTACTGGCGAAGAAGAGATTATGAATATGCCAAAAGCGGATGTATTGATTTATTACACCGAAGACGGTTCTAAAATATGTGCACGACCAAGCGGTACGGAGCCTAAAATAAAATTCTACATCAGCGTAAATACAGCACTTGATACTGTTGAAAATTTCTCTAAAGTGGAAGCCATTTTAAATGAAAAAATAAAGAATATTATTATTGCAATGCAATTGAACTAATGGACAAAAGCTTATTAAAACTAATTCCTTATACAAAACCTTATAAGTCACATATTATCTGGAACGTAGTGTACAACATTTTGTACGCCTTGTTCAGCACCATTTCAATGCTGACACTTCTTCCTGTGCTTGAAGTACTTTTTGGAAAAACCAAAATAATAGAAAAAGAACCTGTATATACGGGAATAGGAGATATAAAGCAGTTTGGTTCCGATTTTATGTACTATAAAATTTCAGAATTAACAAAAGAAAATAGTATTCAAGTTGCGCTGTTATTTGTTGTTTTAATGGTTATTACAACATTCTTATTCAAAAATTTATTTAATTATCTCGCTTCGCATCACATCATGCACTTAAAAAATGGGGTATTAAGAGATTTGAGAAAATCAATGTATAATAAAATAATAGAATTGCCCATTTCCTATTATTCAGAAAAAAGAAAAGGAGATATTATGGCTCGAATGCTTGGCGATGTCAATGAAGTCCAAAACTCCTTTTTTTCTATATTAGAACTTGTCGTAAAAGAACCCTTAACTATTATTTTCGCATTAGTTACAATGTTTTTTATAAGCACAAAACTGACTTTATTTGTTTTGATTTTCATACCGATATCAGGATTAATCATTTCAAAAATCGCTAAAAATTTGAGAGCAAAATCATTGCAGGCACAAAAAGAAAGCGGATTCCTTATTTCTATTGTAGATGAAAGTTTGGGAGGTTTAAAAGTTATAAAAAGTTACAATGCAGAAACAAATTTCAAAAGCAGATTTAACGATTCTGTAACCCGATTATTGAATTTATCAAACAGTATAGGAAATAAAAACAATTTAGCCACACCATTAAGCGAATTTCTGGGAATCACAACAATTGCTGTCTTACTTTTTTATGGCGGGAATTTAGTGTTAGTGGAAAAAACGCTGGATGGCTCTGCTTTTATCGTTTATCTCACCTTGGCTTTCAATATTCTTACTCCAGCCAAAGCTATTTCTAAAGCTTCGTATTCCGTAAAAAATGGGTTAGCCGCTGCAGAGCGGGTTTTTGAAGTTTTAGAAGTCGAAAACGAAATCACTTCAAAAGAAAATGCGGTTGACAAAAACACTTTTGATTCTAATATAACAATCAAAAACATCAACTTTAAATACGAAGATGAACCTGTGCTAAAAGACTTTTCACTTGAAGTAAAAAAAGGGCAAACAGTAGCTCTTGTTGGACAATCCGGGAGTGGAAAAAGTACAATTGCCAATTTGCTTACCCGTTTTTATGATGTTAATGAGGGAACAATTTGTATCGATGGAATTGACATCAAAGACATGAATATCCATTCTCTTCGTGATTTAATGGGATTGGTAACTCAAGACAGTATTTTATTTAATGACACTATCAAAGCAAATATTTCTTTAGGCAAATTAGATGCTACTGATGAAGAAATAATTGAAGCCCTGAAAATTGCCAATGCGTATGAATTTGTAAAAGATTTACCTCTGGGAATTCACACTAATATTGGCGACAGCGGAAACAAACTTTCCGGTGGTCAAAAACAACGATTGTCTATTGCACGTGCCGTTTTGAAAAACCCTCCGATTATGATTTTGGATGAAGCCACCTCAGCATTGGATACTGAAAGTGAAAAATTTGTGCAAGTGGCCTTAGAAAACATGATGCAAAACAGGACTTCTATTGTAATTGCGCACCGTTTATCCACTATTCAAAAAGCCGATTTAATTGTGGTAATGAAAAAAGGAAAAATTGTAGAACAGGGCAAACATGAGGGACTAATTGCTATGGATGGCACCTATAATAAATTGGTTACGATGCAATCATTTGAATAATGACTTAAGGTTGCTGAGTTTTGATTTAAGGTCATTAGGAAAATGTTAAATTATTTTAATTTTTAAATCTAAAAAATGTACCTCAACAATTCAAATATAAAACTTCCCGAAGATTCAAACACCATTGTTTGGAAATACCTCGATTTATCAAAGTTTCTGGATTTGTTACTGTCGCAAAAACTATTTATGTCGCGATCTGATAAGTTTGAAGATCAATATGAAGGCACTTTTAGCGAACCCACATTTGAAGAAATAAAAAAATTATCAATCGACAATCCTGAATTTCTTAATTACTACAAAACACATCGGGAAAAAGTAGCCATTAGCAGTTGGCATATTAACGAATACGAATCCTTTGCGATGTGGCAAATTTTCACTCAAAACAGTGAAGGTTTAGCTATTCAATCCACGATTGGCAGATTACAAAATGCGCTTCAGCCTGAAACGAATTTCAATCAATACATTGGGGAAGTAAATTATATTGACTACAAAAAAGAGTATATCCCGTTTGACGATATGTTTTTTCCTTTTTTATTCAAAAGGAAAAGTTTTCAATACGAACGTGAGGTACGAATCATCTCTGATGTTGCCGATAATAGCATCAAAATCAACGATGGGCTTAAAATTAATGTAGATATCAACGAATTAATCGAAAAAATTTACATTCATCCAAAATCAGAAAACTGGTATAAAAACCTTGTCATACAATTAGTGAAACAACTTGGTTTTGATTTTTGTATTGAAAAATCCGATTTAGAAAGTGATATTTTAATTTAATACTTTGGCAACGCTCAGTGCGACAAAACTGCAATTTTGGATTTGGTCCTGCATAACTAAATACCGATTTAAAATCTTAAACCGGCTCGTAACTAATTAATTTCCATTCCTTGTTTGACAAATCGATATAGCTATAATGCACCACATCCATTTTGTCAAATTTTCCATTTTTATTGGTATCTTCAACGGTTCTAAAATACAAACGATTTTTAGATTCTATCAATTTCCAATCAATTAACTCCTGATAACTGGCAGATATTTTAGTAAGTTTATCTCCACTTATTTCGCTAAGATATAAAGCTTTAATATCACTTGTATCTAGCTTCCCATCTTTATTGGTATCCATATCGACCATCGTGTACACCATGACTTGATTTTGGGTTTTATCGGCGACTGATTTTAAATAAGTCGCAGTTTGGATCAAAACAGGTTTGTCTGTCAATACTCTTATGGAATCAGAATTCATTCTTTGAAACTTTAGATTCTGCAAAAACCCTGTGATTTCATATTCACTATAATTAGATATCGTAAAACTTAAATCATTCACACTAGAAGATCCATATCTCGTTTTTATCCCTTTTTCACGTATGCTTAAATCTCCTACGGGATGAATCAAATAATTGGTTCCCTCCATATGAATAGGTAAATCGGCAATTTTGACTTGTGCCGAATCAGATTTCGTAATTGCTCTCCCTTTATTCGAAGCATCGTAGATTACTTTAGGCTTTTCTGATTCGTCTTTACAGCTAGCTAAAAGCAAAAGGGAAATCCCTAATAATGCAATATGTAATTTTTTCATGATGTCTTATTAAAAAATAAATTCAAATGTAATCATTTTTAAAAATGCTTATGCCATTCTGTAAATGATTTATGATATAGAAAGGGTTTAAAACTTTAATAAAAAAGCTCATATTCCTTTTCTCTTATAACTTCGCACTCAATTTTACATTAAAAACCCTGGTAGTCATATAATTAGGGATTGCGTATTGATTTTTTGAATAAACATCTCTAACCCAAGTATTGGTAATCGCGTTTTGATTATCAAAAAGATTAAAAATTTCTAACCCTAAAGCTAACTCCTTAAAACTTTTGAACCAACCCTTATTTCCATTCCCTGAATTATTCTCCATAAATACTTTAGAAAAACCAACATCCGCTCGGCGATAATCTCTCAATCTATTTTGATACAAATAAGGGTCTGCATATGAAGGCGAGCCTCCAGGTAAACCCGTATTGTAAACCAAATTCAGGTATATCTTCACACTTGGAATATTAGGCATATAATCTTGAAACAAAAGCCCAAATTTTAATCTTTGATCCGTTGATCTGGCTACGTATCCTTTGTTCTCGCTATTTTCTTCCGTTTTAAGATAACCAAAACTAAACCAAGATTCAGTTCCAGGGACAAATTCACCATTTAATCGAACATCCAGTCCTTGTGCATATCCTTTAGCATTGTTATTAGCCGTATAACGTATACGAACATTGTCAATAGTATACGTATTTACATCTGTCAAAGATTTATAATACAATTCTGAAACCAGCTTAAAAGGACGATTCCACATTTTGAAACTATAATCGTTGCTCAAAACGAAATGAATCGATTGCTGCGCCTTAATATTAGGCTGCACTACTCCATCAGCATCTCTCAACTCTCTATAAAATGGTGGCTGATGATACACCCCTCCCGAAATCCTGAAAACCATATCCTTATCCCAATCCGGTTTTATGGCAAATTGCACTCTTGGACTAAAAGTAACTTGGGATTTACCCATTACATTGTCCCCGAAAACTTCCCAGTTATGCATTCGCACTCCGGCATTACACCAAACTTCACTCGAGCCTATATTCTTTTTTCTACTCCATTGAGCATAACCTGAAAATCTATTAATCGTATTGAAATTAGTAGCTCTCACATTCTGATAAGGTACTAAAGGTCCTGTGTAAGGAGTATATGGCTGATCATTTTTAGGAAAGATAATTATTGGTGGATTTATGGAAAAACCAGCTGAATCAATTACTTCCCATTCCACTATTCTGTCGCGAATAGATTCCCGTGTATATTTGATTCCCCACTCGAATTGGTTTTCTTTCCAATCGTGGAATCCTTTCACTTCCGAATTTATAATTAACGCATCTAAATCATTGCGTGCGTGGTTTAGCTGTGACCCAATTCCTCTTGTAAAAGAAACATCACCATACGTTTCAGATCCAATATTTGTATCCACTTCACCCAGACGATATTGTGCAAAAATATCAAAATATTCTTGTTCTAAAGTATGAAAAACGGATCCAATAAATTTCAACGTAAAGTTATCAGAAGCATTAAATGTTGTTTTTATAGCTCCAAAATAAGTATCGTATTTGTCTTTTTCCTGACCTTCATAATAAATAGAAAGTGCCATAGGATTATCAATGGTTCCAAAATTAGTTTGGCGGGTCAATGGTTGATATTGGTATTTATTTTGAGAAATATTTCCCAGAAAACTCCATTGCCATTTAGCCGATGCCTGATAATTTACATTGGTTTGAATATCAGCGAATGTTGGCGTAAAATTAGTTTGTGTTTCTTGGCTTTTCACCAAAAGACTATTGTTGCGGTAACGTATTCCCGTTACTGTCGACCATTTTTTATTCTTGGAAACGGCATCAACGGACAGGCTTCCGCCAAGAAAACTAGCTTCAAGATTTGCGCCAAATTTGACCGGTTTTCTATAGGTAATGTCTAACACCGAAGATAGTTTGTCTCCAAATTTCGCCTGAAAACCTCCGGCAGAAAAATCAATATTTTGAACCAAGTCGGTATTGATAAAACTCAATCCTTCTTGCTGCCCCGAACGAATCAGAAAGGGACGATACACTTCAATCTCATTGACATAAACCAAATTCTCATCATAATTTCCTCCACGAACGGCGTATTGCGTACTCAATTCATTATTAGAATTCACTCCAGGCAATGTTTTCAAAATATTTTCGATACCCGCATTGGCTCCGGGAATTTTTCGGATAACTTCAGGCTCAATTGTGGTAATTCCCTGAACTCTTTTTCTGTTTTTTGCAATAACGATAACTTCGCCCATCTGCTCCTGGTAATCACTCATCACCAAGTTGAACTCCTGTTCTTCATTTTCTTTTAAAACAATCGAAACCGTAACCTTTTTCAAGGAAATATGGGTAAAAACAATCGTCACTTTTTGATTAGCGGGAACTCTTAAATCAAAAAAACCATTCGGATTGGATTGGGCAGTATTACCAGGACATGAAACATTAACGTTAGCTACAGCTTGGTTATTTTTATCAAGAATAATTCCTTTTATTCTAGCAGATTGTGCCAATGCAGCAAACCCAAAAAAGAAAAAAAAGAAAACAAATATTATTTTATTAGCACTCAAATGGTTTGGTTTTTATTTTTTTTGACTTCTAAAAAAATGAGTTTCAAAGGTAGTTGAATTTCCTACATTATCTGTTACAACTACTTTTAAATCATTGGCACCTTCAGCCACTATACCATCACTAAAATTGTGCGTTATTTTTTTAGTTTTATTATCATATTCGAATAATACCCAGTTTCCATTCAAATAGCCGTTATAGGATTTTATTCCTGATAATTCGTCATTTATAGTCAGTTGAATCGTCTTTTGATCACTCAACCATTTTCCTTCGATTGGTTTAGCTATCGCAATTTTGGACATGATAGTATCCATAACCAAAGCATACTTTCCTAAAGTTTTTACTTTAGCATTAAAAACACTATCTTTTCTATACGTTGGATTATAAGTCACTTTTTTACCTTCGACTAAACCTATAAATATTTTCTCTCTCTGAGTTTCGCTGTATTTATTGTCTTCTATAGAAATCGTAAAATTAGTATGAGCCGGAACAGTGTCCTCATGAAGGAATAAAGTATCATTTTTCACATCAAAATTCAAATCAAAATCATCATAAAACGTCCCCGCAGGAAAGAAAACCGACATGTTATCTTTGGCAAAATTACTGTCCTTGTCTGCTCTGACGAAATAATTGGACACAACCGGTTCCTGCTCAATAATGGTGGATAATAAATCATATTGAACAGGAATGGAAACCGTACTTTTATTTCCAAAAAAATCTGAAACTTCAACACGATAAACAGACGACAGGTTTGGAACTACAGAAATGATTCCATTGTTTTCATCAGTCTGAATAATGCTTAATCCATATTTATTTTTCATGAATAATTTCTGGACTCTTTGCTGCGTTTTCTTATACTTCGAATAATCGATCAGTGCATTTACATAACGCATATCGTCAAAAGAATAGGTGTCAAATTGATAACCAAAATTTGGTTTTCCGTTGTAAAAAGACTGCACCTTAAATACTCCATTACTATTGAAAGAAACATCATCATAATCAAAAGCCGTAATACCAAAACCTATTTTTCCATTGGCAACCACATTTTCAGACAGATAGGTTCCGTTTTTTTGTAATGATAAATTAAGCAACAAAGGACGCTTCGAATGATTCACCGAAGTTTTTGTATCTAAAGGATATACATAAACAGCAGAAATAAGAGGTTTTTTTGTGTCCTTAATATTCTTATCAAATCCAAAAAACATAGGATTAATAATTTTCTCCGTTTTAGTATCTCGAAATTCAAAATGCAAATGCGGTCCCTCAGAACCACCTGTATTTCCTGAAAAAGCAATTACTTGCCCTTTTTTAACAATCAATTCATCTGGCTTTAAGAACAACTCGATTTCAAAAGATTTTAAGGCATATTGGGCTTTTTTGATGTAATTTTCAATAGGATCATTTGCTTTTTGTAAATGCCCATATACTGATGTATACCCGTTAGGATGAGTAATATAAATTGCCTTTCCGTTACCAAAAGTGGAAATTTTCATTCTTGATATATACCCATCGGCAACAGCGTAAACCTTTAATCCTTCTTTCTGTAACGTTTTTAAATCAAAGCCCGCATGAAAATGATTGGGTCTCAATTCACCAAAATTTCCTGAAAGTTGCATTGGAACATCAAGTGGCGGACTGAAATAATCTTTGGGATAGTCCACTTGGGCAAAAAGGGCGGGGCAAAAAAATATAAGAAATATAAAAATTTTCATGGAGGTTCATTTTTGCTAAGATAAAAAAAAGTAGTTAATAAAAAATCATAAAAGAAATCAAATCACAACGCACTGAATTACATATAATTGATTTTTTTAACGTAAAAAAATCAATAAAATATTGTAATAATAAAAAGGAATACTAACTTTGTAAGATTAAGTAATGAATTAGAATTAATAATGAGTGTAATTGCAGAAATAATTGATACTCTTGAAAATAAGGTTGAAAAACTTTTCAGTAAACTGAAAGGTTTGGAGAAAATCAATCAAGATTTAAAAATTGAATTAACGAAATCTGCAGCAACCATACAAACTCAATATCAAGAGATTGAAGCGCTGAAAACGCAATGTGAAACACTCAAAATTGCTAATACATTATTAGGCAGTGACGATAATAAAAGAGATACAAAGCTTAAAATAAATTCATTAATTCGCGAAATTGATTACTGTATAGCACAACTATCAGATTAATAATAAATATGGACGATAAGCTTAAAATTAAAATATCAATCGCAGACAGAGTTTACCCGTTAACGGTAGAATTGTCTCAGGAAGAAGGACTTAGAAGCGCCTCAAAGAAAATTGATGTAATGATAAAGCAATTTGAAGAAAATTATGCTGTTCGTGACAAGCAAGATGTATTAGCCATGTGTGCGCTACAGTTTGCCTCGCAAGTAGAACAAAAACAAATTGATAATGCAATTGATGGTGAAGCAACCATTGAAAGATTAAAAAAAATCAGTGCGGTTTTAGATCAATATCTCGACAATTAAACGTTCTTTACAAAGACTAAGATACTGCCTACATTAGTTCATATTTGGTAAACTCAACACTAACAATTTAGAATGAGCAAATCATCACTACTAAAGCATGCCACGCTCCGGCGAGGAAACTTGAACAGTGAGTTAGCTCAAAACTTGTCTTTCCGAGTTTATTCAATTACCCTAATGTAGGCTTTTTTATATATAAATTTTAACAAACATGGACAACATATTAACGATCATTATTACCGGTTTTATAGGTATTGCAGGGGGTTTTGGAGTAGCCAAACTAATAGAAAAAAGCAATATTTCTAACTTGATTAAAAACGCAAAAAAAGAAGCAGCATCGATCCTAAAAGATGCCAATCTTGAAGCCGAAAACATAAAAAAAGATAAAATTCTTCAAGCAAAAGAGAAATTTATCGAATTGAAATCAGAGCATGAGCAAGTAATTCTTTCTCGTGACAAAAAAGTAGCAGAAATAGAAAAAAGAGTTCGTGACAAAGAATCTCAAATCTCTAATGAATTGTCTAAAGCAAAAAAAGTTAATGATGATTTTGAATCAAAAACTTTAGAGTATACCACTAAAGTAGAAGTTTTAGATAAAAGACAGGCTGAAGTAGACAAATTACACAAAAGCCAATTACAACAACTGGAAGTAATCTCTGGATTATCTGCTGAAGAAGCTAAAAATCAGTTGGTAGAAGGATTAAAAGCAGAAGCTAAAAGCAAAGCGATGTCTCATATTCAAGACACCATTGAAGAGGCTAAATTGACCGCACAACAAGAGGCCAAGAAAATTATCATTAATACAATTCAAAGAGTTGGAACAGAAGAAGCGGTAGAAAATTGCGTATCTGTTTTTAATATTGAATCAGATGACGTAAAAGGTAGAATTATTGGTCGTGAAGGTAGAAATATCCGTGCCCTTGAAGCTGCAACTGGAGTTGAAATCATTGTAGACGATACACCAGAAGCTATTATTCTTTCTTGTTTTGACCCTGTACGTAGAGAAATAGCTCGTTTGGCATTACACAAATTGGTAACTGACGGAAGGATTCACCCGGCACGTATTGAAGAAGTTGTTGCGAAAACAGCCAAACAAATTGACGATGAAATTATAGAAGTTGGTAAACGTACGGTTATCGATTTAGGAATTCACGGCTTACATCCTGAATTGATTAAAGTTGTGGGACGTATGAAATACCGCTCTTCTTATGGGCAAAATTTACTACAACACTCCCGTGAAGTTTCTAAACTTTGTGGAATCATGGCAGCTGAACTTGGCTTAAATGTAAAACTAGCTAAAAGAGCTGGTTTATTACACGATATTGGTAAAGTTCCAGATGCCGAAAGTGATTTACCACACGCATTATTAGGAATGCAATGGGCTGAAAAATACGGTGAAAAAGAAGAGGTTTGTAACGCAATTGGAGCGCATCACGATGAGATTGAAATGAAATCGTTATTATCCCCGATTATTCAAGTTTGTGATGCAATATCAGGTGCAAGACCAGGTGCAAGAAGACAAGTATTGGATTCATATATTCAGCGTCTAAAAGACTTAGAAGAAGTAGCTTACGGATTTAGTGGCGTGAAAAATGCTTATGCTATCCAAGCGGGTAGAGAACTTCGTGTTATTGTAGAAAGTGAAAAAGTTTCTGATGAAAATGCAGCAAATTTATCTTTTGAAATATCACAAAAAATTCAAACAGAAATGACTTATCCCGGTCAAGTAAAAGTAACTGTAATCAGGGAGACCAGAGCGGTGAATATTGCGAAGTAAATCCCCTCCTAACCTCCCCAAAGGGGAGGAATAAAAAAACACATAAAACTGTAAGACTTATTGATTCAAAATCGATAAGTCTTTTTTTTTTACAATTTTAATCCTGCCATATGAATACTGTTATTTGAAATCTGATTTTTTTCTGGGATGAAAAGTATTAATTACCTGCGTTAAAAACTTCCTGTCAAGATGAACATAAATCTCTGTTGTAGTTATCGATTCATGACCCAACATTAATTGAATGGAGCGCAAATCAGCTCCGTTTTCGAGAAGATGCGTAGCGAAAGAATGCCGTAGCGTATGCGGACCAATATTTTTATTTAAATTTATTTTGGTAGCCAAATCTTTAATAATCGTAAAAATCATAGCTCGTGTCAATTGATTTCCTCTTCTATTTAAGAACAACGTATCTTCAAATCCCTTTTTAATATTCAAATGGATTCGCATCGTATCTTTATAAATTTGAATGTATTTTTGAGTTAAATTTCCAATAGGCACAAAACGTTGTTTATTACCTTTTCCTGTGATTTTAATAAAACCTTCCTCAAAAAATAAATCTGAAATTTTCAAAGCTGTTAATTCAGAAACCCGGAGCCCACAACCATAGAGCGTTTCGAGCATGGCACGATTACGTTCCCCTTCATTAGTGGTTAAATCAATGGTAGAAATAAGAGTATCGATCTCATCAACAGATAAAGTATCAGGCAGTTTCCGACCTGTTTTAGGCGTTTCAATCAATTCTAAAGGGTTATTATCTCGAAAGTCTTCAAATATTAAATAGCTAAAAAAACTTTTAAGTCCCGAAATGATTCTGGCTTGTGAACGTGGATTAACTTGTTTTGAAACATCATAAATAAACTGCTGAATTGTTTCCTCATCAATATGTATTGGAGAAATGGCTATTCCATTCTTTTCAAGGAAAAGACACAAACGTTCTATATCGAAAGAATAATTTTCAATAGTATTCTTTGACAAACCACGCTCGATTCTTAAATAGGACTGATAACTTTTTATATATGTATTCCAATTCATATCCCAAAGTAAAGCATTTTTTAGACATAAAAAAACCACGCTTTGAACGTGGTTAACTTTATAAGTAAATGAAAAATATTATTTTCTCCATTTACCTCCACCAATATAAAATCCTAAATGAATTCCTAAATAAGTATTTGAAACTGTCCCTAAATTGTTACCATTCATATCCTGCAAATTAGATTTTGGCACCAAATTATATTCTAATCCCATTCTGAATTTACCCCATTCAAATCCTCCACGTAATAATGCTCCCATTTTACCAGTTGCATCTATTGCCATTTGATTCGAATCATTGGCGTCATTAAACTCTACATTTGCAATAGAATAATATCCTGCTCCACCACCAATATAAGGAACAAAAGATTTTCCAGCTTTATTAAAATAATAATCATAAGTTCCTACGTACGAACCATTAGCCGAAACTTTAGCACTGGTAGTATTCCCATCTCCATTATCTTGAATATCACGAATCATTGCAGCAACACCAATTCGCAAACCGATGTTCATATTCTCTTTTATATTGTATTTTGGTTCAATAGAAAACAATATACCTCCCCCACCATTTGAAGGGACTGTATATCCTAAATCTAACCCAACTCTAAACCCACCCTGCTTTTGTGAATAAACATTGGTAAAAGCCAATGCGATAAATACTGCTAAAATTACTTTTTTCATTTTTTATTGTTAATTGTTAATTGTTAATTGAAATAAAAATACAAAAAATAAAACTCGTAAAATTCTTACTAATATAAATTGCAAACATACTTATCAACATTATAATTCCACAACACTTTTTTAAGGTCAAAGCATTTTCACATAAAAAAACCTCCCGAATTGGGAGGCATAGAATATTGTATTTATAAAAATTTTAAAATTTGTAACCTACAGAAATTAGGAAAACAGAATTTTTTGATTCAGATTCCCCTGGAAATAAATCTTCTTGCACACGTGTTAAACCTAAATTATAACGTGCGCCCAACATAAATTTTTCAGCAAAATTATAATTGGCACCAAAACCCAAACTTACATCTATTGATTTAGTGTCATCCTTAACGTCCACAGAATCTCCACCAGATTTTGCTTTGGCAGATACTAGAAAACCAATTTGAGGGCCTAATTCAAGACTAAAAGCATCAGCTACATAATATTTAGCCATAACTGGAATATTGATATAGTCTAATTTCAAATCGCCTTTATCGCCTTCAAATTCTAATTTAACTCCTTGTGTAGAGTATAGCAATTCAGGTTGAATAGCGAATTCATCACTTATCATAAATTCTCCGAAAAAACCTATGTGAAATCCTACTAAAGAGTTTGAATTTACACCATCTTGATCAGCATTAGTAATTGAGGAAATGTTCAAACCTCCTTTAGCTCCAAATGACATATCCTCTTTTTCCTGAGCATTCACAAATCCAAATGCGAACACTAATACTACTGTTAAAATAATTTTTTTCATGATTTATTATTTAAAATTTGTATGCTTAAAGTTAAAAAAATCAAACAAGGGATTTCCTTTTAAACCATAAAACTCGTTGATTTCCAAATTAATCCGTTTAAATACAACAAAAAATAAGATTTAACTCATTGATTTTTAATTAATTACAATTTAACTAATTATTTTACACACAAAAAAATGCCTAATTAAAAGCTTAAAAACATTATTATCTTGAATTTAAATTAAGTGAATATTATAAGTAAAAAACATAAAATTGTAATATATATTTACTTTAAGAGTTTTATATTGTACATTCAAATTAAGAACAATAATTAAATACAACATTATGAAAAAGACAATTTTAGTCACCGTTTTACTTCTTGCTATTTCAGGTAATATGCAAGCTCAACTAGTTAAATTTGGAATAAAAGCTGGTTTAAATTATGCCAATCAAACAGGTACAGATATTACAATAAACAGCACTAATTACAAAACAGACGCTATTACCAGTTATCATGCCGGTTTAGTTGCCGAAATTAAACTAATAAAAGGTTTTTCCATTCAACCCGAATTGTTGTATTCTACTCAAGGAGCAACGTACAAAAATGCTGTTGAAGAATTCAGAAATGAATTGGGTTATTTGTCCATTCCTGTATTGGCAAAAATTCATTTGAATAAAACGGTGAGTCTTGATCTTGGCCCACAAGCATCATTTTTATTGAGTGAAAGAAAAGAATTTGATGTTGAAGATTCAGAAACTTTTGATTTTGCCGCTGTTGGAGGTTTAGGATTTGATATTACAAAAAACTTTTTCCTGCAAGCTCGTTATGTATTAGGACTAACAGAAGCATCAAAAGAGGCACAAACCAAGAACTCAGTAGTTCAAATTTCAGCAGGTTTTAAATTCTAGAAAACAATAAAAAAAATAAATTTATTAAAACCGTTCTTTAAATTGGAACGGTTTTTTTATTTTTACCAAAACATCAACTATGAAAATAAGTATCATCAACGGGCCAAATCTTAATCTTTTGGGTAAACGAGAACCAGAGGTCTATGGTAGTCAAACTTTTGAAGACTATTTTACAACTCTAAAATCAAAATATCCACAAGTTGAACTAACCTATTACCAAAGCAACATTGAAGGGGAATTAATAGATAAAATTCAGGAGTTTGGTTTTTCTTATGATGGTATAATTCTAAATGCAGGTGCTTACACACATACTTCTATAGGTATTGGTGATGCAATAAAAGCCATTACAACCCCAGTAATTGAAGTCCATATTTCAAATACTTTTTCTCGTGAAAGTTTCCGTCACCAATCCTATATTTCAGGTAATGCAAAAGGGGTTATTCTAGGATTTGGTCTAAAAAGCTATGAACTAGCCATACAGTCTTTTTTATAACTTCAATATTGGAGCAAAATAATCTTATGAATGTTTAACAAAGAATTAGTATCCTCTTTTTAAACTTCTTATATTTTTGTGAAAGAAAAAACTTTCATGAAAAAATACTGCTTACTTTTAATTTCCCTGATCTCAATTACCAACAATGCACAAATAAAGGGAACTGTCTCTGACGAAAAGGGGAATCCACTACCTTTTGTAACCATTTTTCAAGAAGAAACATATAATGGAACAACCTCAAATGAGTTAGGAAAGTATGAACTAAACTTGAAGAAAACAGAAAATCAAACCGTAATATTCCAATATTTAGGTTTTAAAGCACAAAAAGCAGCGATTCAAACTGAACAATTTCCTTATTCTTTGGATGTAAAAATGGTAGAAGAAAGTTATTCTTTAAATGAAGTTGTAATCAATACCAAAATAAATCCTGCCATTGCTATCATAAAAAATGCAATCGCCAGCAAAAAAGAAAATACCGAAAAAACAGCTCGTTTTAAAGCTGATTTTTATTCTAGAGGAATTTTCAAACTCAAAAATGCCCCTAAAAAAATATTCGGTCAAAAAATTGGTGATATGGATGGATCCTTAGATTCAACAGGAACGGGCATTATTTCATTGTCTGAAACCTTTTCTAAAATAACTTTTGAAAAGCCAAATAATTTAAAAGAAATAGTAACTGCATCAAAAGTAAGCGGAAGAGATAATGATTACAGTTATAATACGGCCAGATCTTCTTTTTATGATTTCTATGATAATACAGTTGATTTTAAAGTTAATATGATTTCTCCAATAGCGAATAATGCTTTCAATTATTATAAATACAAGTTAGAAAGTACATTTTACGATGAGAATAATCAAATGATCAATAAAATCAAGGTTACTCCAAAACGCGATAGCGAACCCGTTTTTGAAGGCTACATTTATATTGCTGAGGATTCTTGGGCAATATATGCTGTACATTTAGATATAAAAGGATACCGAATGAAAGAGGAATTTGTAGATGTCATGACATTAAAACAAAACTTTAGTTATAACAGAAACAGCAAGATTTGGGCAAAAAATACGCAAAGTCTGGAAATTACAGCTGGAGCTTTTGGTATAAAATTTACGGGGAAATACAACTATGTTTATAGTAATTATGAATTTGTAAACTCTTTTGCTAAAAAAACTTTTACAAATGAAATTACCAATGTCGAAATAAATTCAAACAAAAAAGACAGTCTTTTTTGGAACAACAACAGACCTATTCCATTAACATTCGAAGAAAGCAACGATTACATTCGAAAAGATAGTATTTACAAAGTTCGTAATTCTAAAAAATATTTAGATTCTATCGATGCTAAAGGGAATAAATTCAAAATACAAAAAATATTAACGGGTTACACTTATAAAAATAGTACAGAGAAACACTCTTTTAGTTATGAAGGATTATTAAATCTGGGGTCCTTAAGTTTTAATACCGTTCAAGGATATAATTTTGATACTGGTTTTAGATACACCAACTGGAAAAATCAGGAAAAAGGTAAAAACACCTCCATAAGCACAAAATTAAATTACGGTTTTTCGGATGATCGCTTGCGCGTTACAGGCTCATTTATTCATCGATTCAACAATCAGGATTATGGAACCTTATACTTGACAGGAGGAAATACTGTTAAACAATTTAATGCAGAACAACCCATCAGCAAAGCAATAAATACTATTAGTTCTTTAGCATTTAAAAATAATTATATGAAACTGTATAATTTAGAATTTGCAACAATAGGTTATAGTCAAGATATTGCCAATGGGGTAAACCTAAACGGAAAAATAGAATCCCAACAGCGAAAACCGTTATTCAACACTACAGATTTTTCATATTTTAATAAACAAAATTTATATACTTCTAATAACCCATTAGCACCAGATGATTTTATCACTCCCGTTTTTGAAAAACATCATTTGATGAAAATAAATCTAAATGCAAAAATCAATTTTGGTAATAAATACTCCTCTCGCCCAGATGGAAAGTTTAATATAAGAAATGAAATATACCCTACGCTGTATTTAGGCTATGAAAAAGGATTCGCAGCTAATGAAAAGAAATATGAATTTGATCATGTAAATGCACGCTTAAATTATGAGGCAGCATTAGGAAATAAAGGAAATATAGGATTGAATTTGAAAGCCGGAAAATTTTTCAATGCAGAGAATATCTCCTTTGTCGATTACAAACATTTTAATGGAAATCAAACACACATTGGTCAAACTGAGCGCTATTTAAATGTGTTCAATATATTGCCTTATTATTCTAACAGTACGAATGATCGCTATTTTGAAGCACATGCAGAGTACAATGACGAAGGGTATATTATGAATAAAATCCCGCTACTGAATAAATTAAAATCAACATTAATTTTAGGTGCTCATTCTCTATCTACCCCAAATCTTAAACCTTATACTGAATTTACAGTTGGTCTAGATAATCTTGGTTTTGGCAAATTTAAAATGTTTCGTGTAGATTATGTTCGTTCCTACCAAAATGGTTTTCAAGGTGATGGTGTAATTTTTGGCCTTAAATTTTTAAATATTTTAGAGTAAAATCTTCCAACCAAATAAAAAAGGCACAAGAGTTAATTTTCTTGTGTCTTTTTTAGTTTTTATAAATATCAAAAGATTCAATTTGGGATTAGTATAAAATAAATCTATTCATTGGGCTCTACATGAATCAAAACATGCCCTAATTCAGGTATTTCTTGTCTTAAAGTATCTTTTAGTTTATGGGCCAATTCATGTCCCTCTTTTACCGTAATATTGGCATCAACACGGGCGTGAAGATCTACATGATATTTCATACCCGATTTACGTATAAAACACTTCTCCGTATCAATAATTCCATCTACTTGAAATGAAACCTTTCTAATTTCATCAATTAAATCATCGTTCAGATGCTCATCCATAATCTCTCCCAGAGCAGGTCTGAAAATCAGATAACTGTTATAAAGGATAAATCCTGATGCAAAAAGCGCCGCCCAATCATCGGCCGATTCGTATCCTTTACCTAAAATCAATGCAATAGAAATTCCTATAAATGCGGCAACCGATGTTATTGCATCGCTTCTATGGTGCCAAGCGTCTGCCCGCAATGAAGAACTATTCGTTTCTCTGCTGCGTTTCATCACTAACCGAAAGGAATACTCTTTCCAAACAATTATAGCTCCAAGAACAAAAAGTGTCCAGGACTTTGGTAATTCATGAGGTGTACTAATATTAATAATACTTTCATAGGCAATGATTGTAGCCGAAGTAATCAAAAAACCTACTACCAAAAAAGTTATTAATGGTTCAGCACGACCATGTCCGTAGGGATGATTTTGATCTGCCGGTTTATTCGAATACTTAATTCCGAACAATACTAAAAGTGAGGAAAAGATATCAGTCGTAGATTCGATCGCATCTGCAATTAAAGCATATGAATTTCCAAAAAAACCTGCTAACCCTTTTATAATCGCTAAACAGATGTTCCCTACGATGCTAAAATAAGTTGCTTTAATTGCAGTTTGTTCGTTTGACATTGTATTTTGTAATGATTTAATAAAATTAAAAATCGTTTAAATAATCCCTCGAATTTTGAATTGATTCATTCAAGAGGATTGTTTAAACGATTATTTTTCTATCAATTTTAGATTATTAAGCTCGAATAATATTAGCACCAATGGCTCTTAATCGTTCATCAATTCGCTCATAACCTCTATCGATTTGTTCAATATTCTGAATAGTACTTGTTCCTTTAGCAGAAAGAGCTGCAATCAATAATGAAATTCCGGCACGAATATCCGGTGAAGACATGGTTGTTGCTTTCAATTGTGATTTGAAATCATGTCCCATAACTACCGCTCTATGCGGGTCACACAACATAATTTTTGCTCCCATATCAATTAACTTGTCTACGAAAAACAATCTGCTTTCAAACATTTTTTGATGAATCAATACATCACCTCTTGCTTGGGTAGCTACTACTAAAACAATACTCAATAAATCAGGGGTAAATCCTGGCCAAGGCGCATCAGCAATAGTAAGAATAGAACCATCAATATCTGTTTTTACTTCATATCCATCCTCGTGAGCAGGAATATAAATGTCGTCTCCTCTTCGTTCCAAAGTGATTCCCAATTTTCTAAAAGTATTCGGAATAACACCAAGATTATCCCAACTTACATCCTTAATTGTAATTTCGCTTCTGGTCATGGCTGCTAATCCAATCCATGAACCTATTTCTATCATATCCGGAAGAATTCTATGCTCACAACCTCCCAGACTTTCAACACCTTCAATAGTCAATAAGTTAGATCCAACGCCTGTTATTTTAGCTCCCATGGAGTTTAACATCTTACACAATTGTTGTAAATAAGGTTCACAAGCAGCGTTATAAACTGTTGTTTTTCCTTTAGCTAAAACTGCAGCCATAACTATATTAGCTGTTCCGGTAACTGAGGCTTCGTCCAGCAACATGTCAGCACCTTTCAATCCTTTAGGTGCTTCAACACCATAAAAATGATCTTCTCTATTGTAACGGAATTTCGCTCCAAGATTGATAAATCCTTCAAAATGTGTATCTAGTCTTCTACGACCTATTTTGTCTCCTCCTGGTTTTGGAATATACCCTCTGCCAAAACGAGCCAATAATGGTCCTACAATCATAATAGAACCTCTAAGAGAACCGCCTTCTTGTTTAAATGCTTCTGTTTCTAAATACTGTATATTAACATCATCAGCTTGAAAAGTATAAGAGTCCGATCCATTTTTTTGGATTTTAACTCCTAAATTTCCTAAAAGTGTAATTAGCTTATTGATATCAATAATATCAGGAATATTATTAATTGTCACTTTTTCAGAAGTTAAAAGAACAGCACATAAAATCTGTAATGCTTCATTTTTAGCTCCTTGTGGCGTGATTTCTCCTTTTAGACGAATGCCACCTTCTATTTTGAAAATTCCCATATTCTTTTTTTAAGGTTCTTAGGTTTTAGGACACAAAGGTTCCGAAGTTTTTGCTAATTTGTAAATGCAGCAACTCAGAATCTAAATAACTTAGTCCCCATTTTATTTTGGATTGTTGTTTTTTACGAAAGGTTTTGGTTTTCCCGTTTTCAAATTCTTGTTGCTTAGAATTTTTGGTTGCCCAACCGGAGTAATTTTATTGGATACTCGCTTATTAGTTCGTAATAAGTCAGTAGTGTTCAAAAGTTCTTCTGTACTTTGAAGCAAATTCAATTTACCTCCAGATAATTCATATAAATGTTCGAAAATAACATCATCCTTAACCGTATCTTTATTCCAACTCAGATATGATTTTTTCATGTGATTGGCAATTACTTTTACCAATGCATTTTTCATTTCGCCTTCCTCCCATTTATTAGCGACATCAATCATATACTTTATGTTGTTGCCATAATATCGGTATTTTGGAAAATTTTGTGGGTATTTTAAAACATCCGGTTTTAATTGCAAAACTTCGCGAGATGGGATTGGGTAAGGTGAATCAGCAACTAATTTAAAATCGGACATAATAAAAATCTGATCCCACAATTTATGCTGAAAATCAGGAACATCACGTAAATGAGGATTCAAACTTCCCATTACTTGAATAATATATTTTGCCGCTTTATTACGCTCTACATCATCTTCAATTTTAGTCGCCTGATCAATTAATTTCTGCAAATGACGGCCGTATTCCGGAATAATTAAATGCGATCTCTCTGCATTATATTCCAAATGATGGACTGTATCGTTCGCGTTTTCTTTTATATATTTTGAATTCATATTCGAATGTATATTTTTTTGATCTAAATATGCCTCTTTTTCGAAGATTTAAAATCATTCGATTTGTATGCGTCAAAAACTTATTATATTACAGGGAAATAATACCTTTAATTGTAGAAACTTCTAGGTATTTATCTACTATTTCTTGTGAATCTTTCATGGTTACGTCAACAGATATACTTGTAAATTTGCCTGTTCTGGATTTTGTCGTTTTTATAACCGCACCCATACAATCAAAAGCCAACTCAACACGTTCAACATTATCACATTCAGTAGGTACAATAAATTTAAACAAATATTCTGCTGGCCAGGTATTACTCATGTCCAACTCCACTTTTAATCTATCATAAAATTCTTCGGTCTTCTTGTCCATTTTCTATTTAAAAATAAAGGCAAATATACGGTTTCAAATGTAAATTATGAATTTTGAAATATGATTTTTTGTCAAATACCATTATTTACGGCAATCATTTTTTAAAATTCCATTTAGTTTGAGTAATTTTGCGCCTTATTTGTAAAAAGTGCAGAAAGAAATCATAGTTATCATTGGCGGTCCCGGAACTGGAAAAAGTACAATCATTGACGGATTGATAGCTAATGGATACTGTTGCTACCCCGAAATTTCCAGACAAGTAACGTTAGAAGCCCAAAAACAGGGTGTCGAACAATTGTTTCTCGAAAACCCCTTATCGTTTAGTGAACTACTTCTGGAAGGCAGGAAAAAGCAATTTCAAAGCGCACTTGAAGAACCACATGAAATTGTTTTCATTGATCGTGGCATTCCTGATGTTTTAGCGTATATGCACTACATCGGAGATAGTTATCCTTCATTTTTTGATTTGGCTTGCCAAAAATATAAATACACTAAAATCTTCATTCTTCCACCTTGGGAAGAAATCTATATTAGTGATACAGAGCGATATGAAAATTTTGAACAAGCAAAAAATATCGACAACCATCTTGTAACTACCTATGAAAAATATGGTTACGAACTCATAGAAGTACCTAAAGATAGTGTTGATAACAGAATTCTTTTTATCTTAGATAAAATTTCTAAATAATTTAAGAATTACAAATTGGGATTTACGGTTTTTTCACCAAGTATAAATTAAAATCTAATCCCGAAGCTTTGGGACTCAAATCTATGCCAGAAGCATTACAAATTCTTCAAAAGTATTGGAAACACAACAAATTTAGATCGCTACAAAACGAAATTATAAATTCTGTTTTAGATGGCGAAGACACTTTTGCGCTAATGCCTACCGGTGGTGGAAAATCAATATGTTTTCAGGTTCCCGCAATGATGCAGGAAGGAATTTGCCTTGTAATCTCCCCTTTAGTGGCGTTGATGAAAGACCAAGTCGCTAATTTGCAAAAGCGAGGTATTAAGGCGATTGCATTGACTGGCGGAATAAAATCGGATGAAATGATTGACCTGTTGGACAATTGTCAATTTGGAAATTATAAATTCCTGTATTTATCCCCGGAACGATTGCAATCGGATTGGATTCTCGAAAGAATAAAGAACCTTCCTATAAATTTAATTACCATTGACGAAGCACATTGCGTTTCACAATGGGGACATGATTTCAGACCTGCTTATTTGAAGATTTCAGGATTAAAAAAGCATTTTCCAAAAATCCCTTTCTTGGCTTTGACCGCAACTGCAACACCAAAAGTTAAAGAAAGCATCATTAATGATTTAGGATTACATAATCCTAAAGTTTTCGAAAAATCATTTGCAAGGGAAAATATTGCCTACATGGTTTTTGAGGTAGAAGACAAACTTTTTAGAATCGAACAAATACTGAAGAAAAATCCTCAGCCCTCCATAATATATGTTAGAAACAGAAAATCATGTTTGGATATTTCCTCACAACTACAGTCCTTGGGATTCAAAGCAACGTATTATCACGGCGGACTTACGTCCAAAGAAAAAGACAAAAACATGCAGTCTTGGATGAATGAAGAAGCGCAAGTTATTGTTGCCACAAATGCGTTTGGGATGGGAATTGATAAAGCCAATGTAAAAACAGTCATTCATATACAACTTCCGGAAAATTTAGAAAATTATTACCAGGAAGCGGGACGAGCGGGAAGAAATGGCGAGAAAGCATATGCTGCCTTATTAACCAGCCCATCCGATATCCTTCAGACAGAAAATCAGTTTATAAATATTCTTCCTGATAAAAAGTTTTTGAATCAAATGTATATCAAACTCTGTAATTATTTTCAGATTGCTTACGGAGAAGGAATCAACGAACAATTTACGTTCAATTTACATCATTTTTGTTTAAAATATGAGTTCCCAACATTGAAAACTTACAATGCCATGCAGTTTCTGGATAGACAAGGCATTATTAATCTGTCCCAAGAATTTTCAGAAAAAATCACACTACAATTTCTTATTCCTTCCAAAGAAGTAATCCGTTATATGAGTTTGAATCCTAATGACGAAGAAATTATTTTAGCAATATTGCGAACGTATCCAGGAATTTATGAAATGCAAACTGCTTTCAACTTACAATTGATTGTAAAAAAATCGAATCATACAGCTTCTGAAATACAAGCCGTTTTAAATAAATTGAAGGAAAAAGACATTATTGAGTATCATTCAAAAAATAATGATGCCACATTAATTTTCAATGAAATTCGTGAAGATGAAAGAACAATCAACAGGATTGCTAAATATTTAGAAAATCAAAACGAATTAAAAAAAGAACAACTCAAATCTGTACTCTATTACATTAATGAGAAAAAAGTTTGCAAAAGCAAATTGATTTTGAATTATTTTGGCGAAAAGACAGATGTTGATTGTGGTATTTGCTCCTATTGCATTACTAAAAAAAATAAGAAAAGGGATGTGACTTCACTTTCAAAAGAGATTTTTGCTTTATTGCAAACAGAAGATTTAAATTCCCGAGACATACAAAATCGAACTAAAGACAGCCCGGACGATGTTATCTTTGTTCTACAACATTTATTAGAGAACAATATTATACTTGTGAAACCTAACAATAAATACACTTTAAAATCATAATGGAAAAATTACGAATTGTTTTTATGGGAACCCCGGAATTTGCTGTTGGAATTCTGGATACTATAATCAAAAACAACTATGAGGTTGTTGGTGTTATTACAGCCGCAGACAAACCTGCTGGTCGTGGACAAAAAATAAAATATTCGGCAGTCAAAGAATATGCTTTGACCCATAATCTTACTTTATTACAGCCTGCAAACCTTAAAGACGAAACTTTTTTATCGGAATTAAAATCGTTGAACGCTAATTTACAAATCGTTGTTGCGTTCAGAATGTTGCCAAAAGTAGTTTGGGAAATGCCTTCGTTAGGAACATTTAATCTTCACGCTTCACTCCTACCCAATTATCGCGGTGCCGCACCTATAAATTGGGCAATCATAAATGGAGAAACAAAAACAGGCGTGACTACTTTTTTTATCGATGATAAAATTGATACTGGCGCCATGATCTTAAGTTCGGAAATACCAATTGCAGCAAATGAAAATGCGGGACAATTACATGATCAATTAATTGATTTAGGAAGCAAGACCGTTATTGCCACTTTGGAGATGATTGAAAAAGGAAATGTAACTACAATTATCCAGAAAGATGATGCTGATATAAAAACTGCCTATAAACTAAATAAAGAGAATTGTAAAATAGATTGGACAAAATCGGCTTCAGAAATAAATAATTTGATTCGAGGTTTAAGTCCTTATCCCGCGGCTTGGTGTTTTTTTGGAGACAAAAATGAAGAGTGGAATGTAAAAATATATGAAGCAAAAATCATCTCCGAACATCACAATTACACCATTGGGAGTTTGATTTGTAACAAAAAAGAGATGAGAATTGCAGTAAAAAATGGATTCATTCAGGTATTAAGTTTACAATTTCCTGGAAAAAAGAGAATAAGCACAGTAGAATTGTTAAATGGGATGTCTTTTTCTGAAAACGCAAAAGTCTATTAACATCAGTAAAAACGGGCGTTTAGATGCTTTTAACAAGAAATAGCCTTTGTTTTATGAACAAAAAAAATAAGTTATTAACAAAACAAACTAAAATAACACAAAACGCTTGCAAGGAACGTATTTCCTACTAAATTTGTGTATTAACAATTTTTTTAACCAACAATTAATAACTATTTATTATGAACAAATCAGAATTAATCGATGCTATCGCTGCTGATGCAGGAATTACAAAAGCTGCAGCAAAATTAGCTTTAGAGTCATTTTTAGGAAATGTAGGCGGTACTTTGAAAAAAGGTGGAAGAGTATCTTTAGTAGGTTTCGGATCATGGTCAGTTTCGGCTAGAGCTGCCAGAGACGGAAGAAATCCTCAAACAGGAAAAACTATTCAAATCGCAGCTAAAAACGTTGTGAAATTTAAAGCTGGTGCAGAATTAGAAGGAGCGGTAAACTAATTTAAGTTTTCCATTATAATCAAAACCTTCCAGATGGAAGGTTTTTTTATGCATTTGAACGACTTTCTTTGGTTTTATCTAAATTTATTTCTTAAATTTAATAAAAAAAACTAGCGTTATGATTTCAGAAAAATTAAAAAAAGGACATCTACTTATAGCAGAGCCTTCTATATTTGGAGATTTATCATTTAGCAGATCAGTAATCTTATTAGCGGATCATAACAAGGATGGTTCTGTTGGTTTTATTATCAATAAACCTTTGAAATATACCATCCACGACCTGATACCAGATATTGACGCAAGATTCAAAATCTACAATGGAGGACCAGTAGAACAAGACAATCTTTATTTTATTCACGACATTCCTGAGTTGATTCCTAATAGCGTCGAGATTTCAAATGGCATCTATTGGGGAGGAGATTTTGAATCTACAAAAGAACTCATCAATTCCGGAAAAATAAGTAAAAACAATATTCGCTTCTTTTTGGGATATACCGGTTGGGAAGAAGACCAACTGGAAACAGAAATGGAATGTAATTCGTGGATTATCACTGAAAATAATTATGAAAATAAAATCATAGGAAAATCAGCAGCTCATTTCTGGAAAGAACAAATTATGGAACTGGGAGGAGAATATCTTATCTGGTCTAATGCTCCAGAAAATCCTTATTTAAATTAAGCAACACGTACCGCTTCGTTTAATTTTTCAACTAATTCATTTGCCAATTTAGTTGTAAATTCCTTTTTACGATATTTTGTGATAGGCTGTATGCCTTTTATAACATTCGTAATAAACAATTCATCTGCTTTTTGAAGATCAAATGGAGAAATTACTTGTTCCACTACCTCTAAATTTGCTATTTTTTTTGCCAGACCTAAAATTTGTTTCCTCATGACACCATTCAAACACCCTTCAGAAACAGGCGGTGTAATGAGTTTATTACCCAGTAGCATAAAAATGTTTCCTTGCAAAGCTTCAACAACATTTTTACTGTCATTCAACAAAATGCAATTGTCTAATCCATTTTCATTTGCATAAATACTAGCAGTTATGTTTAAGATTTTATTCGTTGTTTTTATGGAAGACAGCAATTGTTTAGTCACATAAAAGTCTTTATACAAATCAACTTCATATTCTTTTTGGTCAATGGAATAGAACTTTTCTTCAAGTGCTATTGCATGAATTAAAAAAGAAATTGTATTATTTTGTGGTAAATAATAACCACCGTCATTTCTATAAATGGTAATTCTGGCTCGCGCCGAATCATCTAAAGAATTATTTTTAACGAGAGAAAGTATTTGTTCTTCAAAATATTCCATGGTAAAATTCATTGGAATCTCCATTCGAACCACTCGCATAGAAGACATTAATCTAAAATAATGGTCTTCTAAAAAAAGAATTTTATTATTTATTATTTTAACCGTTTCGAAAACAGCATCACCATATAAAAAAGCACGGTTCTGTGTCAATATATTTGCGTCTTGAGACACTATAGTTCCATTAAAATTAATCATAAAAAAAGCCCTAAATTTTATTTAGGGCAAATATAAGTCATAAAATATGATTTTGCTATACAGAACCAATTAGATGTTTCAAATCTGAAATTTGATTTTCCCACAGTTGTGTTGCTTCATCAACTTCATTTTTATCGGCAAAGTCAATAACCATTAAAGATACATCCTTTGTAAGTTCATCGACTAAAATATGCAATTCAAAAAAGTATTCTGTGTCTTTACTATTTTCATCAACCCATTTGAATTTGACCTTTTCACCTGACTTCTTAGAGGCAAGCCTAGCTTTTTCTTCGGAGTCATTCCAAATGAAAGTAAAAAACTCTCCACGAGAATTTACATTATCAGCAAACCATTCTGACAGACCAGAAGGAGTCGATATATATTGATATAATAATTGAGGCGAAGAATTTATAGGGAATTCGATTTCGTAACGTACTTTTTGATCCATGAGCTACATTTAATTTTTGTGAAATATATAGAATATAACTCCGAAAAAAAAGCATTTTTAAAAATATTTTTTTTTCTTAAAAATATACTTGCAAGCTCTAATATTATTTTTATATTTGCACCCGCATTCAGGGATGGTTTTCCACCCTAATCATGGCGAGATAGCTCAGTCGGTTAGAGCGCAGGATTCATAACCCTGAGGTCCCGAGTTCAAATCTCGGTCTCGCTACCAAAGCAAAAACCCTAACATCAATATGTTAGGGTTTTTTAGGTTTAAAATTTGACCTATTCCTCAGACCTTAACTCATAGTAATGAGGTTTATGTTTAAAAAAATTTGCTTTTCAACGCATCTCTTCTATTTTTATCAAATGCAAAGTAAAAGCAAATTTGCAATCCGTAGCTACAATTATAAACTCAATTCTCCGAAGTATCCTCGCTTCAGAGTTATTTATATATTAGAAATAAGTATAACTGAAACAGCTCTGAGTTTTTACCGAAGGGTTAATAACTATTTATTGTTAAATACTAACAACTAATTTTATTCTTCAGTAATTTTGATATCAGTTATAGTACTCCCAAACATAATCAACACCGTTTTCTCAGATTTGAAAACTGAAATATGCAAAAGACAAATAAAAGTATCAAAACCCTAAAAAATAAATAAATGTCCCGCTTAGACAAAACCAGCAATCTTCCACTCTTCCAAAAAGCAGAATTGATTTATCAATTAGTAGAAAGCTTAGTAGCTTCGCTTCCTGAGGAGGATGCGTACATACAAGACACCAAACACTTAATGCGAGAAGATGCCATGATCATTACTGCGAAAATTGCTGGTGCAGAAGGTGGAGATTTGTACAGCATTCGCATGCAAAATGCAGCAATAATTAGAGAACATGCCATGCATTTATATGTCCACGTAGGCAGTTTACGGTTGCATAAAAACTTTAAAGAATTAGAATATGTTCAACTCATTCGCAAAGAGCTAAACGATTTTAGGCTATTGTTTATAGAATGGGTAGAAAGTTTTGACACCAACAACCATATCTGGGACGATTGGGGATTATTCAATCCTCCAGGAGCCATTCCACCAAGCCAGCAAGATACAGCTACTGATAATGATTTTGATCTCAATACTTTTTTTGAAGATGATGAAGAGTAATATTTTGTCCATAATAAACAACCCAAATAGATCATCTACATAAACTAAATTCATGGATTCTGATACATTCATTTTCTGCCTCGAAGCCGTTCCCGATGTAGAAACTCACACCACTACTGAAGTGGTCAAAAACTTAGAGCGACTAGCTTTTGAACAAAGCATTACAAGCATTTATAAAGCGTGCGACACTATTGAAGGATTAGAAGAAAGTTTAAATACACTACTCTATGAGGACCATAATTTTAAGAATTATGAAATCATCTACTTAGTAATGCCAGGTGAAGGAAACAACATTTGCCTCAATGACTATTACTATAGTTTAGAAGAAATAGCTGAGTTATTTGAAGGAAAAATGAAAGGGAAAATTTTGCATTTCGCCAATGCAAAGGCATTAGACTTAAGCGAGGAAGAAGCACAATACTTTTTAGATATTACAGGAGCACGTGCTGTTTCTGGTTATGGGGCAGTATTCCATAACTTAACCAGCATTGCCCTCGACAAAGCTTTCTTTGGCTTATTTGAAGAACAAGATAATGTCGTCGAAATTGTAGAAGAATTATATAAAAAACACTATGCCCTTTGTAAACTACTCGATTTTAGATTGTATTATTAAAAATGGAATCGTCCCTCTTAGCAAAAGTCCAAATTAGTTTGAATACTTAAGAATAAGGAATCAAGCAAATAAATAATAGAATTTACGAACTCGTTTTAAATTCTTTTCTTCATAAATAATAATCATCATTTATTAAAGATAATTACTTAATCCAACTGTAAGACAAACAGATTTATTATACAATTTTAGAGTTTCATTATTTACTCATCAAAACTATTTAGTCTTAATGACAATAACTCCTGCAGAAGCCTGTGATCCATAAATAGAAGCTTCCGCACCCTTTAACACACTTATATTTTTAACATTATTAGGCGATATATAATCAATACTTGATACAATCATTCCATCGACAACAAATAATGGTTCCGAAATATTACGAATAGAACTCACTCCTCTAATGGTTATCCTATTGTCTCTTGAAACTGTAACCCCAGACAAACGACCTCTAATCATATCGTATATTGTGTTATAAACAGTAGCATTTTTATCATTTGGAACACTTGTGCCTTCTGAATTATTAACCTTATATTTTTTATCTACTTCAGAATATCCAATTGTAATCTTATCTCCTTTTTTTGTTTGTCCCCTTATAGATTTATCCGAGTCTAAAAACATAAAATTCATGATATTTTCATTATTGAATTTAGAAGACAACAAACCATATTCATGTGAGTAAACATTAACCATAGTCACCTTTTCAGGAAGCAATACTTCAAAATCCCCATTTTTATTTGTTTCAACATTTGTATAAATAGAATCTAAAAATACTTTAGCATTTACAACTGGTTTATTCTTACTATTGGTAACCTTTCCCATTAGCTTATTTTGTCCATAGCTAAAACCAACAAATAATAAATAAAAAAAATAAATAATAGTGACTTAGAAATTTTCATAATGTTTTGATTTATAAATTTTTAATAAATATATGAAAAAGTATGACTCAATCATTAATTTGAAATCATAATTGCTAATGCAAATTTAAATTGATGACAAAGTAATTATTTAAAACAGTTGTACTTACAAATAATTCAAAAACTAAAAACTCACAATCATTACAAAAAACGAATTCACATTGTACTGATTTAACCTTTCTAAATTTCCAGTGAAGTATTAACTCGACTAAAAAATTATTTGTCACTAAAACAAAAGAGGAAAAATAGTCATCCTTCACTTGCTAATTAGCTCAAAATCAGAAACTCTATATTTCAACAGTAACAATAAATTCTTTTAAAAAAGAATAAAAAACATCATTATCCATTTTTTAAAAAACGAACAAAAAACATAATATTAACGTATTACTTAACCTATAAATATTACATATAAGTGCATTTCATCGGATTTTTACGCATTTAAACTATAAAAAAAAACAAAATAATTAAATTTAAGATCGCAATGCAAATATTTTTTAATTAGAATCGATTGAGACCAAAATATTCGCATCATAATTAATCAAACAGACGACAATTATGAAGAAAATTACTTTACGATATAAAAAAATAATTCTCACCTTTTTTTTACTTTTTATTACATTTTTTGGATATTCACAGACAACTCAACCCTATACAACATCCGGATCATTTACTGTTCCTGCCGGAGTGACAAGCTTAACCGTTGAAGCTTGGGGCGGCGGCGGGAAAGGTGGTTCTAAAAATGGTGGCGCCGGTGTTGAATATGGTGGCGGTGGCGGTGGTGGCTATGCAAAAAAAGTGCTAACAGTAACACCTGGACTATCTTATTCCGTAACAGTGGGATCTGGTAGCACATCAACTGCGGCAGGAGGAGATTCTTGGTTTTCAAACAATACCGTCATCCTTGCAAAAGGAGGCAACAGTGTACCTGACAATACCACTACGGGAGCCAGCGGTGCTTTATCATCCGCTTGTATTGGAGATACTGTACTTTCTGGAGGAAATGGTGCTAATGCTATTACTAACACAGGTGGTGGTGGTGGCGGTTCTTCAGCAGGAACAGTTTTAAATGGCGTTACCGCGACCAATCAAAACGGGGCAACAGCACCAACTGGCGGTGGTAATGGCGGTAATGGTGGTAGTGCCAGCGGTTCTGGCTCAAATGGAGCTTCAGGCGTAGTGCCTGGCGGCGGCGGCGGCGGTGGCGGAAAAGGAAATGATGGTGGTTCAGGCGGAGCTGGTAAAATCATCATTACGTGGACCTGTTCTACCTATAGCTTAAGCACAACAGCTGTTGCCTCACCGATATGCGTAACAAATAATGCAAGCGTATCCGTTACTTCTACAGCTGCAGGACTACCAACAGGAACCTATACCGTCACATACAACTTAACTGGGGCAAATACCGCAACGGGAAGTACAGCAGCTATGACAGTTACAACGGCTGGTTCAGGAACTTTTACCACAAGCACATTACCAAATTCAGGTACAACTACCATAACTATTACAAATCTGGCAAGTGGCGGAACTGCGCCAAATAATTGTAGTTCAGCTATTAGCGCTAATAATTCGACAAGCGTAACTGTGAATGCCACTCCAACGATTACGAGTACGGCTCCTGATTCCAGAACTGGTTCGGGAACAGTTGTGTTGGGAGCTGCAGCTTCTGCAGGAACAATTTCTTGGTTTGCAGCATCAACCGGAGGAAGCGCCTTAGCTACAGGGACAAGTTTTACGACTCCCACTATTTCAACAACTACAACTTATTATGTTGAAACCACCAATGCTTCCTGTACTTCTTCTCCAAGAACTGCGGTAACAGCAACTGTAAATTCACCGGAAATAAACATTCTGGGAAACGCTATTTCAATTACTGATGGTGACGCAACCCCAAGCACAACAGATTGGACCGAATTTGGATCAATGGAAACCAGTACGGGAATCATCACAAAAACATACACCATTCAAAATACGGGTACTTCTGCCTTATCCATAGGAGCCATAACTATTTCTGGAACTAACGCTGCCGATTTCACCGTTACCACTAGTCCTAGTGCTTCAATTGCTGCGGGAGGCAGCTCTACATTTGCTGTCAGCTTTAATCCTAGCACCTTAGGTTTAAAAACGGCCGCAATTTCAGTTATAAACGGTGACGCTAATGAAAATCCTTATGATTTTTCCATTCAAGGTACGGGAATTCAAACCTTTTATGATAGTGACGGGGATGGCGTTTATGACAATTTTGACATAGATGATGATAATGATGGTATTCTGGATGCCACTGAGGAGGTGAATTGTAACAGCGTAAATGGACATAAAGTAGATTATAAATTTTTAAATGAAACCTTTGGCACAGGAGGAAGAACTTCAAGCTTTACAGCTGCCTATAATGCAACAACAACCTATTGTTATGAAGACGGAATTGCAGGTACTAATACGACAGCATGTCCTAGTCAATCAACCTGGATACTGGACGACGGTGAATACACAGTAGTTTCTAAAATAACAGGAACAGTAGCCAGCGATCCTGAAAACATACATGGCGATTTAGCCTGGTACAACGGAGAAGATCATACCACAGGAGATACCAATGGAAGAATGGCCGTTTTTAATGCCAGTTTTACTCCCGGTACATTCTATGAAACAACTATTACCGGGGTCTTGTCAAATTTACCGATAACCTATAGTTTTTGGGTATTAAACATAATGGCCGCCTCTACTTTCCCGGGCTCAATTTTACCCAATGTAACAGTTGAATTTTATGATTTATCAAACAATCTCCTTACCTCTTTCAATACAGGAGACATCGGAAGATGCTCCGGAAGCACTACAGACAACACCTGCAGTCAAGGAGTTTGGAAACAATTCACTACTAGTGTCAACTTAGGAAATGTGAATGCCTTTACCATCCGTTTCAAAAATAATGCTCCCGGTGGTGGCGGTAATGACCTTGCATTGGATGACATCCTAATTTCACAAACTTTATGTGATTTAGACAATGATGGAGTTGCTGATATGTTTGATTTGGATGCTGATAATGACGGAATTGAAGATGTTATTGAAGCTGGCTTAGGAAACTTGAGTAATGCCAAAGGAAAAATAGATGTGGCTTGGGTTGATACCAACGGAAATGGACTTCTTGACAGTGCCGAATCCACAGCTGCATTACCGGCATTAGACTCAGATGGTGATGGAATCCCAAATTATATAGATTTAGACAGTGACAACGACAGTCTTTTTGACGTGGATGAATCTGGTGCAGGAAATACAAATGCTGTTTCTGGATATGAAAATGGCGATGGGGACATCAACGGGGACGGAACAGGAGACGGTCCGGAATCAGAAACATTTAGAAATAAAGATATTAATGGAGATGGGATAACTGAAGGTTTTGGCGATGGAATATTAGACCTTTACGACTATGGTACGGGAGCTACGAACCAATACGGAAATTTAGGGCAAGGTATTGCAACTGCAAATCCTGCTACTACCTATCTAAAAGACACCGATGGAGACGGAATCCCCGATTATCTTGATGTAAAATCTAATGGAAGTACGTTTGATATTGCCAATACTTTATTAATATATGACTATAAAACGTTAGACACCAATAATAATGGAATTATCGATGGCACAACAGACATTGATAAAGATGGTATTCTGGATGCTTTTGATACCAATACAGCCTATTTTGGTTCTCCTAGAGATTTACACACTAAACTATTTCTAGACTTTGATGGTCGAAATGATTATGGTCAAAGTACAGCAATTCTTGGAGGTCTTACCAGTGCATCGCTGATGGCATGGATTGATTTAAACCCTACTTTTTCTACTGATGGAGTTATTGTAGGACAAAATAATTTTCAAATCCGAATTACTTCAGCAAAAAAATTAGAAGCTGTCGTAAATGGCACTACGGTAACCTATAATACCGCTTTAAATACATCACAGTGGTATAATGTTGGCGCAATTTATGACGGAGCCAATATAAAGTTATATTTAAATGGTGCTTTGGTGGCAACTCAAGCAAAAACCGGAAGCATATCCGCTGATGCAACGTTACTTACTTTAGGAAGGGATTCTAGTACAGCTACAAAATATTTTAAAGGAAAAATTGATGAAGTACGAGTGTTTAATATAGCTTTAACAGACTCCCAATTACAAAGAATGGTGTATCAGGAAATACAAGATACCGGCTCACAAGTTAGAGGTACAATCGTCCCTAAAAATGTTGCCACATCTCCTGCTTCTTTACCTTTTGCTAATCTGCTTCGCTATTACAGAATGGATAATTACAAGAATGACATCATTGATGACTTGACAACTGCAGCTATTGATGTTACAGGAACAAAAATCTTCAACCATAAAAACATCTATGTACAACAGGCTCCCATGCCTTTTTTAACGGAGCGAACTGGAGATTTTGCTACTGCCGTAAACAGTCCCACAAAAGAAATTAGAGGGAATGACATTATGGATCAGGATTGGTCTATTGTAAAAGTGCAACATGATATTACCGAAACGGCTAATACTATTGATTTAGGAATGCTGGTAGATTCTGGAAAAAACATTGTGATGAATAATGATACCAAAATACAAAATGATTGGTACTTAAAATTAGATGGGAAAATAGATTTAGCTGGTATGTCACAGTTAGTTCAAACTACGGAGAGTGATTTAGATGTTACGAGTTCTGGGTCTATAGAAAGAGACCAACAAGGGCAATCCAACAAATACAATTATAACTATTGGAGTTCTCCTGTGAGTCCTATTAATAATACATCGAATAATGTGAACTATACTGTTGCAGGTGTTATGAAAGACGGGACTACATCAACTCCACAAAATATAAGTTGGATTGGTGGATATGACGGGTCACCTACCTCTCCTATTAGTTTAGCTCGGTACTGGCTTTATAAATTTGATAATTACCAGGAAATTTATGCTAATTGGGCTCAAATAACAGAAACTATCCCACTACGAGTAGGTCAAGGATTTACACTCAAAGGAAGCGGAGCAGGTTCGCTTACTCAAAACTACACCTTTACCGGAAAACCAAATAACGGCACTATCTCATCAAACACAGTTACTGAAGACCAATTATTACTAACTGGTAACCCATATCCGTCTGCATTGGATGCCAATGCTTTCATAAACGACAATTCAAGCTTTATGGATGGAACATTATATTTTTGGGAACATTACACAACTAACAACACACATGTTTTACGTGATTATCAAGGGGGGTATGCTGAAAGAAATTTAACTGGAGGAGTAGCCCCATCGGCATTAGATGTAGATTTTATTAGTCAATCTGGAACTCCATCAAGAGGTATACCAAATCAATATATCCCTGTGGGACAAGGTTTTTTTGTATTTGGAAAACAGTTTGCCGGTAATGGTAATCCTGTTATTTTTAAAAATAGCCAAAGAGGTTTTCACAAAGAAAACGACGCTTTGAATTCTAATGTAATATATAAAATTAAAACCATTTCTAAAAAAGAAGAATCTTGGAATAACAATAACAATGATCCTATAGAAAAAGATACTTTTAAGAGAATTCGTTTGGGTTTCAACTCTCATAACGATTATCACAGACAAGTGCTATTAGGATTCATGAATGAAAAAGCGACATCCGATATGGATTATGGTTATGATGGATTAAATTTCGATGACTTTCCGAATGACATGTATTTATTGAATGGAGAAAATCAGTTAGTAATTGAAGGCGAAGGCTTTTTTAATGCAAATGCCTCCTACCCTATTGGCGTAAAAACTGATGCCGAGGGAAAAGTAAAGTTCATGATTGATGAATTAGAAAACTTCGATTCAGAACAAGCAATTTACATATATGATAATCTGACCGGGATATATCATGATATTCGCAATGAAGCATTTGAAGTGATTTTGCCAGAGGGTGAAAACAACATTCGTTTTTCATTACAATTTACTGATAAAACGCTGAATGTTGATGATAAAATCATCAATGATAATGCCATTAAAATTACTCATTTACAGAATGGAAACATGCTAGTAATCAACAATAATATATTGGATGCAACCGTTCAAAAAGTTACTTTATTCAATATAATTGGTCAATCGATAAGCTCTTGGAAAATTGAAAATCAAGATCAACAAAATATTCAGTTACCTATTAAAAAAATAAATTCCGGTGTATATATTGTAAAGATTCAAACAACAAAAGGAGATTTTAGTAAAAAAATAATCATTCCTTAACAAGGAATAAGAAAAAAGAAAAAAAACTGTCTTTTCAGACAGTTTTTTTATGTTTAAATTGACCCTAAAAGAAGAAAAAACAGAAATATTTAAGGTTAATTTTCTTAAAACGGGTAGTTTGTCGGATGATAAAATCCTTTCATCGAAAAAAAAATTTTTTTCCAAACAATCTCATCATAAATACTTAATTTTAAGATATGTAAGCCTAAATATATTAAAACTAAAAACAAATAAATAATACTCCTAGCACAATTCCTCTTGTTACTTTTTGTGTGAAAAAACTATAAAAAATTGCACCAAAAATAGTAATAAGCAGATAAATTTTTCATTGAAAATAGTACCACTACAATAAACATTATTTTACTTCTAAGAACATCATAGATTTTTCTATGCCTTTTTTATAAAAATATTAATTGTTTGATTCTAAAGTGTAGGCGTCATGAAAAAAAATTACTTATTTATAATTCTATTGTTTCTAACTTCACTATATAGTTTTGGACAAAACACTGGTGATTTTCGTTCAAAAACTACCGGTGCTTGGAGCGATGCTGCATCTTGGCAATATTACAATGGAACTTGGGTTGATGCTAGTGCATACCCAGGTCAAAATGCGGGAACCAATACTGTCACTATCCTAACGGGACATACAATTACAATTGCATCATCACTTACGATACCTAATGAAATTTTGGAGCTCCAAATTTTTGGTAATCTAATTTTTGGTGATGGCTTATCAACTCAAAAAAATATCACGTTAACTACTTCTTTGATTACAATTGAGTCTACCGGAATTTTAAATTTTAATGGACCAAAAATAAAATTTACATTAACAAAACCAAATGCTGTCGTTGTAATAGAGATGTCAGGACAAATAACTGGAAGCTGTACAAATAACGATGAAATATACATTGGAACCAGAAAATTTGCTATATGCGCTGGTACTGGTGCCTCTGGAACTTTTACTTTTGGTGAGTTAGTAGCTTCCGGCGGAAATATAAACTCAGAAATTACGGAACCAACTTCTACCCCTTTTACTGTTTGTAATGGACAAACAGTAAATATACAAGGCAAATATGCGTCAATTGATGGTGTTACAAATGTTAATTATGAGTGGGTAGTTAGAGATCCTACTAACACCCCAATTGCAATATCAAATAGTACCGGAAGTTTAGCTTCTGGTTTGGATTCGACTACTTTGACTTCTTTTACACCTACACAAGAAGGTGATTATTTGGTTTCATTAGAAGTTACAACTACAACTGGCACTATTATAACTAATATAGAAACTAATATAGTAACCGTACAATCTGTTCTAACTGCTGGAACCATCAGTAATGATCAAACCATATGTAATGGAAGTACTCCAGCAACTCTCACTTCTACAACAGTGGGTACAGGTTCAGGAGCTATTAGCTATGAATGGCAAACCAACGCGAGCGGAAGTTATGTGACAATAGGCGGAGCAACTGCAGAGACCTATTCTCCACTATCATTGGCAGCGACAACCAGTTACCAAAGAAGAACCATTTCCACTCAAGATGGCGTTCTATGTT
>NZ_VJZP01000016.1:0-1179 GCF_007097265.1 Flavobacterium gawalongense | reverse complement strand
GACCTATTCTCCACTATCATTGGCAGCGACAACCAGTTACCAAAGAAGAACCATTTCCACTCAAGATGGCGTTCTATGTTATTCAGCATATACAACACCTATTACCATAACGGTACAAAGTACTGTTACCGCCGGAGCCATTGGAACAGCGCAAACGATTTGCAATGGCGCCACACCAGCAACACTCACTTCTACAACAGCGGGTGCAGGTTCAGGAACTATTAGCTATCAATGGCAAACCAACGCGAGCGGAAGTTATGTGACAATAGGCGGAGCAACTGCGGACACCTATTCTCCACTATCATTGGCAGCGACAACCAGTTACCAAAGAAGAACCATTTCCACTCAAGATGGCGTTCTATGTTATTCAGCATATACAACACCTATTACTATAACGGTACAAAGTCCTGTTACCGCCGGAGCCATTGGAACAGCACAAACAATATGCAATGGCGCCACACCAGCAACACTCACTTCTACAACAGCGGGTGCAGGTTCAGGAACTATTAGCTATGAATGGCAAACCAACGCGAGCGGAAGTTATGTGACAATAGGCGGAGCAACTGCGGACACCTATTCTCCGTCATCATTGACGGCCACAACCAGTTACCAAAGAAGGACCGTTTCCACTCAGGATGGTGTGAATTGTTATTCTGCTTATACCTCGGCTGTGACCATTACCGTTACCGATACACAAGTTCCAACGATAGCAACTTTAACAGCTATCAGTGTCAATGCAGACGCGGGAGTTTGCACCTATGCAAGTTCTCAATTAACAGCTCCAAGTGCTTCAGATAATTGTACAACGGTAACCGTAACACGTTCACCAGCAAGCTTGGTGAAAGGACTAAACACCGTAACTTGGATCGCAACAGACGGAAATAGTAATACAGCAACTTCTACACAATCAGTTACAGTAGTAGACAGTCAAGTTCCAACGATAGCAACTTTAACAGCTATCAGTGTCAATGCAGACGCGGGAGTTTGCACCTATGCAAGTTCTCAATTAACAGCTCCAAGTGCTTCAGATAATTGTACAACGGTAACCGTAACACGTTCACCAGCAAGCTTGGTGAAAGGACTAAACACCGTAACTTGGACCGCAACAGACGGAAATAGTAATACAGCAACTTCTACACAATCAGTTACAGTAGTAGACAGTCAAGTTCCAACGATAGC